>NZ_JBIBDE010000001.1:0-932519 GCF_042901625.1 Paeniglutamicibacter sp. NPDC012692
CGTTGTCCATCGGAACCGTCCAAGGTCGATACGGGTAGTAATTCGAGTCTGGACACCCTTGTCTGCGCTGTCACCCCTTGGAATCAATCATCTAGATGACAACTTCAACCTTCAGGCACTGTGACGTACGTTACCAGTCTTCGCCCTTTTTGCATCCGGGTCGATTGCAAGCGGTGTGGCGGAGCGAATCTCCGGAGGCTCCCATGGCTGCCCCATTGAATCGCGGGGTGCCGAGCATAGATTTCCGCCTGATGAATGGTGCCAACCGTGGCTGATCCAGCCGGAAACCAAAAAAGACCGAGAGTTTGCCCGGTTGCGGCGCATCCTTGCCGTATCTGGGGCCGATAAAGGGGCTGGATAATCGGTACCTTTTGCAACCAATCTGGGATTTTTTGCGATGGTGAAGAGAATGTTTCAGGATTTCTACCCATGAACAAAAGTTATTAGATACTCTAAGGATCTGTCCGCTCGCCGCAAACACCTTGTCAGGAGCCCTTGGATGACGCGTAAGCACATCGGAGTAGTGCTGGCCCTTGCCGTTTCACTAATAGGTGGACCTACAGTTGTATCTGCGGCGCAATTGCCGGTCCCGGTTTTTTCGACGAATACGAACGTCAAGTTAGCGCCAGCAAAAGCGGTCAAAAAGACAACCGCGAATCTAAACTTACGCAAGAGCGCCAGTACCTCTTCAGCATCGTTGGCGCTAGTTCCGAAAGACACCACACTCAGCGTCCTGAAAGTCAGTGGAATCTGGCATCAGGTGACCTACAAGTCGAAAACCGGCTGGGTCTCGGGAGACTACCTGACGAAAGTTTCGGCGGACAAGGCCAAGGTTTACAACTACACCAAGGGCTACACCACGCTGAGGTCCAAGGCTTCAAACTCGTCAAGTGCCACCATTTCGGTGCATCGTCGCACGAAAGTCGAGGTAATCGGCATGAGCGGCAATTGGGTCAAGGTCAAGGCCTCAGGCAAGACGGGTTTCGTTCCCGCAAGCTCGTTGTCCCGCCTCAATCCTTCCGTTGTCAATCGCTGGGTCAACGGCAAGCATAAGGCATTTGTGAAAGCGAGCGCCTCGAGCAAGAGCGTGACCACATTGCCATCCAATACCAGAGTCGAATGGCTTCGTACTTCGGGCTCCTGGCAGCAGGTTAAGACTGCCGTTGGCGTTGGATGGGTGCCGTCGAAGTACCTATCCACCAAAGCCATCAAGCCGTCGGCGCCCGACATCAAGCCAACGTCCCCCAAACCGCCCACGCCACTGCCCCCGACGCTGAACTACAGCACCCCGAGATGGACCACCAATGCTGTCAACGTTCGCATCGCCGCTGGAACAAACTTCAAGAGCCAAGGGGTCATTCCGGCCGGCGAAAAGGTGCTCCAGGCTCGCTCCGCCGACGGCTGGGCAAACGTGAAAACCAGCAAGGGGGCCGGCTGGGTGAGCGAACAGTATCTTTCGGAAGTCGAAAACAAGCCCGTTGAAGTCCAATACCGCTGGGCCAGTGGCAACATCAACTTGCGTGCGGGGAACTCGACTGCGTATGAGGTGCTTGACGTTGTCCCAGCGGGCGAAAAAGTCACTTTCCTTGAATCGAAGAATGGCTGGGCCCGGGTTATTTCCAGCAAGGGCATCGGCTGGATGAGCGAAGCACTGCTCTCAAAGACAATGATTGCCACCCTGCAACCCGACACCTTGGCGGTTATGAACGCAGTTCGGGTCCGCTACTCAAGCTGGATTTCATCAATCGGCGGTATTCGCCCGGGCTCGGTGGGACACAGTGCCGGCAAAGCCGCTGACATCATGATCAAGGATTACCGGAATCCGATTAATGTCGCCAAGGGAAATGAGATGGCCCAGTTCCTGATCAATAACCGTTCGTCGCTTGGCATTTCCTACTTGATATGGCAGGACAAGATCTGGCTCGGTCCTGCTAGAGGTTGGGAAGAGTACTCAAAATCCGGCAAATACGGGCAGCAATTTTCCGGCAACTGGAACGACACCACTTTGCACATGGACCACATCCACGTGGAGACCTATGGGAATTCGGGGAGCCGCGCACCGCTGTACAAATAGATGTGGATTCTAGCCGGCGCGGAGATTGATTTCACGCAGAATTGCGCTCTGAACCAGTCGGCTGCGAACCTTCTGGGTGATCGGGCTGCCAGCTAGCAACCGTCCATGGGCGATGCTCTCAACTTTGGCTTCGGCGTGCAGCATTATCGATTCGACGTCTTGAGCCGACAGATGCTCCAAGTATTTCCAGACGAGGGCATCATGGGCCGAGCTGTCTCGTGAGCTGGTGAAATCACTGTTGGCCTCGGCGCACCTCCTTGTTCACGTGTGTCATCGGGTCCGAGTCCCCGCCAAGACCGGCATCATGCCCGGCCCGGTGATCCATTGTGTCAGCTTGAGGTGCCCGGGCGGCTTTGCCGCCGTAGAACACAAGCCACAGAACGTACCGGTGGAACCATCGAACTATCCAGGCCGGACCGATGGGGGTGTGTGTCTCGTCGGCCGGCGATCTACGTGTGGCGTCGCGGCCAGTAGAATTGATGGTGGTGTTTGGGCTCCGTGATTTGCCCATCAACACCGGACGGACTCTTACGGGAACGTGCACTCTTCAAAGCAGCCTTGCGTGTTGCCAACGACCTTCTCGATAGGACCCAACCCCATGAGCCTGATCCGGCTAAACGATGTCAGCGTGCGATTTGAAAACAACCAGATCCTGCGTGAGGCCTTCTTCAAACTTGAGGCAGGGGATCGTGTCGGTCTCATTGGCAAGAATGGCTCGGGCAAATCGACATTGCTGAAGCTCGTCCTGGATCAGGTCGAACCGGATACCGGAACAGTTGCCGTGGAGTTGGGAACGAAGATCGGTTACTTCTCGCAGTTCTCCGAGCTCAACGGATCGTCGACCATTTCAGAGGTGCTCGACGAATTGTTCGTAGAGGTCAAGGACATCGAAGTCGAGTTGGCATCCATTGACCTGGCCATTGCGGCGAACCCGAACGCCGATGAGATGGACCGGCTGATCCACCGCCAGTCCGAGCTTTTTGAATCGATGGATCGACTGGATGGTTGGGACTACCAACGTTCCATCGACACCGTGCTCACGACCCTGGGGTTTGATGAAGCGCACCGTGTTTGTTCCATTGACTCGCTTTCCGGCGGCTGGCGCAACCGGGCGGCATTGGCCAAAATCCTGCTGGAGGATCCTGACGTCTTGTTGCTCGACGAGCCGACCAACTACCTGGATGTTGCAGGCGTTGAATGGCTGGAGAACTGGTTCAAGTCCTTCAAGGGCGCCGCGATCATCGTCTCGCACGACCGCAAGTTCCTCGACTCTGTGGTGACCCGGATCATCGAGGTGGAGAACTTCCACCTGCACGAGTACCCCGGCAACTTCGCCGAGTATGTGGTTGCCAAGCAATTCAAGCTCAAGACCCTCGAATCCCAGTTTGTACACGAGTCAGAGCTTCTTGCGTTCGAGGCCGAAGGCATCTCCGATCGTCGCGAAGCAGCCAAGGCCGCCAGCAAGGGACTGGACAGCAAACTCTCCAAGATCAAGAAGTCCCGTGCCCCGCGCCCGGTGGACAAGATCATCACCGAAATCTACGGCGGCCTGCATATCAAGGACACCCTGTGCCGCGTTGAGGGGCTGAGCAAGTCCTACGGAGAGAAAACACTGTTCAACGACCTCAGCTTCGAGGTCCGCCGCGGCAACCGCCTGGTCATTCTCGGATCCAACGGCAGCGGCAAGTCGACACTGCTACGCGTCCTGACCGAACTGGAAAAGCAGGACGCCGGTTACATCACGTGGACCAAGGGCGCCGCGGTTGTCTCCTACAACCAGGTCCTTGAAGATCTGGACCCGGAAGACACGGTGACCCATGCGGTCAACGCGATGCCGAACTCGCTTGCATTCTCCGCGACCAAGAAATCCGTTAACCGTTTCCTGTCCATGTTCCAGTTCTCCGAGGCAGACCTGAAGAACCGCATCGGCAACCTTTCGGGCGGTCAGCGCTCACGCGTGGCCATGGCCATGTGCCTGCTTTCGGGTGCCTCGGTGCTGATCCTCGATGAGCCGACCAACCACCTGGACATGTCCAGCACCCAAGTGATGGAACGCGCGTTGCTGCATTTCCCCGGCGCGGTCGTCGTGGTCAGCCACGACAGGTTCTTCACCGAGAAAATCGCCACGCGGCACCTGGTCTTCGGCGCCGAGGGCGCAAAGTCGGGGGAAATCGCGGTTCGCGGGGCGTAAACCCCGATCCGCGATTGCGCCGGCGCCGTGTGTACTGCCTGCTATTCCATGCTGGCGGTACTGCGGGGTTCCAGCCTGACACAAGCTTTCGCTGATAGTGGGTAGGGGATTCCTGGCCAGGGTGGTTTGATGGAACCCGATGATCCTGACTGCCCTGCCTCTGACAGACCGTGAGAATCCCCAAGGCAGCCGTTTTTCGCAGCAGCGTTTGAGTTCGCGGTTGGCGAGCTCGCAGCAGTCGTCCTGGCCACTGTCGATGGCGCGGAACTGAAAGACGAGGTGGCTCATTTCAGGGGATAGGTACCCGTCTCTTGGCCTTGATTTTTCTCGAACGGTTCGACCTTCACGTGGCGAGAAGGACGGTGAGGGCGAAGCGGCGCCGTCAGCTGGTGTTCCAGCACTCCGGACCCACCAAATCTAATTCCACGAATCCGGGTAGCGTATCCTCAAGTCGCGCCCAGTCCTAACCCCACAAATCTCGACAGCACAGGGCGCAAATTCTTCAGACTATACCGATTCGCGGAATAGTCTGCGCAAGAAACGGTTCCGTACAGCGTGTGCATTTCCGATGGCGACGTCGTATCCACACGGGCGGGCGGGGTCCGGGAATCCGGTGTTAGCAGTCCTGAATCTCATCCCAGGTGCTTGGCGTTGATGCGTCGTTGTTGGGGAACCGTGTGGCTTATTGCTTGCTTCCAGCGCGGTTCGCTGGGCTAATGCAGGGCGCCTCCAAACGACAACTAGGGGAAAACGGGGGCAAGGACCCCGGTATCGGTGATTCCGCCCGATCGCCGGATTACCCCGGTTATTCTCGGTGAGGTCAAGGCCGGCCGAGGCGATTCGAATGAGTGAGCAGGATTTGAATGTCGTCTGATTTTCGTCGGTTTGAAGCGTTTCCCCTGGGACCCTGATGTCCTTCGTCGCCTCGCGGATCCGCTGTTCATATCGGCGACCCATAATGATTTGTCGATAAGTCTGTTGTTGTCGCGCATTGGTGTGTGTTATACACGACGTTAGCCTGTTTGAACTTGGGGTCTTAATAGCCTGGGGCCCTCTTCGGTTCGGTATTTCTCTTGGGGAGAAGACTGATGAAAAAGTTGAGAATGAGGGTCACTTCTGCGATCTTGGTGCTTTTGTTCGTAGCGTCGAGCGCACCTGGAAATACGGCAAGTCCCGCATCTTCGCGTACATTGACGCCTGATAGGTCCCTTCGGTTCGGTCCACCTGTCTCAGACAGGGTGATTCAAACGTTCGACTACGGATCCGGTGGAGATGTCTTTTTCGTGCAGCCGTCGGGCGCGGACACTTTGCTCTCAAGGTGTTCGCGCACTGCTTCGGGAAATTGCACACAGCGTGACAGTGTGAAGCTGCCGGGCTATGGACATGGCGAATCACTTGAGGTGTATACGGAAAATGGCCGAATCTATGCGTGGCTAGGGAGCGGGTCCGGGGAGACACCGCCGTTCTACCATTCGCGGGAGGTTTCACTCGTCGAGTACATCAAGGCACCCGAGGGCTCCACGAAAGCGAGATATCGCCGAGTCGGCACGCTGACAAACCTTGCGGCCGTTGCCCCGGGGAATTCCGGTCCCGCGGTACGCAGTGCAGTGGCATTGGCCGACGGAAGCAATCGGATAGCGATTCGGGTTCAGCTCGGCGGACTGCGTTCGACCACCTATTACGGCATCTACAATACGGCCAAGCTCAAGGCACTCATGAAAAAGGCGCCGGGCCAAAAGCTTTCGATTGAAAAAGCCAAGAGCCTTCTGGTGTCGCAATTCGTGGAGCCGGTTACCCCGAACAATTCCTTTCAAGGCTTTGATATCAACGGTGTGGGAACGAACACAAAGAACCTCTATGTTTTTGGCGGCTATTCAGGCCAGCCGCCCACGGTGTACCGCTACACCTGGACCAACACCGGACTTATCGCTCATGTTCGAACCTATGTCCTGACTGGCCCCTCCATCAGTCTCATCGAAGCCGAAGGCATCAAAGTCGAAGCCGATCCGATGAGCGGAGGAAGTACGCGAGTTCAAGTCGGACTCTTGCCGACCGAGCGTGACAGTGCCGGCCGAAGGGTCTCTCGACTATACCGATTCGCCGAATGAGGTGCCCACGATTCGGTCAATGGATTTGGTAGGGGCCGCATCCGTTGAAGGGTCCAAGGACTTTTCATCGACCTTTTGGCGACTAAAGCTTTCCTGCCGGAGACACGGATTTGCCCCGGAACCTTTACGGTTCCGGGGCAAATCCCAGAGATAACGTAAGTCCAGCAAGCAGACGGACAGTGCGCAAGCCTTGACAGGGCTTCACGGTCCGTTGAAACTGAGAAACTGCTGCTTAGGAACATCCATTCTCAGTTAGCGGCTGCATCATTTGTTACTCAACGTTCGGCTCGGATAAATGCGCGAGTCCAGCGTCAAATATTCTGACAGCGGGAGTCAGAGTCAAAGGTACTATCCAAGTCGGTTTCGTAGATCCGTATTTGTACCGGTCTTGGGCAGCGGCACGGCTACCAATAGGAATCTACTCAATTTGAAGCAATTTTCGAAACTTGCCTTTCTGCCACTTCCCCATCCTGCAGTGATCGCTTGGAGGCCAAGAATCGATCCGCAACAATCATGACAACGGCCATACTTGTGGCCACTGCCGCCCAGTAGGAGTACCGGTAGTCAGAAGCCGGGACTATCGGGAAGTAACCGACCAGGTACAACGCAGCTGAGCTTGCAAGCGCCACAATTTGAACGCGGAGATAATTTGCGCGCCAACCAAAAGTGATGGCTGCAATGGAAGCAACCAACCAGAACCAAGCAGAGAAGAGCCAAGGGAACGTCTTGTAGCCGAACTTGAGAACGTAGTCGGTAAGGACACTGTCAGCTTTGCCAGCGTTTACTTGATATTCGGCAGGTACGGATTCGATGTTCTGGGACGGGCGGTACACGCTTCCAGTGTCAAAGAGGAACCGAGCAAAAGTCTGCGTACGATATGCAACGTAACTCACAGGGCTTGTTACGACCTCTTGGAGCCAAAGGTTTCGAAGCTCGGTTTGCATGGCAATTGGTTCGAAAGGTTTCCCGGTCGCGCCCCTTCCATAGCATTTCCAATATGCATCCCAGATAATCCCCTTCGACTCACAGTCTCTTTGGGCGGCTATGAGTTTAGATTTCAACTCTTCTGGGGCTTCGGAACTTCGGATTCTATCGGCCGACATGGTGAAGATGACGTCATCCAGAAAAACTTGTGACAGTTGTCCGGCAGGTTCGGGTTTTGCAACTGCCGTAAATGCAGCGCCTGATAGCAAAGTCACGATACCGAAGATGGCAATCGCGGCTATTGGACCGAGGAACCGGCGTTTCCTCGACGCAGTCAACCAAGGCTTGAACCGCGAGTGGTTGCGCCAAACGACAAACAGCAAGATCACCAACGGGAGGATGGCGAATACTGCGTTCTTTCTAACCAGTACTCCGTAGAGCAAGAAGAGGAAAGCTGCCGTCAATAGAGGGGCACGGAATTTTCGAGCCCTGTCAGCCAGAAGGGTCAAGGCAACGCCGATGAAAAGTGCAATCATCATCTGGACGTCTTTCCACATAACGCCGAGGAAAGTAATGACATATGGCAAGAACACTATTCCGATGCCCAAAATAGAAACAGACCATCGGCGTGTCAAATCGTGAAGATAGATGGAAAAGAGGGTTCCAGCGAGGAATGCCAGAAGAATCTGGACCAGAGCCATTGCACCAATTTGCCCGGTTACCGTGTAGAGCAGGCGCCAGGTCTCCGTCATGATGGCCGGGTGCCAGTCATTAAGTGGGATATTCCCGAGTACTTGCTGTAGCTGAAAACTGGAATCATTGCTCATGCGGCCTGGCTTGTTTGCAGCCCACATGAACACGCTTCCCAGTAGCGCAAATACCGCTACGACCGAGATCCAAATATAGTCATTTCGCGACCATGGAACCCCATGCTCCGTTTCGATCGGGTTTGAGACGCTGTCTACGTTGGACCTGGCCTTCACGAGCTGGGCACATTTCTGTAGAGCATGGTGTCTTCAGCGGGAACGTGGGCCGGAGGGTCCAAGCGTAGATAGGCCAGGCGCGCAGCTTCCCGACGTGCCCTTCTCACCCCACTCAATAGAACGCCCACTGAACTCACCAACACGGCCATACCCATCAAAGCGGCCGAAAGGATTGCAGTCGGAAGGCGCGGAACAAGTCCCGTTTCGAAGAATTCGAATACGACAGGCAACCCCAAGATCAGCGAGAGTGCACAGGCGAGGATGGTGACAACGCCATGGAACAAGTTTGGTCGTTCGTTGCGGACCAGCTGGAAGATAACGTTGAGGATCTTCAGTCCGTCGGAGTACGTGTTGAGCTTGCTTTCGCTTCCAGCGGGTCGATCCCGGAACCCCACTTTTTCCTCCACCTGAGGAAGGCGAAGAGCCATCATGTGGACGGTAAGCTCTGTTTCAATCTCAAATTCCTTTGAGATTGCAGGGAAAGACTTGACAAATCGACGCGAGAAAACACGGTAGCCGGACAGCATATCGGATACCTGCGAATGGAACAGGAAGCTAACGAGTCTATTGAACATCCGGTTGCCCATCTCGTGGCCCGGTCGGTACGATCCCGTCTCGCTGCTGTCCTCACGAACACCAAGCACATGGTCGTACGGGCCTGCGAGAAGCGTGTCGATCATGCGGGGCAGATCCGCAGCTTCATAGGTGTCGTCCCCGTCGATGGTCACGTAGATATCCGCATCGATATCGGCGAAGGCCCGTCGGATAACATTGCCCTTACCCTTGCGGGTTTCAGACCGGACGATAGCGCCTGCTTCACGAGCAACGCGGACCGTTTCATCGCTACTGTTGTTGTCGTAAACGTAGACTTCCATGCTTGGGACGGCGGCCTTGAGGTCACGTACAACCTTCGCTACCGTTTGCTCTTCGTTATAGCAAGGTACGATTGCTGCGATCCGGTGCGCTTCGTACCGATCGTTATCGGACAATATCTTCCCCATTTTCCAAATAGTCATACCCAAGGACTGTTAATTGGGCATGCAAAACTGTGCCGCATTTTACGGAGGCACCTGTAGATATTATCCATGTCGACGACATGCGATCCAATTAGGGGTTCTGGCTTCGATGCCTACCACTTGGATTGAGCATGTGGCGTATGCAGGACAGTTGAGTATTTTGGCACGGGATCGCACCGACTTTCGGCCTGTACGATGCCATTCGTAGTGATGACAGGGACCTTGACTCTTCGTCAGGGCATGTGCCGGGGCACGCCTCGCGACTCGCAGGCTGTCCGAGAACAGTTTGTGGTTGGAATGCTTCGGCGATTCCCAAACGACAACAGTTGACGGGTGCTCCGTTGAGCTCGGGCTATTGGTGGCCGGGACATTGTTTCCGGGCAGAGCCGCTCTCGAAACCCAGGCATGCAGCTGGCGCAGTAGGCTCTCGGCGGCTACCGAAATCTACAGTTCTGACGATTTAGATGACTCTCGAAATTGCGATGGAGCTCATGCGTCGAGTTGGTTTCCAGTAACGGTGGCGTGTCAGTACCCCCCCACAGCGGGCCAATAGTGAATGGCATCAACTCATAGTGGGATTGGTAGTTGGCTACTTGGCGTGCGGCCGAGGCATTTATCTATTGTCCTATGGTTGGGGACTGCCTAAGAAAAATATTTCGCGACTACGGGTCCCCGCAATCCAGCGCTAACGTCCATGAGGTTCCCGTCAACGAACTTCGCCCGGGTGATGTGCATTGGCTAAGATTTTAGGCCCATGCCTGACGGGAAGGACAACAACGCCTACTGAGTCTTTGCTGCTTTTCCCGGCCATGAACGCACCGCAATTTCAATTTCATGTGAAGAAGTTCACAACGCGAACCTTTGGGTTCGTAACATCCTGCAGTGAACCCCGGACTATGACGCGGTGGGCGATAATCTGGCATCTGGTCCGGCTGTCGTTCGGGCCAAGCATCCAGCCCACTGAAATAGCAAAGGTGCCACCCCCGTGTCTGTAAAAAAGCCAGTCGTCCTTTTGGCCGAAGAACTCTCGCCCGCAACCGTTGCGGCCCTGGGTCCCGATTTCGAAATTCGCCAGACCGACGGTGCGGACCGCTCCCAGCTGTTGGCAGCCATTGCTGACGTTGATGCAATCCTCGTGCGTTCGGCAACCCAAGTGGATGCCGAGGCCATTGCCGTTGCCAAGAACCTCAAGGTCATTGCCCGCGCCGGTGTCGGCTTGGACAATGTTGACATCAAGGCCGCTACTCAGGCTGGCGTCATGGTCGTAAACGCCCCGACCTCCAACATCATCTCCGCTGCCGAACTGACGGTGGGGCACATCGTATCGCTGGCGCGTCGGATCCCCGCGGCAAACGCTTCGTTGAAGGGCGGCGCCTGGAAGCGTAGCTCTTACACCGGTATCGAGCTGTTCGAGAAGAAGGCCGGAATCATCGGTCTTGGCCGCATTGGTGCCTTGGTTGCCGCCCGGCTTCAGGGCTTCGGCATGGACATCCTCGCCTATGACCCATACATCACCCCTGCCCGCGCGCAGCAGCTTGGTGTCACCTTGGTTAGCCTGGATGAGTTGTTGGCCCAGTCTGACTTCATCACCATCCACATGCCAAAGACACCGGAAACCCTGGGCATGCTGGGCGCGGACGCGTTTGCGAAAATGAAGAAGTCGGCTTACGTCATCAATGTTGCCCGCGGTGGCCTCGTTGATCAAGACGCCCTTTACACTGCATTGAAGAATGAACAGATCGCTGGCGCTGGTATTGACGTTTTCGTCAAGGAACCAAGCGTCGATTTGCCGTTCTTTGAATTCGAGAATGTCACTGTCACCCCGCACCTCGGAGCATCGACCGATGAAGCCCAAGAAAAGGCCGGGGTTTCGGTTGCAAAGTCCGTACGCCTGGCATTGGCCGGCGAGCTCGTGCCTGACGCGGTCAACGTAGCGGGTGGCGTCATCGATGAAAACGTTCGCCCGGGCATCCCGCTGATTGAAAAGCTGGGACGAATCTTCAACGCATTGACCGTTGGTTCGTTGACCAGCATAGACGTTGTGGTTGCCGGTGAAATCGCTTCCCTGGATGTGAAGGCCCTCGAGCTTTCAGCTCTCAAGGGTGTTTTCATGGACGTGGTTTCGGATCAGGTCTCCTATGTCAACGCTCCGGTGCTCGCCGAACAGCGTGGCGTGGCAACACGCTTGCTCACAAGCCCGGATTCCCCTGAGTACCGCAACCTCCTCACCATCAAAGGCGCATCCTCGGAAGGTGCCCAGCTTTCCGTTGCCGGTACCCTGACCGGTCAGAAGCAGATTGAAAAGCTCGTAGGCATCAACGGTTACGAAATCGAAATTCCCGTCACCGATCACATGATCGTTTTGGGCTATGCAGACCGTCCGGGTGTCATCGGCACCCTGGGCAACGTCTTCGGCGAGCAGGGCGTCAACATTGCTGGAATGCAGGTGGCTCGCAAGGAAGAACGTGGAGAAGCCCTGGCCGTACTTGCAGTTGATTCGGCGCTGCCGGCCGGAGTGCTCGACATCGTCGGTGCGGCAATCGGCGCCACCGTGGCACGCGAAATCAACCTCGAACGCTAAACGAGTCAACCATTAGCGCATAGCGTGCCTCGCATCTGCCAGGACTTTCAGGGAACGACGTCCCGTGAGTAGTTGTGGCGGCGTGCGGGGCACGTTTTGTCTATGAGTGCTATCCGGCCAGACGGTAATAGAGCCTATGAAGCGCGGAGTGTTGGCCTGCCCCGCGGTTTACTGGGAACTCCCTGTGTAGACATGAGGTGATCCGCGCGTTTCCCCAACTCAACTGCCGAAGAGCATAGGATCAAGGCATGATGTCACAGAGCGCTATTTTCGTGGACGCAAGCTTTCTACTGGCTATCGGCGGGCACCGAACCTCTGGGACAACTCTGCGCGCAGCCTTCACCGTGAACTACGAGGCCCTGATTGAAGGAATCCTTAAGACAGCCAAGGATTTTTCCGGCTTGGAGAACCTTCGCGTCTATTGGTACGACGCCGCGAAGGACGCCATCTTCACCGACCAGCACAAACGCATTGGCCTACTACCCGGCGTCAAGGTTCGTTTGGGGCGTATTTCCTTCAACGGCGAGCAAAAAGGCGTAGACCTGAAACTAGCTCTTGACCTGGTCGGGATTGCCCGAAATCGTGCCGCTTCGGTGGCGTTCCTCGTATCTGGCGATGATGACTTGGCCGAGGCCGTCGAAGAAGCCCAGGACTTGGGCATGAAGGTGGTGCTTATCGGCGTGGAGAAGGCGGATCACCGCTTGGGCGTCGCTTCGGTTGCTGAACACTTGGCGCTACGGGTGGACAGCATTATCACCCTGCCCGAAGAACTCATTGCCTCATCCTTCATGAAGGCCGTGACTTGGGATCCGGAACATGCGGCCCAATCTGCCGCTATTGCGAGCGCAGGCACCCAAGCCAAAGGCGCCGGAGACGAAGCGGAAGAATTGCGCGCCGCGCCAAAGCCGGGAGTCCCGAAGCCGCCCTCACCGGCGCTGCTGCAATCCCGCCCCAAGGCTCAGCCCATGGCGATGTCAACGCCGCCCGATTATCAACTGGTCTACAGCTCAACACAGCAGAGCTCGGGATTCGCAACCGGCACGTCCCATGACCCTTCGGACATGGACGTGGCCGAGGAAGTCGGTGCCAGCGTCGCGCGGAACTGGCACGCCAGCACCACGCAAGCGGAGCTCAAGGACTTGATTGCAGATCGACCGCTGTTGCCTGCGGAAATCGACCGTGTGCTGCTCAAAGATTGCGCCCAGCGTATCGGCGAGTGGAAGACCGACCTGCAGGAAGTCCGCAGGGCACTGCGCATTGCTTTTTGGGACCAACTCGATCAGCTCACATAGCGATTCCGATGGGCAGATTACTGCCAAACTACGGTAGATTTCTAAGGTGACTTCTGAGCAGACTCCGTTTTATATCACCACCGCCATCTCCTACCCGAACGGCGTGCCACACATCGGGCATGCCTACGAGGTAATCGCGACTGACGCCATGGCTCGTTTCAAGCGCCTCGACGGCTTCGACGTGTTCTTCATGACCGGTACCGACGAGCACGGCCAAAAGATGTTGCAGACAGCGGAGAAGCAAGGGATCACCCCGCGCGAGCTGGCCCAGCGGAATTCTGATGCCTTCCAGGCCATGAACGACGAGCTGGGCATCAGCTACGATCGCTTCATCCGCACAACCGACTCCGACCACTATGCCGCTGCCCAGGCCATCTGGAAGCGCATGGAGGCGAACGGCGACATCTACCTGGACAAGTACGCAGGCTGGTACTCGGTGCGCGACGAAGCCTTCCACGCCGAGGAGGATACCGAAGTCCGTGAGGACGGAGTTCGATACTCCAAGGAAACAGACACCGAGGTCACCTGGACCGAAGAGGAATCGTACTTCTTCAAGCTCTCCGCTTACCAAGACAAGCTGCTTGAGCTTTACAAGTCTCAGCCCGATTTCGGCGCGCCCCACTCGCGCTTCAATGAAGTCATCCGCTTTGTTGAGCGCGGTCTGGAGGACCTGTCGATTTCACGCACGACCTTTGACTGGGGTGTTCCGGTCCCGGGCAACAAGGACCACGTCATGTACGTGTGGGTCGACGCGCTGACAAACTACCTGACCGGCACGGGGTTCCCCGACGTCGAGTCAGATTCCTTCAAGAAGTACTGGCCCGCAGACGTCCACGTGATCGGCAAGGACATTTCCCGCTTCCACGCGATTTACTGGCCCGCCTTCCTGATGTCGGCGAAGCTGCCGTTGCCCAAGCGAGTGATGATCCACGGCTTCCTTCACAACAACGGCGTGAAGATGTCCAAGTCCCTGGGCAACGTTGTTTCACCCACCGATTTCATTTCGCAGTACGGTTTGGATCAGGTCCGCTACTTCTTCCTGCGTGAGGTTCCGTTTGGCGCCGATGGCAGCTACAACCATGAAGTCATCGTGGCCCGTATGAATTCGGACCTTGCAAACAATCTGGGCAATCTGGCACAGCGCTCGCTGTCCATGGTGGCGAAGAACTGCGGGGGAGTGGTTCCCACTCCGGGCGCATTCTCGGAAGCCGACCAAAAGATCTTGGCCGAAGCAGGCAAGCTCCTCGATATCTGCCGTGACTCCTATTCGCGCCAGGAATTCAGTAGGGCCCTCGAAGCCATCTGGACCGTCTTGGGAGACACGAACGCCTACTTTGCAGACCAGGCACCGTGGGTTCTGCGCAAGACGGATGTAGAGCGCATGGAAACTGTCCTGTACGTGACCTTAGAAGTGGTTCGCCGTGTGGCGCTTCTGGTCCAGCCGGTAATGCCGACAGCTGCCGCCGCGTTGCTCGAGGTGCTGGGACAGGCCGAGGGGTCAGCGCGGGAGTTTGGTGCTTTTGACATCGAGCTTAAGGCCTCCACGGAGCTGCCGGCACCCGTACCCATCTTCCCGAAGTACGAAGCGCCAGCCAACTAAGCGCCTGGACGGCAACATTGAACGTAAACCAGATTAAGATCACAACGGATATGATTTCTATGGATTGCATACTTATCGACTAAATCTTATGGCTAATTTGTGCATGTGGCACAAGATTAAACGCAAACGGAGTTGGGCTAAATCGATCAAACATCGCACGTATCAAACTGAATCTTCGAGTAGACAACGAAACATCAAACTTGAGAATATAGAAATATATGGGGATCCAAACGATGACAGATTACGACGAAAGCACTACACCTAAGCACAGCAGAGTTCAAGAAGTAACACTCTTACATCAGCTAAACGCTCAAACAGAGGACCTACAGCGCATTCAATTGCGCAATGCCGAACTCGAGTCTCAGGTAGATAGACTTTTGTCTCAAATAAACTCTTTGCAAGGGACCCAAGAGGGCACCCTTCGTGCGCAGAGAGATGCCCTTGAACTGTCTCAACGACTGTCTGATGCCTCAGAAAATAGGACGACTCAAATCTTACGACAGGAATTGGATCTCACTGTCGAAGAAGTAATCGACGAGTGGAGAAGCATGATGATTCGTAATCAGAATCTAACTGCTGAACTCGCCGCCTCGAACCTCAAAAATGACAAGTTTATCGAAAACGTTAAAGAATTGACCATTAGCCGCGGACTATATGCGCGCAAGCTGAATAAGGCAGAAAAAGATATTTCTGCGGCCTCAAAGCGGATAGCTAGTTGCATTTCAGAAGTCGACAACTACGAACGCAATTTTACATCAATGAGTAATAGTGTTAGCTTTCAAATCGGAACACTTATCACTAAGGAAAGTAAATCACTTATGGGGTTTATTTCGCTGTTGTGGAAACTCCCAATGCTCGCCATTGAAGTGAAAAAGTCGAGAGAAGTGCACGATGAATAGTAATGAAATTTCACGAGAAAATTTGCTTTCTGAACTAGAGGCGTCCGAACGAAATTCTGTATTGCGTATGGAAATTGGACGCATCAAGGACCAACTAAATCGTACACAAGCAGAGCAGGAAAAAGTCGAGAGCCGGCTCGTTAGTGAAATTGAGTTACTGACCAAGCAGAATCAAGACTTGTCGATTGACTTGGAAGCACTTGGCCTCGTGATCAAGAGTTCAAAGAAGCGCTTGACCGAAAACACCGAGTATATCGATGGAACTTCGCTAGATTTGGGATCACGTCAGGTTCAGGCCAATGACATTTCAGAACTGCGAATCGCTGGAATCATGGACGAATTCACTGGATCTGCATTTGCAAGTGCTTGTATTCTCAACCTTCCTAAACTCGAAACTTGGCAGTCGGAGTTCATCGAATTCCAGCCAAATTTGATAATTGTCGAATCGGCCTGGCAAGGCAACGGTGGCAGCTGGGCTGGTAAAATTCATCGTATCTCCCCTGAGCTTCAAGAATTGTTGCGGTGGAGCAAAAAGAACAATGTTCCGACGGTCTTTTGGAATAAAGAGGACCCGGTTCATTACAATTCGTTCTTATCCACTGCGACACTTTTCGACTATGTTTTTACGACCGACATAGGTTCAATCGAAAGATACAAGATGAGCCTAGGCCACAATAATGTTTACCTTATGCCATTCTTCTGCCAGCCAGGACTGCATTCCCCCGTCAATTCCATAGATCGAAAATCTGGTGCAAGTTTTGCCGGCGCCTACTACAACCGCTATCCCGAGCGCTCACGTGACTTCGACAGTATTACTAATGCCTTAGATGGTCTAATGGATACTACCATTTATGATCGAAATTTCGGAGAAAATAAGCCTGAATTTACTTTTCCTGAACGTTACAAAAAGTACATTAAAGGAAAGTTGCCATATTCAGAAATTGATAAATCGTACAAAGGGTACGATTTTGGAATAAATATGAATTCAGTAAAGCAATCACAATCAATGTTTGCTCGTCGTATATTTGATCTAATTCTGTCTAATACTCATGTAATTAGTAACTACTCTCGCGGGTTACGCCTAATGTTCGGAGACCTTGTTACATCAAGTGACTACGAGCCGGACATTCGCAGCAGCGTTAAAGCATTGATTGATGAGTCCGGTAGCACTGCCATGAATGCATACTCTGCATTTGTTAGGTATGTCGCGCTTCAGAAGGCTCTGCATGAGCACACTACAGCTGACCGCCTTGAATACATGGCCAGCAAGATTTGGGTCACCCCACCAGTCAAAAGAATCCCGACGATCACCGTAATCGGTCATGCTTCGTCAAAACTCGAAGCAGAGCGTTTGCAGAGTATGTTTGAATCTCAGAAATGGGTGAACAAGAAACTCGTCATCGTCGCTTCGGGATTGACCAGGCACGACACGGTGAAAATTGATACCAGTACACGAATCATATTTGAACAGAGCGGTCAAACCATTGACCAATTGGTTGATTCTGAATTTGTTACCATCTTTGACCCTAGCGCCCGGTATGATACGGAATTTCTAAGCAATTCCATCTATATGTTTAGTTTCGGGGAACATGAAGCCGTTGTGCGTTGTCCCAATCCAGACGACAAATATGGGCTTAGGTCTGCCTTTTCCTCGATATCCAGCGCAGTAGTCTCCAGGGCAGTGTGCCGTACGGACGCTTTGGCTGGCCACAGGGTGTGGCGGTGCGAAGACAGACAGGACCGCATTGCAGGCGGTGAGTATCTAGTGATTCCTTCATTTGACTACAGCGAAATCAATGAGGATTTCAAAGAAGTTGACGACTGGGGTCAAAGTCTAAACACCGGAATTTCAATGAGCCGGCTGCTCACTGCCGCTGAGCAGATTCCACAAGTCGAACCAATCACTTCATTTTCTAGGGGTTTGAACAGTCGACAGATCCAGGAAATGTTCTCCCGAAGAGAAGTCAACACTAATTTGAGCACTGCGAGTATTGATTCCGGAGCGCGTCTTACCTCAATGCTTGATACTGAATCTCACATGTATGTTTATGCGGATTCGATGCTTACAGTAGAGAGCTTCTTGGCCCATGGAAACAATGACGGGGCAATCCATGCGGTAATGACATTAGGCCTAATGTCGTCTCTAGTAGTTCTCTATTTCGATGAATCAAGAAATCGAATTGGCAATGAGATTCTAAGCGTAAACCAAAATCACAAATTAATTATACCCGACGACTCCACGCATATTCATTTGGGAATCAGGGTGCAAGGTTCGGGTACCGCAGACATACTTGGAATTGCATTTGAGGAAATTCATTCCAGAGAGACAACTACGCCAGAGCTTAGTGTTAGTCGTCATCTCGTACTAACAAATGTTTATCCTTCGCCGTCAGCACTCTACCGAAACGGCTTTGTTCATTCAAGAGTCCGCCGTTACCAGGCGAGCGGTGTTGACGCATCAGTTTTTGCCTTCAATCCTAGAGCGAAAGCCGAGTCTTATACTTTTGATAATGTTGATGTTCAAATTGGCGGTTCTGCAGAACTTAGGCGCCTAATCGAATCAAATAACTTTGATTCGATATTAGTGCATTTTTTGGACACCGCAATGTGGGCAGTGTTGAATGACTATATTTCCCTGACAAAGATAATTGTTTGGGTTCATGGTGCGGAGATTCAGCCTTGGTATCGTCGTGAGTTTAACTACGCTAATGAAAACGAGCGCGATAAGGCTAAGTTCATTAGTGATATGCGTATTGACTTCTGGCGATCAGTTTTTCCGTACAAGCACCCCAATCTGCATTACGTGTTTGTGTCGAAATATTTCTTCGAGGAAGTCAGCGAAGATATCGGGATACGCCTTGACGAGTGGCAATATTCAATTATTCACAATTTTATTGATACTGAAATTTTTAAATATGAAACAAAACCTGCAGATCAAAGATTTCGGATTTTAAGCATTCGACCATTTGCATCTAGAAAATATGCAAATGACCTTAGTGTTGAGACTGTTCTTCTCCTTAAGGAACACCCCATGTTTAATAGTTCAGTCTTTCATTTCCTTGGCGACGGTGCTCTATTCGACGAGGTCCTGGCCCCTCTACAGGGACTTGAAAATGTCAAAGTCGAACGAAAATTCTTGAGTCAACCGGAAATCGCAGGTCACCACAAGGATTATGGAGTATTCCTCACTCCTACACGAATGGATTCCCAAGGTGTTTCCCGTGACGAAGCAATGTCCTCAGGACTTGTCCCAGTGACTACGTCCGTGACAGCCATTCCGGAGTTCGTTGATACGACGTGTGGCGTGCTAGCAGATGGCGAGAGCAGTGAAGATATGGCTCTTGGAATCATTGCACTTTGGGAGGATCCTGAGCTATTTGGGAAGATGTCAAAGGCTGCGGCCGAGAGGGTACGTCGACAAAGTGCATTTGAACAGACGATTGGGGTTGAAGTCGCTCTGATCAGTGGTGGCCCGATTTCAATTTCTGGACGTTAGAAGATACGAATTGTGCATTGTTTTCCCATACCAGGCGACTGTCCGAACGGGGCGACTGAATGCTGGATAATTTAGTATCCCGAATTGATCGGGAGCTTCTCGGCCGTAATGCGGTAGTCAGCGGATATATTGTTGCCGATGGCATTGGGGATGCTTCTGTAGGAATTCACTCATTTGGTGCACATAATCTTTCCGGTAACGGGAAATTGATTTGTGACCCATCGGCCGCATATATGAATTTCTCTGGCCCCACGGGAATATATGAACTACGTGTCAGTTTTGATGATTTTGAAGAATTAGCAAATGGGTTGACGTGCACCTATCGCTTGGACGGTTGGGATTCGATTTCCTATCTTGCCATTGGGTATTCAGCAGCCGATGGGAAATTTCGTCATATCAAGATCACGCACGTCCTTCAAGGAACGTGGCAAGACTGCAGCTATTCCGTCAATGAATTGGCGTACTTGATACAGAACCACTACGAAGTATTGCTACCAGAAGATATTCCGAATTTGCGTCTTTATGTAAAAGGCAAGCCATCGATAGATGGTGCAACAATTTCCATAAAGACTGCCTGTAAATGGTTTGCGGCAGATAGATTTCTGAGGGATGAATCCGTTAACGCTGCTTTCGTTCCGAGCGATGAACTTTGGCGATGCTTGTTAATTTTCCTTCGGAATACAAATAGCGAGTTGGAATCTCAAGTTGAAACATTCTTGAAAAGCGGCGGATTTCCGATTCATGGAAGTATAGTACTTGAATGGGATCTAGCCAACTCAATGCCCACTGGTATTGAAGAAAATCCGACATTTAGATATATCTGGAATTCGCTGTATCCAGCGGCATATATGGCCGTCTTTGCCGAAAGTTCTGGTTCTGACGCTGCTCTTTGTTCGGCTCGAGATCTCGTCACGTCCTGGCTTCGCGATAATTATTATGAGAGATCTTCAGATTTGCGTTATGCATGGTACGACCATGGAACGGCAGAGCGGTTGATCACTTTACTTCTAATCCGGGGGAGTTTTGACCGAAAAGGTGGCGATGCTCGTTTCCTTGCGCAACTTGACGAGGCGATTAGAAGCCATGCACAACTTTTGGAATCGGATTCATTCTACGCAGCGAATCAGAATTCAAGATTCCACAATCATGCCTGGTTCCAAGACATCGCTCTTCTTGCCGCCGGATTGGCGGATACAGATAGAGCGGAAGGCTTACGCTGGATTCAGAAAGCAGAGGATCGAATTCAGCTACAGTTCTCGAATCTAATTGTCCGAGATGCTGGTTATGCTATCTTTGTTGAGAATTCCATCGGTTACCATCAGGTCGTTCAGAGGCTTGTAGCTCTTGCAGGCGAAATGATTCAACTTGCGGGCGGGGCGAATAGTACTTCACAGCTTGCTGTGGAGCTGAATCTTTGGTCTCAGTATTTTCGGTATCCTGATCGAAGGCAACCGTCGCAAGGGGACACTTTCCATGTCGCAAATCCGCCGGTAGTCGCGCTTCACGGACGTACACCTTACAGCGATCCCCACGCGACCATTCTACCAATCGCCGGATATGGTGTGGCCAAGGGAAATCATATGGGTAAGCCTTTCATGCTCAGCTTCTTGGCGACATCGCTTTCTAGCACACACAAACATGCTGACAATTTGTCGATTACACTCTTTTTCGATGGGTTGGAATGGCTGGTTGATCCGAGTTTTTACTCCCATGAATATGAGGACAATATCCCGGCATATTTGCGCGGGCCTTGGGCTCATAATTCCATTGTTCTCCGAGGTCTTCAGCCCTCCATAAATCCAGGTCTTGTATCAATGGATGGTTGTCACAATGGAAGCAGGTTTATTTTTACAGGTGAGAGCATTGCTTATCAGGATTATTTAGTCCGTCGTGAAGTGCTTGGTTCTGTAGATGAATTATCTTTAACAATTACGGATTCTGTTTCTCTCGTTGAATCCATGAGAGATGCGCTCGAAGGTCGAACCGTGTTTCATCTAGCTGAAGGGGTTTCTCCACGCGCGTGTATTGAGGGAACTATTTTGACGCATGAAGAGTCGCAATATGGATTGCTGATTAGTTCCTCTGTCGAGCCATTAATTGTTTTTGGCCTCGGAGATGTTGATGAAGATACAAGTGTTATTGGTACAAGTTATGGCACTTGTGTTGAAAGCTATTCGTTAGTTTTTGTGCACAATTTCAATCACGCGTTAACGTTGACACTTTCCGCGTTTGAGGTTATTTGACAATGAATAAAATCCAGAACCCTATAGTGAACCGTGCCCGGTTTGATGGCTCTTGGGATTTGAGCGTGGCGGAGGGTCTTTGAACTAATAATCCGGCGGGTGGTTTCCCGCAGCGTTCGGCGTGCCGTGGCGTGGATAGACGGCAGGGGCTTTTTGAATGGTTATCGACTAAGAAAAACCTCCAGAAAGACCCTGTCAGCGAACCATCCTAATGCTTCCTGCGTGCTGCCCGCCGCCCCGGAGAAACCCCGCCCCGGGGCGTCAACCGATCCCGCTGTGGATGCTGACGGCGCTCAGGGATTCTCCCCGGTTTCGCTCACCGGAATTCCCCAGCTCGCGTGAGCTAAGTTAGCAGGTTTGTCGGGGTCCCGGTAGTGGCCTTTCTGAGCTGTTCGGCCGCCTCGTGGTGGTTGCGCAGCCGGTAGGATTCCCCGTCGAGGTTCAGCACCACGGACCGGTGCAGCAACCTGTCGAGCATCGCCGCAGCGACGGTGGTGTCCCCGAGGATCTCGCCCCAGGTGCTGAATAGCGCCTCTTGGTAGTGGTGTTCCGGCGACTTGGTAGTGTCCCCGCCGGGTATTCGAAGCCTTGAGACCCGATGCCCACGAAGTCATAGGATTCGGTGTCCACGAAGTGACGAGGTTACACAACTAAATCGTCAGAACAGCAGTACCTTCAGACGCTATCTGGCAGTTCGCAGAAGTGGCTGGAAAAGGGTGATTTGGTCCGAAAGCGGGCTATCTACCAACAACTTGGAATCAACTTATTTTGGATCTGCGCTGATGAGTATTTCCATCAAAGAACCGAGGGTCTTGGCATAAGAGAATTCATGGCGAGCAAATTTCACTGCATCAGCCCCTTCGTTAGCAAACTCATTTTCTTGTCCGGTTGTCTGCAATATCCGCTTGGCAAGCCCTGCAACTGAGCTTGAAAGCCACGATTCCGGATAAATGAACTCTGCACCTGCCCAAGCCAAGCTCACTGGTACTGCACCCGACGCGGCCCCATCGGCAAGGGTGTAGTGGAACGATTCAAAGTCACTAACCGAGAGTGCAACACCAATTTTGCGATACCACTCGGCCATATCATTTCCATGCCCATCAAAGGTCACCGCTCCACGGAGCAACGGATCATTTTGGATTCGTTCATACTGCTCTGCATAAAAAGCCATTTCCGCAGGCCGGGCAGCCATCCACGGGTAGTCCTCCGGACGGCGTCCCTTAATGAACAACTTGTAACGATCATCAGTGGCCCGTAGCGTTGCCAGAAGATCAAGGGCGACATCCAATCCCTTTCGTTCGGGAACGATTCCGACCAGACCAATGTTGAAGCGAGCGTCAGCAGTCTTGGGCAGGTCAAGCGCCTCGAGGTCCACAGCGTTTGAAATAACTGAGGTCAGTGATTCCGGAATGCCAAACTTGCGAATGGCCACGCGCCTGATGAACTCGCCAACAAATACGATTTGATCGACCTTGTCGAAATCGGTTTGGGCTGGATACGTGGTGAAGAGTTCCTGCAAGTGGAACCTTGAGATCAGGCGTTGCCCAGGTCGCTTATGGCGCGAGTACCAAGCAAGGTTGCCAAGCGACCATTCACAGAAGATGACGTCCGCGTCTTCGAGGAGCACAAGACTTTCATTCGGGTCATGCTGAGCGTGGCCAGTCCAGTGGTCCACGACAACGGTGTGTCCTGCGGCTTCGAGTTCCTTCATGATGCCGGTGGCGAATTTCAGGTCGTGTCCGGCCACCAATATCGTTAAGGGTTCAAGGACATCCATATCGATGGATTCATTAGGGCCATTTTCTATTTGAACCTCGTTCGGCATCCGTCGAATGGAAACGCAGGATCCATTCTTGCCAGAGCCCTTCGCCATTGTTGCCGATGAGTGTGTGGGCCAGCCGAGCTGCCACAGCGATTGAGTTTTTCCGTCTGGCTCGCCGACGACAACTGTGGCCGTTTGTGCTCCGGTGTAGTGCAATGCCGTTGCCAGGTCTTCGGCGGCAAACGGATCCTTTAAGGAATCCCCGAGGCTGCCAATGAATCGGCTTGGTTCGGCCGGTGTGGATTCCAACACCTCGATTCCATGCCTCGCCATGAGCGCGGTTGCTTCAGGGGTTGAGCCCTTTACTGCGACGACCGCGGATGGCAAGTGGCTTTGGCCCAGGACCTGAATGGCCAATTGCTCATTGAGCTGTTCCAGCTGCAATATGTAGTCGGGCAACTTCGGAATGGTGACAGACAGCCCTGCAACACGCATTACGTAGGCCAGACGGTGAATTGATAAGTGCGAGCGGTATACGGTGCGGAAGGCCGTCCACGCTGCATCGATTCGTGTGCGCTCATCGGTCATCCAACGCGAGACAAGTTCTTCGGTGGATTCTTCTGTCAATGACGAAGGAATTGCTGTCCCAAAGAGTCCGCCGATTTCAAGGCCTGGGCCGGAAAGTACGGGTGTGCCGCAGGCTGCCAGCTCAAATACACGCCGGGAGAACATAGTGGGGGAGTTCGATACCGAATTAACGTTGATGTGTACGGGGTGGTTCTTGTAAGCCTTCAGCATCCCCGTGTATGGCAAGCCGCCTTGTACGTACCGCTGCAGGTGCTCGGGGAAGAGATAGGGTGAGTCTGGATTGTTGAACTGCCGGTCATAAATGGTCAGGCCCTGCGGAACGGCAGTATCAAGGAGTGTTACAAGTTCCTTGGACCGCTTTTCAAAGCGGTCGCCATAATAGGTCCCGCCATAGGCGACGGTGTGCTGCTTCTCGTCGCCAGATGGCAGCGGATTGTGAATGCCTGGCTGAGCCCAGAAGGGCAGCGACGCCAGCGTCTTAAGGTGGCTGCCTCGGTGGGCCCAGTATTCCTTCAGGCAGTTGGCGTCGGTGGTGAAAACATGGTCGAAGAACTTTGCGGTTTTCCGGAAACGGTTGAAGTGGACCGGGTCTTCCTTGTTCCAAAAGACCGTTGGGATTCCAGCAGACCGGCAGTGTGAAACAAGAGCCCTGAGTTCGCGGCACTCTTCGTCGTCGTAGTACCCGACCTTGCGGGTCCACGAGCCGCCATTGCCCTCCCACGCCGACTCTACGAAAAGCAGATCGATCCGGGTTTCCTCAAGGAGAGCTTTCCAATTGGCCGGAGTCGGCAGGACGAGATTCACATCGCCTTGCATACTGCTTCGGGTGAATTCATCCGAGATCAGTGCGACCGTTACTTCGCTCAGTGGTTTGCCGCTCGGGTTATCGGGGTTCTTTGAGAACCGCAACAAATCATCGATTTGGCGTCGGGCGATCTCGGACCATGAGCGGTTCTCAACGATCCAGCGACGTGCTGTCCGTCCAATCTCCTTGCGCTTCGGCTTGTTATCCGCAAGTTCTCGAATTGTACGAGCCAGATCCGCTGCGTCGCCCGCGTTGAATAGCGCGCCACGTGAACCATCCGTGCCCAGCAAATCAACAAGCGGAGCAACATTTGAAGCGATAACAGGCCGGCCGGCCGCCATTGCCTCCAACGGCTTCAGCGGGGAGACCATTTCAGTGACTACGGAACTGATGCGCGGGCACAATACGATGTCGAAGAGCTCAACATACCGGGGGACATCCTTGGCAGGTACGCGCCCAACGAACTGGACCGATTCAGTGACGCCTAGCTTGTTTGCCAATGTCTTCAAATCAGCTAAGGCAGGCCCGTCACCGACGATGACCAGGTTTGCGGCCACGCCGCCCCTCATTAGTTCCGCCAGTGCGTGTAGCGCGAGATCAAGGCCCTCATAGGCCAGCACGCTGCCCGCATAGCCAAGCGTGATTCCACTTTCAATAGAGTATTTGGCCGAGAGCGCCATGTCTGGCGGCAGGGGAGCAAACTCATAAACATCAGCGGCGTTGGGCAGCAAAGTTATCTTAGCTGGATCAGTTCCACGTTGGACGAGCTCGTCCTTTACTTGCGAAGTGATGGCGAATACGTGGTCAGCATTATTGGCCACGGCTGTTTCCAGCTTTGAGGCAAGTGCAAATCGTTCACTATCTGCATAGCCCTCCTTAGCAGAAGCCTCGGTGATCTCCCATAGGCCACGAACTTCATAGGCAAACGGGATTCCCAGCCTTCGAGCGGCAATGAGAGCAGGCAAGGCTGTGACATGGTTCGAGGCGGCAACGATCCATGAGGGGCGATTGATCATCGCCTCCCGGGCGTAAATGTCCGCAGCTTCATGAATGTACTGGTCTAGAGCACGTCCAGACCAAGAAGTGCCAGGGTTGTATACGGTACGAACTCCATTGATCTCATTCTCGAACCGGGAATTTGATTTTGGTTCGGCATTCGTCTTTGCATCCCATGGATACCCGGGCCGTGCAGCAACGAAAATGTCGCACCCCAGGCCGGCCATCGCCTCTGTCAGCCCGGCAGTTCGAGTCGAGTAGCCATTGCTGTTAAAGCCGCCGGTGCTGTGGGCGCAATACATGATGCGACCGGGCTGTGCCACGTAGCCAGCCCCGCTTTGGGGCGTTGGGATGGTGGGAACGGCCGCGAGCAACCTGAGCACACCATCGATCTGGTCGAGCAAGATTCGGTCTGACTGGGCGGGTGCGAACTTTTCCGGCAACTTGGACGCAAGATCCTGGGCCCTCGAGGCATTCCCACCAACACGGTAAGCAGTTCGGATTTCATTGAGGAGCCGTTGGTTCCGTGTGGGGATCTGAAGAGGTGAACTGGTGGCGCCGCCAAGCTGCGCGATCTTTCTCGATAGCGCCTGTGGAAGATTCTTACGTAGGCCTGCGTCACTAAGCTTATTGACGGGAGTTGTAACCGCTCGTGCAAGACGAATTACGGGATGGGATTTCAGCCGTTCATAGGCAGTCTTGTACTTAATTGTCCGCGCGCGCTCAGCTGCCAAGCGCTTCTCCAGCCCGACTCGGAGCGAATGCTCGTCACGCCGCCCAATTGATTGCTCGTCTCTTTCCCGCTCTAACGTTGCGATTTGCACGAGTAGTTCATTGCGTCGATTGCGCAGAGAAGTGGTTTCGGCTAAGAGCCGCTGAACGGATTCGCGAGATTCTGAAAACTCACTACCAAGTTCCCGGTTGTGGAGAGATACCTGAGCGTCAGCCGTATCCGCTCGGAGTGAATGCGTTGGTTGGTCTAGTTTTCTCCCGGACGGATGCCCCTCAAGCTTTTCCGTTTCGTCATTAACCAATGCTGCCAGCCTCCAAAAGATTCCACTGCGTACCATGTCATGTTAACAGCCGCCATTCTCAAATGTGTTTGAAGGAGTCCATGGCGGTAATGATCCCGGTGGGTGAAGGGCTGACTCTCACGGTTGCCTGGACCAGAACTGGCGAAACCATACGGATTGGTAAAGGCAGCTAATCATGTCCATCAGCAACGATTCGCATGCCAGCGAGCTGATGCTCTACTTCGTTACTGCGAACCAGCGCTACAGACTTCACTGACTGTCCGCCGTAGCCGTTCTGTGCTGGGGTCGAGTTGCAAAGCAAATGGTGGACGATGACCGAACTTCACCATGCGAAACGCCGTGTAAACACAAAACCTTTTGTTTCAGGAGATATTACGGGGCACCAACTTTTTGGTTGACCATTCATGTGTGCCTTGAGTTGAGGCTACTGCGAAACCTGACGCAGGATTCGATACAGGCATTTAATGCCAGTTCTAATACGGGACGCTGGGCGATGAAAGGTGCAGTGGCGTTTCGGTGTGGATGCAGTCCTGCCTAATTGGTTGCTTGCGTGCCGGGTTAAGCAATCGAGTCCAGGAAGTTTTGTGCCTCATCTCTCATCCACAAGTACGCGTCGCCAACATAGTGATAGGGCGAAGGTCCCCACTTGTGAGATGCAGTGGAAACTGCCATGTCCGCTGGAATCCTCCTAGTGTGGAGTCCCCGGCTTTGTAAGTATTCGTAGTATCGCGCATACAGGGCGTTTGCTTCGGCTGCTGACCAACCACGAAAACGGGGGACTGGTTCGCCAAGTTCGGTTACATCCGTCCAAGGGGCCTCAAACAACATCGTTTTGTGGAATATGTTGGCTGTTTTAAGCTCGGTTATGAATTTGTCAGCAGCGATTTTCCAGAGGTCAAAGTGGGTATCCGTACCAAAATTGACAACGACGGCTGCACCCGGAAGGGCATCGAGAAGCTTTGATTTTGCAAGTTCTACGGAGCGCGTTATGTATGTTTTGCCAGGCAAACGGTAGACGCCGAGCCGCTCGCTCAAAATATCGAACATGAACATGTCAGCGGTTGCACCTCGAGACCGAATCATTGAGTGCAACGTAGAGTCGAGATCGTTGCGCACTGCTCTGTCTTGGAAACTTGTGGTGAGGACGCTCGTGCGCAAGGTTCTGGTCGGCTGAGAGTTTGCACTAATCAGCGACTGGCGAGCGACATACTGGACGAGCGTGTGTTCACCCTTCATCAGTTCAAAAGCGTCTCTGGTGACGCAGCCCCCGTATACAAATATGCGTGCCACCGTACCTACTTTCAACTAAATATGAGCATCGACGATGCACCGAGGTTCACCAAAACAAAGTGCGTAGAGGTTCATTCTAATAGAATTGGCGATTCAGATTTCCGGTGAGTGCTGCTGCCCTCTTCCCTGGATCTCTTGCGGACCAACAACGTGGCGGTCCTTCTCAACGCTGGAATAACGCGAAATGATTGAACGCAAGGTGCCGAGGCGGATTGCATTGCGATTGTGCAATACCGAAAGATGGCAGTTGGATGACTGGTGGTGCTCTCGCCCATGATATGGAGAATGGCTTGCTCTTGCCGCGAGCGAACTTCCCTGGAGGAGTGAAGTCGTATTCGCTGGGCACGTTCGGGCAATAGACCAATTCGCCGGGGCCCAGAGCTGACGCGGTAAGAATTGTTTGCTGACTGGAGTAGGCAATAAACTTGGAATCTAGTCAGCGCGTACCGAAAATGATGTTTGAAGTGGATGGATGATTTTCTGGAGCGACTTATCCGATCTCAAGGTACGGCTATCTATGGTGGCTCGTAGTCCAGCCGTTGTAAATCAATGGACTAGAATATTAGGGGAAGATCTATGCCACCGATTTCGAAACCACGTGGGTTTCGCGCTAAGCGAGGAAGCAATCATCAAAACCCTGCGTACCGCGATCTGGCATCTTAGGCGAGGGGGGCCCGCGCAAGTCGTGATCTGGAAACGCCGCCAGACTGCCATTTCTCAAAACGGCTTGAAGGACATATCGGCAAGGCCGGTGGCACATTCGTCGAAGCGCAGACGCTTCCAACTTGATTTTCCAGCTTTCAAACCCAACAGAATTGTCGACTTCTCTCCAAGGATTCCTGTTGCGGTTATTTTGGATGACTTCTCCGCTCAAGCCTGGGGGTACGAGTGGGAGTGTGTCGCCATCACCCCTGAGGGTTGGAAGCGCGAGTTGCAGACTGACCCTGTTGAGATGCTATTCGTCGAGTCTGCCTGGGCAGGAAACGGCAATTCGTGGGCACATCACCTGACGGGGAGTTCTGCACCCCGACCGGCTCTTGTTGAACTTCTGGAATGGTGCAGGTTTCAAGGTATCCCGACTGTATTTTGGAACAAAGAAGATCCGCCCCACTACGATGACTTTCTTGCCACCGCTCGATTATTCGACACTGTTTTTACATCCGATTCAAGGAAACTCGGGCGCTATAAGGAAGATCTGGGGCATGACCGCGTGGCGCCCTTGAGCTTCGCGGCCCAGCCTCGTGTTCACAATCCTGTCCGTCCGCAGCGCGGGTTCCAATCGAGGAATGTTGCTTTTGCGGGGATGTTTTTTGCCCACAAATTCCCCGAACGTCGTGAACAGATGGAAATGCTGCTGGGTGCCGCACAGGATGCCACTAATGGCGTAGAGCTTGGACTAGAGATATTTTCTCGACAGCTCGGCGGGGAAAAGAAATACCAGTTCCCGGCACCATTTGATGTGAATGTCGTAGGTAGTCTGCCGTACGAGAAAATGCTCACAGCATACAAGGCATACAAGGTCTTCCTAAACGTCAACTCGGTGGTTGATTCACCCAGCATGTGTGCAAGGCGAATCTTCGAGATCACAGCTTCGGGAACGCCCGTTGTCACGGCCCCAAGCCGTGCGATCGCCGAGTTCTTTGACAAGTCGGAGGTGACCGAAGTGCATACGCGGGAAGAGGCCGTTGGCTCAATCCGTTCTTTGGTACGCAGCAAGGAACTTCGTGATCGCACAGTGCACCTGGGGCAGCGAAGGATCTGGCAGAATCATACATATTCGCATCGTGCCGCGCAGGTTTTGCAAGCCGCCGGCATCAATAGCGAAGCAACCGACGACCGCTCGATGACAGTGACACCCAGCATCTCGGCACTGGTATCAACGATTCGGCCCCATCAGATCAATCACGTTCTTGAGACCGTGGGTAAGCAACTAAATGTCGAGACCGAATTGGTTCTGTTGACCCACGGATTCGAGATTGACGAAGATGAGATTCGGACCAAGGCCAAGGAACAAGGCATTGAAAATCTGGTCCTACTTAACGCTCCGCGTACAGCTTCACTTGGCAGCTGTCTCAACCTTGCAGTTTCCGCGTCGTCGGGGACGTATGTCACCAAGATGGATGATGACGACCTCTACGGATCCCACTATCTGCAGGACCAAGCTGCGGCATATCGGTACAGCCGCGCCGATGTCGTTGGTAAGCAGGCGCATTATGTGTATCTGGGTGAACGCAACGCAACCCTGCTGAGGTTTGAAGAGCAAGAACATCGATTCACGGATCGTGTCATGGGGCCGACCATCTTCACGACTAGTGAAGTTATGCGTTCCGTGCGTTTCCCTGAAATGAACAGGGGAGAAGACACCAACTTCTTGGCGGCGCTGACCGCGGCAGGCGGGACGATCTATTCGGCCGACCGATTCAATTTCTTGCAAATGCGTTCCAGCGAGAAACTGCGTCACACATGGTCTGTTGAGGAAATCGATCTGATGGCCACCGGGGTGATCACATCATTCGGGCCAAACGAACAACACGTCATGTTCTAACTATCAGGTTCAGGATCGATGAAACCGTTCGCTTGGCACCAGCTGGCGAATCAAACAGCACTGTTTGTACATGGTCCTGAAATCGGGTGAACGTGGAATCAAACAATCAACGACGGAGCCACGCCTCCGGGATCAAGGAAGGCGATGCAAGTGGGGCCCATGCGAGTTCTATTGCTGACGCATTCCTACGCGCCTGAAGTTTCACCGCCGCAGAGGCGGTGGGACTCTTTTGTGTATGTAATGCGGCAAGCAGGGTGGGAAGTACACGTCGTTACCCCCCGCGCCCACGACTTCCGGAAGCCAAAGGGGACGCGATACCCTTTCCCCGAGACCGGTTCGCATGGTGAATTCGTTCGCAGCTACCCTTCGATCGCGAAACCTCGTAGTATCCCCGGAAAGATCATCAAGAATGTCCTTGACGGTGCGCTTATGTTGCCAAGGGCACTATTACAGGCCAGGCCAAATGTTGTTATTGCCACAGTTCCGGCTATTCCAACGATGTTCGTCGGATTCATTGTCGCGAGAATTTTTCAGCGCCCGTTCGTCCTTGAAATGCGGGATGCATGGCCGGATCTAATCTCCGATTCCCGTATTTTGAAATGGGATTGGCTCATTAATCTGGCCCACCGGGCCGTCCGGTACATACAGCGGCAGGCAACACTTGTGGTAACCGTTACTACCGGATTCGCCGATGTTTTGGAGAAGGACGGTATCCGATCTGTTCAAACCGTTCATAACGGCATTAGCACTCGGAATTTTGTACCGCTTCAAGTACAGGAAGAACCAAGTGACGCTAAGTTGCACGTTCTTTACTTGGGGAACGTGGGCGAGAGTCAGGGGCTCGAATCCATCATTCTGGCTTCGACCTTGGCTACGGAAGATGTGCTGGTACGCATCGTTGGAGATGGAACAGCAATGGAACGCCTAAGGCGATATGCATCCAGCGTTGGCGCCGCGGTTGATTTCCAAGAGCCGGCTCGAGACGACATGCTCAGGGCCCATTATCTCTGGGCAGATACTTGTGTGGTGAGTTTGCGTGATGACTGGGCGAGTTTTGACCATACTGTTCCGTCAAAAGCCTATGAATTGCTTTCACTAGGCCGCCATGTCACTGGCATAGTCAAAGGTGAAGTCGCGAAGATCATTGAAGATGCGGCGGCCGGCGATGTTGTGGACCACGATCCAAGCAACATAGCTGCACTATGGAAGCAGTTGGCAGCTGACAGAAAGCGTCTCAATGTAGGCCCATCGGGCCAGCAGTGGGTTTTTGAAAAAGCTTCATTGGAAAAACTGGGTGAAAAGTACATGAAACTTATCATCGCCATAAATGAGCAAGGTTCAAACTGTGAAAAAAACTGACGGCATGCACCAAAGCGATGGACATTCGCGTTTTCTCCAGAACCTCCTAAAGATCACCCGAATCGCAACGGCCAACTTAATGGATGACCCACTTCATTTCTTGTTTCAAGTGGGTCGAAGGATCGATTCCCCCGTGGTCTCGAAAATATCCCAAGTTGCAGTTCTCGCGCTGCCGCAGAGAGCTATAGTCTCACATGCCTTTGCTTGTTTGATGTCGGGAAATTCCACGGAACTTAGTGAATACGCTCAGCAACTTGATGTGCTGGAACTACCCGATCGAACGGTCGCCAGAGTTGCGGACATGCTTCTTGCCATTCAGGACTCCGAAACAGCTGGGATCCTCCTCCAAGGCAGGGCCCACAACACAACCACATTGAATCGCACACGCGCTCGCTACGCTTGGTATTTGGGTCAGATGGATTTGGCCATCGAAATCCTTGCAAATACGGTTCCCGGCACGAATAAACAGTTGCGGCATTATCGCAGTGAGCTGGCTGTTTTTGAAGGAGCGTTAGCCTGTATCCCGCGAATGACTCCTGCAACGGACGTCCGGACAAATAAGACAGCACTGCACTTTCTCACCAATTCACTGCCGCATACGGGTAGCGGCTATGCACAGCGTACTCACTCAATCCTTACGGCTTTGCACGCAGCAGGGTGGAATACCCAGGTATTCACGCGAGTCAACTATCCACTTGTGGTTGGGAAGGCCACAGCCAAGAACCTGGACACTGTATCCAGCATTGAATACCGGCGCATTCTTCCGAGGAAATTGAAAACTGAAATGCTGGCGAAGATCCAACAACAAGCCGAGGCATTGGCCGACGCTGTATCCCGTAATCGCCCCAGTATTCTGCATACGACCACCGATTTCACCAATGCGCTCTCGGTAATGGCCGTGGCCGAGGCCTACGAGTTGCCATGGGTTTATGAGGTGCGTGGACAGCTTGCCGACACCTGGGCTTCGTCCAGACCTGAGTCGGCGAAATCATCGCAACGCTACAAGCTATTCAAGGAACGCGAGGCCTTTGTTGCGGCGCGAGCCTCCCATGTAGTCACACTTGGCGAAGCTATGAAACAGGAGCTAATCGCCCAAGGAGTGGCCCGTAACAGAATCACCATATCCCCGAATGCGATCGGGGATGATTACCTTGAACCTCCAATTTCTCGCCTCGCTGCACGGGAGGCCCTAGGACTATCGTCCGAGCACCAATACGTTGGCACCGTAAGTAGCTTGGTTGCCTATGAAGGCCTAGACCTATTGGTCCATGCTTTCGCAGACTTGGTTCCGCGAAATCCCATGCTCCGGTTGTTGGTTGTGGGCAGTGGTGTCGAACGTAACAATCTCATTGAATTGAGCGAAAAACTTGGCGTCGGCAAATACTGCATTTTCCCTGGGCGTGTACCGCGCGAAGAAGCCCGAACCTATCACTGCGCGATGGATATTTTTGTGGTTCCGCGCCGCGACCTTTCAGTAACTCAAGTCGTAACTCCGCTGAAGCCGGTTGAGGCGTTGGCCTGCGAAGTTCCAGTTGTCGCAGCGGACTTACCAGCACTGCGGGAAATAGTTGTGCACGGTCGCACAGGGCTTCTCGTTGATCCAGACAATGCAGGAAAGCTGGCGCAGGCGATTGAGAATTTGCTGCGCGACTCATCGAAAAGAGCTTCTATGGGGGTTGCCGGCAGGGCTCGGGTATTAGCCGAACGAACTTGGGGCCGAAATACGCACAAGTTGCTTAAGGTTTACGAAGAACTGGCTGAAAAAATGCGGTGAATTGATGAATGAAGTAAACTCGTCGAGGTCGCTAGTCCAAGAATCGTCATTCAAAAGCACTTTCCGCGTACCTTTACACGCTTGTGCATCTTCAATCGAACCAAGGGGAAACGTCATAGTGACGAGCATTAAAGAAGTCGTTGTTGTTGGACTCGGCTATATTGGGTTGCCAACCGCTGCCATATTGGCTTCCAAGGGCATCATCGTCAAAGGCGTCGATGTCAGTCCCCGCACCGTTGAAGCGGTGAACCGCGGTGAAGTTCCGTTCGTGGAACCGGCGCTGGGCGAATTTGTTGTGGCCGCGGTAGCGAACGGTACACTCAGCGCAAGCTTTGATACCCCAACGGCCGACGCATACATCGTTGCGGTTCCTACCCCATTCAACGCCGACCGCTCCGCAGACCTTTCGTACATTGAAGCGGCAGCCGACAAGATTGCACCACAGCTACGTGGCAACGAACTGGTTATTCTGGAATCCACGTCCCCTCCGGGTGCTACCCAGCACATGGCGGATCGCCTGCTTTCGGCCCGACCGGACCTCGACCCATCCACGTTGCACATCGCGCACTGCCCCGAACGTGTGCTTCCGGGCCGTGTTATGGAAGAGCTTGTTACAAACGACCGTATCGTTGGCGGTATCACCCCCGAAGCGGCTCAAATGGCCAAGGACCTCTACAGTGTCTTCTGTGATGCCGAAATCCACCTCACCGATGCAACCACCGCGGAAATGGCGAAGCTGGTAGAGAACTCCTACCGCGACGTGAACATCGCGTTTGCCAACGAGCTCTCTGTCATCTCCGACAAGGTCGGCATTGACGTGTGGGAGCTCATCGAGCTTGCCAACCACCACCCGCGCGTAAACATTTTGCAGCCGGGCCCAGGCGTCGGTGGCCACTGCATTGCCGTTGACCCGTGGTTCATCGTGGCCGCTGCTCCGGAGGAATCAAAATTGATTCGCCAGGCTCGCGAAACCAACGATGCTAAGCCGACTTGGGTTGTCGACAAGGTGATGGAATCCACCAAGACGAAAGACTTCAACGGCAAGGTTGCCGTCTTGGGGCTTGCCTTCAAAGCCAACATCGATGACCTTCGTGAATCCCCGTCGATTGCAATCGCGCGCTCGCTTGCCGAGATGGCGCCGGGTGTGGAGTTCCTGCTGGTCGAACCGCACATTGAAACCCTGCCCGCGGTCTTGACCGGAATCGACAACGTTCAGTTGGTGAGCACCGAAGCCGGTCTGGCTGGTGCTTCGAGTGTCGTTGTGCTCGTCGATCACGACCAGTTCAAGTCAGTTCCTGCCGTGGCACTTGCCGGCAAGGAGATCATCGATACGCGCGGACTCTGGCGCTAAGTTCTAGGTTTGTATCAACTCCCTCCATCACCCGCGCAAACGAATAGGTAATCGTGAAGAAAATCATGCCGATTTACGGCACCAGGCCGGAGGCCATCAAGGTTGCGCCCATCGTCAAGGCTCTTAAGGATTCCGAGCTCTTTGACTGCGTGGTCACCGTCACCGGCCAGCACCGTGAAATGCTGGACCAGGTTAATGAGCTCTTTGATATCACCCCGGACTACGATCTTGATGTCATTCAGCCACGCCAAACCCTGAATTCGCTGTTGACTCGGACGATTTCCGGTCTTGATGCGATCTTCGAAAAAGAGATGCCCGACGCCGTGGTGGTGCAGGGCGATACCACGACCTCCACCGCCGGTGCGATTGCCGCTTTCTACCGCGGTATCCCGGTGGTCCACGCCGAAGCCGGGTTGCGTAGCTACGACATTTTCTCTCCCTTCCCGGAAGAAGCCAACCGCAAGATGACTTCGCAGATTGCAAGCTTGCACTTGGCCCCGACCTCCCTGAGTAAGTCGAACCTGGTCAACGAGACGATTGATCCGGGGACGATTGCGGTTACCGGTAACACTGTCATTGATGCGTTGTTTACCGTTGTCGATAAAAAAGTTCCCTTCACCGACCCGGTTCTGGAGGAGTTGGTTGCCGCGAGCCGGAAGATCGTTCTCATCACCACCCACCGTCGTGAAAACCAAGGCGAACCCATGCGCGGGATCGGCCGTGCCATTGCGCGGTTGGCCGCAGCCGAGCAGGACGTCGAATTCATCCTGCCCTTGCACCGAAACCCTGCCGTCCGCGAAGCCTTGCTGCCTGAAATCGACGGTTTGAAGAACGTCACACTGACCGAGCCTTTGGCGTACGGTGAATTCACGCGCCTCATCGCGGCTGCGAACATTGTGCTCACCGACTCCGGTGGAGTCCAGGAAGAAGCACCAAGCCTAGGCAAGCCTGTTCTTGTCATGCGCGAAAATACAGAACGCCCTGAAGCCGTTGTTGCTGGGACCGTAAAGCTAATTGGCACCAATGAAGATATGATCTTCGATTCGGTTGAACTCTTGCTGAACAACAGCGAAGCCTATTTCGAAATGTCCGCCGCAGTGAATCCATACGGCGACGGCATGGCTGCGGATCGAACAGTGGCTGCGATTGCGGAGTTGCTCGGCATTGGCAAGCGCCTGTCCGATTTTGTATCTGATCTCCCGGAGGAATCACAGCTGGTTGGTGCGGCTAGCATCTAGCCGCAATGCCGTTTCGTTAGATTCCTAGATTTACCCCAGGACAACGCCTTGTGGTCCGGTTCGGATGCATCGAACCGGACCACAAGGCGTTGTCCTGCTGTTTTTCATACTTGAAGCCCCGAAACAGGCCCTGAAAACGGAAAATGCTAGACGTTCTCGCTCACGGGGTGGTGGAAACTGGGATGCCACGGTGTCCTCCGATGGCAGTGCTTGCTGACGGTTGTGCCTTGTCGCCTGGGATTCCTGGAAACCGTGCTGCTTCTTGCAAATTTCGATCAGTCAAACGTGGATGCAAAGAACATTCACCACAACGATTGCCGACCCAAGTCCAGACCGGGCCCCGCTTAAATGAAATCGAACGAATCTTATCCAACCATGGATAAGGGCGCAGATGAGTGTAACAATGTGACCGTGGACCGGAGGTGAATGAAGCCGATGGTCCTAGATTCAGGGTTGGGGGCCAACCCAGACTATTGATCTTGGGGATCATCTGGGTGAATCGGTAATAGTTCTAGCCAGCCTGTTCGGTGCGGTTTGGGAAAACCGCCGTCTAAAGGGAAATATCGGTGGCTGATCTCCGATATGACTCGAATAAATGCGAACGGTGAGGATTGCGCAAATCATCCGGGGCCATTCGCGTTTCCAATTTCCGGGCGTTACTTTCCTCGATTTTCGGGTGAAGTTTCCCCGATAATTTTGGCGCGAACACGATTGCACGTATCAGGCAGGATTCCGATTGTTGGCTCGCGCCAATCGGAAAGATGAACATGGGCAATTCATCACGGCCCCGACAGGCTATTGGGGAAATAAGTCAACAAACCATTGGGGACAGAAGTCTTGGCAGGCGCACCTTTTTGGGGCTGAGCCTTGCCACGACGGCAGGCCTCATCACGGCAGGAACAGCACCTCCGGCTAATGCTATGGCTATGCCCGGGCTGGTCCCCGCGGCTGTCGAGCGGCTGTGGCCAACCAGGCTGAAAGTGCTGCAGTCGACGGGCGGTATCGTCAGGACCCACAACGACGTCTACGTGATGACGTCGATCGGGCAGACGGCAACCATGACCACCGCATCAGGGAAGCCCCGGCTGGCGATCACCATGTTGGGCATGAGCAACCAACTGCAAATCATTGACCCGATAGGCGGTATCCGAGAGAAGGTGATCAACCTGCCTCTTGATTCGACGGCGAGGGGCTTAGTGTGGGATTCGAGATCTCGGTCCCTGTTTGTCGGAGTGACGACCGGGAGGATTTTTTGTTATCAATATGACAGCGGGAAACTAACCGATCTGGGCAGGGTGGCACCGAAGGCTACAAGCCTTTACGGGCTGTGTATGGATTCAACAGGTCGGTTGTGGGGCGGAAGCTACCCCGGAGGGATCATCTGGAATTACACGCCAAGGACCCAAAAATTCAGCCAGCTTCCGCGCATTGACAGCAAGACCGACTACATTCGCGCTTTGGGCATCACAGCGGATGACACTGTTTACGTGGGCACAGGAAGCAAATCACCCAGGGTGATCTGTTTCCCCGCATCGGCACCATCAAAAAGAACGACGCTGAAATTGCCGGCGCTTCCCGATACCGGGTTCGTTTACCAGATCTGCGCCCGCGGAGACCTGGTCATGATCAGCGCAGACGGGGTAGGGACACAACTCATCTGGAACCATCGGACCAAGACGCTAACGACGGCGGCCAGGCCCAAGGCCATGCGTATGTGTACTGGGAATCCTCGGTCACTGACAAGCTATTGGGTCAATGGGTCGAAGCTGTACGCCACCAGCACCACCACCGGACGGGATACATTGCTCGGGGAACTTGGGCGCAACGACCTGCAACATATTTGGGCTGGTTCGGGCTGCATTTACGTGATGACACGGGAAGGCGCCCAGGTAAGGACCCACCGATTCGACTTGGAAACCAAGGAGGTAAGCGTCCAGTCCGCTGCCACGCTCAAGGGTGCAGGAGTGGGGGTGCTTTCACTGTTGGCACATGCAGATGGAAAGATTTATGTCGGCGGATACCAAGGCAAAGGGATCTCTACCCTAAATCCCGACACAGGAAAGCGGTGGCAGTCCCTAGACACAGTGGCCCCGAACCAGATTTGTGGCATGATCCAATGGGACAGTGCGAGGACGTTCATCGGGTCCTACGGCTCCGCGGACGTCATCCGCTTCATGACGCCGCGTGCGTTCGAAGGACAGCCGGCTTTCAAGCTCATGGAGAGGCTGAAAACCAAATACGACCAATCCAGGCCGTTTGGTTGGGCGGCGAACAGCAGCCGGGTGTTCTTCGGCACCGTGCCCGAATACGGCTTGGCGGGCGGGGCCATGGGGATCATCAATCCCCGCACCGACACCGTAGAGCGCGTGTACAACAAGCTGATTCCGAATCACTCGATTGTTGGGCTGATTGCGAATGACAAATTCGTCTTCGGGACAACCTCCACACGCAACGGCTACGGCATTCCTGATACTAAGGGAAACGCCAAGGTTTTTGCATTTGATTTGGCTGCCGGGAAATTGGCATGGGTGCGCGACGTGCCGGGTCATAAGGCCGTAATGTCCCCAATTATCGTGGGCGGAAAAATCGTTGCAGCGACATTGGAGGGAATAGTGGTCTTGAGCGCTTCCAATGGAGCATTGCTGCGGGATTACTCCTTCACCGGGCTGGAAGACGCAAGCTACCGTCCCGGATGGATGGACGTAAGTGTCAAGCGTGTGCGTTACAGCTACCTCTTCGTTCATGCCGGGGCGGGTAAGGTCTACGTCGTGGATGGCCTGAAGGGGACCGTGCGAAGCGTGAGTGGCACCAAAAACACCGGATCGGCGTTGGCGGTCACGAAGGCCGGCCGGGTATTCGTTAGCCACAAGAACCGGGGGGTTGCCGAGGTTTCGATATAGCAAACCGTGCCCGCAACATGGGCTGTCTTAGGAAGCGGCATCGGATTCAGCGATGGATTTACCTGGATGCTTGGAAAATTGACTACGGTGTAACTACTCCGGTCTCGTAGGCAATGACCACCGCTTGGACGCGGTCGCGTGCATTCAGCTTGGCCAGGATGTGGCCCACATGCGTCTTGACTGTGGCCTCGGAGAGGAACAAGCCTGCGGCGATTTCCGGGTTGGATTGCCCGTTTGCGATGAGTCCGAAGACTTCGCGTTCGCGCGGAGTCAACGACTCGACAGCCTTGACATGTTGGCTGTCCGGCAGAGTCGAACGGCGGAGGATCGGTGCGACATGGTCCAGCAACCTTCGTGTGGTTGATGGGGCTATGACGGCGTCCCCGCGGAACACCGTACGAATGGACTCGAGCAACTCCTCGGGCGGTGCGTCCTTCAGCAGGAACCCGCTTGCACCCGCCTGGATGGCCGAGAGCGCGTATTCGTCCAGATCGAAGGTGGTTAGCACAATCACCTTCGGCCCGGGTGATTCCTTGGTGCGGCCAGCCAGCAGATGTTCGGTTGTTTGGATGCCATTCATCTCCGGCATGCGAACGTCCATCAGGATGACGTCGGCGCCCGCCAGCGCGGGGGAGGCAAGTGCCTCGCGCCCGTTGGAGGCTTCCGCGACAACTTCAAGGTCTGGCTGGGAATTAATGAGCATCCTGAAGCCGCTGCGAACCAGTAGCTGGTCATCCACGAGGGCCACTCGGATGGGGTTGTCTTTCAACAAGATTCTCTAGTCCTCCGTATATGGGATGAATACAGCAACAGTGAAACCGCCGCCGGGGCTGGGCTTCGCTTCCACTCGGCCATCATAGAGCGAAACCCGTTCACTCATTCCACGTAGCCCCTGGCCGGCATCGGCTGTACTGAGCGCTCCGGCCCCGCGGCCATTGTCCGCAATCTCGATGTTCAATCCGCGGTGGTCCCATGAAAGGGCAACTGCTGCCTGAACGGAAGGTCCGGCATGCTTGACCACATTCGTCAGCGATTCCTGGACGGCGCGGTAGGCCGTCAGTTCGGCCCCCGCCGGCAGTTCCCTGCGTGATTGACCGGATTCCGAGTAGCTGATGTCGAGGCCTGTTTTGCGTGTTGCGTCCAGCAAGTCCGGGATGTCTGCAAGTGTGGGGAGTGGCCGGGTGGATGCTTCCTCGTCGTTGCGGAGCACACCCAAGAGACGTCGCATCTCGCGTAGCGAACCGCGGCCCGTGATGGCAATGGTGGCAAGAGTCGTCCGTGCGATTTCCGGGTCGTGTTCACTTGCGTATCTGGCGCCGTCAGCCTGGGTGATGATGACGGAAAGCGAATGAGCCACAATGTCATGCATTTCACGTGCAATGTGGCTACGCTCGTCTGCGGCAGCCAGGTCCCGCTCTTGCTGCCGCTCAATTTCCAGCCTTCGAGCACGATCTTCCAGGGTCTGCATCGCCAGTCGACGAGTGCGGGCCAGATCGCCAAAAGTCCAAGCGACCATGACAATGAGGCCAAGACCCACAAAGCTGATGAGAGTTCCCTCAATGGTGAAGCCGTTGGTTAAGCTCAACTTCAGAGTCACCAGCAGTGCGCCGAGGAAACCGGCAGCCATGCCAGTGATGGATTGCCACCTTTTCGCATAAGCCGCAAGGGTATACACGGTGATGGGAACCGCGATCTGTGAGGGCAGGTAAACATCGGTGATGCCCACCTGAACTAGGTGGGCGGCTACGATTACACCCGCAGAAATGCCGGGATTCCGTCGACGCCAGATTAGGGGGAGGGTTTGGGCCGAACCCAACAACAACGCCGGAATGAACTGATTGACGCCGTTGTGGGTGATGCCTGACATCGTAAATGCGCTGGTGAGTCCGAACGCAAGCCAGATGGCGATGCCCAGAATGAGGTCAACCTTATTGGGGTTTTCTCGGATCCAGCGGTCGATGGTGCGATGTGGAGTCATATGATCCTGCATGTTCGGGGAAAGGGCTCTGTGGCAAGCCTACTCGCGGACTTTCCTTCGGGGCATCATGCCAGGGGTTGATTGGTGGACGTCACAATTACTTCGATATTCCACATTATGAGACAGGGTGATCACATAGTGATACGAATAGCTATCATGAGACCATGAGCGAATCCTTGAATATTGCCGTCATTCCAGGTGACGGAATCGGACCTGAAGTTATTGCCGAAGCCGTAAAGGTCTTGAAGAAGGCGGCGGAGCTTAGCGAAGCCCCATTGATGCTGACCGACTACAGGCTTGGTGCCGAACACTGGCTTGAGACGGGGGAGACCCTGCCGGACGAAACCCTCGAGGCCTTGAAGTCCCACGACGCCATTCTCTTTGGTGCTGTCGGAGCTGCGCCCGGTGATACCCGGATTCCTTCCGGACTCATTGAGCGGGAGTTCTTGCTCAAACTTCGCTTTAGCTTGGATCACTTTGTGAATCTGCGCCCAGCCAAGCTCTACCCGGGAGTACCGAGCCCGCTTGCTGAACCCGGCGATGTTGACTTCATTGTTGTACGAGAAGGAACCGAAGGTCCTTACGTGGGTAACGGCGGGGCCCTGAGGGTAGGCACCCCACATGAAATTGCCACGGAAGTTTCGGTGAATACGGCATACGGTGTGGAGCGTGTGGTTCGAGACGCGTTCCGTCGCGCCAATGAACGCCCACGCAAGCATGTGACGCTCGTCCACAAGCACAACGTCTTGGTATATGCCGGCCACTTGTGGCGCCGGACGGTTGAGGCCGTTGCTTCCGAATTCCCGAACGTCACCCACGACTACCTGCACGTCGATGCCGCAACCATCTTCATGACAACCAACCCATCGCGCTTTGACGTGATCGTGACTGACAACTTGTTCGGCGACATTCTCACGGATCAGGCCGGTGCAATCACCGGCGGGATTGGCTTGGCCGCTTCGGGAAACATCAATATGGATCGTACGGCACCTTCCATGTTCGAACCCGTACACGGATCGGCACCGGATATCGCCGGACAGCAAAAGGCCGACCCGACCGCGGCTATCCTGTCGGTTGCGTTGCTGCTGGACCACGTGGGGCTGCCGAAGGCGGCGCGTCGCGTTGAAGAGGCAGTGGAAAGCGACATTGCTTCGCGCGATGAAATGACCGATCCGCGCACCACCACTGAAATCGGCGATGCAATCGTAGCGGCACTGGCATAGGCTTGAGTCTAGGTTCGCTACGGAACCGAATCTTAGGGTGGCAAGTCATGATTGACTTGCCACCGCAAAAACCTTTCGAAGAGGAAGCCTGACGGCATCATGGAATTCACCGAAGAACTTTCACACCAACGCAAGAGCGACCAGGACCGCGCCGCCATCTTGGCGAATCCCGGTTTTGGCGACTTCTTCACCGACCACACGGCAGTCATTGACTGGACCGCCAGTGAAGATGGTGTGACGGGAACCTGGGACAACGCTCGTGTTGAGCCTTACGGTCCCATCTCCTTGGATCCTGCGGCTTCGGTATTGCACTACGGCCAGGAAATCTTTGAAGGTCTCAAGGCGTACCGCCACGCGGATGGAAGCATCTGGACCTTCCGCCCATATGCAAACGCCGCCCGATTGAACCGCTCGGCCGAGCGCCTTGCGCTCCCGCAACTTGATGAGGAAGCCTTTGTCGAGTCATTGCGCCGTTTGGTCAAGGCGGACGTCGAGTGGGTCCCGTCCGGTGACGGAGAGGCACTCTACCTGCGTCCCTTCATGATCGCCACCGAGGCCTTCCTGGGTGTCCGTGCCGCACGGGAGGTTTCCTTCCGTGTCATCGCATCACCTGCTGGAAACTACTTCGGCGGTGAGCTGAAGCCGGTTGGGATCTGGGTTTCGCATCACTACGCCCGCGCTGGGCGCGGCGGCACCGGTGCGGCCAAGTGCGGCGGCAACTATGCAGCTTCCTTGGTTGCGCAGCTCGAAGCCGAACAAAACGGTTGCAAGCAGGTCCTCTTCCTCGACCCGTTCAACGACGAGGCCGTGGAAGAGCTTGGCGGCATGAACGTCTTCTTCGTGATGAAGGGCGGCAAGCTGGTCACCCCGCGCCTTACGGGAACCATTCTTGAAGGCGTTACCCGCTCCTCGATCATCCAGCTTGCGAAGGACCGTGGGATGGAAGTTGAAGAGCGGACCATCACCCTGGGGGAATGGCGTGCGGGAATCGCCAGCGGCGATATCGAGGAAGTCTTTGCCTGTGGCACGGCCGCGGTAATCACCCCGATCGGCGTCCTCAAAAACGGAGAAGAGCACATCGGCAACCCCGAGGCTCCCGCCGGTGAGGTAACCATGGCACTGCGAACCGAACTGCTGGGTATTCAGACCGGCGTGGTTGCCGATCGCCACGGTTGGCTGGAGAAACTCGCCTGATTCCCTGAGTGATCAATGGTGGGTTTGGATTGCGTGTCGAATTCAAGCCCACCATGTGGTCGAGTGACAACGGTCCTGCGGGGGAAGTAATCAGGATTCCCTGTTTGGATCAGTCGATACTTCGGCAATCCCAAGTACCTCATGGCTCACAAAGAGCCGTCCGTTAGGGGCCACCGCCATAGCGGTTCCAGTCCCGGGGACACCTTCAATCCTTTGGACAGTGCCATCCTGGAAGTCCAGGACTTGAATCGAATTGTCCGCAACGTGTACGAAACGATAACTGTCACCCAAGCGCCTGACGCTTGCGTTCGACCAGCCCGGACGAAAGTGCCTGTCCAATCGACCGGTGAACGAGTGCTCCGCGACAAGCCCTCCATCGGAAACTCCAAGAACCACGACCCCTTCAATGGTTGCTGCAACGATTTTGTCGTCTACAAGGGCCGGTGTCATAACAGCCCTGTGACCGGGGACATCCCGGACCCAGGCCAGTTTCCTTGAAGCCAAATCGAATGCGAAAACCTTAGCGTTGCCGCCGGTGTCGGGTTTGCCGTACCCATTGCGAGTAGAGGTCGTTCCGTAGACGTACTTCTCGTTCGCGGCAAGTCCGATGATGGAGTGATTCGGGACTAGTTTGTTGTAGATCGCTTCAATGGAGTCATTGTTGGGATTGATGATTCCTAAAGCGCCTCCAGCCTTTCCATAATCGGGCACAGTTCCGAAAAACACATGTCTGGAGTTCATTGCCCACCCGATCGGCCTCGACTGGCCATACGAAGTCTGCAGCCGCTCCATGTGCTTGAACGCGTTCCGACCCTCTTCGGCGCGCGTTGTATCGAATCGGATGATATCCGCGGAACTGTAGGACCCGATGTAGGTTTTCTTCGCATCCCACTGAAGCATTCCCGTAATTTGATTCGGGGCAACTGAATCCAACGACTGCCAGCGTTCACCAGTATTGGGATCCAAGCTGGCGATGCCCTGGCCTTGGAAGCCACCAATATAGATTTTGCCGTCAGTGTGGCAAAGCAGGCTGTGGACCCCAATGCCTGCACCCGATAGCTTCACGGTGGATTGGAGTGTTACTTCCTTGGTTCGAAGGTCAAACCTGTGGGTTGCAACTTGGGCGCCCTCCCGGCTGAGCACGTAAACACAGTCTGGACTGGCCCAGATATGTTCAGGAGCTTCAACGTCGAGTTCGCCCAGATGCGTATCTTCCCCTGTCGTGGAGTCGGTGGAGTAGAGAGCGCTTCCGTGTACCCAATAGTTAGTGTGCCCGCTTGGCGACTCGGCGCTTCGTCCCCGGGAGATTGATAGGACGGCCGCGGACAGCTTCTTGGTGCGGTGGTTCCAAATCAAAGGGGTCTTTAACGTGTCCGCGCTGATCAGAACATGGTCCCCGTTGATCTGGATCCCTCGTACGAATCCCGTTGGGGGCAGTGTCGGGAGCTCCAAAGTCGTACGATGGGCCGGAGAAGCGGCAGGAAAACAGACCACCTTGGGTGCAACGGTACCGGTGCCGACGTATACCGTGTCATCGGAGGTGATTGCTAAACTCCGGACGTAGTCTGTGCTTTCGTCGAATCGCGGAAATTGCACGAACTTCTTTGTATCTGGCGTGTAGTTCCACACGCGCCCTTCGGGGTAGCTTCCGCCCCAGACCCTTCCTGTGGAGTCCAAAGCCAGGCCATACAGGCTTGAGGCATTGTTGGTAGCGCGGCCTAGATCAAGTAGTTCCGCAGTGTCGTAGTCGTAGCTGAAAAGATGCCCGCTATTAACTCCAATAAGGAGACTGCGTTCTACTGGGTCCCAAGCCATGCAACGCGCGACCAATCGATCAGGTAGATCGATAACTCTTTCGAGAAACCCGCCGATGGGATCCATGAACTGGAGTTGGTTGTTCAGTCCAGTCATGATGACGGCCAGGGCCGGTGAACCTGCCTGATTGGCCAGGGTGGCAACCTGCACAATCGACGTCATCACGAAAACATCTTCAAAGGTCTTGATCGAGCCGTCTATCGGCGCAAGCGTCTGCAACTTGCTTTTCCAAGGGATTTCCCTAAGAGGCTCCGCCGCGGTCGGTGCTGGCGTTTCTGACGACTGGCGCATCGTGCAGCCTGCTAGGAGTCCAGCCGCTGCCGCGACTCCGAGAGTCAGGGCAGTGCGCCTGCCCAACAATTTTTCGTCGGTGTGTGGCCAGAAGGTGTCCTCGGCCCATTCGTCCGGGAGTGATGAGTTTTCCATGCTTCGCTTTCAGAAAAGTGACGATTCCCGGTCGGCATGCCACGATTCACTGTGGGATGGCTCGCCGTCGCGTTGTAATGCACCGCAGATTCCAACACTACTAACTTCTCAGTCAATCTGGATTTACTTCAGCAAGCTCGGCCTAGTGCCCAACGATTTCAGTCAGTCGATCGCCTTGATCAAGCCGGATTCTTGGGAAGTACTCAGATACAGCAGGCACCCAGTACGCAACCCAGCCCAATTTTCCTCTCCATTCCAGCTATGGGGATCTGCGCACCTCGTCGGGCAAATAGGAAGAGGAAAGTCCAGATCGGACCGAAGCAATCGGATCATTGGTGATAAGGGCGGGAGCCCTTCGACAAGCGACTTAATGGCTGCCGGAAAAATCAAACGCCCATAGCAGCGGAGCTCGGCTGGAAGATTCGGCAGCGACCAAGATGCATGCCTTTGATAAGAAGTATGTTCTTATCCTGACTACGTCGAGCCCGGTGCTAAGCGAGGGGGCGAGCAATGACAAGTTGGATCAACGAAAATTCCAAAACATATCTAGAATGGATTTCATGCGCATTTTGGTCACCGGCGGTGCCGGCTATATCGGATCCCACACAGTTCTTCTGCTTCTTGAAGAGGGACACGAGGTTCATGTATTCGACAACCTAAGTAACTCTTCGCCCGAGGCCCTACACAGGGTCGCCGAATTGACCGGAAAGAATGCCGTCCTTCACGTGGGGGACCTGCTGGACACGGGTCGTCTGGAAGAAGTATTTGAATTGGCTCGCCCGGAAGCAGTGATCCACTTTGCAGGGCTTAAGGCAGTGGGGGAGTCCGTGGCCAAGCCGCTCACCTACTACCGCAACAACGTGACAGGCACGCTTAACCTTCTGGAGATCATGGATGCCCACGATGTCCGCACATTTGTGTTCAGTTCCTCTGCGACGGTTTATGGAGAAACGCAGGAGTTGCCAATCACCGAAACCACCGCACTTTCAGCCACCAACCCCTATGGGCGCACGAAACTGCATATTGAGTTCATGCTGGATGACTTGGCGGCGTCCGACCCTCGCTGGTCGATTGCCAAGCTCCGCTACTTCAATCCCGTTGGCTCCCACGAGTCGGGGCGGATCGGCGAAGACCCTCAGGGCATCCCCAACAACTTGATGCCTTTCATCGCACAGGTAGCTGTGGGTGTGCGCGAAAAGGTCAGCGTCTTTGGCAGCGATTACCCGACGCCGGATGGCACCGGAGTGCGTGACTACATTCACGTGGTCGACTTGGGTGCCGGCCATTTGGCTGCTCTTGAATACCTGCAGGACCACGGCGGGCTTCATGCCTGGAACCTCGGAACGGGACACGGGTCCTCGGTCCTGGAAGTTATCCAGGCGTTCGCGCGAACATCAAAGCAAGAGATTCCCTACGAGGTTGTTGACCGTCGTCCCGGTGACGTCGCGGCAAGCTATGCAGACCCGAGCCTGGCCCGCGAAGAAATCGGTTGGAAGGCTGAACGCGGCCTTGAACAAATGGTCGAAGACATGTGGCGTTGGCAATCGACCAACCCAACTGGTTACCCGGACGTGCCAGGGGTTCCTGTCGGGGACGAAGACCCGCTGCTTCCCTCCAACGAGCCGAAGACCCCGGCAACCGACGAATCCGATCCAGAAGAAACGACTAAGGTATAACGCATGCGTATTGCTCGTTTTGTAGTTGATGGTGACCCGATGTACGGAGTTGTTGAAGGCGATGACGTTCTTGTCATCGCCGGTGACCCCTTCTTTCAGGGCATCAAGCCCACCGGTGCCAAGCACAAGCTTGAAGATGTCCGCTTGCTGGCGCCGATCATTCCTCGTTCCAAGGTCATTGGCTTTGGACGCACTTATACGGATCACGCGGCCGAACTCGGGAACGAGGTTCCAGCCGAACCCCTGATGTTCCTGAAGCCAAACACAGCGGTGGTCGGTTCCGGTGACCCGATTACATTGCCAAGCTTCTCAGATGAGATTTCTTACGAAGGCGAACTTGCCGTCGTCATTGGAAGAATCTGCAAGGATGTGCCGGCTGAAAAGGCCGGCGATGTGATTTTCGGTTACACCGTTGCCAACGACCTCACCGCTCGCGATGCACAACGGACCGACGGTCAATGGGCGCGGGCCAAGGGCTGGGACGGTTCCTGCCCGTTGGGTCCTTGGATCCAGACGGAGCTGGACCAGGACGATACCCAGTTGACCACCCGCCTGGACGGAAAAGTAGTTCAGGACAGCAACACCTCGGAAATGGTCTGGAGCGTAAACGACCTGGTTGCCTATGCTTCTCAGGCCTTCACGTTGCTTCCCGGCGATGTGATTCTCACGGGTACGCCGGCAGGCGTCGGACTTGTCACCGATGGTCAGCGTGTGGAGATTGAAATTGAGGGAATCGGAACCCTCAGCAATCCGTTCCGTCGCTAATCTTGCGACAGTTTCGATTCCGATGCGGGCCCCGAGTAAACTCATTGAGTTCTTGGGGCCCGCGTTGGTTTCCGGGAAGGCTCGAACGGCCGCTCCTGTAAGGTTCAGCAGACCATCGCCCGTGGCGGCATAGAATAGACGCATCATGACTGATGTAGCCCTCATTCCCACTGTGACCGATGAAACTCCCGTCCGCGTACGCTTCTGCCCGTCCCCGACCGGCACCCCGCACGTTGGCCTAATCCGCACCGCCCTGTTCAACTGGGCATATGCGCGCCACACCGGCGGCAAGATGATCTTCCGCATCGAAGACACGGATGCCAAGCGTGACTCCGAAGAAAGCTACAACCAGTTGCTTGACGCACTGGATTGGCTCGGTATCACCTGGGACGAAGGCGTAAACGTTGGTGGCCCGCACGAACCGTACCGCCAGTCCCAGCGCGGTGACATCTACCAGGATGTCATCGCAAAGCTGCGCGAGGCAGGTCACCTGTATGAGTCCTTCTCCACTCCGGAAGAAGTGGAAGCCCGCCACAAAGAGGCCGGCCGCGACCCGAAGCTGGGTTACGACGGATTCGACCGCGACCTGTCCGAAGAGCAGATCGCCGCGTACCGCGCGGAGGGTCGCGAACCGGTGTTGCGTGTCCGCATGCCGGATGAAGACATCACCTTCACCGACCTTGTACGCGGCGAAATCACGTTCAAGCCGGGAACCGTCCCGGACTTTGTGGTAGTTCGGGCCAACGGCCAGCCGCTTTACACCTTGGTCAACCCGGTTGACGACGCGCTCATGGGGATCACCCATGTTCTTCGCGGCGAAGACCTGCTCTCCTCGACCCCGCGCCAGATCGCGCTCTACCGGGCCTTGATCGACGTCAAGGTTGCCCAGTACATGCCGCTCTTTGGCCACCTGCCGTATGTCATGGGTCAGGGAAACAAGAAGCTCTCCAAGCGTGATCCGGAATCAAGCCTCTTCCTGCACCGCGACCGCGGATTCATTCCCGAGGGCCTGCTCAACTACCTCTCGCTGCTGGGTTGGTCCCTGAGCGCCGACGAGGACATCTTCACGCGTGAGCAGCTCATCGAGGCATTCGACGTCCACAACGTGCTGTCCAACCCTGCGCGTTTCGACATCAAGAAGGCCGAAGCCATCAACGGCACCCACGTGCGCATGCTGGACGCCGCTGACTTCCGTGATCGCCTGATTCCCTACCTGCAGGCCAACGAGCTTGTCGGCGCGGAATTGACCGAACGTCAGCAGGAAATCCTCGCCGAGGCCGCGCCTCTTGTCCAGGAGCGCATCACCCTGTTGGGCGAAGCCCCCGAGATGCTGGAATTCCTCTTCCGCGAGGACTCGGAAATCATTCCGGCCGCGGATGCCCTGAAGGGACTTCCGGAAAACACCGCCGAAATCCTTGACGCAGGCATCGCCGCACTCGAGGCCGCACCCGAGTGGACCGCAGAGTCCATCCAAGAAGCGCTGAAGTCGGCCTTGGTCGAGGGGTTGGGTATCAAGCCGCGTCACGCGTTCGGACCCATCCGCACTGCCGTGTCCGGCAAGCGCATTTCACCGCCGCTCTTTGAATCCATGGTGATTCTTGGCAAGGAATCCTCGCTCGCACGAGTTCGCGCCTTCCGGGCCACTCGGTAGCGAAGACAAAAAACGTGGAAAACACGACTAACGCCCTCAACTCAACTGACGGATTCACGTCCGTCGCCCGAGTTGAGGGCGTTCTTTTTGACATCGATGACACCCTGGTTGACCTGAACTCTGCCGCGATCAAGGGTTTCCACCTTTTGACCGCCGAGGACTTCGAAAACGTCCCTATTGATGACCGCCACCGCATTGCGCAGGATTACGCCGACGACGGCGCCGGCGCCTATGAACGCTACATGTCCGGAGAACTTACCTTTCTTGGACAGCGCGTTGAGCGCATCAAGCGAGCCTATGCGCTTGCGGAGTTGGATGCTCCGCCGGCCGAAGCGCTGGGTGCCTGGAGTGTTGCTTACGAACGAGCGGTGCGCAGCTTATGGGCGCCTTTCCCCGACGTCCACGGATGCCTTGATGAGTTGGATGCGATGGGCATTCCCTATGGGGCGGTGAGCAACAACGTGGAAAGCTACCAGCGTGACAAGCTCAGGGCCTCGGGCCTTGAGCGGATTGCAGTATTAGTAGGTTCGGATACGGCCGGTGCGCCGAAGCCGGATCCGCGTCCGTTCCACGCCGGTTGCCGGCTGCTCGGGACTTCAATCGGAGCCACCCTTTATGTTGGGGATAACCCCATCAACGATGTTCAAGGCGCTCAAGATGCGGGACTGCTCGGAATCCTATTGAACCGTGCCCCAGATCACAAAAGTGACTCTGCGAAGTTCATTGAAAATCTGGCCTCATTACCCCGCTTGATCACCGGAAACACGGGGTTTTTAGGCGCCGCGGGGTGGCGGTAGTCCCCGATTTGTACTTTGCGCCAATCCGCCTGTATAGTTATTTCTCGTGCTGAGGCGCAGGAAAGCTTCCGAAAAGGAAAGCTGGAGAGCGAATCAACGCTGTGGGGTATGGTGTAATTGGCAACACACTGGTTTCTGGTACCAACATTCTAGGTTCGAGTCCTGGTACCCCAGCGCTACGGTCTTCGCGAAAGCGAGGGCCGGTCTGCTTGGGGGCGAAAGTCCCACAAGTGGAGCATACGGCCCCATCGTATAGCGGCCTAGTACGCTGCCCTCTCACGGCGGTAACGCGGGTTCGAATCCCGCTGGGGTCACGATTCATGTGAATCGGACGGCAACAGTCCTAAAACGTTGCAGCTATGCGGCCCCATCGTATAGCGGCCTAGTACGCTGCCCTCTCACGGCGGTAACGCGGGTTCGAATCCCGCTGGGGTCACCAGCACGAATGGTTCCAAACTTCGGTTTGGGACCATTCGTCTTTAACTGACATTCTCTAGGTTGGACCAATTTCCCCCAAGTCACGATAAATCTGCAGACTATTTGGCATGATGTAGTTGTGACTACTAGTAATGTCCCCGAACCGGCCAGCGCCCCAAAGGCTTCCGCTGCGCCTGCGGATGCGGAAGCCATCAGATTGCTCTCCGCCGTTCGAGACCAATTGTCTGGTGAGTTGCTTCCCCTCGAGATCGCCGGGGCGGCTGTTGCCCGGGAAAACGCACGCACGGCAGTTGAGCAGCTGGACGACTACATACTGCCGCGTTACCGTAGCTTGGACGCGCCGCTGCTCGCAGTTGTGGGCGGTTCAACAGGCGCAGGCAAGTCAACTTTGGTCAATGCAATCGTTGGACATCCGGTAACCCGGGCCGGCGCCATCAGGCCAACCACTCGCCAACCAATCCTGCTGCACCACCCGGAGGACCTGCCGTGGCTTGAAACCGATCGCATACTTCCAGGGCTTCGACGCATCGTTGGAACTCAGGTCGCAGAGGGGCGCATGTTGCCCGCAGACCAGGTCGGCGTGGATCCGGATCCTTCCATGGTCGATTCCATCATCCTGATCAGGGACGATGCCGTGCCCCGCGGTGTGGCCATCCTGGACGCCCCGGATGTGGATTCCATTTCCGACGAAAACCGTCGCCTTGCCGGACAGCTTCTGGCGGCCGCCGATCTTTGGGTGTTCGTGACCACGGCAAACCGCTATGCCGATGCCGTTCCCTGGAAGCTGCTTTCCGAGGCTGCTGCGCGAAATATCACCGTTTCAATTGTTTTGGACCGTGTGCCGGCCGGTGTCGAACCCGAAGTCTCGGCAGACCTGAGGGGCATGCTTCAGCGTGAGGGCCTGGGCTCAGCGCGACTATTTGTGGTGCGCGAGTACCAGCTCGACGAATTGGAGATGCTGCCTGCAGGGGCCGTGGGTGACATCAAGTCATGGTTGGGGGAGATTGCCGCCAACAGTGAATCACGTGCTGTCATCGCCCGCCAAACGCTAGCCGGTGTCATGAGTCAGCTTGCCAACCGCAACGACGCCATTGCTTCGGCGATGGTGGAACAAATAGCCAGCGCCGGGCGGCTGGAATCCTATGTCGCCGAGGCGTTTGCTCAGGCCAAGGACGGCATTCGCCTGGCCGTTCAGGATGGCACGTTGTTGCGCGGGGAGGTTTTGGCCAGGTGGCAGGATTTCGTGGGGACGGGGGAATTCTTCCGATCCCTCGAATCCGGAATCGGACGGCTACGTGACAGGATAGGGGCATTTTTCACGGGAAAACCGCAACCCGTGGACCGTGTGGAGAAAGCCATTGAAAGCGGTCTGCACGCGGTGGTGGTGGACCAGACGGCAAAAGCCTGTGAGACCGCCGAGGACCGATGGCGGGCCGACCCTGCGGGCAAGGCGCTCATTGAGGGCGGTGACCTCGGCAGTCCGAGTTCGGACTTCTCGGACAGGGTTGCAGGGCAAGTGCGGGCCTGGCAACTGGACCTCATGGATATCATCCGTTCGGAAGGCGCCAACAAGCGCATGACCGCCCGCATGGTGTCGTTTGGAATCAATGGCGTGGCGGTTGCCTTGATGGTTGTTGTCTTCGCGTCAACCGCCGGCCTGACAGGGTTGGAAGTGGGAATCGCCGGCGGGTCTGCCGTGGTGGGACAAAAACTTCTTGAGGCTATCTTTGGCGAGGACGCGGTACGGCGGTTGGCCAAGAAGGCAATGGAGAGCCTCGAGCAGCGCTGTGAGTCCCTTCTGGAGCTGGAACGAGACAGATTCCTGTCACGGCTAGGAGGCATGCCGGACAAGCAAGTACTCGAGAACATGAATCAATATTCGGCAGCCATTCGCCGACTGGCCCGGGAGCAGGGTGCATGAGCCGTCGTCGATCCGAATCCGTGCTTAGCCCGCTTGAACTTCGTTTGGAGGCGCTCAAGGAAGCTACTGAGCTTGGAAATGAACGCCTTGGGTCGCAGGAAAGTGCCGCCTCCTGGGCTGTACTTGAACGCGCCGCTGCGCGCAGGACGCTGTCTTCCGAACACACGGTTGTCGGATTCTTCGGCGCGACCGGCAGCGGGAAGTCGTCGCTCTTTAACGCAGTGGTTGGGGAAGACATTGCCCGGGTTGCTGCAACCAGGCCGACAACCAGCCGGCCGCTTGCCGGAATCTGGGGCGCGCAGGGGTCTGATCCGCTACTCGATTGGTTGGAGGTCAATGACCGTCGTTTCCTGGACTCGCCATTGCGGCTGGCCAAGAAGGGGGTCTTTGGATCCGAAAAAGAAGCCAACGGTCTCATACTTTTGGACTTGCCGGACTTTGATTCCAAGATTCTTGCCAACCGGGAAATAGCCACAAAATTGGCAGGACAAGTAGATGTCCTGATCTGGGTGCTTGATCCGCAAAAATATGCTGACGCAGCAGTGCACCACGACTTCATCAAACCGCTGTCCGCACATGGTGCCGTCACCCTCGTTGTACTCAACCAAATCGACAAGCTGCGCGAGGAGCAACGAGCCCCGGTCATGACGTCGCTGCGTTCCATACTCGAACGCGACGGGCTCCGGAATCCAAGACTTATCGGCGTCTCAGCGGTGACCGGAGAGGGTATTGAGGGACTTCGCCAGGAAATCGCAAAAGTCGTAACAGCGCGGAGTGCCGCGTCGAACAGGCTTGCCGCGGACGTAGCGACGATTGCCTATCGTCTGGGCGAGGGGCACAGCGTAGAGGAACTCAAAACACCGTCAGACAACGCAAAACGCGAGTTGATACAAAACCTGGCGACCGCATCCGGCGTAGACACCGTGGTGGACGCCGTCCGCACTTCATACCGTCTCGATGCCCACAAGAAAACGGGATGGCCACTGACTAGGTGGCTGTCAAAGATCCGACCGGATCCATTGCGCAGGTTGAACCTGAAAAGCACCGATGTAAACCCGAAGCTCAATCGCACGTCCCTTCCGGCAGCGGGGTTGGCCCAACGCGCACAAGCCGACTCTGCGGTGCGCGCCTTTGCCGATGGCGCAGGAGCTGGCGCACCCGAGCCATGGAAGGCATCCATCCGCCGTGAGGCGCGCCGGCGGGGGCAGGAACTGCCCGACCGCCTCGACCAGGCCATTGCGAACACCGACGTGAAAGCAACAAAAGGCTCATGGTGGTGGCCATTGGTATCGGTGATTCAATGGATATCCCTCGCTACGGCACTTGCCGGAGCGTTGTGGTTGGGGGCTCTTGCCGCAGTGCAGTATCTGCAGTTCAGCCTCCCGCCGGCGCCCAAGGTAGAGGGCATCCCGGTACCAACGTTGATGCTAATCTTGGGGATTCTGCTTGGCCTGGTCTTGGGCGTCCTCAGCGGGATCGCTGCACGGATTGGTGGCTCCGGACGTGCCCGCAAAGCCAGAAAGTCCTTGCTCAGCGCGGTGGCTTCCGTGGTGGAAGAAACCGTTGTCGGCCCGGTCGACGCAGAAATCAATCGACACAATCAATTCATTGGAGCTCTACGACGTGCCAGAGGCTGAGAATCTAACCGTTGGCAATCTAGGCGAAAGTGGACTGTTGGCGCGCATCCTGCCACGGTTGCGCGGCGCGGAGCCCTTGCTTGGTCCCGGTGACGATGCTGCGATGATTGCCGCGCCCGGAGGGGCCTTCGTCATCACCGTTGATACCTTGGTGGAGAATCAGGATTTTCGGCTTCACTGGCCCAGTGGCTTCGAAAGCAGCGGTTTTGACGTCGGCTGGAAATCCGCAGCGCAAAACCTCTCCGACGTCAATGCGATGGGGGCATACGCCACCGCGGCCGTCATTTCGCTGACTCTTCCTCACTCAACACCGGTGAGTTGGGTAGAGGAGTTGGCAGAAGGATTCAGTGCTGCGGTTCGTGAGCTGGGGGCATCGAACTGTTCAATTGCGGGCGGGGATCTGGGGCGGGGGAGCGAGGTTTCGGTCACTGCCGCTGTCACTGGTGCTCTGGCGACGGGAAAACCCATCCTCAGGTCCGGCGCCAAGCCTGGTGATGTCGTGGCCGTCAACGGCGTGCTGGGGGTCGCCGCGGCAGGTCTGGCCCTGCTTGATTCGACTCTGCCCTCGGCTGACTGGACTCAAGCAGAGGCTGACATCGCGCAAGGACAGCGACGCCCAAAGCCGCCGCTCCACGCTGGCCCCGAGGCTGCCCGCGCAGGAGCAACCGCAATGATGGATCTCTCCGACGGGCTGCTTAAAGACGGCCAGCGGATGGCAGCCGCCAGTGGCGCGCACATGTGTTTCGAGCGAAATGCACTGCTCAATGACATTGAAAGACTAGAGCCGATCGCCAGTGTGCTCGGCGGCGATCCGCTCCGATGGGTCCTTGCAGGGGGAGAAGACCACGGCCTTTTGGCCACGTTCCCGTCGGATGCGGCACTGCCACCAGGGTTCAGGCCGGTCGGGTTTGTGCTGGCGCTTGAAATCGGGGAGTCCAACCCAAGGGTCTATCTTGATGGGTTGATGCAGAGCACATCCACTGGATACGACCATTTCGAAGGATAGTTAGTCAGGCTCCGGCGGGCGTGCACAAGGAGTTGCGAAATACGACTGCCTAGTCACCGGTCTTTCGAAGCGCTTCGCTCAGGGCATTTGCGGTTTGAACCACTACCTCCTGGTGGGCGCGACCGGGCTGGCGGGAGAGCCGCTCGATAGGGCCGGACATGGAAACGGCGGCAATGACCCGTCCCGACGGGCCGCGAACAGGCGCCGAAACTGAAGCCACCCCAGGCTCACGTTCGCCCAGGCTCTGGGCCCACCCGCGGCGGCGCACGCCGGCCAGGATGGTGGGGGTAAAGCGCGCGCCCTGGAGTCCGTCAAGGAGACGTTCGTGGTCTTCCCATGCCAGCAAGACCTGCGCGGCGGATCCAGCCTTCATCGAAAGCTGGGTTCCCACGGGAATCGTGTCTCGAAGTCCGACCGGTCGTTCGGCCGATGCGACGCATACGCGGAAGTCTCCCTGGCGGCGGAAGACCTGGGTGCTTTCGCCGGTGCTGTCACGGAGCTGGATGAGCAACGGGCCTGCGGCGGCGATGAGGCGGTCCTCTCCCGCGGCCGAGGCAAGTTCGACGAGCCTGCCGCCCAAGACGAATCGCCCATGGATGTCCTTGCCCACCAGGCGGTGGTGAACCAGGGCCTGGGCCAGCCGGTGCACCGTTGGGCGGGAGATTTTGGTGACGGTAACCAGCTGCGCCAACGAGGTGGGTCCCGCCTCGAGGGCGTTGAGAATTTGGGCCGCTTTATCGATGACGCCGACGCCACTTGATGTGTCCATACTATGATATTGACGTCTCACTATTTGAGATGCAAATCCATGTAGTGGATATTACGTGGCCCGCGGTGGAACAGTTGATGCATAAGACTTTTATCAAGCGAGGGAGTCGGTTATGGCCGCACACCAGGCAGCACAGACGCTGGCCGAAAAAGTATGGAACGCACACGTTGTGCGCAAGGGCGAAGGGGTAGGCGCTGCGCGCCAGCCGGACCTGATCTTCATCGACCTGCACTTGGTTCACGAAGTGACCTCGCCGCAGGCCTTCGAGGGCCTGCGGTTGGCCGGCCGAAAGCTCCGTCGCCCGGACCTCACGATTGCGACCGAGGACCACAACACTCCCACGCTGGAAATCGACAAGCCGATTGCGGACCTGACCAGCCGAACCCAGATTGAAACCCTGCGGAAGAACTGCGCGGAGTTCGGCGTCCGCCTGCATTCCTTGGGCGACAAGGAGCAGGGCATCGTCCACGTGGTGGGTCCGCAGCTGGGCCTGACCCAGCCCGGCATGACAGTCGTCTGCGGCGATTCGCACACCTCCACCCACGGTGCCTTCGGTGCGCTTGCCTTTGGCATTGGCACCTCAGAGGTCGAGCACGTGATGGCCACGCAGTCACTCTCCCTGAAGCCATTCAAGACCATGGCCATCAACGTCGAGGGAACCCTGAAGCCGGGCGTGACCTCCAAGGACATCATCTTGGCCGTCATTGCCAAGATCGGCACCGGCGGCGGCCAGGGCTACGTGCTTGAATACCGGGGCTCGGCCATCCGCGCGCTGTCCATGGATGCGCGCATGACGATCTGCAACATGTCCATCGAGGCCGGAGCCCGCGCCGGCATGGTCGCACCGGATGCAACGACTTACGAATACATCCAGGGTCGACCGCATGCCCCGCAGGGTGCGGACTGGGATGCCGCGGTCGCCGAATGGGAGACCCTGGCTACCGACGAAGGCGCAACCTTTGACGCAGAGGTGTTCCTCGACGCCGATGAACTCGAACCGTTCGTAACCTGGGGTACGAACCCGGGGCAGGGCGTCTCGCTGTCGGCAAAGGTTCCGGCCCCGGAAGACTTCGAGGATGAGAACGCACGCGCCGCTTGTGAGCGCGCCCTCACCTACATGGGCCTCGAGGCCGGCACGCCGATGAAAGACATTCGCGTTGACACCGTGTTCCTGGGCTCTTGCACCAACAGCCGAATGGAAGACCTGCGCGCTGCCGCCGCGATCATTGAGGGCCAGAAAAAGGACCCCAATGTCCGGATGATTGTGGTTCCCGGTTCGGCACGGGTTCGGCTCGAGGCGGAAGCCGCTGGCCTGGACAAGATCTTCATCGACTTCGGTGCCGAGTGGCGTTTTGCCGGCTGCTCGATGTGCCTGGGCATGAACCCCGACCAGCTCGCCGAAGGGGAGCGCTGCGCTTCGACCTCAAACCGCAACTTTGAAGGCCGGCAGGGCAAGGGTGGCCGTACGCACCTCGTTTCCCCGGTTGTCGCAGCAGCCACCGCAATCCGTGGGACGCTGTCCTCGCCGTCGGATCTCGCCACAGCTTCAGCCTCCACCACCGTCGCCTAAGGATCGATCATGGAAAAAATTACAACCCACACCGGTGTTGGTGTTCCTCTGCGCCAGAGCAACGTGGACACCGACCAGATCATTCCGGCCGTCTATCTCAAGAGAATCACACGCACCGGGTTTGAGGACGCCTTGTTTGCCGGTTGGCGCAAGGACTCGTCCTTCATCCTGAACCAGGAGCCGTACTCAGCCGGCTCCGTGCTTGTCGCCGGCCCCGACTTCGGCACTGGGTCCTCCCGTGAGCACGCGGTGTGGGCGCTCAAGGACTATGGATTCAAGGCCGTCCTCTCGTCGCGATTCGCCGATATCTTCCGCGGCAACTCCGGCAAGCAGGGGCTTGTCGCCGCAGAGGTTGCACAAAGCGACATCGAGCTGATCTGGAAGGAAATCGAGAATCACCCGGGCACCGAGATTACGGTCAATCTCGAATCCCGCACGGTGACCTGCGGCTCGATCATTGCCCCGTTTGAGATTGATGACTACACCCGGTGGCGCCTTATGGAAGGTCTGGACGACATCGGACTGACGCTCCAACACGAAGATGAGATCACAGCCTTCGAAAACGAGCGCCCGGCCTTCAAGCCCACGACGCTTCCTGCAAAGTACTCTTAACTCTTTGCTGATCGCGTAAATGCGCGCGGTGCATTCGATGTCGATAAGACTAATCAAGCCCGAATTGGGTAGGGTTCTTCGGATGCAAGCCGCTCAAACGCGACGGGCGTTACAGCCCGCATACAGCCCCCGGCAATGCCGGGGGCTGTATGCTTACTAAGTCTTACCTTCGGTTTCGAAGGACAAACAATTTGGTGAGGTTCTTAAGTTCATGGGGAAAGTCCTAACGATTCATGGTGGCGTGCCACTTAAAGGAAAAGTGACCGTCCGAGGCGCCAAGAATTTGGTACCCAAGGCCATGGTCGCCGCCCTATTGGCGGATTCTCCCTCGGTTCTTCGCAACGTCCCGGAGATCAAAGACGTAGCAGTGGTTACCAGCCTGCTCAAGATTCACGGCGTCACGGTCATCAAGGATGAAATCACCGGGGATCTGACCATGGATCCAGCTGGCACCAAAACGGCCACCAGCAACGAGATCGATACCCACGCCGGTGATTCACGCATCCCCATTCTCTTCTGCGGGCCATTGCTTCACAGCCTGGGCGAAGCCCTTATTCCGAACCTTGGCGGCTGCAAAATCGGCGACCGTCCCATCGATTTCCACTTGGAAGTCTTACGGAATTTCGGTGCAGTCATCGACAAGGCAGGACCCCTGGGTACGAGCATTCGCGCTCCCCACGGTCTGACGGGCGCAAAGATTTCTCTACCGTACCCAAGCGTGGGCGCCACCGAGCAGGTTCTGCTGACGGCGGTTCGTGCCAAGGGCACCACCGAACTTGAAAACGCGGCAGTCGAGCCGGAAATCCTCGATCTGATCTCTCTCTTGCAGAAGATGGGCGCAATCATCACGGTTCAGCGTGACCGCGTGATCCGGATCGTGGGTGTGGATCGCCTCTCCGGCTACAACCACAAGGCCCTTCCGGATCGCAATGAATCTGCTTCGTGGGCCTCGGCCGCATTGGTGACCAAGGGCGATATTTTTGTCGAGGGAGCGGCCCAGCGGGACCTGACTGCCTTCTTGCACACTTACCGCCAGATTGGTGGCGAATTCGAGGTTCTGGATACCGGCATCCGTTTCTACCACCCAGGTGGAGAACTGAAGCCCCTCATGCTCGAGACCGATGTTCACCCCGGTTTCATGACCGACTGGCAGCAGCCCCTTGTTGTTGCGTTGACCCAGGCCGAGGGCGTTTCCATCATCCACGAAACGGTTTACGAAAACCGTTTCGGATTCACCAGTGCCTTGGTGGAGATGGGTGCACAGGTCCAGTTGCACAGCGAATGCCTCGGCGCGATTCCTTGCCGCTTCGGCCAGCGCAATTTCCAGCACTCAGCGATCATCTCCGGCCCGACCGTGATGAAGGGTGCCGATATCGACATCCCCGATCTCCGCGGCGGCTTCTCGCATCTCATTGCGGCCTTGGCTGCCGAAGGCACCAGCCACGTGACGGGAATCGAATTGATCAACCGCGGCTACGAGAAGTTCATGGACAAGCTCACCGATCTCGGTGCGCGAGTCGAAATGAATGAAATCGCCTAGTCCGCATAGGCTAATTTGCATGAAAGAATCACGCGGTACTAGAGCCGTGTTTGCTGTAGCTGCAGGAATCGTCCGGCCGGTCATGAATCTGATGATCAGCCGGACCTGGAAGGGTTTTGACAAACTTCCGGCTGGCGGCTTTATCCTGTGTCCCAACCACGTCACGGAGATTGATCCGTTGGTCGTGGGTCATGCGGTCTACAGCAACAAGCGCTATCCCCGATACCTGGCCAAGGAATCCTTGTTCAAGGTGCCGGTGCTCGGTTTTGTGTTGCGGAAAACCGGGCAGATCCCCGTGGCACGCACGAGCGCCGGTGCCTCGGAGTCGCTCCTCGCGGCCCGCAAGGTGCTGGATGCCAACGGCGTGATCATTATTTACGCAGAGGGAACCCTGACGCGCGATCCGGACCTGTGGCCGATGCGTGGGCACACAGGTGCGGCACGCCTCGCTCTGCAGACCGGCGCCCCGGTGATTCCCATGGGACATTGGGGCGCGCAGGACCTGTTTCCTCGGTATGCCAAGGGCATCAAGCTGTTCCCGCGCAAGCGGGTAACCGTTAATATCGGCGATCCCGTGGACCTGGACGACCTCCGAGGCTTGCCCATGACTCGCTCCGTATTGAACGAAGCAACCGAGCGAATTATGCGGGCCATTGCCAACGACGTGGCCGAGCTACGTGGCGAAGATGCTCCTGAGATTCTTTGGGACCCAGCCGCCCACGGACAAGCGATCAAGGGAAGAAACTTTGAACGCGGATCCGCTTCGGACAAACCGGAAGGCAAATAATTGAGATCCCTGCCAAAAAAAATCGCGGTCATGGGAGCCGGCAGCTGGGGAACAACCTTTGCCAAGGTTCTCGCCGACTCGGGTTCGGAAGCCGGGCGTAGGGTGATGGTGTGGGCGCGTCGTGAAGAGGTTGCCGTTGAAATCAACACCCGCCACACAAACTCACGATACCTACGTGAAACGCAGCTACCGTCAAACATCACCTCCTCCTCGGATCCCCGCGAAGTCCTGGCTGGTGCCGACCTGGTCGTCCTCGCCGTTCCAGCGCAAAGCCTCAGAGAGCAGCTGCGGTCCTTCCGGGATGCGATCGAACCAGGCGCCGTGCTCGTCTCCCTGATGAAGGGTCTCGAACGAGATACGGATGCCCGCATGAGTGAAGTGATTGCGGCGGAGGTTGATATCGATCCCGAGCGTATCGCTGTGCTGTCCGGACCAAACCTGGCCATGGAGATCGCACGCAAGCAGCCGACGGCTTCCGTTGTTGCTTGTTCCGACATTGAAACGGCGGCGTGGATTGCGGCACTCTGCTCCACCGAATACTTCCGCCCGTACACCAACACCGACCTCATCGGTGTTGAAATCGGCGGTATCGCCAAGAACGTGATTGCCCTCGCCGTGGGCATCTGCGACGGTATGGGAATGGGCGACAACACCAAGTCATCCATCATTACCCGTGGCCTTGCCGAGACCACACGCCTGGCTTTGGCATTGGGCGGAAAGTACGAAACCCTGTCGGGCCTTGCGGGTCTGGGCGACCTGGTTGCCACATGCTCATCCTCACTCTCGCGCAACAACACCGCAGGACGTCTCCTGGGACAAGGGCTGTATCTAGACGAGGTCAACGACCGGATGTCCCAAACTGCCGAGGGCATCAAATCGGGTCGTGCCGTGTTGGACCTTGCCATCCGCAACAATGTCGAGGTTCCCATCACCGAAGCCGTGGTCATGGTACTTGAAGGCACCCTGAGCGTTGAAAACATGGGGGCGCGCCTCCTGGGTCGCGAACTGAAATCCGAAGGGGAACTCCAATGAGTCCAACAAACACCCGCAAGCCTCGTGTCTTGCTCTTGTTCGGGGGTCGCTCGTCAGAGCACCCGGTTAGCTGCGTAACCGCCGCAGGCGTTCTTGACGCCATTGACCGTGAAAAGTACGACGTGGTTCCGGTCGGAATCACCCGTGAGGGCGCATGGACGCTGGTGGACCAGGATGTGGCCACATGGTCGCTGGCCGGCAGTGCAAAGCCCGAGGTAACTGCAGGGAAAGAAATTCTGCGGCTCACCGGCGAGCCGGGCCGCCACGAGCTCCTGGCTTCCGGGCCGTCACACGAAATCCGGAACCTGGGAGACATTGATCTGGTCTTCCCGCTGCTCCACGGGCCGTTCGGCGAGGACGGCTCACTTCAGGGAATGCTTGAAATGGCCGACGTCCCATATGTGGGTTCGGGCATCGCTGCCAGTGCCATTGGCATGGACAAGCATTTCATGAAGGTTGTGTTCGAGGCTGCCGGCTTTGAGGTCGGACCGTATGTCGTCATTACCGACAAGCAGTGGGGACGCGATCGCGCGTCTGCGCTGGATTCGGTCAAGGGCCTCGAATACCCACTCTTCGTCAAGCCCGCCCGTGCAGGTTCTTCAGTCGGTATTTCGCGGGTTGACACCCCCGATGCGCTTGAGGCAGCGATTGAGGCAGCCCGGATCCATGACCCGAAGGTTGTCGTGGAGCAGGGAATCGTCGGTCGAGAAATCGAATGCGGAGTTCTCGAGGGACGGGGACACCTTGCACCACGTGCGTCGATGCCGGGCGAGATTTCGGTATCAAATGACGGACATACGTTCTACGATTTTGATGCGAAGTACGTAGACGGCGCGGCAGCCCAACTGAGCTGCCCAGCGGCCTTGTCTGAGGAGGCAACGGCTGAAATTCGCGAACTGGCAGCCAAAGCCTTTGACGCTGTCAACGCCGAAGGCCTCTCACGGGTTGACTTCTTTTACACCGAAGACGGCAAATGGATCATCAACGAGATCAACACCATGCCAGGGTTCACGCCCTCGAGCATGTACCCGCACATGTGGGCCAAGACCGGCATCGAGTATGCCGAGCTCATCGATGAGCTGATTCATCTGGGACTGAACCGCAAGACCGGGCTTCGCTAGAAAAGTTCGACATGCAAAAGGGGTTGTTGCCTTGGCAACAACCCCTTTTGCATGTCGAAAGACTATGGAATGTCTTCCGATTTGGTGACGTCAGTGCAATGCCGTTGGGCAGGAATCTTTGAAGCGGCGGTTCCTAGGGAAGCCAGGACTGTGCTTGACGGAATCACATTCGGATCAAAGATGAGCTCAGTGGCCGGAGTGCGCCCATAGGTCGTCAAGGTCCAGCTTTTCTCACCTTGCTTGGCAAGCCAGTCAACACCGTTAACGGTGACACAGGGGTCGGTTGACGGCGGAGGGGGAGTCACCCCACAGCGGAGGACAAGCTGTGAGGGGTCCCCCCACACAGCCGTAGCCTGGCTATTGGTCTGGCGCTTTTGCTGGTCGGAGATTTCAGAGGGAAGCAGCACCATCATCTCGGCGCATAGGGGATTCCCCGCGTCATCGGCAGCTTGCACGTTTGCGATGGAACTGCAGCCGGTGAGGACAGCCAAGCCGACTACTGCACCGGCGATGGCGGTCGAGAAGCGCCGTTTGGCGGGAGTTGAAACTGACTTAACACTGAACAAACACTGTGAATTTGGGGCTGTGGGATTCGAAACTGTCATTCTAGGCACTTAAACAGCCTACCGGTCGTGGGAGATGACTAGGATGTAATGGAGTATTTTGATGAGAGGCATAAATGACATATCCGCATGAGTCCTTCGAGGACACCAGCAGTGAATCGCCCAAGAAGAAACGAACTGGGCGGGCCGTCTTGCTGGGTGCACTGGCACTCGTCTTGATCGGGTTGTTGGCGGCCGGCGGATACCTGTTCACTCTTGCTCGCGCGTTTGACGACGGAACCAACAAGCTTGCAGGCGCGTTTCCGGAAGAATCACTGCGCCCCCAGAAATCCGGGGAATCCAGTGGCGCGGTCAATATCCTTCTTCTAGGTAATGACTCGCGTGCGAAGAGCCAGGGTGAAGAGAACTTTGCCTCGCTGCCCAATGGCGGGCGTTCCGACACCATGATGCTCGTCCACATTCCGTCAGATCGGAAGGGCATCTATGTAACTTCGATCATGCGTGATACTTGGCTGGACATCCCGGGGCACGGGAAGGCAAAGATCAATGCCGCATTTGCCTATGGAGGGGTGCCGCTTGCAGTCCAAACGCTGGAAGGCCTGCTGAACACCCGTATCGACCATGTCGCATCTATCGATTTTGAAGGATTCAAGGGACTCACAGATGCCTTGGGCGGAGTGCAAATCAACAACCCGATTGCGTTCTCCCCGACTACGTCCAAGAATCTTCATTTCCCGCAGGGCGTCCAAACGCTCAACGGCGACGAAGCCCTTGCCTTTGTTCGTGAACGCCATGCGTTCAAGGACGGCGACTACCAGCGCGTACGCAATCAGCAGCTGTATATTAAGGCCGTTCTGGGTAAGCTGACGTCCAGGGATACATTGACCGACCCGGGAAAAATCTTGGAAAGCGTCAGGCAGCTTGCGCCATATGTCGCCGTGGACGAGTCATTGGATGCCATAAAGGTGGCGCAGATTGGCGCTACCATGCCCGGAATCAGTTCGGGTGACATGAACTTCTTCACGCTTCCCAACAAGGGAACAGGTCGGTCAGCCGACGGCCAGTCCATCGTTGTTCCCGACATGGCAATCATCGATGAATTCGCAAATGCATTGAACAAAGACAACGTCGCCCAGTTCGTAGAGGACAACGACCTCTAAAGGTAAAGAAATCATTCACACCATGAACGTAAAAATCCATGCCAACTCACAAGCAATGGCGAACTGGCTTGAGCGGGTAGTTAAGAGCCTTGGAAACCACAGTGATCGCCTGAACGCCATCAACATATTCCCAGTGGCGGATGGCGATACCGGAAGCAACCTCTACCTGACAGCACGGGCAGCTCACGATGCCATTTCCAAATTGGAGACGGAGAACATCGGCGAACTCTTGACCATGGCCTCGCGTGCCGCGATGGAATCGGCGCGGGGGAATTCCGGGACGCTACTTGCGGTGTTCCTGGCTGGCTTGGCCGAGCCGCTATGCGGAGTCGAACGGCTCACCGCTCCGCTTCTTGCAACGGCATTGGAACGCGGCAAGGTACGGGCGTGGTCCGCACTCAGCGAGCCTGTGGCGGGCACGATGCTATCGGTGATGGAGGTTGCGGCGAATGTCGCCCGTACGATGCACCGGGCCAGCGTTCTCGAGCCAGCGAGCAAGGCAGCGCTCGCGGAGATTCTAGAAGCCATTTGTGTTGCAGCCGAGGACGCGGTGGTCGCCACCGAATCCGAATTGGGTGTCTTGCACGAAGCCCAGATCGTGGATGCGGGCGCAGTCGGAATGCTCATCATCCTGGATGAACTGCGCGGCGCACTCCAAGGCCACGTATTCGACCCGGATGAATACGCCCAATTCCACGGCTACGACATCCAGGATCCGCATATCCACCAAGGGGTATCGAACGGGACCGGCGTGGAAGTCATGTGCACCATCAACCTTGATGCCTTGGGGGCAGCCACCCTACGTGGGCAGCTTGATGCCTTGGGCGACTCGGTGATCATGAGTCCTGTCAACCCGACCAGCGAGGGATACCGCTGGAGGGTTCACGTCCACGTGCCGGCAGCTGAGGATGCGCTGAACGCCATTCGAGGTGTCGGTTCCCCGGTGAACGTATCGATCACCGATCTTTGCACCCACGATGGCTGACCTGGACTTAGTTTCAACAACGCCATTGGAGCGAGTCCTCGGAGGCGCTACGGCCAAGAAGGTCCAGCAAGCCTTCGGGTACGAAACCGTGGGACAGATGTTGGGACATTTTCCGCGCCGTTACATGGAAGTCGGGGAGCTCTCAAAGATCTCCGAACTTCCCATCGGCGAGGAAGTCACGATCGTTGCCCAGGTTGAATCCATCAACCAACGACGAATGCACTCGCGCTCTGGATTCCTGTTGCAGGTTGCCGTACGCGACGCCCTCGGGCCGGAACAATCAATGCTGAAAATGACGTTCTTCAATGGCTACGAGGCAAAGCGGGATCTGCAAGTCGGTGCAACAGCCATGTTCAGCGGCAAGGTCACGCTTTATCAGAACCACCTGGAATTGACGCACCCGGAGTATTCCCTTTTGGAGGCAGCCGAGGAGGCGGATCCGAGGCCCATTCCCATCTACCCGGCGACGGCGAAGTTCCCCAACAAGAAAATCCGTGACGTGATGTCGCTGATCGTGGCGGGCACCAACGAAAGAGGGTTTCCGGAGTTCATTCCGGAAACGGTTCTGAAGAAACAGCGTCTGTCGCCTCGTGCAACGGCATATGCAGAAATCCATGGGCCCGAAAACCTCGCCCAGGGCTACGCGGCCCGGAAGCGTTTTGCCTTCGAGGAAGCATTCCTGCTGCAGCTGGCTCTTCTGCAGCGGCGGGCACACCGTCGCTTGCAGCCTGCCATCGCGCGAGTGGGCCGCAGCGACGGGTTGCTGGCGGCGTTCGAACGGACACTGCCGTACACCCTCACGGAAGGGCAAATTCGGGCCGGCACAGAGATCGCCGAGGACCTTCTTCGTGGACACCCGATGAATCGCCTGCTTCAGGGCGAGGTCGGTTCTGGGAAGACGTTGGTGGCCTTGCGGGCCATGCTTCAGGTCATTGACTCAGGCGGGCAAACGGCATTGCTGGCTCCGACTGAGGTCTTGGCGCAGCAACACCACCAATCCATCCGAAAACTCTTGGGAGACCTCGGAAAGCTGGGGGAGCTAGGCGCCGGTCCGTTGGCCACCAGAGTCGACCTGCTGACGGGGTCCGCCGCGGCCGGCGAAAGGAAGCGTGTTCTCCTGGGGGCTGCCTCGGGTGAAACCGGAATCCTGGTTGGTACCCACGCCTTGCTTTCGGACGTGGTGAGCTTTGCGGACCTGGGTCTGGTTGTCGTCGACGAGCAGCACCGCTTCGGCGTTGAGCAACGCGACCTCCTGCGATCGAAGGCAGAGAACCCTCCGCACATGCTTGTCATGACGGCCACCCCTATTCCTCGGACTGTGGCCATGACCGTGTTCGGGGACCTGGAGGTCAGTATGATGAAGTCGCTCCCGCCGGGCCGCGCGCCCATATCCACGCATCTGGTTCCGCTTCAACTTCCCCACATGCAGGCCCGGCTTTTTTCGCGGATGGCCGAGGAAGTTGCAAAGGGCCACCAGGTCTATGTCGTGTGCCCGCGGATCACCGAAACTGCAGTCGAGGACGATGCGCCACCGGTGCTTGCGGATCTATTGGAACCCAATGGTTCAGGCAGCCCGGTGGCGGCAAAACCCGCCTCCATGACCGTCGAGAAGATGATGGACCTACTTGCCTCGATGCCCGCCTTTGCGGGTACCGAGATAAGGCAGCTTCACGGGCGCATGTCCAGCGAGGAAAAGGCTGCCGCCATGGGTGCCTTCGATAGCGGCCGTGCCTCCATTCTTGTCTCTACAACCGTCATTGAAGTCGGTGTTGACGTTCACAACGCAACATTGATGGTGATTGTCGACGCCGAAAACTTTGGAATCTCGCAACTGCACCAGCTGCGTGGCCGCATCGGCCGTGGTCGCCATGCAGGCACGTGTTTGATGACCACCTGGTTGGACGCGGAACATCCTTCGGTTTCCCGTCTGCGCGCGGTGGAATCAACAACCGATGGATTCCTTCTGGCGGAATCGGACCTTCAAGAGCGCCGAGAGGGCGACATCTTGGGAGCAAGCCAGTCAGGTTCGCGTTCAACTCTCAAAGTGCTGAGGGTAATCAAGGACTCAAAACTCATCGCGCGGGCTCGCGACGCCGCGGAGCAAATCGTTGAATCAAGCCAAGGCTTGAACGCATACCCATTGCTGCGCAAGGCAGTTGAGGAATGGGTGGACGAAGACATGCAGGACTTTTTGGAAAGAGGATAAGTAAGAAATGAGTCGAATAGTTGCCGGTGCCGCAGGAGGACTTCCGCTGAAAAGCGTTCCCGGGGATTCCACGAGACCCACGACGGACAGGGTCAAGGAGGCCCTATTCTCCAGGCTGGAAAGCTACGACGTGCTGACCGATGCCCGTGTCCTGGATCTCTACGCCGGCGCAGGATCGTTGGGCCTCGAGGCGGCAAGCCGTGGGGCCCGTTCGGTCCTGTTGGTTGAATTGGCGCCGAAAGCTGCCGCGGTGTGCCAAGCCAATGCGGGATTGGTCAACAAGGCACTTCGAAGTGACATCGTAAGTGTGAGGCGTGGCTCCGTAGATACGGTTTTGGATTCGTTCGCGCCGACCGCCGGAGTGTCAGGCGGTAAGAGCTGGGATTTGGTCTTCATGGATCCGCCATATCCCATGACCAATGAGGAACTGGCCAAGACTCTTGAAAAGGTGGCACTGCTCCTTGAGGAACATTCAACTGTGGTGGTTGAACGTTCCTCAAGGTCAGAAGAGCCCATTTGGCCTGCGGGCCTTACTCGATTCGCCGAGAAAAAATACGGCGAAACACGACTATGGTTTGCCGAACCCGTCCAGGTCGGCTCCGAATAGAACCGTTCCTGGATGCGGGCCGGCCGCGCGGAGCCGTTCGACGAGCCCCAGGTCAATTTTCGATTGGGTGGCCGCCAAGATCATGTTGCCGGGGTATTTCCGGGAAAAGATTTCTGTTGGGGCACTAGCCATGATCGACCTGAAAACTCCAGACAGAGCCCTGATTTGAGTGTCGGCGAAGGCAAACGGTGGATCATCACCGACGTTGACCAGGACCATACCACCGTCCTCGAGCAGGTCGTTCATCTCGGAGTAGAATGCCGGCACGGTCAGATGTCCGGGTGCCCCCGAACCGCTGAAAATGTCCAAGACTATGACATCGAATTTCCTGTCTACTAGCTCGTGAGTGAGAACTTCACGCGCGTCGCCGATCAGGGTCGAGAGATTCTCCGGATGGTTCAGCGGGAGTGATTCAAGGACAAAGTCAAGGAGCTCACGTTCCAAATCAACCGCGACCTGTGTGCTGCCGGGACGAAGCTGCTCAATGTAGCGGGCAAGCGTCAACGCGCCAGCGCCCAGATGAAGCACCCTTAGTGGTTTGCCAGGCTGGCCAACCTCGTCGACGAAGTTGGCCAGCCGGCGCAGGTATTCGTAGAAGATCTCATCCGGATGCGCGACATTGACATGGGACTGCTCCGCGCCGGCCAATGAGAGCACCCATGCCCCCGGTACGAAAGTGTCTTCCTCCAAAGTCGCATGTGCACCCAGGTTGCTCATCCAACGGGAAATGGGGCTAGTCACGCTAGTTTCCTATCTTCGCGGTCAATTGTGACAGGCGTTCCGCTGCCTCGGTAAGTACCTCGAGCTTCTTGCAGAATGCGAATCTCATCAGCGTCCGTGTTCTTTCCGCGCCGTCCTCATGGCAAAAGACCGAAAGGGGGATTCCCGCCACCCCGATCGAGGCCGGCATTTTCCGCGCAAGGTCGAGGGCGTTGGTGAACCCCAACGGCGCCACGTCCGCAACGATGAAGTACGTCCCCTGCGGCCTATATACGCTCATGCCTGCAGCCTCGAGACCGGCCGCCAAGACTTCGCTTCGGTTCTGCAAATCCTTGGCGAAGCCGGTGAAGAATTCGGTGGGTGATCCCAGTGCCTCAGCAACCACGGGCTGGAAAGCCGAGCCCGAGGAGTAACTGAGGAACTGCTTGACGGTGCGCACTGCGGCGACCAACTCTGCCGGACCGCTGGCCCACCCGACCTTCCACCCGGTGAACGAGAAGGTCTTGCCGACGGACGAAAGGGTCAGTGTCCGCTCCCAGGCCCCGGGCAAGGAGGCAATGGGCGTGTGCGCGACACCAAACGTCAAATGCTCGTAGACCTCGTCCGAGAGAATGAGGCAGTCATGTTCCGTGGCAAGTGCGACAATTTCTGCCAAGACTTCCCGGCCGAAAACCGCACCGGTGGGATTGTGCGGGTTGTTCAAGACGATCATTTTCGTACGCGGGTTGAAAGCGGCCCGAAGTTCAGCGATGTTCGGCTGGAACATGGGCGCATTCAGGGCAACGGTCCTGTGGATACCGCCGGCAAGCCCGATTGTCGCCCCATAGGAATCGTAAAACGGCTCGAAAGTGATGACTTCGTCGCCTGGTTGGACAAACGCCAGGATCGAGGCTGCGATAGCTTCGGTGGCACCCGTTGTGACAACCACCTCTGTGTCAGGGTCAACTGTGATCCCGTAGAAACGCCATTGATGCTCGGCGATCGCAACCCGCAAAGCGGGTATGCCGCCACCGGGGGCATACTGGTTCAGGTTTCCCGCGATCCCTTGGGCGGCCCGATCCTTGAAGGCCGCCGGGCCATCGGTGTCAGGGAATCCCTGGCCAAGGTTGATGGCATCGTGTTTTGCCGCCAGGGTCGTAATTTCCTCAAAAATGGTGACGCCAAGCTGACCAGACGTTGATAAAAGATTGGCGCCGGCTGCCGTACGCTGCCATGGCAAATTGAATGTGGGCATGATCCATTATCCCGATTCTTGGCCCGATCATCAGCCGGTGACGTGACGCCACGACACGACGCAATGCTCGGCTCGTTCAGGCATCTACTGCGAGCCTGCCTTTGATAGATTGCTGAGTATGCGTAGAGCCGTCTGCCCCGGATCCTTTGACCCAATCCACAATGGTCATGTAGAGATCATTGCCCGTGCCAGTAGCCTCTTTGACGAGGTGATCGTGGCGGTTTCCACCAACTATGCAAAGAAGTACAAGTTCGAGGCCGCCGACCGCCTGGAAATGGTGCAAGAAACCATTGGCGGGCTTCGTGGCGTAAGCGTTCAACCCATGGGGGAGGGGCTACTTGCGGACTTTTGCAGGGAGAACGGCGCGGACGCCATCGTGAAGGGCCTGCGTTCAACCGTGGACTATCAATACGAAATTCCCATGGCCGTGATGAACCGCCATCTCACGGGGGTTGAAACGGTTTTCTTGGCGGCCGACAACAGGTATACCCATTTGTCATCTTCGCTCTTGAAAGAAGTGCAGTCACTGGGAGGGGACGTTTCCGATTACTTGCCGCGCACGGTGCTCAAACGCTTGAACCACGGGTAGCAATGGGAAATTGGTGTTTCGTAGTTTGTGTAATTCATGAAGTAAAGTCGAATCCATGAGTACAAGCAGGCGCGTCATCAAAGCAGTCATCCCAGCAGCAGGCCTCGGAACACGTTTCCTTCCGGCCACCAAAGCCATGCCGAAGGAAATGCTGCCGGTTGTCGACCAGCCAGCGATCCAGTACGTTGTCGCCGAGGCCTCGCGGGCCGGGCTCACCGACATGCTGATGATCACTGGCCGCAACAAGCGCGCCTTGGAAGACCACTTCGACCGAGTGCCTTTCATTGAGTCCACGCTCGAAGCCAAGGGCGACCTGGAAAAGCTGCGCTCGGTTCAGGAAGCCACCGAACTAGGCGACATCCACTACATCCGTCAGCGTGATCCGAAGGGCCTCGGGCACGCGGTGCTATGTGCCAAGCAGCACGTCGGCAATGAGCCGTTTGCCGTTCTGTTGGGTGACGACCTTATCGACGAACGCGACGAACTGCTGTCCGTCATGATTGATGTCCAGGAGAAGACCGGCGGATCGGTCATCGCCCTGATGGAAGTGGATCCTGAACAAATCAGTGCATACGGCTGTGCCGACGTCACGGCCGTCGACGGTGCCGAATATGTGACTGTCAACGGTTTGGTTGAAAAGCCCGCAGTCGAGGATGCCCCGTCAAATCTTGCCGTTATCGGCCGCTATGTGCTCCATCCGCGCGTGTTCTCTGTCTTGGAGGAAACTGCGCCGGGCCGAGGCGGCGAGATTCAGCTCACCGACGCGCTGGAAACGCTGGCGGTTGCGGACGGAGAAGGCTCCGGCGTCCACGCAGTGGTCTTCCGTGGACGTCGCTACGACACCGGTGACAAGCTCAGTTACATTCAGGCGGTTATTTCGCTGGCCGCAGAGCGCAGCGACATCGGCCCTGGGCTTGTTCCTTGGCTTAAGGATTTCGTAGCGGGCCTCTAAAATAGAGACTTGTCAGCGAGGCTAACCCAGCTTTCTCACAGGGGAACTGGTTAGCCTTGCTTTGTTTGTGCGACAGTTGCCAAGTGACCAGTAATACCGCTGAGTGCTTGGCAACTAGTTCTTGTCTAATGGAGACGTTGATTGACTGACAATAGAAATTTCCGCGGCGGCTACGAGCCCCGACGACTGCAAGCACCCAAGAAACGGACCGGCTTGGTGGTTTTAGCCAGTTTTGTTGGCTTGGTGCTGATCGCATCGCTAGCCGCAGGCGGGTACGTCATGAATCTCGCCAAGACCTTTAATGACAAGACCCAAGTTATTGCGTCGGCGTTTCCCGAAGAAAATCTCCGACCTGTCAAGAGCCCTGACGACGGATCGATCAACTTCCTCTTGCTCGGAGTAGATCATGGTGCCGACGGAACCGAGTCCAGTGATTTGTTGAAAGGTGGCGGCACCGATCAGCGTTCCGATTCCATGATGCTGATGCACATTCCGGAAGATCGGAAGGGTGTTTACGTGATGTCCATCATGCGGGACCTCTGGACCGATATCCCGGGGCATGGACGGCAAAAGATCAATGCATCCATGTCATTGGGTGGTGTGCCCCTCGCTGTTCAGACAGTGGAAGGCATGCTTGATACCAAGATCGACCATGTCGCAATGATTGACTTCGACGGTTTCAAAGAACTCTCCACGGCGCTGGGTGGAGTGACCGTCAAAAACGACATTGAATTCTATTCGACCGACAAGTACAAATACCACTACCCCGTCGGTGAGATCACACTCAAGGGTAACGAAGCATTGCGCTTTGTCCGCGAACGCAAACCGTTTATTGACGGCGACTACCAGCGCGTGCGAAACCAGCAAACATTCATCAAGGCAGTCATGAGCGAGATGCTGTCCAAGGACACGCTGACGAATCCTGGCACTATCTACGAGGTGATTGACAAGGTTTCCCCGTATCTCTCATTCGATAACGGATTCGATGCTGCGACGGCCGCAGGCTTGGGCTTGCAGCTCAAGGATCTGCGTGCATCAAACGTGAAAATGTTCACGCTGCCGACTGCAGGAGTCGGAACTTCGCCCGACGGCCAATCGATAGTCTTGCGTGATGAAGCAGCACTTGTGCAGATCGGTGAGGCTCTGCGGACTGACACCCTGCGTGACTATCTGAAGACTGCACCCCCAACCGAGTAGTTTCCTGATAGGTGGATCGCCGAGAATGGTTCGATGTCGATCGAAGCGTTGAGATACCGCACTATCTACTAGAATCGAAAGGGTCTGCCTCCTTCGGACAGACTCATAATCAGCAATATACGAGGTAAGAAGACACATGACAGCTGCCGAATATGCGGAGCAGCACAACCTGCACAGGGTTGGTGCACGTCCGAGTCTGGTGAGCTATCTAAAGCAAGCCTGGGCACGACGTGACTTCGCCTACGAACTCGCCCGAAGCCGCATACAGGCCAGCAACCAACAGAACCGCTTGGGCATGCTTTGGGTCGTTCTTCGCCCAACGCTCAACGCCCTGATGTACGGTGCCATCTTTGGCATCTTGCAGGGCGGCAACAAACCGGCGGACTTCCCCGTTTACGTTGTCATTGGCGTGTTTCTCTTCGAGTTCTTCTCCGATTCAATGACTCAGGGCGCGAAATCCATCACCGGGAACGCATCGCTGGTGCAGTCATTGGCATTCCCGCGTATCACGCTGCCTTTCTCTGCGGTCATGCAGCAGTTCTTGACACTAATCCCCATGCTGGGCGTGATGTTCGTTTACTGCCTGATCCTGGGTACCACTCCCAAATGGTCGTGGTTCATGCTCGTGCCATTGCTAATCGTGCTGACTTTGTTCAACACGGGGGTCGCGTTGATCTGCGCCAGGATTACCGTGCATGTTCGGGACTTCACTCAGTTCCTGCCCCTGATCACTCGAATGCTTTTCTACACGTCCGGTGTCCTCTTCGGCGTCGACAAGATCTTGAAGGCGTCTCCAGTGCTAGTACACCTCTTTGATTTCCACCCGATCTATCAGGCGCTCCAGATCGCCCGCGGTTCAATCATGGACAACGCCCACTACCCCGCGTTCTACTGGATCGTCCTGAGCGTTTGGGCTGTTGTCGTGTTTGTAGGCGGAGTCATCTACTTCTGGACCGCTGAGGAGCGTTATGGTCGAACTAATTAGCTTTGATGATTTGATAAACCCCCGATTGCATGCGCCCCGTCAGGCTCATCCAGAACTCGGGGGAACCCAGCAGCCACCGGCTGCGAGCGAGGGAACACCGTTGGCAGAAGCACCATACACCACGGCACAGGACCGGGGCGAGACCCGTCGCCCAGTTGTTGTCGTGGACGATTTGCATGTTAAGTACCAAGTCTATTCAAGCGGAAAATCGGTGGGAACCGCAGGCGCTCGACGCCTTCTGGCCCCATCAACCCGAGGCATACGGGAAGTCCACGCCGTCAAGGGTGTTTCTTTCGTCGCGTATGAAAACGAATCGATCGGAGTGATCGGATCCAACGGTTCCGGCAAATCGACCCTGATGCGCAGCATCGTGGGGCTCACGCCTCCAGCCAGTGGGTCCGTGTACGCATCGTCACGCCCGAACCTCTTGGGCGTCGGTGCAGCGTTGATTGCCGATCTTTCTGGTGACAAGAACATCACACTAGGCGGGCTAGCTCTGGGGTACAATCGCAAAGAAGTCGACAAACTTCGCGAGGACATCATCAAGTTTGCCGAACTTGAAGAATTCATTGATCTTCCAATGCGTACCTACAGCTCAGGCATGTCGGCGAGACTCAAATTTGCAATTGCCGCTTCAAAACAGCATGAAATCCTCATCGTAGACGAAGCGTTGGCCGTCGGTGATGCTCGCTTCCGCAAGCGAAGCGAAGCCAGGATCCGCGAGATTCGCGAAAACGCGGGCACGGTTTTTTTGGTCTCGCACTCCATGAACTCGATCCTCGATACGTGCAACCGCGTCATCTGGATCAACAAGGGCGTTCTCGAGATGGATGGCGACGCCAAGACCGTGGTCGATGCATACAAGGCAAGCAAGAAGTGACACCTGCACAGACGCCGGGGGTTTCCTACGTGATGCCGGTGTTGAACGAGGCCGACTACTTGCGCGATGCGGTTCATAGCATCCTGAATCAGGATTATGCCGGCGACAAGGAAATGATTCTTGCTCTTGGGCCCAGCGTCGACAAGACCGATGAAGTTGCGGCCGCACTCGCGGCCGAAGACTCCCGGGTCCGTTTGGTGGAGAATCCGCGCGGACGTACCCCCATTGGATTGAATCTCGCGATCAAGGCTTCAAAGCATCCGATCGTCATACGCGTCGATGCCCACAGCGAGTTGGAACCTTCATATACGGCACGGGGCATTGAGACTATGTTCCGTGTCGACGCCCATGATGTCGGCGGCCTGATGGATGCGCGCGGAAAGAATCCCCTGCAGCGCTCGATTGCTGCCGCATACCATTCCCCTTGGGGATTGGGCGGCGCGGCTTACCATAGCGGTGCGCCCGAAGGCCCGGCAGAGTCGGCTTACCTGGGCATCTTCCGTCGCGAAGTCTTTGACGAGGTCGGGTTCTATGATGAATCGCTTTGGCGTGCACAGGACTGGGAACTGTGCCTCCGAATTCGCCAAGCGGGACACAAAGTGTGGTTCGATCCGGAATTGCGCACCGGATACTATCCACGCGACGAGTTCGATGCCTTGGCCGCGCAGTCGTATGCCTCGGGTGTTTGGCGCGGGGAACTTGCACGCCGTTATCCCGCCGGCAAATCCCTCCGGCATGACTTGCCACCGCTTATGGTCGCGGGAACCGCGATCGGATCCCTGGCAGTGATCATTGAGCCATTCCTGGGACGCAAAACCAAGCCAACCGTCCGGCTGCTCTGGAAGCTGGCGAAGCTTGCTCCGGTGGCGTATGCGGGGATGGTCGTCTATGCGTCGGCCACAGCCACACGTGCTTCCACCAAGGAAAAATTCTTGATGCTTCGAGTCCTACCCACCATTCACTTCCCATGGGCGATTGGCTTCGTCAAGGGGCGCCTCAAGGGCGCCCAGGGCACCCTGGACAAGGGGAGGGTCCGTTCATGAGCTACAACTCACCCCCGCGCCCCAAGAATCCGTCCCTTGAACAGTTGCGGGCCATCTGCCAACCACCCGAGGTCCGCTCCCGCCGAAACGCCGAGCATTGGACGGCAGAGCTCTATCTCCGCCATATTTCGATCTATCTGACGGCAGTACTGGTCCGCACAAGAATCAGCGCCAACGGCGTCACGGGCCTCATGATCCTTGCCGGTTGGCTGATGTCGTTTGCCCTGCTGATCCCTGGTATCTGGGGGCCGCTGCTGGCGGTCGTACTTTCCCAGGTGCAGCTTTACTTTGACTGCAGCGATGGTGAGGTCGCCCGCTGGCGGGGGACCCAATCGCCCAGGGGCATCTTCATCGACATGGTGGGCCACCACACCACGGAAGCCCTCATTCCGATTGCACTCGGGTATCGGGTATTCCGTGAACTCCAACTGCAGGGTGTGGACGCCGCGCAGGCCTGGCCCACTTTGTTTGTGGCCACCTTGCTTTCGGTCCTTCTGGTGTTGAACCGCTCGCAGAGCCTCATGGTGCATGCGGCGCGCAGCATGGCCGGATTGGGCAAGCTGCCTGACACCGCCGAGGCACGCTCCATATCGTCCGCCAGCCTTGTTGGCAAGCTGCGTTCCGCGGCTCGATTCCTTCCATTTCACAAAATGCTCCATGCCGTGGAACTGAGTCTGTTGATTCTACTCATGTCAGTAGTTTCGCTGATTGTAGGGACACCGGGCATCGCGGAAAAATGGATGATCTGGATCCTGCTTCCAGCAGTCTTTTTCGTCAACATAGGCCACTTCATTGCGAGTATGGCCTCGTCCAGGTTGCGGTGATCCAGCAATGAAGGAATCGACAAACCTGCCCACCGTTGGTGTAGTCGTCCTGACAATGGGGAACAGGCCCACCGAATTGGACCGGGCATTGAAAAGCCTCCTGGGACAACGAAACGTCGACCTTGACGTGGTGGTCGTTGGCAACGGCTGGAACCCGACCGGTCTGCCCGAAGGCGTGCGCGGACACTTCCTGGAATCCAATATTGGGATCCCCGCGGGGCGCAATGCAGGTGTGCCCTGGGTTTCCGGGGAGTTCCTGTGTTTCCTCGACGACGATTCGTGGTTCCTGGACGACGATTTCCTGGATGATGCCATCTCCCGTTTCACCAAATACCCCAAGATGGGACTGCTGCAGCCGCGAATCACGGATCCGGAACGAACCGACGACCCTACCCGATGGATCCCACGGCTAAACAAACGCACGGCTACGGATTCCAGCAGGGTGTTCCATGTTGGTGAAACTTGTTTGGTCATGCCACGGGCGGTCTTTGACCAGACCGGGGGATGGGCAGGCGGTTTCTGGTACGCGCATGAGGGTATCGAACTTGCCTGGCGCGTCTGGGACACCGGACACCATGTTTGGTATGCAGGCGACATGCGCATCGGACACCCGGTTATTGATCCGCGCCGCCACGAAGAGTTCTATAGACTCAACGCCCGAAATCGGGTCTGGTTGGCTCGACGGAACCTCAGATGGCCATTTACCTGGGCCTATGTCACAAGCTGGGGACTCTTGGAATGCCTTCGGCTTCGACGTGAACCCGGAGCAGTCCGCCAATACACAAGCGGTTGGCTGGCGGGGTGGCACGACAGTCCTTGGTATGCTAAACCACGACGAAAACTCAAATGGTCGACTCACCTGCGGATGATGTTGGCCGGACGGCCACCCATCATTTAATCCCTCATACTCCACGCACGTCTTGTGTGCCGGAAAAGTCACTGGAGCGCTTCATGACAAAGACGATACTTACATACGGAACTTTCGACTTGTTCCACGTCGGGCACTTGAACATTCTCAAGCGTCTGAAGGAACATGGCGACCGACTCATCGTTGGCGTATCCACCGACGAGTTCAATGCGATCAAGGGGAAGAAGCCTATCGTCCCCTTCGAACAACGCATCGAAATTGTTCGAGCCATTAAGTACGTTGACGAAGCAATCCCGGAAAACAACTGGGAACAGAAGCGCTTGGATATCGTAAAATACGATGTCGACGTTTTCGGCATCGGAGAAGACTGGAAAGGCAAGTTCGATGACCTTGGCGACAAGGTCGAAGTTATCTACCTGCCACGGACATCTGGCATTTCCACGACCGAGTTGAAGAGAGTTCTGAGTGCTTTCGATGAACGCCACGTTGCCAAATTGAAAGACACCCTCGATAGCATCAGCCAGATCGTCAAGGAACTCAGCTGAGCTAGTTTGCTGGGTCTTCGATGGCCTGCTTTGCCGCTCGAATGAATCGTTCGGTTCCTGTTCCCAGCGATTCTGCACCGAAAACACGTTCACGTAAGGCTGCTTGGCCTTGCGGAATTGGAGCAGCGGCTACTTCAGCAACGAGCTCGGCAATTTTTCCGACATTCTCAGGCCCAATGTGCCTGAGTGCTTCAACGGTCTTTTGAGTTGAAGGACTATTCCTCGACTGCCGCCGCATTGCATCGCTCATGGATAGCAGGACGGGCTTATCGAGGCCAACGGCATCCATCGTCATTGCTGAATTATCGGCGATGATCACGTCGCTGTTGAGCATTGCTGCCGTCGCATCCGAGGTACGGTCTGTACGGTGACCTGCGAGTGGATCAAGTGCAGCTGCCTTGCTTACCCTATCCTCAACGTGGTTGAGCGCCTTTCGCGTTTCTTTTGACCAGGTTCCGGATTTAGGATGTGGCCTGAATACGACCGTGAACCGTTTGTCACTGAGCAGTTCTTCAATGACTGCAGGTCCGATGCTCGGGAGGGATCCGTATGCCATATGCCGGCTGTCGCCCTCCCATGTTGGAGCGTAAAGTACTTCAATTCGCGAAGTGTTCCTCTGTGTTGGATTCTCTAGCCGACTATCCAACTGGGGGCGCCCAATAGTGGCGAGTCGGTTTGTATCAAACCGTCGAATAGAGGACCTAATCCTTTCCACAGCAGCATCTCCAGCCACGAATGCAAAGTCATATGCCTTTAGTTGATTCGACACCATCGAAATCTTGTCGCTCTCCCCATGGTTCAAGTGAATGTGGGTGGGCGACGTGATGCGAAGGGCAGTGAAATTGGCTTGAGAATTGTTGACGTAGAAAACACCACGAACGCGACGTTCAAGCACAAAATTTTCATACGATTCCATGGACCGGGTCAGGAAAATGGGCAAGCTAGTCTGCTTGGCAAGCTCCCGTGCAACAAACGGATCGGCGATCACGAAACCAACGGTTTGGGCGTTGCTTGACAGCGATTCCAAGGGTTTGATCCATTGAGTGACCTGGTAAATCTGTTCGAGCGGATCGGCGAAATAGACTACGAAATCACACGTCTCCCCGAAGGGAAGAGAGGTCCTGTTTAGGTTGCGTCTAATGGATGACTCGTGAATGGAACCATTCACCTTTCGAGCCGTCATTGTTGCTATCCGCATGAGTTTAGAAAAGTAGTGCACTGTCACAGACTAGTCTCATTGGTGAGAAATGCCATCGTGGCACATGCCGTCATACGCTTCATCGTTCACTAGACTTGTAAGGCAGACGTGCGGGGCAGGTCTGAATGCACACGAAGTGAAACACAAGGAGCGAATTGGATGTCACGATGGAAGGGAAACTTGGCGCGCCTTGTACCTGACTGGAAGTGGCGACTACTCGTTGACCTGACCAACAGGCGGACACAGACTGCTCACTTATCGCTTGAAGAAATCAAGCGCCGAGAATTTGTTCGATATAGCCAAGTTCTCGCCAAATCGGCTGCACAAGTCTTCGAGCGAGAACAAGGTGCCTACATATCACCCGCCGATTCGAAACCACTCAGGATGCAGCTTGAAGCAATGGGGGCCGTTGTTCTCCCCATTGACCGTCAAGCCGTTTCGCCCAACATAATATCTACGTGGACCGTTGCGTCGAAGGAGTTGGTTGGCCGTCGTCGTGACCTAGCCGAAGCGTTTGGCGTGAGGTTGTTTGAAACGCATGATGGACTCAAACCGTTTCAACCGAATGTCTTGGACTTCGTCGACCCAATCGACATGGTTTACACGTGGGTCGATGGAACGGATCCGGACTGGATCGCCAAACGCGATCGCCACGTGGATTCCAAGGAAGACAATGCTCTTCCAACTGCCGCATCAGACGCCCGATTCGTGTCGAACGACGAATTGCGCTACTCACTTCGTTCCGCCGAAGCCTTTTTGCCCTGGGTTAACCACATCTACCTCGTGACTGCTGGCCAGAGACCGGAATGGCTTGTTGCGGACCACCCAAAACTGACGGTGGTTAGTCACGAAGAGATTTTCCGGGACCCTCAGAACCTCCCGACCTTTAACTCGCATGCAATCGAATCGCAACTTCACCACATCGAGGGTCTTTCAGAGCATTTTCTGTATATGAACGACGATCTTTTCTTCGGAAAATCCATGCATCAAAATTCTTTCTATTCAGCACAGGGATTTTCTGTTTTCTCCACCTCGGAACGTAGTTACAAAACCGATATTAAAAACAATCTACCGATCAATCTTGCTGCAAAAAATAATGCAAAATTAATTGAGGAAACATTTGGACTTAAGGCTACGTTAAAGTTCAAACACGTTGCACATCCACAGCGCAAGTCACTGTTGTCAACTATCGAACGCAACCACCCCGAGCAAGTGGCTCAGACTGCGGCCGCCAAATTCAGAAGCTCGTCAGATTTGTCGATTCCGTCATCGCTTGCGCACTATTACGGTTCTGCCGTAGGCAGTGCCATAGGTAAGGATGTCTCGTATTCCTATGTCGATTTGGGAGCAAAGAACGCCCAGATGAATCTTGTGAAACTCTGTTGGGGTGAACGTCCGCAGATGTTCTGCCTGAACCAGGTCTCGGGTACGAAAGAAGATCTCATGCGGCAGAACGCAGCACTGGAGCATTTTTTGGAATACGCCTTCCCATGGAAGTCTTCGTTCGAAGTCTAAGGTCGGCCCGTATGCCCTTGTACTTGCTGGCACGGTGCGGGAATCCCGGAGTGTGCATTCGCAGAGTCGGACTATGAAGATTGGTACCGATGTGATTTTGCGTTCAGGTCCAAGCCGCTGATGGTCACTTTTCCTCGGCCCATGGCGGACGCCTACAGCAGGCTGAATGCGCTGACACCTTGCGACGGTGTCTTTTGCATCGAGATTTGTCTGGAGGCTGCGCGGGCCGGTTGGTTCTTTCACACGCCAGGTGCCTGCTTTCGGGTTTGGTAGGGATGCTGACCGGTGGATGGTCCGCGACCCGGAGATCTCTTGTCTCGGTCTCGGCTTGTTCTGCGAAGCGCTTTCGAATGCAGCTGGCCAGGGTTCTTCTTGGGAGGCCCGGCCTGAGGCCTGTGTAGCAGACGAAGGGTTGCTCTGAGATGCCAGAGCGGCGGAACACATGGCCACCTCTTGTGATGCTGGTGAGCGCGACTTCTACGCCTTCTTGTTGCGGCGTTTTTCTGCAGGCATTGCCACAGTGCCGGTTCGGTTGGTCCCCGACCTTCATACCGCGCTCGCGGCCTTGCGCGGTGACAATGCACAAACTGTTAGTGCCCGCCAAAGTGACATGGAACTGCCCTGTTCATTGCCCGCGTAGATTGCGGATCTGGCTTTGGGGCCGGGCAAAATTCTTCCGCCGTTCCTGCTGCCCCGGAATTCCCGGATCCAAAGTGGGGATGGCGGCATCCGAGTCTGGAGTTGCGAGTTGGCTCGACTTCCGGAAGCGCTCAGCGCCGCAGATCCTCCTCTGGTGGAATATATGTCGTGGCGCGCCTGACGACGCCGGTGCCTGCCGCGAGATCCTTGCAATCGCCCCAAGCGCGTGGGCGCGTATCAGTGTTCCCCCTGCCAGTAACTGAAATGCAATTTGACTAGTGGATCAACGCCAGACGCTAGTCGGAGACCTGCTCTGGACCCGAACGGGGAACGGCGCCGGAATGAGCGTGTATCGTACGCCGCTGAGGCGCATCCTGTATCGGGGCTCCGCCATCCTGCATACGGCGCACCGGTGCCACTGATGGACGCTACGTCATCGTAGTCCTTGCCAGTGCCCTCACACCGGTTTCTGGATGTCCGACACCGTGTCCGGGACGGATACGAGGAGTGAATCGACGTTACGAAAGCCAATCACCTGCGGAGCCTGCCAGTCGATGCCTTCCACGAGATTCGAGCTCGGGTGGAACCGTGCTGCTCTGGCGGCTAAGAAAATTATCTGGATTCAGTTGACTGCCTTACATAACGGTCATGAGCCGGGTAGCGAAAATTCGGAGTTGACGGCCCTTCGTTGTGACCGGCAGGAATCTATGCCATTACCCACCTTGCCGGCCTCCACAATTGTGTCGGAGGACGGGTCGAGCATCCATCTATGGGAGGTACGAGGAGTTGCTGGACAAGGTCCGAAATCGGGCAGTGGCAACCTCCTGAGGGCTGCTTCTGACGGGACCAGCGGTCTTCGGATCCAACAAGGCGGGCCAGCGGGAACCGAGCTGAACCAGTGGGGAAGATCATTTCGCCATGTCCACGGAAATGGGGGCAACCGCGCGCCCACGAACACTTCGCAAGGGTACCCAGCTCCGGGCCTTATGAAGGATTCCGGGCGGGAGACCTCCCAAGCTAGAAACACGCTCGGATAAGCGCAGGCGGTGCTAGAAAGTGCGGTCGCGAAATCCGGGAAAGGCGAGGTCCCTTCGGGTTCCAGCCAGGTCGAAGTATCCTGTTGGATCAACTCGACCGCCGTCCGGCCCTCAGATTGATGCTTCGGGTGGGCTAATATTGATTGCTGGTGGTGTGCGATATCGGGCGTGCCGTTTTCCGAATCAGCAAGTGCAATTCAAGGAGCAGGCTAAGGTTTGATCGTCAAAATAAAGGACCTAAAGCGAATCCTTCGTCGTCTTGAATCAAAAATCCGCCGTGCTCTCTCAAACGCTTCCGCGGCTGGCGCCACCCTCTTGAGGGGACAGCCCGCAAATGTGATCGGCTTGGTTTATCCAGACGGGAAATCGGTCAACGTACTGGTTGAAAAGGGGGAGAACTTCAGGCCCCTTGACCTGGTCGCCGTCGGGCTTTCGCCCACCTCTTTTGTGCTCCGACTGGAAGCGGTTGCTGAAACAAGCACCTGGATTCAGTTCTACGGCAAGATCCCCGAGGGAACGGAAGAGTTCGAGCTCAAGGCCAGACGCGGCCGAGGGCATGTTCCGGTGACAGACGGCACCGCCGGCGCGCTGGGCCCGGGGCATCTCCGCGGCTACCGTTCGTGGAAGCGGGGAGCGCATTGGCTAGCGGAGTTCCGTAGTCGAAAAGTTATTTTTGAATTGAAACCAGACGTAAATCAGGTTTCAATTATTGGCATTTCGACAGAACTTGGTCAAATTTCATTGAAATTGGGATATTCGGCCGCACAAGAGACGCCGTTGTCAAATATTACTCTTCGCGCAAGAAAACATGGCAAAAGGATTGTGCTGCCCGTCCGCAGCGATGCAGGTCAAGGACTATGCATCATTGACGGGGCCTCGGTAGCTGAGTCCGTCCGTGGTTTTCCGGTTGGCAAGTACGCGTGGGATCTCTATGCCAACGGTGAGAGGCTGCAGATCGGGCAAACCGATATCGTGAACCCCCGAGCCGCCTACAGGTTCGGCTGGATTATTGCACCTTCAGGTACTCATTGCGTCAAGCTTCGCCCGTACTGGACGTTGGACGGGAAACTGTCCCTTGAGATGAAGCTAACAGCAGACCTCCCCGCGTTGAGTATCCAGTAACTTAGAAATGAAACAAATGAAAATCTCTTTCTTTTTGACTACCGTTGACAGTGCCGCAGGTACCGAACGCGCGATCATCAGCCAGGCCAACAGCCTCGTCGAATCGGGTGCTCAGGTAGACATACACAGCGTGTATCGAACTACAGGTGCGCCAGGTTTCCCGCTCAATGAGAACGTAGCCGTACGGTACTGGATCGACGGTGAATCGCTGAGGGATATCAGCGGTTCTGGGGTTGCAGCTGAAACGGCGGAATACGCCACCAAGCCGTCTCGCCTGATTCCACGCGAGTGGGACGACCAATTTAGTTTGCTCACTGATGTGGTTGCGGGTCGGATCATTCCAACCATTGACTCGGACATCATCGTCACGACAACACCTGCGCTGGGTTTGCTGGCGGGAAGCCTTGCTAAGCAAAAGACGGTTGTAGTAGCCCAAGAACACCGCGCAACCATGCGCAGGGGGCAGGGGTTCACCCCCCTTGAACGAGCCGCGGCTCATATCGACTGCATCGTTTCGCTGACCGACGCCAGCAAAGAATGGCTAACGGAGAAAGTGGCCAATTCCGGGGTTCGGCTTGAGACGATTCCGAACTTTCTGCCCGACATTTTCCGGCCACAAAGTACAACTGATGAGAAGGTTGTTTTTGCTGCCGGACGGTTCGCCGGGGGCAAGCAGTTTTCACATCTAATAGATGCATTTAGCAGAATCAGCGATCGACACCCCGACTGGATCCTGAGAATTTATGGTCAGGGGCCACTCGAAGATGCTCTGAAGAACCAAGCGGTACGGCTAAATATCGCGCACGCCGTTCAGATCATGGCACCCGTAAAGAATCTCGAGCTCGAATGGCCAAAAGGAAGTATCTTGGCACTCACCTCGCGTTCGGAAGGGTTGCCCCTGGTCATTATGGAAGCTGCGGGAGCCGGAATACCAACGGTTTCGTACGATTGCCTGACGGGACCGGCCGAACTAATCGATGACGGCAAGTCGGGTATCTTGGTACCGCCAAATGATGTTGCATCCTTAGCTTTGGCTTTGGACAAGTTGATGAGTGACGCCCCGCTGCGCTTCGAAATGGGGCAAGCAGCGAAAGCTGCAATTGGTAATTACTCGCCTTCGAGGATTGGGGCTCTGTGGAACCGCCTCTATTCGGAACTGATGGACGAGGCCAACCGGTTGCCAGTTCGTGCTGAGCGCAACGCAGAGAGGTTCGCGAATGCGCTGAAAACGGAGCAGGAGAGTACAAAGGTCGAATCATCGGGCGAACTACCTGTAGTCAAGTCACCGAGCAAGACCGCACCCCCCAAGATTCTTCACCTTTCGGAGCTCGGATACGGCGAGATTCTCCGCAAGAACCGCAGCCTTCTTGGCCAAATCTTGAAGGCTGCGAACGCTAGGTCTCGTTCGGTTGAAGGCAGCGATGCCAATCGCCACGTTGTTGCCGTGCCCGAGGACGATCGACTTGCAGTGATTGATCAATTGGGTCAAGTATCTGACCCTGCAATCGCTGTTGAACTCTTCATGGATTCAACTCGCCTTACTTCCGGAGCCTGGCACCCGGCCGAGGAGCCGGTTCCAGCCGCACTTGGCGAGGCAAACGTAGTCCGCGTTTACGGACGCTATACGGATGCACATGCCTTGGTGCACGTCGGTGCGGAGTCCTCAGTCGATATCGAATTTTGGACTCGCGACGTGGAAACCGGTCACTACATTGCGCCTCGGCACAATCGCGTTGTCGATTCAATGGAACAAGCCGACTTTGGGGCCCAAGGCCAAGATGGAGCGGCCATCGAGAATGTTTGGTCGAGCATCGATTTTCCAATTGACGTCGTCTACACGTGGGTGGATGGCAATGACGCTTCCTGGATGGAAAAGAAGGCTTCGTACCTGCCTGACAGCAATGAAGCACACGACCAAGCAACCAGCGCTGCTCGTTTTACGAATCGCGATGAACTCCGCTACTCCATTCGCAGCGTGCGGCGGTTTGCGCCATGGGTGCGAAACATCTTCCTGGTGACCGATGATCAAGTTCCCGCTTGGCTCGCCGCCGAGTCCGATATCAAAGTTGTTTCGCACAGCGAGATTTTCCCGGACAAGTCCTGCCTGCCAACTTTCAATAGCCACGCAATCGAAACGGCGCTGCACCGGATCCCAGGTCTTGCCGAGCATTTTCTCTACCTCAATGACGACACCGTCATGCTGCGTCTTCAGTCCCCGGAAACGTACTTCACGCCGAACGGGTTGGCAAAGTTCTTCCCTTCGCCGGTGAAGATAAACTACCTTTCCGGCCAAGACGAACCACACATTGCCGCGGCCAAGAACAACCGGGCCATCATTCGTGAACGGTTCGGTGTGGAAATTTCGCAGTCGATGCTGCACACCCCCCACCCGCACAGGAAATCGGTGCTGGCTCAAATTGAACAAGAGCAGCGGGATGCTATCGAAGCAACCCGAAGCCACAGATTCAGGCATGCTGAGGATGTATCCTTCCTTTCGTCGCTCGGCCAGTACTACGGATTCTGCCTCGAAAAGTACGTTCAAGGATCAATTCGATACACGTACGTTGGACTGGGGCGTCCAGGAACTGCAGCGCAGTTGGCGGCTCTGGTGACGTCGGCGCGCCTCGACGTTGCAACGTTCGGAGAATCCAATAGTGGCTACGAAAATCCTGAGGCAACGGATCGCCAGATCCGGCAGTTCTTCGAAACCAAGTTTTCGATGCCTTCGCATGACGAATCGGTCGATCTGGCACAGGACAGCTAGAACACCAATCACCACACTCATAACCATGATTGGCCCAATTGGCCAGTGGAAATCTAGTTAGGAAAGTTCTTGAGCCTTCGAAGTTCAGCATTCAAAATAAAAGAGCGCGTCACTCGGGCTGCTACCTCCCATATGATTGCGAGCCGTCCTGGCGCTGCTTCCGACGGGTTCGTCAAGGCCGGCACGCGGATCAGCCCGGTCCTCGCACGTTCGAGTAATTCCTTGCGTTTGCCTGATCTGCGCGAAGATTCGGCCACTGCAGTGGCCGCGATCTTGGATGCCGTGAACATCGAATACTGGTCGATTGACGGGGAAAGCAACGCGGCTACGACTTACGGTGTCTCTTCCAGCGACGCCGGACGCCTTGTTGCGGCTCTTTCACGGGCTGACTCGCTTCAGCATTGGTACTCCAAGCGGATCGCTCCCAACGGCAATACGCTGGCGGCGGTTTACAGGGTTGGTGACGGCAAGATGAGCGCATCGTGGGCAGGCATAAGCCTCTACGAGGTTGTCGTCCACGAGAAGAGCCGCTCATTCGGCTCGGGCGCACGCCAAGGCGTCCGAATCTTGTTTTGGGATCGGGATGCGGAGAACAAGCGAGTGGTCTCCCGGGTATGGAACGGACGCGTCGCTGAGCTCCCCGACCCGAAGATCAGTCGTGAGAAATTCGAGACCGCCCTGCAGGCAGCCAATCGTCCCCTTGCCGACCAAGTGGATTTCCCTATCGACGCCGTCTACACGTGGGTCGATGGAACGGATGAAGACTGGCAGCGGCTTAAGGCTGCGGCTCAGAACGGTCAGGCGGGGGAGTCCCTCATCCAGGATGCGTTGGCGGAAGCGCGCTTTGCCGACCATGACGAGTTGAGGTACAGCCTGCGGTCCATCGAGCAGTACGCACCGTGGATTCGAAAGATCTGGATCGTGACCAACGGACAGGTACCGGCCTGGCTGGACACCGAGAACCCCAAGATCCAGGTGGTCTCGCACGAAGAGATTTGGCCTACTCCCGAGGGCCTGCCAAACTTCAACTCGCACGCGATCGAGGCTTGCTTGCACCGAATCGACGGTCTGGCGGAGCACTACCTCTACTTCAATGACGACATGATCCTGGGACGGCCAGTGAGCCCTAGCCGCTTCTTCCACGGGAACGGCGTCAGCAAGTACTTCTACTCGCGAGCGCTGGTAGATTTTTGCGATATCAGTGAGGAAGACAATGCCTCGACGATCGCAGCAAAGAATGCCCGCGAGGCCATGAAGCTGCAGGGCGCCAGTACCGCTTCGCGAAAGTTCTTCCATACGCCGTCACCGTTGCGACGCAGCGTGACCGAGCGGCTTGAGGTGGCCTACCCGGAGCTGTTTGCCGTTACCAGGCGCGCGCAATTCCGCGAACAAACGGATATTGCCGTGGCGGGCTCCTTCTACTTCAATGTTGCAGGCGCCATGGGAGCGGCAGTGCCGGCCCGTATCGGTTACGACTACATCGACCCGGCAATCGAGGACGGGCGCCAGCGGATGCTTCGGGTCATCGCGAAGCACGACAAAGACACGATCTGCGTCAATGACGGTTCGACCGAGGAAACGGACGAGCAGCGAATCGAAACCGACGCCTTTATTCGACGGAGCCTGGAAGAGTTCCTGCCGGTGGCTTCGAGGTTTGAAAAAACAAGCTAGTGGCCCGCGGACCTTGCCGAAGCGGTTTGGAGAGCTGTCTCACGTGAGGCGCTGTCGTTTCGGTTTGGTCTGCTTGGGCCTGTCGGGTTAAGATGTAATGTCCGTCTATGTTCTACAGGAGTCATTATCAGCGAAAAGCGTTCAGATCGTTCGTCGTCACACGACATCGATCGCAGTTCGCCCTTGGTTTTTCTAACCAAGGATCTCGGGCGTAGCCCGGGAAACATGACGACCCTTGAAGAGGTGGTCGTTGCACCCGCGGAAGTGGGTGTTGCACTCATCGGTGTTCGTGAAGGATCAGAAATTGATCTGGATTTGAGATTCGAAGCCGTGCACGAGGGCATTCTGGTGTCCGGTACAGCAACCGTTGAAATCAGCGGTGAATGTGGCCGGTGCTTGGAAGCCATCGCGTATGACTTAGAAGCCGACATACAGGAACTTTTCTACTACGAGGGCTTACACGAGTTCGACGAAGATGAAGAGTTGGACCAGTACCAGGTTGTAGATGATCGTATTGATCTCGAACCTGTGCTCCGGAATGCAGTGGTGACCGCGCTGCCATTCCAACCGGTGTGCCGGGAAGACTGTGCAGGGCTTTGCTCCGAATGTGGAAAAAGCCTGAATGAGGATCCTGCGCATCACCATGAGGTCTTGGATCCTCGTTGGGCAGCGCTTGCCGGGCTGACCGACATCGTCGCAGAGGACGCGACACAGAGTACACATTCAGTCGAGAGAGAAGAGAAGTAGCCGTGGCTGTTCCTAAGAGGAAGATGTCCCGCTCGAATACTCGCGCCCGTCGCGCCCAGTGGAAGGCAACCGCGCCTACCCTGGTGAAGACCGTTGAAAACGGCCGCGTCACCTACAGCCTGCCGCACCAGGCCAAGGTTGTAACGGATTCCGCAGGCACCGAGCTGTTCCTTGAATACAAGGGTCGCAAGGTCGCAGACGCGTAAGTCTGTCTGATGCCTTCAACAGAAGAGCTTTTGAAGCGTCTCGGGGTCAATATTGACCCCGAGACGCTTCGTCTTGCCCTCACACACCGCTCATACGCCTACGAACACGGTGGAATTCCCACCAACGAACGGCTTGAATTTTTGGGTGACTCGGTGCTCGGCTTTGCCGTGACCGACCATCTCTACAACAACTATCCGGATTTGCCCGAGGGCGATCTGGCTAAACGTCGTTCAGCAGTCGTGAGCACCCGCGCCCTCGCCGGCATTGCCCGCTCGCTCGGCGTAGGCGAATTCATCCTGCTTGGACAGGGTGAGAAGCTCACGAATGGCAAGGACAAGTCATCGATCCTTGCCGACACCATGGAATCATTGATTGGTGCGACGTTCCTTAACCATGGCATCGAAGTAGCACGTCAGATGGTCATGCGCCATATCGGCCCGTTGTTGCAGGACGTTGAAGTCCTGGGTGCAGGTACCGACTGGAAAACCGCTATCCAAGAGATTGCTGCTGCCCGGAAGCTTGGTGCAATCGAGTACCGGGTGACCGGTTCCGGACCCGACCATGCACGTTCCTACGTTGCTGTCCTCCACATCGGCGGAAAGCCGTACGGTGAAGGCAAAGGACCCTCCAAGAAGGAAGCCGAGCAGGAATCGGCAGCCATCTCCTGGAAAATGGTTCAGCCAGAAAACAGCAAGGCCAACTAACCATGCCCGAACTGCCTGAAGTCGAGGTGGTTCGGCGTGGTCTGGTCGACTGGGTTGTTGGCCGGAACGTCGAATCGGTACAGGTCCTGGATCGCCGCTCGATTCGACGGCACCACGAAGGCCCGACCGACTTCGAGCAGAAACTGGCCGGCACGGCCATTAGCGCCGCCGTGCGCCGCGGGAAATTCCTATGGATGCTCCTCGATGGTCCGCGCCGGCCGACCGCACTGGTTGGACATCTCGGAATGAGTGGCCAACTGCTGGTGGAAGAAGCCGCCGAGCCGGATGAAAAGCACCTGAAAGTGCGGTTGCAACTCACCCCTGATGCAGCCAAGCCGCGAGAATTACGTTTCATCGACCAAAGAATCTTTGGCGGAATGTTCCTCTCGCCCCTGGTTCCAACAACCGACCACCTGCCTGGCGGTTTGGGATCGGACATTGAATTCATCCCCGAGGCTGCGGCGCACATCGCCCGGGACGTCCTGGACCCGGCATCGACTCCTGAAAGCCTGTACCTGGCCTTGCGTAAGCGCAACACGCAGCTCAAGCGGGCCATCCTTGACCAGGAGGTCATCTCCGGCGTTGGAAACATCTATGCGGATGAGGCGCTCTGGGCTGCCAAACTACACGGCCTGCGCTCAACCGCAACGATTCGGCGCCCGGACGTAGAACGCCTGCACGCGGCCCTCGTGGATGTCATGGGTCGTGCGCTTGACGCTGGGGGAACCAGCTTCGACGCGCTCTACGTCAACGTCAACGGCGCCTCGGGGTACTTTGACCGATCCCTCAACGCCTACGGGCGCGAAGGCGAGTACTGCCACCGTTGCGAAGCAGCGGGGATGCCTACGGTAATTCGTCGCGACCCCTTCATGGGACGGTCGTCATACACCTGCCCCCGCTGCCAACGCAAGCCGCGCTAGGGCAGCTGGTCCGCCCATTCTGAAGGCGGCTAGCGGGATCGAAGCTCGGCAACAACCTGGTCGTTGAACGGAGCCCAGGCTTCAACGGCCCACGGTCCAAAAGACTTGTCGGTCAACGTCACGCACGCCGTTCCCAGTGCGGGATCCACCCAGAGGAACGTTCCAGCCTGCCCGAAATGGCCGAACGTGTCGGGTGAGTTCAGCGAACCCGTCCAGTGCGGCGACTTCTCCGAACGGATTTCGATGCCCAACCCCCATGTGTTGTCCTTTTGCCGGCCATAACCGGGAAGGATTCCGGCCAGCCCCGGATACGCCACGTGGGTGGCTTCAAAGTGGGTTTCCGGGGCCAACAGCGTCGGAGCCAGCAGTTCCGCGGCGAACTTCACCAGGTCCTGCACCGTGGAAACGCCGTCCGCCGCTGCGCTTCCTTCCACGGTGGTCGAGCCCATGCCCAAGGGTTGCAAGACGGCCTCCGTGAGGTACTCCGGGAAGGTCATACCGGTTGCGGCTTCCAGAGTCTCGGCCAGGACGTCAAAACCGACATTCGAATAGAGACGTCTTGCGCCGGGTGCAAACCGAACCGTTTTTTCTGCGAAGTCGTAGCCCGAGGTATGGGCCAAGAGATGCTTGACGGTGGAACCCTCGGGCCCCGCGGGAGTGTCTAGGTCGAAAGCACCTTCCTCGACGGCAACCAAGAAGGCGTAGGCGCTGAGCAGCTTGGTTACGGAGGCAAGGGAATACTTGCGAGCCAGATCGCCGTGGGATCCGAGCAGCGAGCCGTCCTTGGCCACAACCGCCGCCGCGGCATGGGCCGAGGGCCACGAATCTATTGCCTTGAGGCTTTGCATGGAATTGTTTCTCCTAGGATCACACTTAAAAATGCCCGCGTACGGGGTTGCCGCTGCCGGGGGAATGGGCGCTAGTCGATACTATAGAAGCTACCCCCTTAACCACTTTAGCCACCCAGAACGTAGGACTGCCTCACGTGCATTTGAAAACACTCACAGTACGTGGGTTCAAGTCGTTTGCTTCGGCAACGACTTTCGAATTCGAGCCGGGCGTAACGGCTGTGGTTGGACCCAACGGTTCCGGCAAGTCAAACGTTGTGGACGCACTGGCCTGGGTCATGGGGGAGCAGGGAGCCAAGACCCTGCGCGGCGGCAAGATGGAAGACGTGATCTTTGCCGGAACTTCGGGCAGGGCTCCGTTGGGCCGTGCCCACGTATCCCTGACCATCGACAACGGCGATGGTGCGCTGCCCATCGACTATGCCGAAGTCACCATCTCTCGGACTCTCTTCCGCGCCGGCGGCTCGGAATACGCCATCAATGGCAACTCGTGCCGGCTGCTGGACATCCAGGAACTGCTTTCCGATTCCGGGCTCGGACGTGAGATGCACGTGATTGTGGGCCAGGGCCAACTCGACCGGATCCTGCATGCAACTCCCGAAGACCGCCGTGGATTCATCGAAGAGGCCGCGGGCGTGTTGAAGCACAGGCGCCGCAAGGAGAAAACGGTACGGAAACTCGACGCCATGCAGGGCAACCTGAACCGGCTCGAGGACCTCACCTCGGAACTCCGGCGCCAACTAACACCCCTGGGCAAGCAAGCCAAGATCGCCAGGCGTGCACAGACCGTCCAATTCGAGGTCCGCGACGCGAAATCCAGGCTCATGGCCGATGACATGGTGACCTTGCGAGGAGCCCTCGAAAAGGAACTTGCAGATGAGGCAACGCAACGTGCCCGCCAGCAAGACGCGAACCTCCGCTTGGAGCACTTGCGGGCCGAACTGGCGCAACTGGAGGCCGCTGCGTCCCAGGCGACACCCGAGCTCAACAGGGCGCGGGACCTGTGGTTTGGTTTGACATCAATGCGGGAGCGCTTCGGGTCCCTCGGGGCCATTGCGGCAGAGCGTTCACGTCTGTTGAGTTCCGAAACCACCACATTTGATCCCGCCCGAGATCCGGAACGGCTCGAAGCACAGGCCGAACGCCTGGGCGGCGAGCTGGAGGAGCTCGAGGAGAACCTGGAACTGCGGCGTGAACTGCTCGAGGACGCCCTTGAAGCACGGGCCGTCGCGGAGGACGCCGCGAACGCAGAACAACAACGACTGACCCAACAGCTGCGCGCCCTTGCCGACCGTCGAGAAGGACTTGCCCGGTTGGCGGGGCAGGCGGCGGCAGCCCGCAGCCGCGTGGAGGGAACCGAGGGCGAACTGGGGCGGCTCATGGAGTCCCTGGACGGTTGGTCCGCGCGTCGGGAGGCCAGCGCCGCTGACTTTGCGGCACTCGAGCAACAGGCCGCCACGATCCAGGACGGCGAGGAGGACCTGGACACCGCTTACGAGCATGCGGCAGACAGGCACGAATCCCTGGCCGCAAGCATGAACTCCATGCGGATTCGGGAACAAGACCTGGTGACTCGCCTGGGCTCCCTCAAGGGCCGTCTGGAGGCCCTCAAAATGGGCGCCGTGCGCAAGGATGCGTCGGAAGACGTCCTGGCGGCGGAACACGACGGCTTGCTGGGGCGCATGTCCCATTTCTTGGAGGTGGAGGCAGGTTTTGAGGTGGCTGTTTCCGCTGCGCTCGGACCTGCAGCCGAGGCGTTGGCGGTCAGTGAACGCAGCCACTCGCTGGAGATCCTCAAGGGGCTCAGGGATTCCTCGGGCGGCCGCGTGCACCTGGTCACCGCGGGACTCAGCTTCCCCTCCGGGAACAGGAAACCGCCGTTGTATGGCCGAGCCGCGACGAATGTCGTTTCGGCGCCCGAGGCATTGGACGGCACGCTCCAGCACCTTTTGGCCAACACCGTGATAGTTGCAGACCTGGCCGAAGCGCACGAACTCCTGGAAGTCGACCCTGACGTATGCGCAGTGACGCTTGGGGGAGACGTGCTGACCCTCGGTACCGCCAGCGGCGGGACGGGCGCCGCACCCTCGCTGGTCGAGCAGCATGCCGCAATCGCGGAAACCGAAGCAGGCATCCTCGACGCCGAGACCGCACTTGACGCCTTGCGGCTGGAAAGCGCCGAACTGACGGTGAAACTGTTGGAAGCCGAGGAGGCCGCCGAGTTGGCGCTTCACCGCCTGCATGACTCGGATGCAAGGATTTCCGCCGTGGCCGAGCGTCTGGCGCAATTGGGATCGTTCCTCCGGCAGGGACAGGACGAGCGTGAACGCCTTGAGCAGCAGATCGCCGTCGCCCAGGAGAAGCTCGAGGTCGACCGGGAACGGCTGCACGAGCTCAACCGCCGTCTGGCCATGGCGCACGAGGGACCGGACGAACCCGAACCGGAGAACGACCAACGCCCGGAGCTGGCTGCCGCCGCAGCGCAAAGCCGCCAGAAGGAGCTGGACGCACGCTTGGCGTTGCGTAGTGCCGAGGAACGCGCAAACGGGCTGAAGTCCCGGGTCGATTCCTTGCGGCGGGCCGCCGAAACCGAGCGCAAGGCGCGTCTGGAGGTCCGGCACAGGGCTGCGATTCGCAAGAGCCAGGCAAACGCTGCACGCGGGGTCGTAGAGAAGGTCCAGCGCATCGTCTCGTTCCTGGATGTATCCGTGGAACTTGCGGACCGGGAACGCGAACAACTGCAAGCCCGTCGCGAGGAACTCGAATCACGGCTGGGCCTCGTGCGTTCGGGGACCGACAAGCTAGCCCAGGAACTGGCCGAACTCACGAACTCGGTGCACCGGGATGAAATGGCTCGTGCCGAACAACAGCTGCGCATCGAAGCCTTGGACAACCGTTGCATCGAAGAACTGGGAATGACCAGCGAGCACCTGATGGAGAACTTCGGCCCCCATGTGTTGATTCCGCAAGCCGCGGAATCCGGGGACAAATGGGCGGCACTGCACCAGGAAGTCGACGGTCAGGGTGTCCCCGTGCCCGCAGGCATCCCCTTCGACCGGGTGGACCAGGAGAAGCGCCTCAAGCAGGCCGAAAGGGACTTGGCTGCCCTGGGTCGGGTCAATCCGCTGGCGCTCGAGGAATTCGCAGCATTGGAGGAACGCCACAAGTTCCTCACCTCGCAACTTGAAGACCTGAAAAAGAGCCGCAAGGACCTGCAGGACATCATCAAGGACGTGGATGCACGGGTTGAACGGGTGTTCACCGAAGCCTACGAGGACACCGCCGCGCAGTTCGAGCGTGTCTTTGGGCGGCTCTTCCCGGGAGGCGAGGGGCGCCTGGTGCTCACGGACCCGGAAAACATGCTGACCACAGGAATCGAAATCGAGGCCAGGCCGGCCGGAAAGAAGATCAAGCGGCTCTCCCTCTTGTCCGGCGGGGAACGTTCGCTGACGGCCGTTGCCTTGCTGGTTGCCATCTTCAAGGCCCGCCCGTCCCCGTTCTATGTCATGGACGAGGTCGAAGCGGCACTCGACGACACCAACCTGGGCCGGTTGATCACCATTTTCGAAGAGCTGCGCGAGTCCAGCCAGCTGATTGTCATCACCCACCAGAAGCGAACGATGCAGGTAGCTGACGCGCTTTACGGCGTGACGATGCAAGGCGACGGCGTGTCCAAGGTGATCAGCCAGCGCATCGAACGTGATCGTTCGCAGGACCTCTTGCCGCCGGCGGCCTGACAACGTGCCCAGCGGAGTGGAAACGTACAGTGACTTCGGACGTTTCTCACAGACTGCTCAATTAGCGTAGATGCTTGATCTACGTTTGCGCCGACACCCTTGTCTGCGTGTTATTGAATTGGGGATGTTGAGTGGCTGTACGAAAACTGATCGCAAGGGGCAAACGCGCAATGGCTCGTTTGGTTCCGTTCGGTTCGGCGAATCCCAAGGACATCCGCGTCAGTGTGATCATCCCGGTCTACAACACCGAGACCTACCTCCGGGAGTTGCTCGAAAGCCTTGTTGCGCAGGAACTCCCGGCTGAGCAATTTGAGGTCATTGCCGTAAACGACGGATCCACCGATGCCAGCGGTGAAATACTGGACGAGTTTGCCAACCGTTACCCCAACATTCGGGTCGTCCACCAGGAAAATAGCGGTTGGGCCGGCAAACCCCGAAATGTCGCACTCGACTTGGCCCAAGGCGAGTATGTCTTTTTTGCCGACAGCGACGATTTGTTGGCGCCATCGGCATTGCGACGCATGCTGCAGTTCGCTTCCGAACACAGGATTGACGTGGTCTTCCCAAAGGTCGTGGGTATTGGTGGCCGCAGGGTGTCCAAGGGCCTGTTCGCGAAGACCAACCCCGACCTCTCACCGCTGCAGGCCATAAATAGCTTGACGCCGCAAAAATTGATTTCGCGTGAATTGATCGAATCAAACAGGCTTCGCTTTCCGGAAGAGCCGGTCCGTCTTGAAGACGGAATGTTCATGGTTTCCTGCTATCTACTTGCCGATAAAATCGGTGTCGCCGCGGGTCGCGACCACTACAGCTTGAGAGCTCGCGCGGACGGCTCCAACATCAGCAGCCAACCGTTGGATCCCTTTGGCTACACCTCATCAATAACCAAGATTGCCGCGATTATTCGCTCCGAGGCAAAGGATCCGGCGCTGGCCCGGGCCATGACGCTCACACTGTGGTCGAACAAGGGCTTGAAAATCTATGCGCCCGGACGGTTCAAGCGCTATTCGGAAAAGGTGCAGAACGAATGGATGGATGCCCACTCCAAATTCGTGAATGAGTTCATCGAGGACGAATCGACCAGGAACTTCGGCGACATCCGTCATGACAAGACGGAGTGCATTCGCAGAAACGACAGGCAGGGCGTTCTCGCCATCATTGCCGTCGAAGAAGAGCTGGAGAAAGGAATCTCCATCGACAGTGCCCACTATGAAAACGGGGAACTGCAAATTTCGGGCACTCTGCATTCGCCCATCATCGATTCGATTCGCATCTTCGCCGAAAATCGCGGCAGAGGTCCGGAGATCTTGACGGAAGCGACTTTGATCGCCCGAAACGGCAAATTTGATGGCACTCTTTCCGGGATTCCCGAAGGCGACGCAATCGTTGACTTCTTGGTGAAGCCTGCGGCAGGGGAGAACACGGGCCGTCCAAGGCGGGCTGCGAGCGGAGCAAACCCGACCTTTTCCACCAACGGCAAACTCAGGCCATACAGCACCAAGCACGGCAATTTCAGCCTTCAGCCCGTCAAGCAACCACCGATGGCCAACGAGTCATGATGCACCAAACACTTTGGGTGGCTGGTGGGAAAACCCGCGGGCTTTTCAACCAATAGTCCACGGCGATCAACCGTAGCCGCCCCTTGAGGGCGCACCGGGCCCTTGCCGGGAATACGGACGTTCGTCGTGACCGCCCATTTCCGCAGAGCGGCCCCTAGCTTTCCGAAGCTCGGGTGCTTTCGGGTTGTCCGCGGTTTTCCCTGACGGGGAGCCAGGCCAACACTCCGATGAGTCCCAAAGCGCCACTGATGGTGAAGGCCCAGCCAAATCCGGCTTGGTCGGCAACCAGTCCGGCCAGGATGGGCCCGATGATCGAACCAAAATCCGTGGCCATTTGGAAGGTCGCAAGCACCTTGCCCCCGTTGCGGCCCTGGCCCACCACGTCGGCAATGGCGGCCTGTTGGGCCGGGCCCATGAGGCCGGTGCCCATGCCGGCGGTGATCGACAGGGCAATGAACAGCGGGATGTTGTCGACCCACCCGATTGATGCCGTTGAAATTGAAGCCACCGTCAGCCCGATCAGGATCGGCAGGCGGCGGCCATGCGTGTCGGTGAACCTGCCCGCGACAAACAGGGCTGCGCCGTTGCCCACGGCGAAGATCGCAAGCGCCAAGCCAGCAATAAGCGTGCCCTGCGTGGCGAACGCCGCAACGGCGAATAGCGGGATCAAGGACATGCGGACCCCGAATGCCATCCAGCCGTTGGTGAATCCGGACACCAGGGCGGCCTTGAACGTCGCGGCACCCCACGCTTCCGCAAGCGGGATGCGTTCGATGGCAGGTGGCTTTCCCGATGAGTTGTCCACCGGAGCGGTGCGGGAATGGGAGAGCGAGAAGTAGACGATCGCCGCTGCCACGACGAGGGAGCCCCCGTAGATGAAGAACGGGATCCTGAAGCCCATGCCCGCCATGAGGGAACCAAGGACCGGGCCCGCGACGTTGCCCAGCAGGAACGCCCCGGAATAGAGTCCCGCAATGCGGCCGCGGATTTCCCTGGGAGACAATCGGGCGATCAGCGCCATCGCAGAGACCGTGAACATCGTTGAACCAAGGCCCCCCATGCCGCGGAACACCAGGAGCTGCGTGTAGTCCTGGGCAAAGCCACACAGGATTGTCGACGCCGCGACGATCAGCACGCCCGTGACGTAAACGGCGGGTTCCCCGAGCCGGTCCGTGAGTTTGCCGCTGACCGGCGCAAAAACGAGCCGCGTGAAAGCGAAGATGCTCACGATGACGCTGGCAGCCGCGGCTCCGACGTCAAAGCTCGTTGCAAATTGGGGGAGGATGGGGGCAATGAGGCCGAATCCCAGCGCAATGACAAAGGCGGCCGCGACCAATACGCGGATTTCACGGGGGACGGACGGGCGCTGCTCGGGGGACGTTGGATCGGTCGATTCCGAGGAACTGGGCGTCGGGGCATTCGTAGACATAGGTTCCACCAGTTTAGTGTGTGAGAAGCTAGTGCAGTGTCTGAACAACTAACTTTGATCATTGTCCTAGTCGCAGTGGTCGCCATCATCGGTATTGGTGCTGCATTCTTCCTCGTGCGCGGCCGCAAGGCGCCCAAGGGAACGTACACCGGTCCGCGTGATGCCAACGACCCAGCGACCACTCTCACCGCACCCGAAACCACGACGGAAGCCCCCGCTGCCACTGCGCCTTCCGAAGCGGCCGAGGCGCCAGCCGCCGTCGTCGTGGAGGAACCCGCCGAAACTGCCGTCGTCCCGACGGAGGTCCCGGAGCCGGTCCAGGGGCGCCTTGCCCGCCTGCGCGCCCGCCTGTCCAAATCCAACAACGCACTGGGCAAGGGCCTGCTGGCCCTGTTGAGCCAGGACAAGATCGACGAAGACGTCTGGGACGAGATCGAAGAGACGTTGCTGCTGGCCGATTTGGGCACGGAGCCGACCCTCGAGCTGGTCGACGCCCTGCGGGAACGCGTCAAGATCGAGGGAAGCCGCGACCCGCAGCGGGTCCACGACATGTTGCGCGAGGAACTCATCAAGCTGGTGGATCCCTCCATGGACCGCAGCTTCATTCCCGTGCGCCACGCAGACCGCCCCAACGTGATCCTGGTTGTCGGCGTCAACGGCGTGGGCAAGACCACCACCATCGGCAAGCTGGCACGCGTCCTCGTGGCCGAGGACAAGGACGTCCTCCTGGGCGCGGCCGACACCTTCCGCGCCGCGGCCGCCGAACAGCTGGCCACCTGGGGGGACCGGGTGGGTGTCCCGACCGTGAAGTCCGACATCGACGGCGCGGATCCGGCATCCGTCGCTTTCGAGGCGGTTTCCGCGGGCATCGACCAGGAAGTCGACATCGTCATGATCGACACCGCCGGCCGCCTGCAGAACAAGGTCGGGCTGATGGACGAGCTCGGAAAGATCAAGCGGGTCATCGAGAAGAAGGCCACCGTGGATGAGGTGCTGTTGGTCCTGGATGCCACCACCGGCCAGAACGGCCTGAACCAGGCCCGGGTCTTCTCCGAGGTCGTGAACGTCACCGGCATCGTCCTGACCAAGCTGGACGGCACCGCCAAGGGCGGCATCGTCGTGGCAATCCAGCGCCAGCTCGGTGTCCCGGTGAAGCTTGTGGGTCTGGGCGAGGGCCCGGACGACTTGGCGCCGTTCGACGCCGAGGCATTCGTGGACGCGTTGCTCGACTAAGTCGTCGAAGCGGCAAGGTGCGGGTATTCCTCGATGGAGGGGTATCCGCACCTCCGTGTTTAAGGGCGAATCGGGCGCGGGGCATTCTTGGCGCCCGGTCCGGCGCGTACCATGGGGGAGAATCCCGAACGCATGCGAATGGAGTGAAGGGCACCGCCACCGCTAGCCAGCCCGAAGGATATCCTGCCAATGAAACATGTTGCCAAGAGCGCCCTGAGGGGCGACATCCAGGGGTTGCGCGCCGTCGCCGTCGTGCTGGTTGTCATCTACCACCTGTGGCCGGGGGCGCTCGCCGGCGGGTTCGTCGGCGTCGATGCCTTCTTCGTGATCTCCGGATTCCTCATGACCTCGCACCTGGTGCGGAATCCCCCGGTCGGGGCACGCGATGTCTGGTCATTCTGGATGCGAAGGGTGAAGCGCCTGTTGCCGGCGGCCTTTTTTGTGCTTGCGGCGACCTTGCTCGGAATCAGGCTGTTCGCGCCGGACACGCTATGGCGCGATTGGGGAAGCCAGGTCGTGGCGGCCGCGTTCTACGTCGAGAACTGGAGCCTGGCGGCATCGAGCGTCGACTACCTGACCGCGGAGAACGCACCGTCGGCCGTCCAGCATTTCTGGTCGCTTTCCGTTGAGGAGCAGTTCTACTTGCTGTGGCCGCTCGTCATCGGCGGGCTCTTCATCGCCGGATCCGCGCTGGGAGCCAAGCGCGTGCTGATCGCCCGGTACGGCGTCTTGTGCCTCATGGTGCTTTCGTTTGGCTACTCGATCCATCTGACGGGCAACGAGCCGGGCATCGCGTATTTTTCGACGCTCACCCGTGGATGGGAGTTCGCGGCGGGCGGTGCAATCGCCTTGATCCCCGCAGCCTCGAAGGACTTCCGGCATTCACACGTGGCCTCCGCATTGAGTTGGGCGGGATTGGCCGCGATTCTTTATGCCGCCGTGGCCTATGGCAGCACCACCCCGTTCCCGGGTTCCGCTGCCGCATTGCCGGTGCTCGGCACTGCCGCGGTCATATGGGCGCACGCGGAAGCCGAGACTTCCCCCACCCGGGTGCTGGCGTGGAAACCCTCGAGATTCCTGGGGGACCACTCCTACTCGATCTATTTGTGGCATTGGCCGCTGATTGTGCTCCTGCCCTTTGCCATCGGGCCCCTCCACTGGCCAGAAAAACTCGGCATCGCCGGGGCGACGGTGTTCATGGCCGCGCTGACGAAGGTGCTGATCGAAGACAACTTCCGAAGGAGCCTGGATCGATCCAGGATCATGACGGGCGGCAGGTTTCTCCTGGCCGGATCCCTCGGGATTGGGCTTATCAGCGGCGCCCTGGTGGGAGCGGCGGCCCAGCGCGAGCAGACTCCTGCCGAAGTGGCCAGCCAAGTCCTGGAAGCCAAGGACAACGTCGGGGTTCAGTGCTTCGGCGCCGCATCCATGGTGAACGATTGTGCCGATAGCGACAAAGGGCCACTCGTCCCGGAACCGGCCGCAGCCAAGAACGACAGGTCGGACGCGTACGCCGACAAATGTTGGTCCCAGGGAGAGTTCGATAGCCGACCCGTCTGTACGTACGGGAACGGCAACACGAAGGTCGCATTGGTCGGGAACTCCCACGCAGGGCAATGGCTGCCCGCGCTCCAGCAGATCGCCAAGCAGCGGGACTGGACGATCTCCACGTTCATGGCGTCACGCTGTTCGCCCACCGATTCCGAGCTGGCCTTTGATTCCGACGCCAGTGCCGAGGGCTGCCTGGACTTCGGGAAGTGGGTCCTGGACCGGACGGCACATGGGCAGTTCGACTTGATCATCGCCGCGGCCCGCCAGTCCTTGCCGGTCCACGGGGAGACCTTCGCGACAACGCGGGAGAAGGCCATCACCGGGTATGAGTCGTACCTTGAAAAATGGACGGCGGGAGGAACCCCGATCGTGGTGATTCGAGACAGTCCCTTCCCCGGGAACACGGTGCCGAACATTCCCGATTGCATTGCTTCCAGCAAGAAACCGCTGGCCGATTGCTCGGGAACCCCGAAAACATGGAACTCAATGGACCCGTTGGCCGATGCCGCAAGGAGCATGGCCGTTGGCGGTACGTCGGTTGTCGACATGTCGGAATTCTTTTGCCGGGACAACTTTTGCCCGGCCATCATCGGCTCCGTCATTGCGTACATCGACGGGTCGCACCTGACCGCGACATACGTGCGATCGTTGATTCCGTACCTGGCCACGAAACTCAACAAGGTCATCCGGGATCCCGAACGATCCGTGGATGCCGGAGTGAGTCCCGTAACATCGTCGCAACCCGCCCGACACCAGCCTTTTACGCCAGCGGTTCTTCCGTAACCGCGGTGAAACAAGGCGCTGGAAAACCTGAAACACCGGACGTGAATCCTTGAATCAAGGCGAGAAGGTCTCGCCATCGATCTCGGGAGGCGTTGGACATGGAGCTAACAACCACTCAGGTGTGGATGATGGTTTGTGCGGCACTTGTGCTGCTGATGACACCTGCACTGGCATTCTTCTATGGCGGGATGACCCGTGCCAAAAGCGTCCTGAACATGATGATGATGAGTTTCTCCGCAGTGGCGTTGGTTGCCGTGGTTTGGGTCCTCTGGGGGAACTCGATGGCAGGCGGGGGCGCAAACGTCGCCGGGCTGCTGGGCAACCCGGCTGACGGTTTCGGCATGGAATCGCTGATCGGAACCGACGGCTTCATTGCGGCCGGGTACGGTGCCACCTTCGCGATCATTACGGTGGCCCTGATTTCGGGTGCCATCGCCGACCGCGCCAAGTTCAGCGCGTGGTTGGTCTTCGTTCCGGTCTGGGTGACACTCGTATATGCACCGATCGCCTTCTGGGTTTGGGGCGGGGGCATCCTTGGTGCCGACGGCGCCATCGGGTCGGTTGTCGGAGAGGCCATCGACTTCGCAGGCGGCACCGTCGTCCACATCAACGCCGGCATGGCCGGCCTGATCCTGGCCCTGATCCTGGGTAAGCGCCGAGGATTCGGGAAGGATCCGAGCCAACGCCCCCACAACATTCCCCTGGTGATGCTTGGAGCCGCGCTGTTGTGGTTCGGCTGGTTCGGCTTTAACGGCGGAGCCGCAAGCACCGCCGAGGAAGCCGGGCTCATCTGGATCAACACCCTGGCAGCTCCGGCCGCGGCGTTGTTGGGCTGGCTAGTGGTTGAACGTATCCGCGACGGCCACAGCACGTCCTTGGGCGCGGCATCGGGAATCGTTGCCGGCCTGGTGGCCATCACCCCCGCATGTGCAAACGTCTCGCCCGTGGCGGCCATCGGCCTGGGGCTCGTCGCTGGCGTGGTATCGGCCCTGGCCGTGGGACTGAAGTACCGCTGGGGCTATGACGACTCGTTGGACGTTGTGGGTGTCCACCTGGTTTCAGGTGTCATTGGCACCGTGGCGCTCGGGTTCATCGCGCTTCCGGTGGAGGGTGTTGGAGGCGGCCTCTTCTACGGAGGGGGATTCGGCCAACTATGGGCCCAGCTGGTCGCTTGCGTGGTTGTCATGACGTTCACCGCGATCATGACCACCATCATCGGCCTGGCCATCCACAAGACCATGGGCTTCAGGGTCACCGAGGAACAGGAAGTTGCCGGCATCGACCTCATGCAGCACGCGGAAACGGGTTACGAATTCGGCGGTCTCGGAACCGGCGGAACCTTCGTTCCGCACCCGGCCACCTCGGCCCACCTGAAGAACCAGGACCTCGGAAAGAAGACGGAACCTGCCAAGGAGAAGATCAACGCATGAAACTCGTGACGGCGATTATTCGCCCGGAAAAAACCGATATGATTCGCGCCGCCCTTGAGTCCTATGGGGTGCAGGGCATGACAGTCAGCCAGGCCAGCGGTTATGGCCGCCAGCGAGGCCATACTCAGGTCTATCGAGGCGTCGACCACACGGTGGATTTGTTGCCGAAGGTTCGTTTGGAGGTACTCGTCGAAGATGCCCTGTGCGACGACATACTGGATGTCCTGGTTTCCACGGCGAACACCGGAAATGCGGGGGACGGCAAGATCTGGGTGAGCCACGTCGAGGAGGTCATACGCGTTCGCACCGGCGAGCGTGGAATGGCAGCCGTCTGAACAAAGAACAAGAGATGCCGCGTTGTCCCAGCCTTCAAGGCTGGGACAACGCGGCATCTCCGTTTGCTTCGTGAAACTGCGGCGAATGCCGGTTAGCGGCTACTCGGGCCTTGGAACGACCGACCCACGTGCCTTGGAATCGAGCTTCTGCCGGCGGTCAGCGATGAGACCGGCGATCGCGGAAATAAACGCGGTCGTCGACTGGCCCTTCTCAAACTCGTCGAAGTAGAAGGAACGCATTTCCTGGCGCTGCTCGACGTTTTCCGAACCATCGAAGTGGTCGCTGAGGGTCGAGAGCAGTTGATTCGCGGTGGATTTCGAGATGACGGGGCAGCACCGGCTGACCGGAACTTCACGGTGCAGCAGGTCGATGTCGTTCCTGCGGTCGGTCAGAATCAGCGGCCGGTCCGGGTGCAGGTAGAGGAAGTCCAGCCCGACGCTGGACACGTCGGTGATCAGCACATCGATGCCCTCGAACAGGTCGAGGATGTTGCTTGAATCATCAACGATGTGCTTTCCGCCGGCAACCTGGTTTGCACCCAGGATTTCGATCACGCGTGCGTTCGCGGCGGCCATGTCCTTGTTTGTCGTCGTGGAAATCCGGGGGTGCGGTTTGTAGATGACCCGCGTGTTCGGCAGGGAAACAAGCGAGGTGATGATCCGCTCGCCGAAGATTTCAAGTGAAGTGTAGTTGTTGGCATCGTTTTCCCCTTCCCAAGTGGGGGCGTACATCACGGTTCTTCCCGAGAATGCGGGAAGGGGCGACTTGAAGGAACTGTCCAGTTGCGGCCTGCCCACCTTGACCAGGCTGTCCAAGTTGAAATCAATCAGGGCAGCCTGGTGCCGCTCGATGGCAGCCGGCCCCGCCACGAAAGTCTTGTCGTAGGCCTTGGCCTGGTTGGAAACCATGGAAAGCTTGTCGCTTTCTCCGTGGTTTACATGCACATGGACCAGCTCCGGCGCGCTCAACGACTGGAAATTGGCCACGCCGTTGTTTACGTAGAGGCAGACCTTGAAATCGTTGAACTTGTAGAAGTTGACTAGATCGTCGTACCTGCGCAAGAAGATCTTGGGCAAGGTGGTTAGGCCACGGAACTGACGCATCGTTGGAACCTTGCGGAAGACCAGCACGACAGGGTGCACCTTGTTGAGGTTCTCGAGAGCCGGCAGCCACTGTTCCAGTTGGTAGGCGCGGTTTGGCACGTCGCTGAAATAGACGACGACTTCCCCCGCCACATGGATCTGGTCCATCTCGTGATTTGCCACCGGAGCGGGGCCGACGCCCAACGATCTCCGTACCTTTATTCCGGTTGGCGACGAAATCATTGCCGACAACCGTTGGCCTAGCCAATCTTTCACGCGAGACACCTGTCTGTGTTGGTTGCTGTCACCATTGAAGCCGGTAAGGCTTCAAAGGGAAAAGGAATCAGCGATTGGTGTTGGCTGAACCCGTCCCGAAATTTGCCGTGGGATGCTCTTTGGTGCTGTTTGGTTTTGACAAGAACCAAGTGCTGTAGCGGTGAATTGAGTAGCGACTACACATTTGTCTTTGGGTTCCACCTACAAGGGGTCGAACATGACAATAATCACCGTCACGGCCGCTTAGCGCTATAACTATACCAGTTGGGACTTGGGCTGAACTGATGGTCGAGGCGTAGCGGAACGAGGGATTTACCCGCCAAGCGGCGACCGTTCCGATCCGCGCGGCACCGCTCGGGTCTGGCCGGGGTGCCCGAGTCCGCGACGAAGAATTCAGGCACATTCCTCCTTTCGGATTTGGCGTTAGCAGCCGTCTACTTGAAGCTGAGATTCCCATAGGCGGTCATGAATGGATAGGCCACCGGTTTCCTGTCGGCGCCCAACCTCACGGTGCGGCCAATGCCATCCGTTTCAAAGCGCACATGAATGTCGATGGGTCCGTCGCCGGGGATTCTCGTGCGCAGATCCGTCGGTATGAGGAACCCGAAACCGCCATCGATTTCCCTGCATGGTCCGCACTTCACCGGTGGGGTATCGGGATTCCCGCGTTGGGTGAGCACGAGCTCCAATCCGTCCAGCTGGAGTCCCGCCATTTCGGTGCCGACCTCAATCTCCAATGTTCCGTCCGGGTGGAAACGAATTGCGGACAGCCTTGCCTTGATGCCGGCCATGGCCTTTCGCGCGGATTGCTTGGCCCTGGCCGAATCCAGGGCGTGCATCCATTGGCCGAAGATTTCATCGCTGGTGTAATTTTTGGCAAGGTTGAAGGCGTTGCGTGACATTTCCTCGCACAACGCATCGTCGGTCAGCAGTCGCGTCATGGCTCGGACGGCGGCCTCGCGGTCCTGGAACGGAATCAGGAATCCCGTGGTGTCCTGCTGGATCACATCGCGTGGCCCGAAGTCCACGTCGTATGAAACAGGTACGCACCCCGCGGCCTGTGCCTCGAGCAGCGCCAGGGACTGTCCTTCGAATTTGCTGCAGAGGAGGAGCACCCTGGCCGTGGCAAGTTCGTCTTCCACGGTTTCCAGATGGCCGCGGAAGCGGACGAGATCTTCCATCCCCAGACGCCGGACCAGCTCGGCGAGTTCCTTGTGCTGCTCGCCTTCACCGAGCAGATCCAGCCTGACGGGAGTCCCGCCGGAGGCCACGCCATGAACGATCTCGATGGCCTCGGAAACATTCTTTCCCTTGGTGAAGCGCCCCACGTGCAAGACCTTGGTCCGGTCACGCTTCGCGAAATCCGGGAGCACGTCCGGCCCGTCCACCGGGTTGCTGATGACCACGGTGTTGCCTTGGTCGCCAAATCGTTCCACAAATGCCTGACGTTGGGATGTGGTGAGAAACGTGATTCCATCCCAATTTTCCCTGTTGCCGATGATGCTCTGGTGGGCATCCGAGAGCTTTCCGGTGAGCGGGTTCTCGCCCGCCGAAACGTGGGTGCTGTGGAAATTGACGAACTTCATGGCCAGCGGATGTTCAAAGGACCAGAGGAAACCCGCGGAGAACTTGCTGTCGACGATGACGTCGGTCTCGGCCTCGCCGACCAACTCCGCCAACCAGTGTTTGTAGAGTTCGCTTGCACCGGCGAATTCGCCCCGAACCCGACCCTGTGGGTCAATCAGGCGTAGGATCCGTTCGGTTTTCTGGGGATTGTGTGGGAGCGGGAGCACCGAATCGGTCAGATAGATGGTTCCATCGGGACGAAAGTGCTCCCTGTGAGAAATCCCCCCGTGTATCCGCGAGGAATGCTCCGTATAAAGGATCGATCCGTCCGCTTCGCGTCTCGTGCTCGAATGGTGGTTCCACTCAAAGTTCTTGTAGTCCTGGGGATCCTGCCGTGCCGGAGCCGACCCTTCGACCACGGAAGCGTAGTACTCGTGGAGGTTGATGATCGGCACGTCGGGATGGAGTTTCTTGGCTGCCACGAGCGCGGAGCGAATGGACGCGAACGCCGGCTCCGCCTTGAAGGAAACGACGGCGCTGGGGACGCCTCGCTCGTGAAAGAGGCTTGCCCGCTTCAAGCACATGGCCGTCATCCCGCCAAAGGTATCGTTCACCGACCACGTAACCATCAGGGCAGGCCGTGCCCCCGCCCTCATCGGGTCGGGGCGGCTTGGAGCGCTTGCCGTGGGTCCGGGGTCAAACTCTTGTGCCATGCCAAGCCTCTCCGGGAAGGGGGCCGCTCGAGGAACGAATGCCGATGTTCCCTACACTAGGCGTGGTTGGGCGCAATGCAACACCCCCGGGAAAGTTTCTCCCACTGGGAGTTTCCTCGTGGCGCTCGCCGGAAAACGCGCGGCAAACGTGCGGAAACCGGTCAGGATTCCCGGCGATCCGTCCCGGGGCCGGACCCTCCATAGTGCACGGCAAGCCGGGCCAGGCCCTCGTCGACGGTGACCGCCGGCCTCCAGTCCAGCACCGCCTGCGTGTGGCGCTGGTCGAACCAGTGGGCCGTGGAAAGCTGCTCGGCCAGGAACCTGGTCATGGGCGGCTCGTCGCGGACCAGTCCCCGTGCGCCCGCCACGGTCCAGGCCCGCTCGATCACCGATCCGGCGCCTCGGGCCAGCCATCCGGGGATGCTCCATGCGGGGGCGGGCACCCCGGCGGCACGGCAGATCCCGCCGATGAGTTCGCCGACGGGTCGCGGTTCGCCGTTGGTGACCACCAGCGCCTGGCCGCGGGCGTGCTCCATGCGTTCGAGGCCGCGCACGATCGCCTCCGCGGCGTTGTCGATGTAGGTGGTGTCGATCAGCGCTGCCCCGGCATCGAGCAGGGGCAGGCGCCCGGCCCGCGCCCGGGCGATGACGCGCTCGACCAGCTGGGTGTCGCCGGGGCCCCACACCACGTGCGGCCTGACGGCGGCGACCCGGAAGCCCGGCGAATCGGCGGCCAGTGCCGCCAGCTCCGCCGCGGCCTTGGAGCGCGCGTAGTGTCCGCGGGCGCGCTCCGGATCCGCGACGCCTGCACCGGCGCCCGCCAGCGCCGCGCCGAGGTGGGCGACCGAGGGGGAGGAGACGAACACCAGGTCGCGGACCCCGGCGGCCCGGGCCTCCGCGAGGAGCGTGTTGGTGCCGGCGATGTTGGTGGCGACGAACTCGTCCCAGGCGCCGGTGATGGACACCTTGGCCGCCAGGTGGATGACCGCGTCCATGTCCGCGACGGCGCGGCGCACCGCCGCCACGTCGCCGAGCGACCCGAGCACCTCGTCGGTGGAACCGGCGGAGGGCCGGCGCTGGAAGGTGCGCACCGCGTGCCCCCTGGCGCGCAGCAACGCCGCGACCCGGCCGCCCAGCAGCCCGCTGGCGCCGGTGACCAGCACGCGGCGGGGGGCGGAGCCGTGAACCGCACTCACGGGGTCCGCATCTTCCCGCCGGACAGGGTGGAGGATGCCCACGCCGCCAGCGCGGTCCTGTCGATCTTGGAATTGTGGCGGATGTCGGTGGGCAGGGCCGGGACCACCAGCACGGCGGCCAGCTCCAGCCCGGTGCCGGCGACGGCGGCGCGCACGGCGGTGGCCAGTTCCGGGCCGGCGGGCGCAGCGCGGCGGGCCGGCGGCACGGTTTCCAGCACGGCGACGCCCACCTGGGTCCCGGCGGGGCCCACGCCGACGATCGCGGCACGCCCGGTGCCGGCGACGGATTCGGCCGCGTGTTCGGCGGCCACCGGGGTGGCGATGCCGGAGGCGGTGCGCAGGATGTGCCCGAGCCGGCCCTCCACCCAGAGGCGGCCGGAACCATCGAGGTGTCCCACGTCCCCGGTGCGGTGCCAGCCCGGGATCAAGGAGCTTGCCCGCTGGGTGATCCACAGCCTGTCGTAGCGTTCCTTGACGTGCGGGGCGCGCACCAGGATTTCCCCGCTGAGGCCGGCGGCGGTGGTCGGGACGCCGGAGACGCTGCCATCCGTGGCCAGGGCGGCAATGGCCACCCGCGCCCCGGCCACGGGGGTGCCGACGCAGACGCCGTTGCCGCTGCCCGCGGCGCGGATGCCGTCCAGGTCGATGTCGGTGACGGGCAGCGCCTCGGTCATCCCGTAGGGCGTGTGGATCCGGGCCGCGGGGACGAGCCCCTGGACCCGGGCCAGCAGGGGCTCGGGGATGGGCGCCCCGGCGGAGAGCAGCAGCGCGACCTTTCCGAGGGAGCGGCGTTGCGCGGCATCCAGGGAGCCGGCCGTTTCCAGCACGTTGGCCAGCGCGGCGGGGGAGGCGAAGACCGCGTCCGCGTCGATGGCCGCCGCGGCATCGGCCAGTGCGGCGGCGCTCAGCGTCCGCGGGGAGGTGACGTCCATGTCCGGGGTCACCGAGGTGGCGCCGAGGGCCGGGCCGAGCAGGGCGAAGGGGGCGAACCCCGCCACCAGCCCGGAGCCGGCACGCAGCCCGTAGGTGCCCCTGAGGGTGTCGCGCATGGCGGCGAGCCTGCGGTGCGTGTACACCACGCCCTTGGCCGGGCCGGTGGAGCCCGAGGTGAAGAGCACCGCGGCGTCGGCGTCCGGGTCGGCCGGCGCGAACGCCGGGGGAGTGTCGGCGGCCCCCGGCGACGGGGTCCCGGCCTCCAGCAGCTCCGGGACGGTGTGCGCGACGCCGAGCAGCTTCCGCTTGGCGGCGGGCAGCGGGCCCGCGGCGATCCGGACGCCGGGCCAGCCGAACATCCTGGCCCCCGCGAGGGCGCGCTCGATGCCGATGAGGTAGCCGGGTCCCGCGCCGCGAATGGCGCGTCCCAGCCCGGCGGTGCCCAGTCCTGCGTCGGCCACCACGATCACCGCGCCCAGGCGCAGGCAGGCATAGATCAGCGTGGTCAGCTCGGTCCCCGGGGGCACCAGCAGGCTGACCCTGTCTCCGGGGCGCACCCCGATGCCGGCAAGCCCGCGGGCCAGCGCGTCCACGCGGTTGCCCAGCTGCGACCACGACAGGGAGCTTGGCGGGTTGATGTCCACCACGGCGGGCGAGTGGTCGTTGCGCCGGTCGTCCAGCTCGGCGAGCATGGGCAGGTACTCCGCGGCTGCGGGAGTCTCGGCCGTTTCGGCGGGTTCGGGCCTTTGGCGGGTGGATTCCCCGAGCCAGTCGAACATCGGGGTTGCCACGTCGCGGTCCTCGGGCAGCAGGTGGCTGGCGCCCTCGAAGCGGTGCACCGCGGCCTGCGGCAGCCGGTCCATGAGGTCGCGCAGGTACCGGTCGGAGAACACGGGGTCCTTGGGCCCCCACAGCAGCAGGGCGGGGACGTCGAGCGACCTGATGCCCTGGGCGATCGCATCCAGCGCGGGCCTGCTGGTATGTTCCGGGCCGAAGGGGATGTCCGCGACGAAGTTGCCCACCCCGTGCCGGCGCTTTGCGCCGCGGTAGGGCGCCATGAATGCCTTGTGGACTTCGGGGGGCAGTGCGGGTTGTGCCAGGGCGAGCGTGGTGCGCAGGAAGGCGGTGCTGGTGGTGGTGCCCCAGCCGTGCACCGCGGGGTGGGTGGCCAGGCGCAGGGCGGCCGGAAGGTCGTGGCCCGCGGGGTGCACCGCGGTGTTGGTCAGCACCACGGACGCGAGGCGGTCGCGGTGTTCCAGCGCCCAGCCCAGGGAGATGATGCCGCCCCAGTCGTGCCCGACTGTGGTGACGGGGCCGTCCAAGCCGAGGGCATTGGTGAGGTCGCCCAGGTCGTTGACCCGGTCGGCGAGCCGGCGGAAGACCCCGGTGCGCGCGGAAAAGCCCATGTCCAGCTGGTCGACGGCGACGACGCGCCAGGGCAGGCCGTTGTCCGCGACGTGCCGGAGCAGGCTGCGCCACAGGTAGGACCAGGTCGGGTTGCCGTGCACGCACAACAGCGTGCCGATCGGCGTGACGCCGCGGGACTCCAGCTCGGGGCCGTTGTCCAGCAGGTGCCAGTCGTGTTCGGTGCCGGGGGCATCCGCCGCCGACGTCGACGGGACCCGGACACGGCGGGACCACGCCGGATCCACCCCGGGAAAGGCCTCGTTCACCAGGCCAGCTCCATCATGGCGGTGTTCAGCCCGGAACCCACGCCCATGCACAGCACCCGGTCCCCGGGCCGCAGCGTCGCGGCCTCCTGGGAGAGGGTCATCGGTAGCGAGGCCGGTCCCACGTTGCCCCACTTCGGGAACGTGATGGGGACGCGTTCGCGCACCAGGCCAACGGCCTTGATGATGGCGTTGGTGTAGGAGTTGGAGACCTGGTGGGTGACGTAGCGGTCCATCGACTTCCAGTTCCAGCCCGCCGCGTGTGCCTCGTCCCACGCGTTGACCACCAGTTTCAGGCCGTTGTCCAACAGACCCTTGGTGTCGGTGAACATGCCGGCAGGGCCGCCGACGCACAGCTCGTGGTGCTCGGTGCCGGCGCGGCTGACCCCGCCGAGGATGCGGTGCGCGCCGGGATGCTCGTTGGCCGGGCCGATGACGGCGGCTGCGGCGCCGGAGCCCAGGGTCAGCGTCGCGAACTCGCGGAGGTAGTCCTCGCGCGTGGAGTTCTTGTCGTTGAGCCGACGGATCGTGGTCTCCTGCGTGGGCTGCGCGTCCTCGCCGGCGACGATCAGCGCGTACTTGATCTGGCCGGCATCGATCATGTTGGCGGCCAGGGTCATGCCGTTGACGAAGCCGAGGCACGCGTTGGCCACGTCGAAGTTCATGGCGGAGGAGGGGAGGCCGAGCCCGTGGTGGACCTTCGCGGCCACCGAGGGCTCGAGGTTGCGCCGGGTCACCGAGGTGTTGATGAGCAGGCCCACCTGTCCGGGCTCGATGCCTGCCTCGGCCAGGGCCTTGCCGCCGGCTTCGACGGCGGCGTCGTCGAAGCTTGTCCCGGCGTCCCACCAGCGGCGTTCGACGACTCCCGCCACGCGCTCAAGGAGCTTGCGCGAGAGCCGCAGTCGCTTGAGGCTGGGGGCCAGCCGCTCGTCAAACTCGGCGGAACTGAGAACCACCGGAGCTTGAACGCTGGTGATCGCCAGCAAGGCGGAATTGCTGTGCCGAAATGTTGCATTGCCGTTCAAGATCGAGCCTTCGTTTCGGGGGTGTGGCGCGCTCGCCGAAGCTACCGGATACTGGGCCAAGACTAAGCCCAACTGAGCATGTAATCCACGTCATACGTTATGCCCTACCCGTCGGTACCTTGGCATTGAACGGCAACTTGGGGATCGTGGCGTGAAATGTGTCGAGGACCGCGTGCCGGCCGCGTGCCCTTGTCCGGCGCCGAAAGTCGGATCCATTCCCTCTGGTGCCCGCGCAGAACTGGGCGGTAGATTCGTCCCACGTGGGCGCGTTCCGAAACCCGTTAATCAGGGCCCGGAACCCGATCCGGGAAGGGAAGCACATGCAACCGACGGGCCAGGGCGGGAAGCGGGAGGGGAACGGCGGGTTGCCGTCGCGCGAGGGAAACGTGCGGCGGGCGCTTCCGCCCGGGCTCGACCTGGTGGGGAAGGGCGCCTGGCGGGTGCTCGGCATCATCGGGGTGCTGGCGGTGTTCGTGTTCCTGGTCGCCCAGCTCGAGGAAATCGTCGTCCCGTTCATGATCGCGCTGCTGCTCACCGCCTTCCTCAAGCCCCCGGTCAGCTGGCTGGTGGCGCACGGGTGGCGCAAGTGGCTGGCGATCATCCTGGCGCTGGTCGTCGCGGGCGGGGTCATGGCCGGCCTGGTGGTGCTCGTGGAAACCCAGATCAACGCGGGCCTGCCGGAGGTCCAGGAGCGCTCGGTGGCGGCCTACAGGCAGTTCCGCGACTTCCTTGACTCGTCGCCCCTGCAGTTCACCAGCGCCCAGTTCGACGCTTTCCTGGTGCAGTTGGGCCGGGAAATCCAGAAGCACGGAAATGAGATCTTCAGCGGCGCCCTGGTGCTCGGCAAGACGGCCGGCCACGTGTTGGCGGGTGCCCTGCTGACGGCCTTTGCCACGATTTTCATGCTGATCGACGGGGCAAACGTGTGGCGCTGGACGGTCCGGCTCTTTCCGCGCGGCGCCCGTCCCGCGGTTGACGGCGCCGGGAAGGCGGGCTGGAACACGCTGACAAGTTTCGTGCGGGTGCAGATCCTGGTGGCCGCCGGCAACGGCGTCGGAATCGGCCTGTTCGCCTTCTTCGTGGGACTGCCCTTGGTGGTGCCCATTGCGATCTTGGTGTTCCTGGCCTCCTTCATCCCCGTCATCGGTGCCATTGTCACCGGCGCCATCGCGGTGCTGGTGGCGCTGGTGTTCGTGGGGCCGATCCAGGCACTGGTCATGCTCGGCGGGGTGCTGCTGGTCCACCTGCTCGAGGCCCACGTGATGCAGCCGCTGGCCATGGGCGCGGCGGTGAAGATCCATCCGCTGGCCGTCGTCTTTGCCGTGGCCGCGGGTTCCTATCTTGCGGGAATCCCCGGGGCGCTGTTCGCCGTCCCAACTGTCGCGGTGGTCAATGCGATGGTCACCTTTGTGGTGCGCGGGAGGTGGCGCGCCGGGTCGGATCCCGAGGATGCCCAGGGACCGGGCCCGGATCGCGGCCCGGTGGAACATCCCCGGATGGGCGAGGGTACCGGCACGTCGGCAACGGGCAATGGCGATCCGGCGACGTAGTGGTCCGGACCGCAGTTCCTCCGGGGTTAATCCTTGATCCGCCGAGAATCTTTCGCGATCGGGTGCATTTCCCTGATTTGGGATTCAATCCTTGATCCGAAGGTGCCGGCAGGTCAAGGATACGACTTGGGGCGACGCCACGTCTTCAGCTATTTCCAACCCCATCAGGAGCCGTTGGCGGCACCCCCGGAGAAATCCTCCGGCGAAATACTTCGTTTTCGGTATCCCATTTATGGAAAATTGTCCGAAATGCCACTAGTCTGGGCCAGAGCTATTCCCGACGAAAGGCAGAAAACCCATGTGCGAGCACGACCACAGCACGGGCCCCGTTCCCTCCAAAGCGCTTGAGCGCCGCCATGTGCTGGCCGGGGCCGCTGCGCTCGCCGGGCTGGGCATGGCCGGCATGCTCCCCGCCGGGGCCCTCGCCGCCGAACCGGCAGCCTCGCCGGTCTCGTTGCCGCTACAGCGCGGCAAAGGCAAGCGCCCGGGTGCGGTCATCATCGAGGGCGGTACGCTCATCGACCCCGGCACCGGGCACGCCACCGAAGACGCCATCGTGGTCTTGGCCGATGGCGTGGTCCAGGCCGCAGGCACGCGGGACGAGACCCGCACGGCGGTTCGCGATGCCGGGGCCAAAGCGATCCGCATCAACGCGCATGGCAGGTTCGTCCTGCCGGGCTTCGTCGACGCCCACGTGCACGCCCAGGCCTTCGAGGACGCCGCCCTGATCCTCAGCCACGGCGCCACCACTGTCCGCAGCGGCTCGTCCAGTTTCTACCAGGACATCGCTTTGGCGCGGGTGCCGCACTACGCCCCGGGCCTTGCTCCGCGCATGCACGCGGCGGGCCTGTTCGTTTCCCCCGACCAGGGCGATTCCATCCTGGCCGACCCCGACCTGGCACCGCTTGCGGCCATGCGCAGGCAGCTCACGGATCCGAAGGACCTGGCGTACCTGACCCGGGTGAACCGTTCGCGCGGCGCCACCGTGATCAAGACCCGCGCCAACCCGCGCGCCGGCATCCCGGACCAGGATCCGCGCGAGCTGGTCTACGGCAAGGAACAGATCTCCGCGATCGTGCACGCCGCCAAGGGCGCCGGGGTGCTGTGCCATGCCTACAGCGCCAAGGGAATCGCCGGTGCAGTGGCCGCGGGCGTGAGGAGCATCGAGCATGGCGTGTTCGTCGACGAGGCGACTCTGGTGAGCATGGCCAAACGGGGCACGTACTTCAGCCCGACGCTCTTCGGCATTGCCGGCATGGCCAACTCCGGCAACCCGGTGCTTGCCGAGCGCGGCCGCGAATACGGGCCGATCCTGGCCGAGGCCGCCCGCGCCGCCAACGAAGTCGGCGTAACCGTCGTCGGCGGCACCGACTCCTTCGGTGCGGACGTCACCCCGATCGGCGACGAGGCCAACGCCCTGTCCGAGGCGGGGCTGGGCACGCTGAAGGCCCTTCAGTCGATCACGACCGCCCCGGCCAAGTTGCTGGGCGTGGAGCGCGACGGTGTGGGGCGCCTTGTCCGCCGGGGCGTGGCCGACGTGGTGGTGCTGGACCGCAACCCGCTGGAAACCTCCAAGGCCCTGAGCGAGGTGCGCGTGGTGGTCGCCCAGGGCGCGATCGTGCGCAACGACCTGGGCTAACCGAACACACGGCCGGCGCCGGCACGGATCTCGCCCTGGAACCTGTGCCCGTGCCCGCGCCGGCGCGGGCACGGGTCGCCGCTAGGCCCGCGCTTGCGCCGGGGGCAGGGTGCAGTTGGTCTCCCAGCCCTGCGGCCCGTTCCCGCCGGCGGCGTACTCCTCGATCGGGACCTCGTTCGCGGCCCACGCGGCCAGGATCGGGTCCACGATGCGCCAGCATTCCTCGGCGGTGTCCCCGCGCACCGACAGCGTCGGATCGCCCGAGAGCACCCCGAGCAGCACTTCGCCGTAGGGGAGCAGGTCGGGGGAGTTCAGCTCCGCGCCGAGAGTCACCCGGTCCAGCGTGTACAGGTCGCCGGGGCCGTTGACGTCCAGGTCCAGTTCCAGGGTGTCGGGCCCGAACCCGATGCGCAGCTTGGTCGGCTCGTCCGTTCCCTTGAAGCCGGTGGGCAGGTGTGACACCGGGCGGAACGTCACGATCGCCTCCTTGCGCACCCGTCCCAGCGCCTTGCCGGCCCTCAGGATGAACGGGACGCCGGCCCAGCGGGAGTTGTTGATGTTCAGCGTGACCTCGGCCAGGGTCTCGGTCCTGGCGTGGGCGTCGACCCCTGACTCGCCGGCGTAGTCGGGAACCGGCCGGCCCTTGGACGTGCCGGCGGTGTAGCGCGCCCGGCGCGTCGAGTCCTGCGGGGTCCCGGCCAGGGCCGTGGCGCGCAGCACCGAGCCCAGGTGGTCGCGCACGTCGCGCTCGTACAGGGTCGCGGGGGCATTCATGGTCAGCAGCCCCAGCACCTGCAGCAGGTGGGACTGGATCATGTCGCGCAGCGCGCCGGCGCGGTCGTAGTAGCCGGCGCGTCCCTCCAGGGCGAGTTCCTCGTCGTAGAAGATCTCGATCTTGGCCACGTGCTCGGCGGTGAACAGCGGCTCCAGCAGGCGGTTGGCAAATCGCAGGCCCAGGATGTTGAACACCGTGCCCTTGCCCAGGAAGTGGTCGACGCGGTGGATGTTCTGTTCGGGCACCAGGCGGATCAGCGTGCGGTTCAGCTCGCGGGCCGATTCCTCGTTGGACCCGAACGGCTTTTCCATGACCAGGAGCGTGGATTCGGGCAGCTCACCGGGCTCCAGCACCTCGCAGGCCTTCTGGCTGACGGCCGGAGGGAGCGCGAAGTACAGGGCCACGGGCCCCTCGAGGGTGCCGACCAGCCCGGCCAGCTCGCCGGGCGCCGTGACGTCCAGTTCGGCATATGAGGTCGTCTCGACGACCTGCCGCAGTTGGGCGGCCCCGGCCTCGGTCGCGTCCTTCATGGCCGCTTCACATACGGTTTTTACGCGCTCGGCCCACAGCTCGGGGGAGTACCCCGGGGCGCCGGCGCCGGCCAGCGTGATTCCGGGCGCCCGGCCGGAGGCGATAAGCCGTGCGAGGCCCGGCAACAGCAGCCTTCCGGTCAGGTCGCCGGAGGCTCCGAGGATCAACAACGTGCGTACATGGACCGCGTAAGAGGCGCCTGAATCAAGTTTCACACCCCTAGACTGCCATGTCCGGCACAATCCGGCTCGTGAACTTGGTAATCTTGGATGTTGAGTCCAGCGGGTTAGACCGCGCCTGAATCCCACAACGAAAGAAGTGCACGGCACGTGTTCAATTCACTCTCCGATCGCCTGACATCCACCTTCAAGAACCTTCGCGGCAAGGGCAGGCTGTCCGAGGCCGACATCGACGGCACAGTTCGCGAGATCCGCCGTGCCCTGCTCGACGCCGACGTGGCCGTTCCCGTGGTGCGCGCCTTCGTGGCCCAGGTCAAGGAACGCGCCCTGGGCGAAGAGGTTTCCGCCTCGCTGAACCCGGGCCAGCAGATCGTCAAGATCGTCAACGAGGAGCTCGTCGGCATCCTGGGCGGGGAGACCCGCCGCCTGAACCTGGCCAAGGTCCCGCCGACGGTCATCATGCTCGCGGGCCTGCAGGGCGCCGGCAAGACCACCCTGGCCGGCAAGCTGGCCAAGCACCTGAAGTCCCAGGGCCACACCCCGCTGCTGGTCGCCTGCGACCTCCAGCGCCCCAACGCCGTCAAGCAGCTCCAGGTCAACGGCGAACGCGCCGGCGTGCCGGTGTACGCACCGCACCCGGGCGTCTCCTCCGAGTTCGAGGCGGCAACCGGCGACCCGGTGGCCGTTGCGCGCGACGGCGTGGCCGAGGCCCGCACCAAGCTGCACGACGTGGTCATCGTCGACACCGCCGGCCGCCTGGGCATCGACGCCGAGATGATGCAGCAGGCGGCGGACATTCGCGCCGCCATCAACCCGGACGAAGTGCTCTTCGTCATCGACGCCATGATCGGCCAGGACGCGGTCAACACCGCCCAGGCCTTCAACGACGCCGTGGACCTCACCGGCGTGGTGCTGACCAAGCTCGACGGCGACGCCCGCGGCGGCGCCGCGCTGTCCGTCGCCTCGGTGACCGGCAAGCCCGTCATGTTCGCCTCCACCGGCGAAAACCTGGACGACTTCGAGATCTTCCACCCGGACCGCATGGCCAGCCGCATCCTCGACATGGGCGACATCCTCACCCTGATCGAGCAGGCCGAGGCCAACTGGGACAAGGGCGAAGCCGAGCGCATGGCGAAGAAGTTCGCCGACCGCGAGGACTTCACCCTCGACGACTTCCTGGCGCAGATGGCCCAGATCCGCAAGATGGGCTCGATGAAGAAGCTGCTGGGCATGATGCCCGGCGCGCAGATCTCCCGCCAGCAGCTCGAGCAGTTCGACGAGTCGCAGATGGACCGCATCGAGGCCATCGTGCGCTCGATGACCCCGCACGAGCGCGTGGCACCGAAGATCATCAACGGCTCGCGCCGCGCGCGCATCGCCAAGGGCTCGGGCGTGCACGTCTCCGAGGTCAACTCGATGCTCGAGCGCTTCGGCGAGGCCCAGAAGATGATGAAGAAGCTGGCCTCCGGCGGAGCCATCCCGGGCATGCCCGGCGGCAAGGGCGGTGCCCGCAAGGCCGCGGCCAAGGGCGCCAACAAGAAGAAGCAGAAGTTCGGCAACCCGGCCAAGGCCGCACAGCTGGAAGCTGCGGCCGCGGCCGCCAAGAAGGCCCCGAGCGGCGCGGCCTTCGGGGCGGGAAACAAGGAATTCAACCCGGCCGACATGAACCTGCCCAAGGGGTTTGAGAAGTTCCTTGGCAAGTAGTCCCGAAGGGAACCAGGGAGGCGATCGGCCCGAAATGCTGATCGCCTCCCTGGCGTTGATCTTCGAGGAGGAGGACGGGGCCGTCCCGCATGCGCGGGTCCGCGACCTGCTGGCGGCCCGCCGCAGCATTTCGCTGCTCGCCGCGCCGGTGGCCTGGGGGGAACTCAGCGTCGTCGAAATGGCGATCGCGGTGAACCCCGACGGGTACATAGTCATGGCCGACGAGGATGGAAACACCAGCCTGGGCCAGCAGATCGAGGGCTTTGCCATCGCGCTCAAGCGCGGCACCGGGGCGGTCCACGCAGACTTCGACGGTGCCGACGCCGAGGGCGGGGAACCCATCGAGGACCCCCGCCTGGAACACGTCCGCGGGGGCCGCTCGGTGCTGCTGGGCTCCTTCAGGGAGTCCGAGGTGGCCGTGTTTGCCGGGGTCACCAGGACCGCCTGGAAGTACTTCTCCACCGGGTCCTCGGACGTTGCGGTCCACGAGGGCTACATGCCCGAAATCATGCTTTCCAGGTCCGCGTTGCCGGCCATCATGCTCAGCCGCATGGGGCCGCGGTTCTCCATGGTCTTCTGGTTCGAGGGCCAGAGCAGGAAGCTGCACGGCTACCCGGGCTTCGGCCACGGGTGGTCGGTTCTCGTGGAACCCGTGATTGCCGCGGCGCCCGGGACCCCGGCGGCCGACGCCACCGCGTTCCTCCAGCGCGAATGGGCGGAACCGGATACCGAGGCCATCGCCGAGCTGCACGAGTTCGGCGTCTCGGAGGACCAAATCCGCCAGCTGGACCAGGCCTTGAGCGGCAGCGGAAGCATCGACGCGATCAAGCGCGTGCTGCAGATCTTCGGCAAGCCGCCCGAGTTGGCCGACTACCTGGAGCAGGCCCCGGTCCCGGACTCGGCCGTGGCCGTGGAACCGCGGGGGTTCACCGGCTCGATTGCGGCCGGCATGGCGGCCGATGCCCGCGAGGCCACGGGCATCAAGAAGTTCTTCAACCCCTTCTCATGGCGCCCGCAGACCCAGTTGGCGTGGGGTGTCGCGGAAGCCGCGTTCTTTGCCATGGTCATCCTGCTCACCGATTGGAACGATACCTGGATCGCACGGTGGCTGCTGGTAGTCATCGTTGCCGGTGGCATCGTGAACTCGGTGGGAAACCTCGCCATTGGCCTGGTGCGCTGGTCGCGCCAGACCCGTCGCTCCAAGTAGCGCCGCAGTACAAGGCAGGACAAGGTTGTGGCCCGGATGCACATGCATCCGGGCCACAACCTTAAGTACAGTGTCCCCGTCTTCGGCTCGGGAACCGGGTCCGAATCCTTCCGGAATCTTGCGGTCAGGCCCAGTCATCGATCGAAACCATATTGCGGGCATTTGGTGTTGCCGTCACATGGATAACCGGATCGACGATATTCCACGACCTTTCAGAGCGCTTCATCACGCGCACGGCTGGCACCGGCTCTGGTGCATTGGGGGACTAGAACAAATAGCCCCGGAGTTGAATCGGACATCCACGGCGTTCATGTGGATGCCAACGACCGATGATCGACCCCTAGGGTAACTAGGCCTACCCGCAAGATTCCTTTTTAGGCTAGACACGTTCGCGGTTCGTTGGCTAGTGGCCAAGAGACCAGAATTTCGGCACGTATCCCGTGGAGTTTCGTCCCGTGGATGCCGCCGGGCCAGCGTCGTTATGCCCGGCGGCCGCTTCCCTACGCCGACTGCCCGGAACCCCCGGGCGCAGGGCCGGAGCCAATGACCCATTCGAAGGCGGCGGCCCTGGAACGGGCTCCCTGGGCCGCCCTGGATCTGTTGGGTTCGCCGAGCTCCTCCAGCAGGTCCTCGGAAAGCCGCACCAGGCCGGCGAAGGTGTCCGGGGTCAGCCACCCGGGTCGGGTGGCGAAGAGGATGTCTTCCGTGGAGGTGTTGCCGCTGGCGCCCGGCGCGAACGGGCAGCCGCCGAGCCCGCCCAGCGCCCCGTCCACCAGGGTGGCTCCGGCGCCGATGGCGGCAAGCGTGTTTGCCACTCCCAGGCCCCAGGTGTCGTGTCCGTGGTAGGCGATCCGCCGCGCGGGCGACTCGTCGCGGACCCGGCCCACCAGGCTGGCCACCTGCGCCGGAACGGCCTGGCCCAGGGTGTCGCAGATGACAATGTCGCAGGTGCCCTCGGCCCGCGGATCGTTCGCGATGGACAGCACGCGTTCCTCGGGCACGGGGCCCTCGAAGGGGCAGGTGAAGGAGGTGGCGATGCACAGCTGGATCCGTCCGTCGACCTTCCGGGCGTGCTCCACGGCCTGTGGCAGCGCCTCGAGGCTGGCGTCCGTGCTGCGGCCGATGTTCGCCTGGTTGTGGGAATCGGACGCGGAGAGGCAGTACTGGAAGTTCCGTGCGCCCGCGGCGGCGGCCTTGGCCACGTGGCCGGGGGTCGCCACCCAGATCCAGCACTTTTCCAGTTCCGCCGCGGTCAGGGCACGGACGACCTCCAGGGTGTTGGCCATGGTCGGCACCAGGTCGGCACGGGCCATCGAGCCGAGCTCGATGGACGGCACGCCCAGGCGCAGCAGTTCCCGGACCGTCTCCGCCTTCCGCTCGGCGGAGAGCACCTTGCCGGTCAGCTGCAGCCCGTCGCGCAGGGTGACGTCGCGCAGTTCCGCGCGGGGTTCCAGGGTGTGGTTCACGCCTTCGTTCCTTCCCCGCGGCCGGTGGCGGCGTCGATCCGGTCCGCATCCATGCCCAGCAGCCCGCCCAGGACTTCCTCCGTGTTCTCGCCGAGGTCCGGCCCGAGGTTCCGGATCGGCAGCGACTGCCCGCCGATCACCGGGACGATGCCCGGGAATCCGATGTCCGTGAGCGTCTCCTCGCCGGTGGAGACATCGAATTTCTGGATCATGTTCCGTGCCGCGTACTGGTCGTCGGCGACGATGTCCGCGGCGGTGTAGATCGGCCCCGCCGGAACCCCGGCCGTGGCCAAGGCGTCAAGGGCCTCGGCCGCGGTGCGCCGCGCGGCCCATTGGCCGATGGCCGCATCCAGTTCCTCCCGCCGGTCCCAGCGGCCGGCGTTGGTCTGCAGCCCCGGGTCCGCGCCCAGCTCCGGCCGGCCGATGGTCTCCATGTAGCGCTGGTAGATGGAGTCGCCGTTGCCGGCCACCACGATGCTGGCGCCGTCGCCGCACAGGTAGGCATTCGAGGGGGCGATGCCCTCCATCCGCCCGCCGGTGCGCTCGCGCAGCACGCCGTACGCCTCGTAGTCCGGGACCAGGGATTCCATCATCGAAAACACCGCCTCGTTCAGCGCCACGTCGATGATCCGCTCCTGCAGCCCGACCGTCGAACCCGCCGTCCGCCGCCTGGCTTCGCGCTGGAAAAGGCCCATCATGGATCCGAAGGCCGCGTACAGGCCCGCGATGGAATCGCCGATCGAGACACCCACCCGCACCGGCGCGCGGTCCGGGTCACCGACCAGGTTGCGCAGGCCGCCGTAGGACTCCGCCACCGCGGCGAATCCGGGCCTCCCGGACATCGGTCCGGTCTGGCCGAACCCGGAGATCCGGGTGATGACCAGCTCCGGGTTCACCCCGTTGAGCACTTCCGGTCCCAGGCCCCACTTCTCCAGCGTGCCGGGGCGGAAGTTCTCCAGCAGGATGTCCGACTTCGCCGCCAATTCCAGCACCGCCTGGCGGCCCGCCTTCGTGCGCAGGTCCAGCACCACGGACTTCTTGTTGCGGTTGATCGTCCGGTACAACATGGACGTATTGCCCTTGTGCAGGCGCCAGTTCCGCAGCTCGTCGCCGGTGCCCGGCCGCTCCACCTTGATCACCTCGGCCCCGAAGTCCGCCAGCAGCCGGGCGGCCGTGGGTGCGGCAATGTAGTTGCCGAGTTCGAGGACGCGCACGCCTTCCAGCGGGGCGATGGGTGTCTGTGTCATGGCTCTTTCCTCAAGATTTCGGTATGTCTCGGGCGGGCAGTTGGCGTGGCGGGCCTCGCGGTTCGGCCGGTGCCCAGCGAAGGGCGCCGGAAAACCGCGGGGGACCGGGGGCCGACCAATGCTCCGGCCCGTGGTCCGGACCAGATTCTAGGCTACCGGCGTCTGGCCTGGTCGTGGACCCGCAGTTGGGTCAAGGCCAGCCGCGCCAGCGGGACCTTCACGCCGACCCTGTCAGCGACGGCCGCGAACTGGCCGAGCAGGTGTTCCCCCTCGTGGGAGGAACCCGCCAACACGTCCCGGTAGAGCGAGGACGTGAAGACCGAGCCCTCCTCGGTGAACATTTCCAGGCTAGCGGCGTGCGCGGCCGGCGTGACGGTGTACCCGGCCGCTTCGGCCACCCGCTCGGTTTCGGCGATGACGTCCATCACGAATTCCTTCCCGCCCGGGGCGGCCATGATATCGCCGATCGTGCCACGCATCAGGCAGGTGATGATCCCGCCCGCGGCGATGAACGACCATTTGTGCCACATGGAGGCCAGGATGTCCTCGGCGATGGACATGCGGAAGCCCGGCGCCGCCAGTTCCCGGCCGATGCGCGCCAGGCGTTCCGTCGGCTTCCCGTCCTGCTCGCCGAAGGTCATGGAGGCGTGTGGTTTCATCTGGAATACCGAGCCGTCCGGGGTCACCGTGCACACCACTCGGACGATTCCTCCCAGGACGGCGTCCCGGCCGTACCGTTCGTTGAGTGTTTCCAGGTGGGCCAGGCCGTTGAGAAGCGGCAGCACGGTGGTGCCCGGCCCGACGGCCGGAGCCATGTCCCGCAACGCCGATTCCAGGGACCATGCCTTGACCATCAGGAGCACCAGGTCGTAGGTGCCGTCCAGCTGCCCGGCGGTAACGGTGCGAACCGGAACCGTCTCGTCATATCCCGGTCCATAGACGTGCAATCCGTTGCGCAGCTGGTCGAACCGATGCTGGTGGACCAGGAAAGTTACGTCGCGGCCGGCCTGGGCCAGGCGTGTCCCGAAGTACCCGCCCGTCGCTCCGGCCCCGACTATCAGTGTTTTCATCGTCTACCCACCTCATATTTGCGGCTGGATCTGCCCGGCATTCCTTGCATCTTCGGCGTTCCGGTCGTTCGTCATGACGTTCCGTCCGGACGCCGTAGCGGTGCCGTCATCCGGATGTCCCCCGACGCGGCCCGATCCGCCGCGGGCTTCCCCCTCCGCGGCCGCTCCCGGGGTGTCCGAACCCGTTGGCGGACCCAGTCGCTGGCTTCGGAGATGATGGATTCAAGCGGGCCCTTGCCGATGGAACTGCGCCACACCATCGCGAACAACATGAAGGAGATGACCTGGACCCACAGCGATACCACCGGCCGTGTTTCGTCCAGGACCTCGAGCATGAATACGATGCAGTGCGCCGAATAGAGGGTCAGTGTCATCATCCCGATCGCCGCAAAGGGGGAGAAGACCTTGCCGCCGGAGTGGGTCAGGAGCAGGACGACGCCTATGGCGGCCACGGCCGTGCCAAGATTGTGCAGGACGTTCAGCGGGGAATCGGAGTATGGCGCAACCGTCGCCAGCCACCACCACGTCGTGTTCGGCATCAAGTTGGATTCCGGGCCGTATATCAGCAGATCGGTGATGTCCGCCGTGCTGAGTGACGGCGTTGCCTCGACCAGGCGCTGCATGCCCCCGGCGGGGCCCAGCAGGACCTTCGAGAGCACCCATGTGGAGATGGCCAGCGCCGCACCCCAACCGACAAACTTGAGCGCGACCTTCCTCGACGTGAGTACCTGGCGGCCGAGGACCATTCCCACACAGAGGTAGGCCATCCACAAGATCGTTGGATAGAAGCCGGTCACCAACATATCGAGGATGAACAGCACCGGCTGCCGCGCTGCGGTGACCAGGGTGTAGTCGGCCTCCGGATCGACTTGTTCGGGGATTTTGCCGTTGAGCAGGTGGCGGAGGACGGATCCGAAGATCGCAAAGATCGGTGCCGCGATCAGCAGGAACAGTGAGGAACGGCCATAGAACGGCACGGCCAGAATGAACAGGATGCCGAAGTAGGGAATGATCGTATCGATATCCGTTTCCAGGTGGCCCAGCAGCAGGCCGATCAACAAAATAAGCAGGCCCCGGACAACCAATGCCGCCCTGTCGGCGGCCAGCGTGCGGCCGTGGAGCTGGCCGCGGGACCTTTTCTCAACGAAGGCAATGGATACCCCGGCGAGTACGGCGAACAAGGCGGCGGCCCTTCCGCCGAAAACGGCAAAGGGCCAGCTCATGGCGCCGTCCACGTGCTGCACAGGGAAGGTATGGACGGCAACCATGCCAATCAACGCCACCGCCCTGGCAACGTCGACGCCCATGGCGCGGCGGGTCGGAGAATACGCCGCAGGCGGCCCCGCCGCTGGGGTTGCAGTGGTTTCAGTCGCCGACTCCGGATTCTGCGGTGCAGCGCTCATGATGGACCTCGTGGTTCAGCTCAGTTGCTATCTGGTCACCCCCCGAGAGCAGCATCGTTGCCATCAATCCGTCGCGGAGTAGCTGTCCCGCCCTTCGGAGACATCGGCGTGCTGGTGGCTGGCGGTTGCCGGTTCGGACGGGGACTCCGCGCCCGAGGTTCCGCTGCCATGCTGTGGGAAAATCGCTGCGTACGTAAACGGGGGGATGCTTGTGCCGAATCCGGACGCCCTGGCTCTGATCGTCCTGTCTGCCCTTCCGCCGCCGAACCATCTTCTTGCTTTCCCAAGCGCCGCTCCAGCGGCCCCGCTTTCCTCACCGGATGCGTTCCGCCGTGCCCCTGCAGTCTTCTTTCATGTTAGGCGGAACCTTGGGTGCAGAGTACCCCCAACAGGGCTGGAGGTCATAGTTTTCGCCGCTCTTCCCGTCGTCTCCGTGTGGCAATCACGGGTCGCGGTCCGGAATGCCGGGGGACCTGGCGTGAGCTCCCGGACGAACAACACGGAACGCTTGAATGCCCGGTGAGCGAGTACGAAATCGAGTGCCGTGGCACCGAGGAGTGGTCGGTTCCCTGACTGGGCGTGCCCGCCGGCCAGTGTGGTCATGTGCCGCTCATGACGGGGGAGGAGCCGTGCCTGCCAGCCGCCGAACGAGGGCCAGGCCGGCCGGGGTTCCGGGCCAATGCCGGCCCAGCGGGGCGTCGCCCGCCCTGCGAATGACGGAGCGCAGGACCAAAGCCACAATGATCGCGTCATCGGCATACCCGATGACCGGAAGGAAATCCGGGACCAGATCAATGGGCGAGGCGAGGTAGACAAGCAGCAGGAGAAGCCTGGCGCGGATCCCGAATGGCAGGCTCCGGTCGGCGGCCAGGCGCCGCAGCAAGACCAGCAGGTCCGGCAACAGGCGCAGGGCGTCCTTGAATCCCACCGTCTCAGGGTGGCGCCAGGCGTAAAGAGCCAGCAAGACCAGCAACGCGGCGTAGACCAGGACCACGCCGCCGACGACGGCAATCAGCACGTCCCACCAGTTCATGCCGCGACTCCTTCGGAGGTGTACCTGGATGCGTGGCGCGCTTCCCCGACGGCGCGGTTGAGGGTTGCCGGTCCCGGCAATGGGTCGGCCCACGACCATGCCATCATGGCCCTGCAAGGCCGCCAGACCAAGGGCTGCCCGGATGCTTGTTCGTCGGCGCGGGCGTAGGGCCCGGAGCCCGGTGAACCGTTGTCTGTGCGAAGCCGAGCGCCTACCATGTGCGTGAAGCCCCATTGCGGGGAACAGCTCCGGGACCTTCCCACCATGAGCGTCGTGCGCACCGTGGGATCCCCGCGTCCCGGACTTCACGGGACAGGAAAGACCATGACCAAGTATCTGTTCGAAGCGAACTACGTGGGCGAAGGCGTCAAGGGGCTCATGCGCGACGGCGGCACCAAGCGCCGCGATGCCGTCGACGCGGCCCTCAAGTCCGTGGGAGGCTCGCTCGAGAGCTTCTACTACGCGTTCGGGGAGACCGACGTCCTGGGGGTCTTTGACATCCCGGACCAGGCCAGCGCCGTGGCGCTGTCGCTGTTGATCAATTCGACGGGCACGGTGAACCTGCACCTGAAGCCGCTCATGACTCCCGAGGATATCGACGAAGCGGCCCAGAAGACGCCGTCATACCGGGCCCCCGGACAGTAGGACGCCGGCCCCGCCACCAGACGCAAAAGGTGTGCCGCCGATCCCGTCGGGGGATCGGCGGCACACCTTGCCGTGCGGGACGGGTTAGACCGCGGCGCCTTCCAGCTCGTCCTCGCCAGCCTCGGCGAAGGACTGCGGTCCGTTGACCATGAGGCCCATCATGTCGAAGACCAGGGTGGCGGCGGCCAGCGAGGTGATGTCCGCGTGGTCGTAGGCCGGTGCGACCTCGACGACGTCGGCACCCACGATGTTGATTCCGTTCAGGCCGCGGATGAGGCGGAGCAGCTCGCGGGAGTGCAGCCCGCCCATTTCCGGGGTTCCGGTTCCCGGGGCGAACGCCGGGTCCAGGACGTCGATGTCGACCGACAGGTAGACCGGGGTGTCGCCCAGACGGTCCCTGACCTTCTGGATCGCCGCGGCGACGCCGATCTCGTCGATGTCGGTGCTGCGGATGATCTGGAAGCCGAACTCGTGGTCGCGCAGGAAGTCGTCCTTGTCGTAGACCGGTCCGCGGATGCCCACGTGCATCGACTTGTCCTCGATCAGCAGGCCCTCCTCGAAGGCCCGGCGGAACATCGTTCCGTGCGTGACGGGCTCGTCGAAGTAGGTGTCCCAGGTGTCCAGGTGGGCGTCGAAGTGGAGCAGCGCCACCGGGCCGTGGACCTTGTTGACGGCCCGCAGCATGGGAAGGGCGATGGTGTGGTCGCCGCCGATGGCGATCACGCGCTTGTCCTTGGCCAGGAGCGGGAGCGCCTGTTCCTCGATCTGCTCGATCGCGCGGGTGATGTTGTACGGGGTGCAGGCCACGTCGCCGGCGTCGACGACCTGTGCCATTTCCACGGGGATGACGTCGAGCTCCACGTGGTAGCCGGGGCGCAGGAGCCGCGAGGCCTCGCGGACCGCGGAGGGGCCGAAGCGTGCGCCGGGCCGGAAGGACGTGCCTCCGTCGAAGGGGACGCCGAGGATGGCGATGTCGTAGTCCGGGACCGCGTCGATCTGGGGAAGGCGGGCGAAGGTTCCCAGGCCGGCGAAGCGGGGTACCTTGGTGGCGTCTACGGGGCCGATCGGCTTGTGGGTGCTCATGACAGTTTTCCTTCTAGTTCGACGTTGAGTGGTTCAAGGTTGGTGTGTTCCGCGTCCTCGGAGCGGCCGTCACGCGAGGTGGTCTCGGAGAGGCTGCGGTTGGCGGTTTCGGGCGCCAGCAGGAAGGTGGCGATCAGTCCGACCAGGGAGATGCCGGCGCCGATCATCAGCGCCCCGGCGGCACCGAAGGAGATGATGGCCACGGGCATGAGGTAGGTGCTGGCGGCGGAACCGACGCGGCTGATGGCCGTGCCGAATCCGACGGCGGTGGCGCGGATTTCCGTGGGGAAGAGCTCGTTGGGGTAGACGACCTCGAGGAAGCTCGAGGCGCCGGAGGCCAGTGCAAAGATGGCCAGGGCGGTGAAGAGCGTCTGGGGTGCGACGTTGGGGATGAACGCCGGTGCCGCGAGGGCCACCACGATGATGCCGAAGGACCAGAGCAGCAGCTTGCGCCGTCCGATGCGCTCGACCAGCCACAGTCCGGGGATGCCGCCGACGACGAAGATCAGCGAAATCAGCAGCGAGCCGCCGTAGAGGTTTGCGTCCCCGTCCATGCCGAAGGACGCCAGCAGGTCCGGTGCGAAGGTGTAGACCGCGAAGAGGGGGATGACCTGGGCGGTCCAGAAGATCGAAACGAACAGCGTCCGCCGCCAGAACTTCCGGTTGAAGATGTCAGTGAACTTGGCCTGCTTGCTGCCGTCTTCGGTGGTTTCGCCGAGGGACTCGATGTCGTACTTCTCGCCGTAGACCTTCTTGATGACGGCGCGGGCCTCGTCGACCCGGCCGCGGGAGAGCAGCCAGCGTGGGGACTCGGGTGTCCCGAGGCGGAAGAGCAGGGTGATGATGGCGAAGATCGCGGGGCTGGCGAGCATGTAGCGCCAGGCGTCGGGGCCCGCGTCGCGCAGGGCGTAGCCGACCGCGAAGGCCGCGGCGGCGCCGATGGCCCAGACCACGAACGTCGCCCCGAGCAGCCGGCCGCGGTGCTTCTTGGGAAGGAACTCGGCAAGCAGCGACGTGGCGATGGGGTAGTCGGCGCCGATGGCAACTCCCAGCAGGAAGCGCCAAAGCACCAGTTGCCAGATATCGGTGGAGAACGCGCTGAGGATGGAGAAGACGGCCAGGGCGATCAGGTCCAGGATGTACATGGTGTGGCGACCGACCTTGTCGGTCACCCAGCCAAAGACGCCGCCTCCGAAGAAGATTCCAACCAGGCTGGCTGCACCGACCATGCCGATTTCCGATGGCCCCAGGTCCAGCGCCGGGGTCATGGTGATGAGGGCGATCCCGATGATGGACAGCGCGTAGCCGTCGATGAACGGACCGCCGGAGGAAAAGGTGGTCAGCTTCTTGTGGAATCGGGTCAGCGGCGCGTCATCAATGAGATGAACGGAGGAGCTCATTGCGACCCTTCTTTCTCTAAGTGCCCAGGGGCTGGGCGGGAAGTTTGTATCTCAATGATTGGTGACGGGCGTCACTCGATCAATCAACGGGTGTCAACAATTGAAACACCGCTCTAGACATTTGTATGAATGCCGGGATTCAATGGGGTGGGCTTTGTATCCGAATGTGAAGGCGTGCCGAATGTCGATGACCGTGAAGGAGCTCCTCGCGGAGCCGCACCTGGGCCTGGGGATCCTGGCGGGCGAGGCAGGGCTGGAAAACTCCATCACCTGGTCGCATACCTCCGACCTTCCCAACCTCTGGGAATGGATCTCCGGCGGGGTGCTCTTGATGACCAACGGGCTTTCGATCCCCGCCGATGCGTCGAGCCAGGTTGAGATGGCACGCGCGCTGGTCGCCTCGGGCGCAAGCGGCCTGGCCGTCGGCGAAAAGATGCACGCCCCGGCCTTCACCGATGACTTCCTTGAGGCTTGCGACTCGCTGCCGCTGCCCCTGCTCAATGTGCCGTACCCCCTGCCGTTCATTGCGATATCCAGGTCCATTGCCGAGGCGGCGCTCCTGGAGGAATCCCGAAGGGTCAAGCAAACCGCGCGGGTCTACGACTTGCTGCGCAAGGCCACGACTCCTGGTGAAACGTGGAGCGAACTGTTGGCCGGCATCGGAGGGGAAATCTCCGCACGGCTGTTTGTGGTGGACCGCAGGTGCCTGCACCCCTGGCAACCCGGGGACCGGGGGCTGCCGAGGGAGGTTTTCCGGCAGGTGGCCGAGGCCAGCGAGAAGTCCGAGGTCGGATCCCGGCATTTTCACTGGAGCCAGGATGGCGGTCGGTCGGTGCTGCTCATGGACATTCCCACACACGGACACGCGATGCTGGTGGTGTTGCCGGATTCCGAGTCGACCCCGGACGGTGTGGTGCTTTTGCACGCTGCCACGGTGCTTGGCCTGGGGTTGTCCCGCTCGGCGCTGGCCATGGAAGGCAGGTATCGCACCGGGGGCGAATTCTTGCTCCAGGCCTTCGGCGGACGCCTGGGGGCCGCCGAGGCTGCCCGGCGACTCGCGGACTTTTCGCTCCCCGAGGAAGGTGTTCGGGTGCTTTCACTGGCTTCGCGACAGGGGTTCGACTTGCCCGAGGTGCATCGCGCGCTGTGGCGCCACGGGGTCAACAGTGTCTGCGTCGACGGCGGGGAGAGGCTCCACCTGGTCATTTCCGCAGACGCTTCGGTCGAAACGCTTCTGCATGTCATTGACGGGAATGATTCGCTGGGGCTGAGCACGCCGGTGGGCGCGGAGGGCCTCCAGCGGGCATTGCGCGAGTCGGTGTGGGCGCTTGGCATGGCCCGGTCCGGCGGGGAAAGGCATGTCCGGTATTCGGCGGAGACCTCCTGGTTCGGGCTCAACGGTTACCGCGACGGCGAGGCGCTGGTTCACCGGCTGTTGGGTCCGTTGCTGGAACACGACCGCGCCCACGGCGCCGAGCTGATGTCGACGCTGCGTGCCTATCTCAAGAACCAGCGGTCGGCGCAAAAGGCTGCGGCCGAACTCTTTACGCATCGACAAACCGTCATCTACAGGATCCGGAAGATCGCCGAACTCACGGGGCTGGACCTGGCTGAAACGTCCACGGTGGCGCAGTTGTGGCTGGCGGTCCAGGCCCGGGATTCCTTGGAAATGGCGGGTCTTGCGGGCGGCGACTGAGCCCGGCATAGCAAAAGGTTGTAGCTTCAACCAAATTGTGCCATACTTGGAGCAAGGACAATCCCACCTCCACGCAGAATGGATCGGCAGCCATGAGCACCACCCAAGACCAACTCTCCGCAGACCTCGCCATGGGCACCGTGATGCTCAAGGTCGGCGACATGAAGAACATGAGCGGCTACTACCAGAAGGCGCTCGGCCTCGAGGTCGTGTCCGAATCCGCGCAGGGAGTGGGACTGGGCCGCCAGGGCCTGGAACTCGTCCACCTCTCAGACGGGACGGGACTGAACCTGCCCGGCCGCGGCGAAGCCGGCCTCTTCCACACCGCGCTGCTCTTCGACACCCAGTCCGACCTGGCCGCAACCGTGCTGTCCGCAGCCCAGTTCGACGGCTCGCTGTTTGTCGGCAGCTCCGATCACCTGGTCTCCGAGGCCTTCTACTTCAACGACCCCGAGGGCAACGGCATCGAGCTGTACTTCGACCGCCCGCGCGACACCTGGAAGTGGGACGGCGACACCATTGCCATGGACACCATTCACCTAGATCCGAACGACTACCTAAACAAGCACCTGAACGAGCAGGCGGTCAGCGAGCTGCGCACGACCCGCGCCGGAATCGGCCACGTGCACCTGCAGGTCGGCGACGTGCCGACCGCCGAGAGGTTCTACGTCGACACCCTCGGCTTTGCCAAGACCACCAGCTTCCACGGCCAGGCGCTGTTCGTCTCTGCCGGCGGCTACCACCACCACATGGCCATGAACGTGTGGAACTCCCGCGGCGCAGGGCCGCGCAAGGACACCCTGGGCCTTGGCGAGGTGCTGATCACCGTTCCGAACGCCGACGAGGTGGGCGCGCTCGCCGACCGCCTGAAGGTCGCCGGCGTCGCCAGCCACCACACCGGTGCCGAGCTGCGCTTCGAGGATCCGTGGCGCAACCAGCTGCGCGTCGCCGTTGGCTGAGGCAACGCTGCGTTGACAAGGGCGCCGGAACACCCGTTTGCGATCAGGCGAATCGGGTAGGGGCGCCATCGATCGAATCTTGCCCCCGTCATGATTGACGGCGAATGCGGCTCCGGAGATCCGGGCCGCATTCGCCGTTTCCGGGTGCCCCGCTGGCAACGTGGACGGAAGCCGCTCCGGGGCGATGCCCGAATGCGCGTGTCGCCTCCACCCGGGCGGTTCGAGCATACGTGCCGGTCTTGGGACCCCGGGGAATCCCGCGCGGCATCTGGAACGGCGGGCTCATCGGAACCGCTACTCCGTAGGCGGCGGCGGGGTGCCGGTCGGCGAGGGAGCTGCCAATCCCGTGGGAAAGTCTGCCCTGGCCGGGTCGTCCGGCCCCTGGTCCAGCCGGAAGGGCGGATACTCGTCCCGCAAGAGGAAGGTGTAGGCAGTCACGCGGTAGATCCACCGGTTGATTCCCATGACCAGGTCAAAGAGCGGGCGCTGGTACCGGCCGGTGAACAGGAGCATGAGGGCCGCGATCAGAACCAGGATGCCCAGCAGGGAGAACCCGGCACCGCGCCCGACGTCGGATGCCCAGTTGCCGTTGGCGTCCCACGAGGCCCCGGCGTCGTTGCCGTTCCATGAAGCCCAGGCGGTTCCCGTGAAAATGGAGACGATGAGCAGGTGGGGGATGGCCAGCAACCACCATTTGACCAGGACGAGCCCGCGGGAGAGACGCTCGGGGTAGTCGACCTCGAAGTCGGCCGGGTAGTCGGTGGAAGCCAGGGTGAACGGAGGGTACTTGTCCGTGGCCAGGGCCGAGTAGGCGTAGAACGAGACACGCCAGCTCCAGCGCAGGACGCCGACGGCGAAGTCGAAGAGCGGGCGCGGGTAACGGCCGGTGAACAGGATGGCGAATCCCGAAATGACAGTGGTGAAGAAGACGGCGATCCACAGGAAGACCAGAATGATGAAGTGGGGAACGGCCAGAAGCCACTTGACCAGCCACAGCCAACGGGACTGCTGAGGATCAAGGCGCCCGGAAAGCCGCGCGGGGTACTCCTTCCCTGTGGCTGGGCCCGAGGCCGAGTGGCCGGGCGTCCCCCTGCCGAGGGCGACGGCGCCGAGCGCTATCAACCCGGCGCCGATGGCCAGGGCGATGATTCCCACGATCCACAGGACGGGGGAGAGCGCCCCGAAAAGCTCGAAACGGACCGCGGCCTGCACGTTGGCCGTGATCCCGGCGGATGCGTCGGCATTCATGATCACGACGACCCAGTCGCCGCTGCGCAGGTCAACGGTCACCTGCTGGGTGCCCGGCCCGGAAGCGGAGGCGACCCAGAAGCCCTGCCCGGCCGGCGGGGAAGGAACGGCGGTTCCCGGCATGTCCCGGTACTGGACCCGGAATGGCGAGGTATCCACGCCGGTGACCTCGGTGGCGTGGACGCCGCCGAGGTACCGGTCGACGTCGCTCTTGGGGCCAACACCGATGAAGACCTGGCCGCCGGGTGCCGTGGACTCGGCCGAGAGCCGCAGGCTGCCCAGGTTGGGGGAAATCGTGTCGGTGCCGATCCGGGCGGGGGGAGAAGTCAGTGCGTAGGACGTGGCGGAGAATCCACGCATCGGGGTGCTGAGATAGCCGTCCGGTCCTTGTTTGGACAGGACCGCGGCGGAGGCGGCGCCGCCGATGATCGCTCCGATGCCGACCAGCGCGAGCAGGAGGCCCAGCGCCAGGGCGATGACTCCGCCCACGGCTGTGTTGCGAGCAGCGCCCGGGCCGGGCGTCCCGCCCTCGGCCGTTGGATTGACCGTCATGTCATCACACCCCATTCGTTGTTTGCCACTCCCGCGGAACCCTCGACCCGCAACCAGATGCAAAGGTCATCGCCCGCCGAGGTGATCGTCCCGGTGCCGGGATGGGTTTCGGAGCGGCTCCGCGGGCCCCTGGCCTCGGGCCGCGGCCCGGGCTTGCCACGTGGCAGGGATTGGGCCGGGAATCGCCTGGCGGCGGAACCGCCGGTGCCGGATGCCGCAATCCTCCTCCCGGCAACGGCCGCTTTCAAGGCCCGCGGCGGCCCGTGCCGCGGCGGCGGCTTGGTTCCGGCCATGGGTCTAGGCCACGGCGGGATCGGCTTCGAAACCTGTTGTGCGGGTTCGGCCGAACGCGGGCGAGTCCGCGGGTGCCAGCACGCCGACCGCCCGGGTCCCGATCCGGATGGTTGCCGGAAGCGGGCCGGCCATCTCGCCGTCGGCGTAGATGTTCAGCGGCTTGTTGGCGCTGATTTCCACGGTGCGCCCCCGCAAGGATCCGATGTTGGCCTGCCGGAGGTGGCTGCCCCGGTAGGAGCGCAGGAACGTCAGCGCGACGCCGAGGGCCGTGGCGCGCCCCAGCGAGACGACGTCCAGCAGGCCGTCGTCCGCCTTCGCCTCGGGGCAGATCCGCAGCCCGCCGCCGTACTGGCCGACGTTTCCCACGGCGATGAACCACCCCGGGAAGGTCGAGGACCGCCCGTCCACGGTGAGTGTGAACCTCACGTTCCTCCAGAGCACCAGGGCCTTGAGCCCTCCGTAGAGGTAGGTGAACGGGCCCAGGTTCATCCGGGCGCTGTTGCCGTACTCGTTGGCCAGCCCGTCGAACCCGACGTTCGCCACGCCGAGGTAGGCCCGCCCGTCGACGAGCCCCAGGTCCAGCTCGCGCACGGCAAGGCCGTTGATCCTGCCGATGGCCTTGGCGGGGTCGAGGTCCAGCCCCAGCCGCCTGATGGTGTCGTTGCCGCGGCCGCCCGCCAGCGGCAGCAGGACCGCGCCGGATTCCGCGGCACCGGCCGCGGCGGCCCCGAGGAAGCCGTCCCCGCCGAGGACCGCCACCAGCGACCCCCTGGCCGCGGCCCGGGTCCGTTCGGTGGCCTGATCGAGGCTGTCGGTGACGGAAACCGTTGCCGTGAACCCGGCGGCTTCCAGAGCCCGGACGGCCCGCGGCAGCAGGCGCAGCCCGCGCCCACGCCCGGCCGTCGGGTTGACCAGGAGCAGCACCGGGCCGCCGGCGAATCCGCTCATTTCGCCGTTTCCTGACTGTGCGTGCCTTCGCTGCCCGCGGCTCCTTCGCTGCGTGCGTCGAAGCCGATCTCCAGGATGAGTCCGGCACGCTCGCGGGCCCGTTCCGCGTCCTGGGGCACCAGGGCCAGACGGGTGCGCCGGTCAAGAAGGTCGTCGATGCTCGAGGCGCCCTCCGCGCGCACCGCGAACAGCAGCTCGGCGCCGGTGATCTCGGTGCCGTCGAAGATCGGCTCCGCCATCAGCGGGTCCTCCAGCGCAATCCGGTGCACGGTCTCCGCCTCCGTCCCGTACTTCCGGACGAGTCGGGCCGGGGCGTTGAGTCCCCTGAGGACCCTCCTGCGGGCCGCACCCACCAGCGGCAGGTTCTTGGTGCGGCTGGGTGCCGTGGATCCGAGCCGCGCGGCCGCCGCGTCGACCGCGTCCTGGGCCATCCTCCGGTAGGTGGTGAGCTTGCCGCCCACCACCGTGAGAGGCTGCCCCGGGATGTCGGTGACTAGATGCCGCCGGGAAATGTCGGCGGTTCCTTCCTTGCTCCCGACGTGTTTGTCCCGCACCAGCGGGCGCAGCCCGGCGAAGGTGCCCACCACGTCCGCGCGGGTCAGCGGCACGGCCAGCGCGGTGTTGACGACCCCGAGCAGGAAGTCGATGTCGTGTTCCGGCACCTCCGGCCGGTGGCCGTCTGCATGGCGGTCCTCTTCGTCGGTCAGGCCGATGTACACGACACCCGTGGGTTGCGGCAGCACGATCACGTACCTGCCGAAGTGCCCGGGGACCTGGACGGTGTGCGCGGCATGGGGGTTGCCCAGCCGCGCGGAACGCACCACCAGGTGGGTCCCGCGGCTGGGGGTCAGCTCGAGGGTCTCGTTGAAGCCCGCGGCCCAGACGCCGGTGGCGTTCACGACCGCCCGCGCCGTGATGTTCACGGGCTCGCCGGTCCGCGTGTCTCTCGCCGTCACGGAGGTGGCGTCCATGGCCGTTGCCTTCACGTCGCGCATCACGTGGGCACCGAGCCCGGCGGCGGTGCGCAGCACGCCGAGCACCAGCCGGGCGTCGTCGAACACCTGTCCGTCCCAGTAGAGCAGCCCCCGGCGCAGGCTCTTGGCCTCCAGCGCCGGGACCATGGCGGAGACCGCCTGGCTGGAGAGCAGCTGCGGGCGGGGAAGCGTGGTGCCGCGCAGTCCCGAGGCCCGGCGCAGCAGGTCGTAGAGCACCACGCCGGCCCCGGCGACCACGGCCTCGTGGGCGGGGGAGCCCTTGGCGTCGGGGATGACGAAGCCCAGCGGGTGCACCAGGTGCGGGGCGATGTTCTGCATGAGCCAGCGGCGCTCCACCGCGGACTCCCACGCGACGGGGAAGTCGGCCTTGGTGAGGTAGCGCAACCCGCCGTGGACCAGCTTGGAGCTGTAGCCGCTGGTGCCGGAACCGAAGTCGTTGCTTTCGATGAGCGCCACGCTCAGCCCCCGGCTCACCGCGTCAAGGGCAACCCCGGCGCCGGTGATGCCGCCGCCCACCACGGCCACGTCGACGGTGTTGGCGGCCACGTGGCCCAGCGCGCGCGCACGAGTGGCGTCGTTGATCCATGTCCCGTCCGTGAACGGGCTGTTGGAGCCGGCCTTGCCGGTGTCCGTCGTTTTCATGATGCGCTCCCGGGGGTGAGGTACCGCTCAAGCATTTTCCGCAGTTCGGCCAGGGACTCCTCGAAGGCCCCGAGCTTCAGCAGGACCTTGGAGGACAGCGCCACGCCCTGCAGCGCCAGCAGCAGCGTGGTCGCGGTGCCGGGGCCGGCCTCGATGCTCCCGTCGGCCTCGCCGAGTTCGATCAGCGAGCGGACCTGGTCAAGGATCAGCTGCTGGCTGGAGCCGAACCTGTCCGTCACGTAGGGGATCAGGAACTCGGGATCGCGCTCGCCGATGGAGGCGAGCAGCGGCGAGGTGGCGAACACCTTCACGCTTTCGACGGCGAAGTGGACCAGCTGCTCGCGCCCGGTTCCCTCGGGGGTCCCGGTCCGCACGGAGGTCGAGTAGGAGCGGAACTCGCGGGTCAGGGTCTGCAGCACCGCGTTCTCCACCGAGCCCATGCGCCGGTAGAACGTCATGCGGGAAACACCCGCACGCTCGGCGATGTCATTGGCGGTGGTCCTCCGCACGCCATGGAGGATCACCGAGTCCCGGGTGGCGGTGAGCAACTTTTCGTCGCTTTGCATGATGGTACGTTGTGACGACATGTGTCACACTGTATCCCATGGTGACGCACATTACAGAGGAAATTCCCCGCTCGGTTTGGTACGGCTGGGGGGACCCCGCCAGGGCAAGGCCGTTGGCGGCCGGCGCCCTCGACTACCTGCGCAACACGCTGAAGCTCCCCGGGGTGGAGCCGGTCCACCCTCCGGTGGACTTCGCCGCCGTCCGCGTGGGCGAAAGCCAACTCGGCGACGAGGCGCTCGCCGAACTCCGGGACATCGCCGGAATCCAGCACGTCTCCACCGAGGCCTCCGAACGCATCCTGCACTCGGGCGGCAAAAGCACGCCGGACCTGATGCGCCTGCGCGCCGGCGACGCCCTGGCCGCCCCGGACGCGGTGGTCTTCCCCGGAAGCGCCGGGGAAATCCGGGAGATCCTGGCGCTGTGCGTCCGCCGCGGGATCGCGGTCGTGACCTTCGGCGGCGGCACCTCGGTGGTCGGCGGCGTCGACCCGGTCCGCGCGGGCTTCGCCGGGGTGATCACCCTTGACATGCGCCGCATGGACAAGCTGCTGCACATCGACCCGGTCTCCCGCACCGCCACCCTCGAGGCCGGGATGCGGGGTCCCGCGATCGAGACCGCGTTGCAGGCCCACGGGTTCACGCTCGGCCACTTCCCGCAGAGCCACCAGGAGGCCACGCTCGGCGGGTACGTGGCCACCCGCTCCGCCGGCCAGGCCTCCACCGGCTACGGCCGGCCGGAAGACCTGGTCAAGTCGGTCCGCCTGGAAACACCCGTCGGGCCCTGCGAGCTCGGCTCCTCCGCCCCGGGCAGCGCCGCCGGCCCCAGGCTGCTCGACGTCGTGGTGGGAAGCGAGGGCACCCTCGGGGTCATCACCTCCGCCACGCTGAAGATCTCCCCGGTGCCCAAGCACAAGTCCTACGGCGCCTGGTCGTTCCCCTCCTTCGAGGCCGGGGCCCGGGCCATGCGCCGGCTGGAGCAGGACGGCGTGCGCGGCGACATGCCCCACGTGTGCAGGCTCAGCGACACCGACGAGACCGCGGCGACCTTCAAGCTCGGCGGCTGGAAGACCGGCCTGCTTGCGCGCTATCTCCGCCTGCGCGGCCAGCGAACCCCCGCGCTTTCCCTCTTCGTCTGGGAGGGCGAGGCCAACGAGACCAGGGCGCGCAAGCGGCGAAGTGCGCGCATCATGCGCCGGGCCGGCGGCATGCCCCTGGGCCCGATGCCCGCCACCGCCTGGGAACACGGCCGCTTCAGCGCCCCGTACCTGCGCGACGAGCTGCTCACCCGCGGCGTCTACGTCGAGACCCTCGAAACCGCGGCAACCTGGAGTCAACTGGAGAAGACCTACGCGGCGGTGCGCTCCGCCATCCTCGAGGCGATCGAGGAAGGCGGCGGCCCCGGGTACGTCCAGACGCACATCTCGCATGTGTACCCGGACGGCGCCTCGCTCTACTACACCTTCCTGGGCGGGCTGGAGCGGGACGGGCTGGCCCAAAACGCCCGGATCAAGGATGCCGCATCCCGGGCCATCGTCGATGCCGGGGCAACCATCACCCACCACCACGCGGTGGGCAGCGAACACTCGCCGTACCTCGGCGCCGAGATCGGCGAACTCGGCATCAAGGTGCTTCGCGGCATCAAGGACACGCTGGATCCCCGCGGCATCATGAACCCCGGCAAACTCATCCCTGCAGCAACGGAGGAACACGCATGAGCAAGACCATCGAATCACTGGCCGGCTCCACCATCCTGATCACCGGCGCCGCCATGGGCATGGGCAAGATGTACGCCCGCCTCGCCGTGGAGGATCGCGCGAGCAGCGTCATCCTCTGGGACGTGAACGCCGAGCTGCTGGAGGAGACCGCCCGCGAGCTGGAGGGCAGGGGGTCAAAGATCCACACCCACGTGGTCGACGTCAGCCGGCTCGAGGACATCGAGCGCGCCGCCGAGGCGACGCGTGAGGAGGCCGGCTCGCCGGACATCCTGATCAACAATGCGGGGATCGTGCGCGGCAAGTACTTCTGGGAGCACGACCAGCGCTCGGACATCGCCGCCACCATGAACATCAACGCGCTGGCCCTGATGCACATCACCCGCGAGTTCCTGCCCGACATGATCGAGGGCGGGCGCCCCAGCCGGATCGTGAATGTCGCCTCCGCCGCCGGGCTGCTGGCCAACCCGCGGATGAGCATCTATTCGTCCTCCAAGTGGGCGGTCGTCGGCTGGAGCGATTCGCTGCGGCTCGAACTCGTCCAGGCCGGCCACAAACACGTCGCCGTGACGACCTTCTGCCCGTCCTACATCAAGACCGGTATGTTCGAGGGCGCCCGCGGGCCGTTGCTGACCCCGCTGCTGGAACCCGAGGCAGTGACCCGGCGGGTGTGGCGGGCCATGAAGGAGGGGACGCCCATGCTCATGATGCCGTGGACGGTGAAGCTGAGCACCGCGTTGCGCGGGGTCCTGCCGCTGGCGGCCTGGGACATGGTTGCCGGGCGCGTGTTCGGCGTCTACAAGTCGATGGAGCATTTCACGGGCCGCAAATAGGAAATGCGGGGTCAGTTCGGGTTTGGGCGTATCCGAGGGTCAATCGCGGGCGGCGGGACAAATGCCGAGGGGTTTTGGTTTTCCTCACAGGAAACGCGAACCTGCCAAACTTGGAGGTGGGGAGATCCCGGGAATCGACTCGGACGTTGGGTCGCTCGTCTGGGCGACCGCGCTAGCGCTTCCAGCGCCGCCTGCGGATACGGTTGATTCACTAGAAGCCCGTCCATGCCGGCTCCCAACTCAACTACGGCGGAGACCGTAGCCAGCAAGGTCGCGCAAGCCCGGGTGCTGGGATCGGTGCCCAGCATCGTGGTCGGTATGGCCGCCCCCGCCCCGGCATAAAGCCTCGCCGCAAGCCTCGGTTTCATCGTGGCTCGCAGCGAGGCTGTTCCGTCCGGAGCGAAGGCGCCGGGCATCGGATGGCACCCGGCGATTGCGGCGGCCGGGTGATCTGGCTGGCTCTGGTGGTGACACTCCTGCCATCGGGTTAGACAGTCCCGATCCTGAGTCAGCCGCTCGGTCTAGGGTCGATTCGTGGCGACCAGCCAGGTCGCAGTCGCTGTGGTGACTGGCAGAATGATCGGCACCGCTACGAGTGCCACCCACGGCGGAAGAGGACCATCGGTCATGGTCGCTTTCCTGGAGGAGTGTTAAGCAGCTCGGCCCCAGTTCCCGAAGAAACTCGGGCCGAGATACGTCTGTGAACCTTAGGCTGCGAGTCCAACCTCTTTGGGTTGGTCTGTCAGATTCTTCTTGAGTGTTCGATTCAATATCGGGTGCAATGGGCGCTCCACGAATCGTTCAATTACGACTGCCAGGGCCAAACTGAAAGCCACGGCCAGCAAGAGTGCCGACCACTGCCCCGCGATCGGGTTGACCCACTGGATAAGCCACCAACCCCAAGCCTCATGGACCAGATACAAAGGGTAGGTGAGCGCGCCGGCATACGTGAGCCAGCTGGGGCCAATGCTCTTTAGCGGAGTCACCGTTGCCAGGGCTACCAGTACGAAGAAGCCAAGAACAATGACGATCGCAACAGTCTGGGAGAGTTCCTGCTTGGTGACGCGTGCTATCGGGCCCGACACATAGGCGGTTGCCTGCTGGGCCGCGATGAGGGCGTTGAAGATAACCACCAGCCAGCGTGCAAGGTTGTGTCCGTACTTGTGGATTAGGTAGAGGCCCATTCCGCCTGCGAACAACGGTGCGTTCTGGGGTGACAAGAACATCTTGAGGAAACCGCTGTCGGCTTGTTGGCTGATCATTGCAACGATCGGCCACAGGATAGCGAACCCCATGATCTTCCGTTCAGTGGGCTTGATGCAGATCAGCCCGCAGACCAGGATGTAGAACAGCAGCTCAACCCAAAGCGTCCAGTACACGCCGTCGATGTGCTTTACCCCGAGCCCTTGCTGAACCATTGTGAGGTTCGCCAAGACTTGCCCGCCCGAAATGGTTGGGAACTTTCCGGGAGCAATTACCAAGTAGAGGAACACAGTTGATAGCACCGCGAACCAATAGGCGGGGAACAAACGCGAGATGCGGGATGCAGCAAATGCGCCCACTGATCGATTCTGCGCTGACATGAGGATGACAAATCCGCTGATGATGAAGAACAGGTCTACGCCAAGCGCGCCGTATGCGGCGATGGGCGAAAGCACTGGAAACAATTCGCTGGGCGGTTCGCCCCAGCGGACGTGAGAGTACCCAATGTAGTGGTATGCGAGGACTGCGAACGCGGCAAAGAATCGCAGCCCGTCCAGTAATTTGAATCGCTCTCGACCAGCGGGGGCGGGGGCCATTGTTCTCGCTTTCGTTGGGCGCGCAAATACTAGTGGCATCGCCTGAATGTTTCCTCCAAGAATATCTGCGCGCCCAGCTGACGCATAATGAAGCGACTGATCCGCAGTGATGTTTCCGACTTTGCAAGATGGGGCCCTGCGCAGAGGTGCGGGTGGGCGGTCAGCGCGCCGTCCGCCCGCGACTTGACCGCCCCCTCGAACGGCAGCGGCGCGATTTCCTGGGGCAGCTCTGGCGGCACATAGGGGACGCATCGGCTGCGCTGGATGTGGAATCGACGAAGTTCACGATCGCCGGGCTCATCGGTGACGTGCTCGTGCCAGATTGCCGAGAGCGCATTGACGCCGATCGACACCGTGCTGTCCGCCTTGCAGAATTCCGCCTCCATGCTTGCCTTGCGGACGGTCTTACCGACAATGGCCCGCCGCGTGCAATACTGGGGACATTCCGGTCCAGACACATCCCAGGTGGCAGCATGTTACCCAAGTCAGCACGCTCTTGGTGGGCGCTCGCCGCTGTCGTCGCAGCGGTGGCCGCCGTCGCGGCAGTGGCCGCCCAACGCGAGTTCCCGGCCGCCGCCGCCGACAGCTGGAACGGCCAGGGCCCCGGGTACTACTCAGCGGAAATGGTGGACACGGCCCCGGAGGATCTCCCGACGCCCGAGGAACTGCAAAAGGCCTGGGCGGAAACGGACAAGCTCCACAAGGAACTGATGGAGCAGATGCCCGATCCCGTCGTGGAGGACCAGCCGGGCTCCGGGGCCAAGAACGGCGGCATCGGCACCTACGAGGCCCGGGTCGAGTTGTCCACCCTGCTGGTTCAGTCCGCCCAAACCGGCGTCGCTGCAAAGGAAACCTCGGTCGGCGGGCTGCTGAATGCATACATTGACGGCGAAATCGTGGTGCAAACCGGGATCGAGGACGGTCCCGTCGACGTCGAGATCAGGGCCCTGGACCGAGCGCCCGCAAGCGTGGAACCCGGCTGGGAGGACGTTTCGGAAATGAGTTTCCGGGCCGGTGCCGACGCGCGCGTATCGATCCGGGGAATTGAGCCCTATGCGGAGAACGACCGGACGGATTGGGTGCAGCGCCTCGATGCACACGGCCAGGGGTGGTACCGGATCCGGGTGTACGCCAAGGGTCGTGACCTGGCAACGGGTGAGTGGGTAGACCGTCCGCTGGAGAAGTACCTCGTGATGGCCTGGCCTGCACCGCGTGCCGACCCCATCGTCCACCGTGCCGAATCCGAACTCTCGCGGTTCCTGGGCGAGTGAGCCCGGGATACGTGCCGTTGGCGCCGGCACAGACTGTACCATTGTCGCCCTAAAGACTACGGTGACCTGAACAAATGGAGTGCGGTAGCGCGCTCCCACCGCCACCTCGAGGGGACACCTAAATGAAGGAGCCGAAACCGGACGCGGCAACCGAGCGACCGCGCAGGCGGTGGCCGCTGGCCGTGGCGATCGGTGCGCTGGTTGCGGTGCTGGGAACGGCCGGCTGGGCTGCCTACCGGATGGTCGACCCGGTGGAGGACTACGCACGTGGCGATGCGATGTGCCACAGCACGGGTTCTCCCGATGCCCCGCCCGGAATCGTCACCGCGCCCCACATCAAGGTGAAACCCGGGCGCTGGCTGGACGTGAGGTCGATGAACCTGGTCGACGGCGAGAATTACCGACTGGCCGGGGCCGGCGTCCAGAACCTGGTTCCGACCATCGGGGCGATCTCCTACCCGGTGGTTGACGACGGGTCGCCTGAGGTGGAGGCCTGGCGCAAGCGCGTCGAACTGCCGACCAGACTTGGCGACGGCCCCAACGAATCACTGATCATGGCACTGGAGCCCGTCGACCCGGGGCAGGAGTCCTCGGTGCGCACGGTCCACGTCGAGTACCGCAACGAGTGGGGGCTTCCCTACGGCCTCGATATCGGCCCGACGTTTGCCGCCCGCCCCGACTGTTCGATAGATTCCGAACAAGGCTGAAGCGCCGTCGTCTGAGCGCGCCGCGGCAAAGTGCCGGATATCGGCGCGGTTAGGCTTGGGTTTTTCACTTCGCACTTTGACAAGGGGGTCCAAATGCCTGGGGGAACCAACAATGCTACGCCGGCCAAGCGCAGGCTTGCCGCGGCGGTCGCCACAATGCTGAGCATCGGAATTGTGGCCACAGGCTGCACATCAGTGCCAACATCTGAAGCAAGTAAGAAGGATTCACACGCAACGGTCGTGCGGATCGTGGACGGCGACACCATCGTCGCCGACGTGTCCGGCGCCGAGACCACCATCCGGTTGCTGAACATCGACACCCCGGAGACCAAGGATCCAAACGAGCCCGTTCAGTGCCTGGGGCCCGAGGCCACCGAGTACATGAAATCGCTGCTCGCGCCGGGGGACAAGATCGACCTTGAGTACGACGTGCAGCGCCTCGACCCGTACGGGCGCACGCTGGCCGGGGTGTACAAGAACGACAGCCTGGTCAATGCCGACATCGCTGCGGCAGGGCTGGGAGTCGCAGTCCTCTACCAGCCAAACGAACGCTTTTACGCCGAGGTGAAGGCAGCCGAGCAGGCTGCCCAAAACGCGGAAGAGGGGCTCTTCAGCCCGTCGATTGACTGCACGGTGCCGGCCTTGGTCGACCAGGCCAGCGCCGCCTTGGAAGCACTCGAGGAAACCGACCCGGAGTCGTCCGCGGAAGCAGGCACTGCGCTCGCCGTGGTCGCGGCCGCCGTGGTCGCTGGCAAGGCGAAGAAGACAGCGTTCAAGGCCTTGGGCGCGGTGGAAGGCGGGGTCGCCAGCGCCGTGTGGGCGGCCCGCAAGGCGAAGTACTTGCCTAGGTTTGACGCGGCGCTCGATCGGGCAGCTGCCATGGAGTCCAAGCTTGCCAAGACCGAGGCAGCCCTGACGAAATCCGAAAGGGAGGCACGGGCCGCCAAAAAGGCAGCGGCAGAGGCCAAGGAGAAGTCAGCGGCGGAACGGAAAGCGACGGCAAAGCGCCAGGCCGCGGCCAAGAAGGCTGCCCAGCACCAGCGCATGGTGAAGAAACCATACGTCGCGCCGAAGAAGACGTACCCGGCTCCGGTTCAAACCCGAAAGCCGAAGAGCAGCGGTGGCTCGTATTCCGGATACACCGGACCTCGCTGCTACGCGCCGGGCGGTAAGACTTGGAAGCCCTGCGGATAAAAAGGCACTGCAGCAAATGTCTGGTGTGTGGGGCCGACTGACGTAACGTTGGCCGGCCCCACATTTGCGCGCCGGAACTGGTTCCAAAAAGTCGGAACCCAGGCATAGGGTTTTGATGGCAACTTGCGGACCCCGACTCAGGAGGAACAGCGGCATGGCAACGTTTGAAGATCGAAGCAACACGGCACTGCTTGTAGTTGACGTGCAGGTCGACGTCATGGGGGAGGCCTATGAGCGCGAAGCGACCTTGGGCAGGATTGCCACGCTGGTTGACTCCGCCCGTGCGGCCGGGACCCCGGTCATCTGGGTGCAGCACTCCGATCAGGAACTCAAGCGGGAAACCCCCGGATGGGAAATCGTGCCGGAGCTCAAGCCCCGCGCGTCGGAGGCGGTGGTCCATAAGAACTACGGCGACTCGTTCGAGGCAACCGACCTCGAGTCAGTGCTGGACGCCGCGGGGGTCGGGCACCTGGTGGTCGCCGGCGCCGAGAGCGACGCCTGCATCAGGTCAACGATCCACGGCGCGTTCACCCGCGGCTACGACGTCACGCTCGTCGGCGACGCCCACACCGCGGGCGACCGCAGCGCATGGGGTGCGCCGCCTCCGGAGGCCGTCATCGCGCACATGAACCTGTATTGGCAATTCCAAGGTGCACCGGAGCGCACGGCCGCCGTCGTCAAGACGGACGACCTCGTTTTCGGCCGGTAGGGGCGGAGGACACCGCCGCCACCGGCGAAATTGCTAGCGGCGGCGGGCAGCCCACACGGTCCGGCTGCCGCGCAGCACCAGGTCCGTGCGGTGTCCGAGGCCCGCTGGGTTTTCCTTGTCCAGCAGCGCGTCCATCGATGCAAGGTCCTCGGGGGACAGCTTGTCTTCCAGCCCGGTGCGGGTCCTTCCCAGCCACAGCTGCGCGTAGTGTGCCATCGCCGACGGTTCCGGGGCCAGCTCGTAGCTGAAGTTCCGCTGCTCGACCTCGAATCCCGCGGCCTCCAGCTGCCCTTGCCAGTCCGGGTGGGCGTTCCAGCCCTGCGCGTCGATCAGCCGGTGGCAGCGATCCTCGAGCCCGGGCTCGCCGAAGCCGATGTCTTCGGGCAGGAAGCGCGGGAAGGAGTCCATCTCGACGACCGCGAACAACCCGCCGGGGTTCAGCGCCGCCAAGACCTCCGAGAACACCTTGTCCGGGTCTGCCACGTGGTGGATCGAGGAAGCAGCCCACACCAGGTCCGCGGTCCCGACCTCCGGCCACTGGACGTCCAGGTCGGCGTGGACCTTGATCACCCGGCCGTCCAGCCCGCGGGCTTCGGCCTTGGCCGCCAGGCGCCCAAGCATCTGCTCCGAGTTGTCCACGGCGAACACCGTGGCCTTCTCGAAGCGCTCGGCCAGCGCCAGAGTGCCGGTTCCCGTGCCCGAGCCGAGGTCAACGATGGCTTCCGGGGCGCCGGCGAGACCCGCAACCCAGTCCGTGATCTCCGCCAGGTGGACGGCCTGCAGGGCGGCGTCCATGTCGAGCATCTCTGCCATGCCCTGGTCGTCGGAATGCTCGTGAGAGCGGGCGTGGCCTTGGGATTCCCCGTGCGAATGGCCGTGTGAGTGCGAGTGCCCGTGCGAGGGTGTTTCGCCGTGTTCGTGAGGGTGCTGTCCGTGCAAGTGCTGGGAATGCGTCATGGACCAAGCGTATGCACACCCAGGGGAAAGCACCCCATGCTTTTGCCAAAACGGCAAAACCTGCCGGTCCCGTATCGGCGAGCGCCGCGGCCTGAGAGCGCATCAGGCGCCCGCCGGGTTCTCCGCGACGCGGGTTGTGCAGCCATGGGGGCGCCGGACCCTTGTTTGCCGCGTCCTGCGGTGCTAAACAGGTGGACATACGGTGCCCGCCAAAGGGTGCTCCGCTTCCCCCATGCTTGCTGCGTGACGGGACCGGAAGCCCCCCGGGCCTTGGATCACTAGCCGGTGCTCGGCGGCCCGGTGAAGGATGTGCGTGAACGATGGCAAGCAAACCACTGAAAGACGATCCATCCGACGAGTTCCTGGAAGTGGGCCCGCCGAAGACGAGCGCCGTGGGGATCCCCAGCCTGCTGGCATCCATTCCCCTTGCCCTCAACGAGATGGGGCCGCGGCGGGCGCTGAAGACCCTGTTGCACATGAACCACAAGGACGGGTTCGACTGCATGAGTTGCGCCTGGCCGGATCCGCCGCACCGCAAGGTGGCCGAGTTCTGCGAAAACGGCGCCAAGGCGGTGAGCTGGGAAGCCGACCCGCTGAAGGTCCCGCGCTCCTTCTGGGAGGAGCACTCGGTGACCGAGCTGCGCGGGCGCAGCGAGTACTGGCTGGGCCAGCAGGGGCGGCTGGTCGAGCCGATGTACAAGCCTGCCGGGCAGGACCACTACCGGCCCGTCTCGTGGGACAACGCGTTCGGCATCATCGCCCGCGAGCTCAACGCCCTGCCGTTCCCGAACGAGGCGACGTTCTACACCAGCGGGCGGGCCAGTAACGAGGCGGCCTTCACCTACCAGCTGTTCGTGCGGGCCTTCGGCACCAACAACCTCCCCGACTGCTCGAACATGTGCCACGAGTCGACCGGCACGGCCATGACGGAGAGCATCGGCGTGGGCAAGAGCGCCATCCACTACGAGGATTTCGAGAAATCGGACCTGATCATCATCATGGGCCAGAACCCCGGGACCAACCACCCGCGCATGCTCGCGGCCCTCGAGGACGCCAAGCGTGCCGGGGCGAGCATCGTTGCGGTGAACCCGCTGCCTGAGGCCGGGCTGTTGAACTTCAAGAACCCGCAACGTCCGCGCGGCATCATCGGCAAGGGGACGGACCTGGCCGACCAGTACCTGCAGATCAGGATCGCCGGCGACATGGCGCTGATGCAGGCGCTGGCCAAGCGCGTGTTCGAGGCCGAGGACGCGGCCCCCGGCTCCGTGCTGGACCACCGCTTCCTCGAGGAGCACTGCATCGGGCTGGACGAGTACCGCGAGCACCTGGAGTCCCTCACCGAGGCCCAGGTGCTTGCGGCCACGGGGCTCTCCAGCGCCGCGATCGACGAGCTGGCGGCCCGCTACCTCGCCGCCGAGAACGTCATCGTCACCTGGGCGATGGGCCTGACCCAGCACAAGAAGGCCGTTCCCACCATCAAGGAAATCATGAACGTGCTGCTGCTGCGCGGGAACATCGGCAAGCCGGGCGCCGGGCCGTGCCCGATCCGCGGGCACAGCAACGTGCAGGGGGACCGGACCATGGGCATCTGGGAGCAGATGCCCGAGGACTTCATGGACAAGCTCGCCGCCGAGTTCGACTTCGCGCCGCCCCGCGAGCACGGCCTCGATGCCGTGCAGAGCATCCAGGCCATGCGCGACGGGAAGATCAAGGTGCTCATCGCCCTCGGCGGGAACCTGGTCCACGCGATCTCCGACACCCGGGTCGCCGAGGAAGCCATCCAGAGGACAAGGCTCTCGGTGCAGATCTCCACCAAGCTCAACAGGTCCCACGCCTACACAGGGGAGCAGGCCCTGATCCTTCCCACGCTGGGCCGCAGCGACATCGACATCCAGGCCTCCGGCCCGCAATTCGTCACGGTGGAGGACACCGTGTGCGCGGTCCACGCATCCCAGGGCAGGGTCATGCCCGTCTCGGAGAAGATGCTGTCCGAGGTATCGATCGTTTCTCGCATGGCCCGCGCCGTGCTGGGGGCCGGGCACCCCTTCACCTGGGAGGCATTCGAGGAAAACTACGACTCGATCCGCGAGCACATTGCCCGCGTGGTCGATGGCTGCGCGGACTACAACAGGCGCGTGCGCGAACCGGGCGGATTCATCCTGGCCCACCCGCCCCGGGACGAACGCCGTTTCCCCACCCCCAGCGGCAAGGCGGTGATCACCGTCAACGAACTGGAGACCATCGACCTGCCGGCAAATAGGCTGATCCTTCAGTCGCTGCGCTCGCACGACCAGTTCAACACCACCACCTACAGCCTCAACGACCGCTACCGCGGGGTGCACAAGGGCCGCAACGTGCTCTTCGTGAATCCCGAGGACCTGCGCGAGCTCGGTTTCCAGGACGGCGGCTACGTGGACGTCCACTCGGAGGCCGGCGACGGGCGGGACCGGGTGCTGCGCCAGCTGCGGGTCATTGCCTATCCCACGGCACGCGGCTGCGCGGCCACCTACTTCCCGGAGGGCAACGTGCTGGTGCCGCTGGAGGCCACGGCCGAGGGCAGCAACACCCCGGTGTCGAAATCCACCATCATCCGGCTGGAACACGCCCCGGCGCCCGACTACGCCGGCTCGAGATAGGGCACGGCCGCTCCCCGTTTCCCGGGACGGCACCTGATTGCGGTATCGAACGAACGGAAGGACGTTGAAATGAGCACTGTTGCAACGATGGTCATCGAGGCCCTGGCAAACCTTGGCGTCAAGACCATCTGGGGCGTCGTGGGCGACGCACTGAATCCGCTGACCGATGCCATCCGCACCAACGACAGGGTGCAATGGGTTGGCGTTCGGCACGAAGAGGTCGCGGCATTCGCCGCCGGCGCACAGTCCCAGCTCACCGGGACCCTGGGCGTCTGCATGGGAACCGTCGGGCCGGGTTCGATCCACCTGCTCAACGGGCTCTACGATGCGAAGAAGTCGGGCACCCCGGTGCTGGCCATCTGCGGCCAGGTTCCCAGCGAGGAGATCGGCAGCGACTACTTCCAGGAGGTCAACAACGACCAGCTCTTCAGCGACGTGGCGGTCTTCGCGCGCACCGTGACGAGCCCCGCCCAGATGCCGTACCTGCTTGAGCAGGCCGTCAACACCGCGATGGCCCGCCGCGGCGTCGCGGTGCTGAGCATCCCCGGCGACATCGGCGGGGCAGAGCTGCCCAAGGGCGCCGTGCCGAACTTCATCGACGTGGAGCAGCCTGTCGCCGCGCACCCGGAGGCGCTGCAGGCTGCGGCCGACGCGCTGAACGCCTCGACCAAGGTGGCCATGCTGGTGGGAATGGGGGCCCGCGGAGCGAAGGACCTGGTCCTGGCCACGGCGGAGCGGCTCGCCGCGCCCATGGTGCTCACGCTCAAGGGCAAGGAAGTGTTGGAGGACGGGAACGATTTCCAGGTGGGCCAGGCCGGGCTGATCGGCAACCCGGGCGCCCAACACGCCCTTGAGGACTGCCAAACGCTCCTGATGGTCGGCGCCGACTTCCCCTACCGGGAGTCCTACCCGCACGGCAAGACAGTCATCCAGATCGACAACCGGGGCGAACACATCGGCCGGCGAACCGCAGTGGCCCACGGTGTGGTCGGGGATGCCGGGCTCTCCATGGAGGCGCTGCTTCCGCTGCTGAAGCACCATACCGATCATTCCTTCATTGTCAGCGCGCGCGACAGGTACCAGCAGTGGACGCAGCGGCATGCACGGCTTGCGGACCCTGGCCACGACGAGCACCTGGTGGGACGCGTGCGCACCGCCGTGGACAACCCCGAGCACGCCATCCGTCCCGAGGCCGTGGCAGCGGCGATCGACAAGTACGCTTCCGACTCCGCCATTTTCACCTCCGACACCGGGATGTCGACCGTGTGGCTGGCCCACTACGTCACGATGCGCGGGCAGCGCAGGCTGATCGGGTCCTACAACCTCGGGTCCATGGCGAACGCCATGCCCCAGGCCCTGGGCGCCTCGGCACTGGACCGCTCGCGACAGGTGGTCGCCTTCTGCGGAGACGGCGGCCTGACCATGTTGATGGGGGACCTGCTGACGGCGGTCGCGTACGACCTGCCGGTCAAGTTGGTGGTGTTCAACAACGGCAGGCTGGGCATGGTCAAGCTGGAGCAGGAACAGGGCGGGCTGCCTGAATTCGGCACCGTCTTGAAGAACCCGAACCTGGCCGAGGTGGGGCGAGCCTGCGGCCTGCACGGAATCAGGGTCGAGGATCCGCACCAGCTGGATGCCGCGGTCCAGGAGGCCTTGGCCCATGACGGTCCCGTGCTCCTGGACGTGGTGACGAACCCCGAGGAGGTGTCGGTGCCCCCGAACGCCAAGGCGGGGCAGGCGCTGGGATTTGGCATCGCCAAGATCAAGGAGACGCTGGCCTCCAGGGGGGATTCCTGACGGGTGTTTGTGGTGCTGTGAGTGGAATCCTGCGTTCCGGGCCGGGCGGCCGGCAATACAGCGTATGGTTCGGGTAGGGGTACTTTCCCCTAATACTTGGGAATATCCAACGTTCCCGGCTAGGACGGCACCACATGTCGAACAAATCACCGCGCAAGAGCGAAGCCAAGAAACCTTCCAAGTCCATCAAGGAAAAGCGCGCCGAGAAGCGCACCAAGGGCGCCGGCGACTCAATCGTCGATCCGGTGCGCAAGGTGTCCAAGTAGCCGCACCGCGGTGTGGCTGGCACTGCAAGCCACTCTGAAAGCACGTAGCGAATGCCGGTTCTCTGAAGGAAATTTCCTCTGGAGAACCGGCATTCCTTTTGGCCGAGGCCGGACTGCCTGCCGATCAAGGGCAAATGCTGAATCACGCGCCTACGTCGACCCATGCGGGCCCTGCCGTTCTTCCGATTGCCCGGTGAGCGAGCCTCCGGGCATCGCGGCGGCTTGAAGCCTCGGAACGGCAAACCTACGCCATGGGTGTCGGCTCATATGGATACTCATCGGGATGGGACAGAATGTGTTCCCACCGCCGTGCAATCTCGGTATCCGAAGGCCTGAGCAAGCGATTCACCACGTGGAATACCGGAATCAGGAGGAACACGAAGGTGAAAAACGAAAAAAGCCCGGCCGCAGCGGATCCCGGCCTCATGAATGCGAACATTTCGGCGGTCACAATGAATACAGCGACGCAGGAAATGACGACGTAGCAAACAACGCGGGCGATCTCCGTGGCGGTGAGAGGCCAAGACCTGCCTTCCAGGCCAAACGGCTGTACGTGGTATCTGCCCGGCGACTGATTTCGAATCCCCATGGCAAGCCTCCGCAGTGAGGACTGTTGGTTCCTTAAGTGTGATTCCAGCCGAAAAATCGGTCAAGGGGCCGAAGGCCGAGGAAAGCCAATTTCAAATCCGATGCTGGATGGCTTCCATCGAAGTCGCTGGAATCGACGATGTGGGACGAGCGCCAGACCGATGTCTTCCATCCAGACGGTCCCGAAGATATCGGAGTCCAGCAACGGCCAGCGTCAGATGCCGTATCTGTAGCCGTTGCACCTTAATCCTTGGCGGACTCTGCCATTCGTTTTCCGGTGTTGAAGTGGCGTGGCCGTCGTGCGGCGCGCCGTACTTGGGAGGGTGCAAACAAGGCCGGTGCCACCGGAGTTTCTACCGGCGGCACCGGCCTTGGGATGTGTTGGGCGGGCGGTGCCTAGCGTGCTCCGGTACCGCGGTAAATGCGAACCCAGGTATCCGGGGTGACGCCCAGCGAGCGGCGCTGGTTGGCTACGCTAACCGTCAGCGTCACGCGCCATTCCGGGCTCGGCTGGAATGCCTTGAGGAGTGGACCGTGCAGGGTCAGGTTGCCGTCGGACACTTCTACAACGCGGCCCAAGTGCTCCGGCCCCAGTTCGTCGGCGCGAACCAAGGTTTCGCGGCGGATGGCTGTGCGGCCGTGGGTCGGGCGAACCAGGGAGCGTGCCTCGCGCATTGCGGCTCCGCGACGTTCGATCCGTGCCTCGCGCTGTGCCTTGGAACCGGCGGCGGAAAGCGGCGCAGGGGAGAAGCTGGAAATGGCCGTGATCCTGGTAACTGCCTCCGGGTACTTCTTGACGAGCTTGGCCCAGAATTCCTCGGGACCCTTGCCCATCAGGACGACGGCGCGAAGGGTGGGGGCCAAACGCAGGAGGCGGCTCATGGGTTCGAGCCCGGCGTTCATCTGGGCGGCGTTGAGCCGGCCCGTCTCATCCTCGCTCCGGTACCAGGGGTATGCATTCCATACGAGGACTTCCTTGGCGTCGATTCCGGCCCAGGCCAGAAGCTCGGAGTAGGCCTCGGCCAGCGGATTGTCGTCTTCGGTGGAGAGCATGTCTACGCCGTCTTCCGGACGGTGGGCAGCTTCCGGGGAGGGCGCCAAGAACAGGATGGTTGCGTCGGTGCCGCCGTGCAGCGGAGCCGTGAACTGGACCGAGGCGCCCGCCTGGGCGGGGTTCTGCGCACGCAGGTCTTCGACCAGGGAATTGATTGGAGCAACATGCTCGGCCCACAACTCCGCTTCTTGGGAGATCTTGAAGTCGGGGTCGTTCATCATGCGCGGCATTTCGGTTCTCTCTTGGAGCGGTTTGGTGGGAACGTAGGTTACAAGCATGGCACGGTCGACATGCCCGACCTACTAAACGTGCTCCCGATCGTGGTGACGATTAGCGCACACTCCACAGCTCGGCTCAGGCCATGCCCTGTTTGATGCGGGTTGCAACGTTCGCCCAAACGGCCTTTTGCTCCAGCCGGTGAACGGTGCTCTTGGCGCCAAGCGGGTGCAGTGAGCGCACGACTTCAAGATGCGGATACGTCGCCGTCAGTTCCGGCAGGACGGCATCCGCGGCATCCCGGGCCTTGCGGCCAAGGAGCAGGAGCAGCCGAAGGTCCGTCATCAGCGACATCACCTCCAGCAGCGCCCGCCCGCCTTCGAAAGCTTCCTCGGGCGTCAGGTCTTTCTTGTTCTCCCGCGGCCAGGGGTAGCCGTTCCACGGGCAGAAGTCCGCCGGGTTGATGCCGAATTCCGTCATCAGGTGCCGTTGCCGGTCCGATGCCCGGTCGGGGTTTCGCAGGCACAGGAAGTCCGGGACGAGCGACTCCTCGCCGGGGTCGTTGAGGACGCTGAGGACCGGAGCGTGGATCCCGCCATGCCAGGGTGCCGCATGGGGGAGCCGGACCGCGCCCTTCGCGTGGCTCAATCGATCCACCAGTTCATTGATGGGCGCGACGTGGGGTTCCGTCAATCCCGCGAACTGCCCGGCCCAGAACGGATCGTCGAGTTGTGCGCGCTTCCAGTTGTCTGCCGGTGCCATTGATTCCTTACTGTTCTGTGTTCAACTCGGATGGATTCGTTCCCTGGGCGTGGGCGCCGGCAATCCTATGAGTCCAGCCAGGATTCGAGTCCGTGAAGGACCAGGTCCAACCCGTCTTCGAACTGGCTGCCAAAATCGTAGCCGGGTTTCATGACGACCCCGGTGGCAACCTCCAAGAGGTAAGGGTACTGGCCCGATTCAAATTGCCTGACCATGGATGCCGCGACCTCACCTACGGTCGCTGCGTCGCCAACGGGAATCGTCGACTCCTGCAACACGAAACCATAGATGTAGCTGTCGAGCAGGGCGTAGGCGCGGGACGCCAGTTCGACGGAGAAACCTGCGCGTCGCAGGATGCCGAGCGTTTCGTTGTGGTGTCGCAGGGTTGCCGGCCCCGGAGAAGTTCGTGATTCGATCAGGCCCAGGGCCCACCGATGTCTGCCCAGGACCGAGCGCATGGTGACGGCGCGGTCCCGCATTGCCCGTTGCCAGGAATCGTCCTGACGGGATCGAGCCGAGTCCGCTTCCGCGAAGACCCTGTCGACCAGCCCATCGAGGATCTCCGACTTGTTGGCAACGTAGTAGTAGACGGACATGGGCTTCACGCCCAACGCAGTGGCCAGGGAGCGCATGGTGAGCGACTCAAGCCCTGCGTGGTCGGCGAGGTCCAATGCGCGTTCGAGCACCAGCTCGCGGCTCAACTGCGGCTTGGGCGGGCCGGGCCCTGAAGTTTCTTTCAGCATGGTGAGTCCACCCTATCGCATTTTCGTACAATGTAAGGTAGCTTTCGTACATAGTACGAAACAAAGGTTCCGTCCCGACTTCACCCGCAGAGAACAGGGCAGGAAAAAGCTATGGAGAATCAACGCAAGATACGGACAACCGGATCCGAACCGGTGGCAAATGATCATGGGCCATCGACCATGCGCGCGGTGATGTACAGGCGCTACGGCGGCCCCGACGTGTTGGAATTTTTGGAGACCGCCAAGCCGGAGCCGGGACCGGGCAAGGTCTTGGTTCGCGTGGGTGCGGCTGGGCTTGATCGCGGCACGTGGCATCTGATGGCCGGTGAACCACGTGCCGTGCGGCTTGCCGTGGGCATGCGAGCCCCTCGCAATCCAGTCCCCGGCATCGATTTTGCCGGCGAAGTGGTGGCGGTCGGTGCCGGGGTCGTGGGATTTGCCGCGGGGGACCGCGTGCTGGGCGTGGCAGCGGGATCCTTTGCCGAGTGTGTCCTGGCGGATGCCCGCAAGGTGGTCCAGCTGCCGGAGGGCATCACGTGGGAGCAGGCTGCCGCATTGCCGACCTCCGGTGCCACCGCGTTGCAGGCCCTGCAGAAGGCCGGCGCATTGGGCACCGGCACCCGGATGCTGGTCACCGGAGCGTCGGGCGGAGTGGGGTCATTCGTCGTGCAACTGGCGAAGCTGCACGGGGCACACGTGAGCGCCGAATGTTCCGCGCACAAGACGGATTTCGTCGCATCGCTCGGGGCCGACGTTGTGTACGACCGCGCGGGTGGCGGTGCTTTTTCGGGAGACGCCGCCTATGACGTGGTCATTGACATTGCAGGCAACCCTTCAATCGCCACCCTTCGCCGGATCTTGGCGACGGATGGGCGCGCGGTGATCGTTGGGGCCGAAGTGCCGGGCCCAAGCCTGACCGGCATGAACCGGCAGATGCGGGCTGTTCTTGTGTCCCCGTTCCTAAGGCAATCCCTTTCCATGCTGGTCTCCGTCAACAAGAAGCAGGATCTGACGGGACTCGTGGAGCTGATGTCCGCGGGCAAGCTGGAGAGCAGGATCGACAAGACCTTCCGGCTGGGCGAGGCCCGTGAGGCGATGGAGTATCTCGTGGCGGGAAGCGTGTGCGGAAAAGTCGTGCTGGTTCCTTGAGCCTGCGGGCGCCCAAGAACCGAGGCCGCACGCGCTGGAAGCCCTGCGCGTGCTGCGGGTTCCGGGCCCTTGGGTCCGGCGGCAGGGCCGTCGGGTGTGGAATTCGACACGCTGCGGCCCGAAAGTGACGCTTGGTCTGTGCCCGGGAAAACTTTCTGGCATAATGGACAGGTACTCGATTTGATGTGGCCCCTCTCTCCGCGTCGAATCCTGTCCTTTTTGAGTCTCTACGGTATGGCCCGCCCCACGGGTGCAGAAATAGGGACTCGCCCATGTTGAGAAACAGGAGTGACCACTAAAGTGGCCGTTAAAATTCGTCTGAAGCGCTTCGGCAAGATGCGCGCACCGTTCTACCGTATCGTCGTCATGGATTCGCGTTCCAAGCGCGATGGCCGTGCGATCGAAGAAATCGGCAAGTACCACCCGACCGAAGAGCCTTCGTTCATCGAGGTCAACTCGGATCGTGCACAGTACTGGCTCTCCGTCGGCGCCCAGCCGACCGAGCAGGTTGCCGCGATCTTGAAGATCACCGGTGACTGGCAGAAGTTCAAGGGCATCGAGGGCCAGGAAGGCACCTTGAAGTTCAAGCAGCCGAAGCCTGCTTTCGTTGTTCCGGAGAAGGGCTCGGTCATCCTGCCCGAGGCCATCACCAAGAAGGCTGAAAAGCCTGCTGCTGAGGCCGTCGAGGCAGAAGCAACCGAGGCTGAGTAGCCAGTGCTCGTAGATGCGCTGGATCACCTGGTACGTGGCATCGTAGACACCCCCGACGACGTGCAGGTCGCGTTGAAGGGGAACCGTCGCGGTGACATCCTTGAGGTGCGCGTGCACCCCGAGGATCTCGGTCGGGTCATTGGACGTCAGGGTCGCACCGCGAAAGCGCTGCGCACCGTGATTGCCGCTCTGGCAGACGAACCAATTCGTGTTGACGTTGTCGACACGGATCGTCGCCGGTAGCCAGCCTCTGACACATTTTTTGTGTAGCTGTGGCCCCACATTCCCGCAAGGGAAGCGTGGGGCCACAGTGCGTTAAAGAACAAAGTGCGATGCAACGCTCGCGGGTGCCGGAGGATGGGCATCCCGCGGCCACGTAAGATTGAAGCAAGACTTAGTGGTTTTCCGGCCTTCCCGCCGCAAAGCCGCACAACCACCAGCACCGGATCCCCGGACCCCCACGTATTCAAGGAGAAAACGCATGCGCCTGCAGGTCGCCCGCATTGGCAAGCCACACGGTATCCGCGGCGAGGTGACGGTGCAGGTGTTGACCGATGCGCCGGAAGACCGTTTTGTCCCGGGAACAGTCTTCGAGGTGGAGCACCCCGGCATCAAGACCCTCACCGTCGAGGGGGCGCGCTGGAACAAGGAAATCCTTTTGCTGGCCTTCGAGGAAGTCCTTGACCGCAACTTTGCGGAGACCATCCGCGGGGCCAAGCTGTTCATCGAAACCGACGACGTCGAGGACGAGGGCGAGGGCTGGTACGAGCACGAGCTCGTTGACCTCGAAGCCCGCGTCGGAGAGAACGTGATCGGCAAGGTCACCGCGCTGCGCACCGGAAACGTCCAGGACCTCTTGGTGGTCAAGTCCAACGACGGCGACGAGGTCTACGTGCCCTTTGTGGAGAGCATCGTTCCCGAGGTCAACATCGAGGGTGGCTACATCCTGATGACCCCGCCGGCGGGACTCTTCGAGATCAACCGCGACGACGCCGAAGCCGACGAGAACCCGGGTCAGGAAGCCTAGTCCCGATGCGCATTGATGTCGTCTCCATTTTCCCCGAGTACCTGGCTGCGCTCGATCTTTCGCTGATCGGCAAGGCCCGCCGCGAAAACCTCCTGGACCTGAACGTCCACGACCTGCGCGACTACACCCACGACCGCCACCGCACGGTCGACGACACCCCGTACGGCGGCGGCGCCGGCATGGTGATGAAGCCCGAGCCGTGGGCCGCAGCGCTGGGCCGCATCGCCACCGAATCACCAGTTGCCAAGGGCTCGGGCAACAAGCCGATCCTGATCGTGCCGTCGCCCGCGGGCGCCGTGTTCAACCAGGAAATGGCCTACGAGCTGGCCGAGGCCGAACACCTGGCCTTCGCCTGCGGCCGCTACGAGGGCATCGACGAGCGAGTCATCGAATCCGCCGCCGAGGCCTTCGACGTCCGCCCGGTTTCCATCGGCGACTATGTGCTCAACGGGGGAGAGGTGGCGGTCCTGGCCATGGTCGAGGCGATCGGCCGGCTGATCCCGGGCGTCATCGGCAACCCGGAGTCCCTGGTAGAGGAGTCCCACTCCGACGGCCTCCTGGAGTACCCGGTGTACACCAAGCCGGCCACCTGGGAGGGCCGCGAGGTCCCCGAGGTGTTGCTCTCGGGCAACCACGGGAAGATCGCCCGCTTCCGCCGCAACAAGCAGCTGGAACGCACCGCGGCACGCCGCCCCGACCTGATCGTCCAGCTGGACGTCTCGACGCTGAACCGCCACGACCGCGACACGCTGTGGCACAGCGGCTTTGCCCTCGTCGACGGGCGCATCGTCGCCAAGGGCGAGGTCGAGCAGGGCTAGGCTCCCGCAACCGTCACCTAGCTCGGTGGTCCGGCGCTTTCGAGCAGCTTGACCACCGCGCTTTGCTTTTTCTCGCGGGCGTGGTCAAGCGCGGTCTTTCCCTTGGGATCCGCGATGGCAGGGTTCGCCCCGACGTCGAGTACCGTCTCCACCACCTCCTGGTACGGCTGCGAGCCGTCGCCCCGGATGACGGCCGCGAGCAGGCAGGTCAGTCCGAGGTCGTTCACGTGGTCCACATCGATGTCGGTGTCCGTAAGGATCTCCACCGTCGCGACGTAGGCATGCTCGCAGGCCGGGATCAGTGCGGTGTCGCCGTGGCGGTTCGTGGCGTGGACGTCGGCCCCGTGCTCGAGCGTCAGGCCCAGGATTTCCGTGAGCCCCTCCGCCCCCGCATAGAGGAATGCCGAGTCCTTCAGCGTATCTTTCGCGTTCACGTTGGCGCCGTGCACCATCAGTTCGCGTGCCGCCTCGATCGAGTTGGCCCTCGTCGCGGCGAGCAGCGCCGTTCGCGCGTCGTCTCCCCGGTATTCCAGGGGCGCGCCGGCCTCGAGCAACCTGCTCACCTCCGCCGTGTCGTTGACCGTTGCCGCATGGATCAGGGCCTCGCCCAGGACGGCGGCCGCGCCGGAATTCAATGCCGGCTTGGGCGGGGTCGCGGGGGCGACGGATCCCGGAACCCCCGAGTGGGGTATGCCGCAGGCGGAAAGGCCCAGGAGCGCGGCAAGGACCGAACACGCGACCAGCTTCCGTACCGCGGGCGACTTGGACATGCCCTCATCTTATTTCGCGGGCGGGAGCTGGTCGAGGCCAGCGGCCGGCCGATTCCGGTGCCTACGGCAACGGGTCCACGGGCCTAAGCATGCGCGCCGGCTTCCCGCAGCAGCCGGGCCACGGCGCCTTGTTGTTTCCGCAGCGCATGCCCGAGCGCCGTGGTGCCCCCGGAATCCCCGATGTCCAGGTCGGCGCCGGCCTCGATCAGCATCCGGACGACCTCCTGGCGGGCCCGTCCGCCGTCGCCCAGGATGACGGCCTCCAACAGGCAGGTCCAGCCCGGGTTGCCAGGAGCATTTCCACGGTTTCAACGTGGGCGCGTTCGCAGGCGGGGATCAGTGCGGTGCCGCCGTAGCGGTTGGTGCTGGCCACGTCGGCACCGTGTTCCAGGGTGAGCGCCAGGATCTCGTTCAGTCCCTCGGCCCCGGCATGGAGGAACGCCGAATCCGAGATCGCGTCCTTGGCGTTCACGTCGGCCCCCGCCAGGATCAGCTCGCTGGCGGCCTCCACCGCGTTGGCGCGGGTCGCTGCCACCAGCACCGGCCGGTCCAGGGCATCCCGGTGGTCGGGGCTCGCCCCGGCCCCGAGCAGCCTGCGCACCTCGGGGCCGTCGTTCGCCACGGCCGCGGCCAGCAGTGCCCGGCCCGGCGCCGCGGCGTCCTGGGGTGATGTTTCGGGTGCGGACCCTCGCGCGGGTGCCGGGTTTTCCGGCGTCCCGGCCCCGTTGGTGCTGCAGGCGCTCACGACCAGCAGAGCTGCAAGCAACGAGCCGGTGGTCAGGACGCGAACCGGGCGTGGTAGGGGCGTGGGCCCCATACTAGTTCCGGACCGCCGGCACGGTCGAGGACCGGCGCATCCGGTGTTCCCGCGCCGGACCCCTGCGCGGGAACACCGGATGACATGCCGCCCTAGGCCTTGGCGGGGACTTCGAGTTCGGGCAGGTAGACCTTGCCGCCGGCGGCAAGGAACTCCCTGCTCTTTTCACGCATCCCGTCGTACGCCTGCGCAATGGCGGCCTGCGAATCGGCCGACCCGTACTCGTCCCTGATGTCCTGGCTGATGCGCATGGAGCAGAACTTCGGGCCGCACATGGAACAGAAGTGCGCGGTCTTGGCAGGCTCGGCGGGCAGCGTCTCGTCGTGGAAGGACTCCGCGGTGACCGGATCCAGCGACAGGGCGAACTGGTCGCGCCAGCGGAACTCGAACCTCGCCTTGGACAGGGCGTCGTCCCGCTCGGAGACGCCCGGGTGCCCCTTGGCCAGGTCGGCGGCGTGGGCGGCGATCTTGTAGGTGATCACCCCGGTCTTCACGTCGTCCTTGTTCGGCAGCCCCAGGTGCTCCTTGGGCGTCACGTAGCAGAGCATCGCCGTGCCGTAGCGGGCGATCTCCGTGGCGCCGATGGCGCTGGTGATGTGGTCGTAGCCGGGCGCGATGTCGGTGACCAGCGGGCCGAGCGTGTAGAAGGGCGCGCCCTGGCACAGCTCCTGCTGGCGCTCGACGTTCTCGCGCACCAGGTGGAACGGGATGTGCCCGGGCCCCTCGACCATGACCTGGACGTCGTATTCCCAGGCCCGGGCCGTCAGCTCGGCCAGCGTGTCCAGCTCCGCGAACTGCGCGGCGTCGTTGGCATCGGCGATGGATCCGGGGCGCAGCCCGTCGCCCAGCGAGAACGCGACGTCGTACTGCGCGAAGATCTCGCACAGCTCGTCGAAGTGCGTGTAGAGGAAGTTCTCCTGGTGGTGGGCCAGGCACCAGCCGGCCATGATGGCCCCGCCGCGCGAGACGATTCCCGTGACCCGCTCGGCCGTCAGCGGCACGTAGCGCAACAGCACGCCCGCGTGGATGGTCATGTAGTCCACGCCCTGCTCGCACTGCTCGATCACCGTGTCGCGGAAGATCTCCCAGGTCAGTGCGTTTGCCTCGCCGTTGACCTTTTCCAGCGCCTGGTAGATCGGGACGGTGCCGATGGGAACCGGCGCGTTGCGGATCAGCCATTCGCGGGTGGTGTGGATGTCGTCGCCTGTGGACAGGTCCATCACGGTGTCGGCGCCCCACCGGGTGGCCCACTGCAGCTTGTCGACCTCCTCGGCAATGGAGCTGGTGACCGCGGAGTTGCCGATGTTGGCGTTGATCTTCACCAGGAACGCCTTGCCGATGATCATCGGCTCGGACTCGGGGTGGTTGATGTTGTTCGGGATGATCGCCCGGCCCGCCGCGACCTCGCTGCGCACCAACTCCACGTCGCAGTTCTCCCGCAGGGCAACGAAGCGCATTTCAGGGGTGACGATGCCCCGGCGTGCGTAGTGCATTTGCGTCACCCGCTTCCCGGGGTCCGCGCGCCGCGGTTGCGGCTTGGCGCCCTTCCACTCGGCCGAGGCGGCCCCCCGGCGCAGCGCCGACTTCCCGTCGTCGAGCAGGTTGCGTTCCCGACCGGCGTAGATCTCGGTGTCCGAGCGGTCCTCGATCCACTGTGCGCGGAACGGCGGCAGGCCCACGACCGGGTCGCTGCCCGGGCCCGCGGTGCGGTACACCCGCAGCGGGGCGTTGGGCCGGCCTCCGGGGGAGGGGTCCAACGCGATCTCGGTCACCGGCACCCGGATGCCGTGTTCGGCATCCTCGAGGTAGGCCAGCGAATGGGACCTCAGGGATTGCGTTTCGGTTGCCTCGGCGGCGTCTTGGGCAGGGGTGATCGTTGTTTCGATGGTGCTCAAGGAGTACTCACTTCCTTCGCCGGCATTACCCGGACAGGTTCGACGGTCGCAAGCTGCGTCAGCTCGATCTCAGCCCCTGCAAGGGCTCCCGTGTGGTCGTAAGTGAAGCTACAGTACATTCCGCCGAAGGGTCAAATGTAACGTCGGCCACGCCGGGGGTCGTGCCGGGCGCCGAAAACCGGACATGTCGGCGGCCCGATCGGCGTCGCGCGCGCCGATCGGGCCGTGCCGGACTTCGCCGCATGGCCGGGAGTGTGGCAAAATGGAATCTTGGGTCTACTGGGTTCTGCTCCTGCCGCAGGGGGAACGAGTCAACAGTTGATCCGCCGAGGATCCGCAAACGGGTCCCGGTACCAAGCTTCGGAACACCAAATCTTTCCGCCATCGCGTTTTGCGCGTCGCGGAAAATTAGTGTCCCGTGTCTAAGGTAGGTGACCTGCGGCGTCTGCCTAGGAGATGCATTCATGCATATTCTCGACTCTGTCGATGCAGCCTCGCTGCGCACCGATGTCCCGGCTTTCCGCCCGGGTGACACCGTCAAGGTTCACGTAAACATCATCGAAGGCAAGAACTCCCGTGTCCAGGTCTTCCAGGGCTTCGTCCTTGGTCGCCAGGGTGACGGCGTTCGCGAAACCTTCACCGTTCGCAAGGTCTCCTTCGGCGTCGGCGTAGAGCGTACCTTCCCGGTACACTCCCCGGTCCTCGAAAAGATCGAACTGGTAACCCGCGGCGACGTTCGCCGCGCGAAGCTGTTCTACATGCGCGATCGCCACGGCAAGGCTGCGAAGATCCGCGAAAAGCGCGACTTCCGCACTGCCAAGTAGTAAGAAAAGCGAGAACCTTCGTTTCCGCCTTTGCGCGGCAACGGGGATCCATCGTGGATCAACCTACAGAATCGGATAGTTTTTCCGCTTCAGCAAAGCGCCGGTCCCGTTCGCGGGGCTGGCGCTTTGCCGTTGGCGCCCTCATGGCGGCGGCGGTGATCACCTTGGTGATCCGCGCCACGGTCATTGATTTCTACTACATCGGCTCCGCCTCCATGGAGTCGACGTTGAACCCCGGCGACGGGCTCCTGGTAAACCGCCTTGCCTACAAGGACGAACCCATCCAGCGCGGCGACATCATCATCTTTGACGGCCGGGGATCCTTCCTGCCCTATCAAAGCCCCAATGCCGTGGATTCCCTTGCCTGGGCACTGCGCCTGGCGGGCAACGACTCGGTGTACGTCAAGCGGGTCATCGGCGTGGCAGGCGACACCGTCAGCTGCTGCGGGCCGGACGGCAAGCTCAGGGTCAACGGCCTTCCGCTGGATGAGCCCTACCTTTTTGCCGGCGACAAGCCCAGCGAGCAGACATTCACCGCCAAGGTTCCGCACGGCCGCCTCTGGGTCATGGGCGACCACCGCTCGGTCTCCGAAGACTCCCGGGCGCTGCTTGGCGCGCCCGGCGGCGGCATGATCCCTGTCGACAGGGTCCTGGGGCGGGTCAACGAGGTCATTTGGCCGCTTGACCGCAAGCGTCCCGTCGGCGACGGAAGCACGGACCCCGGTTCCACATCGGTGGCCGAGTAGCAGCGGTCTCCCTTGGACTCCCCGCCGCACCCGGCAGTGTGGCGGCCTCCATGCGGTCGTAGCAAAGTGGTGCGGGAACCTCGTTCCCGCACGGCCTCGGGTTAGAGTGGCACCCTGCGGTAAATCGTTGCTCGTTTTGTGCCCGGCGCGGATGTTCCCAACACGTCCGAGAATGACTCCTGCCGGTCACCACCTTGATCGGGGAAAACTCCACATGCCGGAATCATCACGGACCCTTCTGAGGCGTGCCGGTGTTGCCGCCGCAACCGCTGCGTTCGTGATGGGCAGCTGCCTCGTGGCTGGACCCTCGCCGGCTGCCGCCGAACAGGCCTCGAATCCCGTTGTCGCTGCGCCATCCGCCGTCGGCTCGACGTCGTCGGAAGCCCGGGATGCGACAGTGCCCCAAGGGCTCGCCGAGGCTGTGGAGCGCGACCTTGGCATGGGCGTCGAAGAGTTCCAGGCCCGAGGCGAACTTGTTGCCACTGCCGATCGGCTCCGGACGGACCTGCGGAAAGCAGGGCTCAGGGCATCTTTCGCCATCGCGGGGAACAAGATCGTGGTCAAGACGGATGTTGCCGACCGTGCCGCGGTCACCCAAAAGCTTGACGCGCTGACCCGGGGCACCGGGATCGAGCTCGCGATTTCCACCGCGGATTCGAACACCGCATCCGCTTCTGCGACAACGTCCGCGGTGACCAAGAAGAGCCCCGCGGACGTCGATGCGTTGTTCAAGGCGTATGCGGCTTCGGTCGATTCCGAGACGCTGCTCCATCTCCAGGCCGTCATGGAGACGGCAGACGGCTTCGTGATCCGCTCCGGCGGCGTTTCCAAAGACGCACCTGCCCGTCCCGCCGCGCTCACCCTGACCCCCGGCGGCAAGCTGACCCCGGAGGAATTCGCGAACCAGTACCCGGATGTCAGCATCCACGAAGCCGAGGGGCCCGCCACCGTAACCGCAACCAACGACGTGCTCGGCGGCATGGGTTACGGAGCAGAAATGGCCCCGGAATCGTACACCTTGTGTTCGGTGGGCTTCAACGGCTTCAATGCAGCCGGCTCCCGCGCCGCACTTTCGGCAGGCCACTGCACGCAGGACGGCAAGATACGCAGCGTCTCAATCGCCGAGCACAGTGCGCCGGATGTATTTGAGGAGCTCAATGTCGACCGATTCGGTTCCTTCGGCTTCTCCCAGTTCGGGGGTCCAGGAAACACCTCGCTGCTAACCGACGGCACGCATGTGCTCGGAAACGTCGGCACCGACGTATCCGTGCTGGACAACATCAACCCCGCACTCAGGCAGCAACCGATGGTCACCGACTGGAGGGGTGCCGATGAGCGCGATTCCGGAACAAGGGTCACGGGTGTGGCCCGCGCCATCGTCGGATCAAGCGTCTGCAAGTCCGGCCGGACCACGGGCTGGACCTGCGGCAGGGTTGATGAGGTCGGGTTCTTCATTGTCGGTGGTTTCAGGAACAACACCACGGATCTCCGCGGCGTCCGCGGTTTCGGAATGCCCAACCCCGGGCTGACCAAGGCCTTCCAAGGCGATTCCGGCGGATCGGTCATTTCAGGCGGAAACGCCGTGGGAATCACCAGCGCCATTTCCGATGAATCGGACGGTCAAGTGGGCCGCGCCTATTTCGCCGACATCAACCAGGCGCTCCAGCAGGCCAAAGGCTACTCCGTCAAGCTCTTTGTCAACGCACCCAAGATCACGGCGCCGGCCAAGGGCACGAGCCTGAAAGCCGGGGCGAAGATTTCGGGGACCGTTGCATCGGCTCCGTCGGGCACCGTGGTCGAGGTATCCTCCTCCGGCAAGAAGATCGCCACGGCCAAGATCTCCAAGGGTTCCTTCAGCTTCAGGACCCCCGAAAAGCTTGGCACGTTCAAGTTCACGGTTCAGGCGGTCAAGGGATTCAGCAAGTCCCGTCCCACCACGGGCTCGGTCAAGCTGGCGATGCCGACCCCGAAATTCACGGCACCCAAAAACGGGGCGACCACCGTGGGGCCCGTGACCAGGATTTCCGGTACGGGTTTTCCCGGCGCAACGGTCAAGCTTTCCGGTGACGTGAAGGGCAAAACGGTGGTCGCCACCAACGGCCGCTGGAGCAAAAAGACAAGCGCGCTGCGCTACGGCGGACACAAGATCACCGCCACCCAGTCCAAGGGATCCCACGTCTCGCGTTCGGCGGTCACGTCCTTCAAGGTTGCCGTTCGCGCACCGGTCATATCCTCACCGGCACGCGACAGGGTGTCGACCAAGGCGCCGCGTGCCATTTCGGGAACCGGCATTCCGGGAGCCACGCTCAAGCTCAGCGGGGCCGTCACCAAGAGCCTCGTCATCGGCGGGAACGGCAAATGGAGCGTCAAGCTGAAGCGCACCTGGACCTATGGCAGCCACGGAATCAAGGCAACGCAGAAGATCGGCAAGTACACCTCTGGTAGCGCCCGCACCAGTTTCAAGCTCATCCCGCGGGCGCCTTCGATCGAGACCCCGACCGCGGGCAGGGAATTCGCGTACGGCAAGGCGCCCGCCACGATCTCCGGCCGCGGCATCAGCGGGGCGACGGTAAGGGTCACGCTGGGCAATGCCAAAGCCAGCACCACGGTTGTCCGTGGAACCTGGAAGGTCCGGATTCCCGGAACCTTGAAGGCCGGTTCCCACACGGCCACGGCCGTGCAGGTTCTCAAGAAGACCTCATCGGCGCCCGAGAAGGTCAAGTTCACGGTGAACGGTCCGTCTTCGTAGCAGGCGTAGTCCCCGACCCGGCTGGGGCGGGGTCGACCGATGCCGAACGCGCGGTCCACGTGGGCGTCCTCTCCAAACCTTCGCGCCACGTAGGCAAATTGCCAGTGTCGCAACGTAGGCTAGGAGGCGGCGGAACGCACCAAACCGGAGGCACCCAACAGCGGTGCCAATTGATGCGTGTCCCGCCAAGACACAGTTAGACACCCCTGAAAGGGCCCCACGCACGTGACCCACGCCAGCGAGCCAGCAGCAGCATCGGAACGACCACGCCGGAAACGGAATCCCTTGTGGGCGGCGGTGCGGGAAATCCTCATCGTTGTCGTCGTCGCCCTGGTGATCTCCCTGGTGGTGAAGACCTTCTTCTTCAGGGCCTTCTACATCCCCTCGGGCTCGATGGAAGAAACCCTGCTGAAGAACGACCGCATCTTCGCGAACCTCATGGTCCCCGGTCCCTTCGAGCTCACCCGCGGCGACGTCGTGGTCTTCCGAGACGACCAGGGGTGGCTTCCGCCCATCGCCTCGACCGTGACAAACCCGATCGACGAGTTCTTCGCCTTTGTCGGCCTGGTTCCGGACGCATCCAACCAGCACCTGATCAAGCGCATCATCGGCATGCCGGGCGACACCGTCAAGTGCTGCGCCCCGGATGGAAGGCTGACCGTCAACGGCGTCGAGATCACCGAACCGTACATCTACCCCGGGGATGCCCCCTCGGAGCAGGAATTCACGAAGGTGGTCCCTGAGGGCAAGCTGTGGGTCATGGGAGACCACCGGGCCGAATCCGCCGATTCGCGCTACCACGAGGACGTGCAGGGCGGCTTCGTCGACATTTCCTCGGTCGAGGGCAAGGCCTCCGTCATCTCCTGGCCGCTCGACCGGATCGGGGGGATCTCCAACCACCCCGAGGTCTTCGCCAACGTGCCGGCCCCCAAGAGCACGGCGCCCAAGAACTAATGGCTTCACAACGACCCACCCTCGAACACGAGCGCGCCCTGGCCGCACGCGGCGGCCACAAGCTCATCGGCGCCGCCGACGAGGTGGGCCGCGGCGCCCTGGCGGGCCCGGTGTCCGTCGGCTACGTCGTCGTCGACCCGAACGGCGTCCCGGACCTGCCGGGCGTGCGCGATTCCAAGCTGCTGACCGCCGAGCAGCGTAACCTCCTGGTTCCGCTGATCAAGCAATGGGCGGCGGGCTGGGGCGTCGGACACGCAAGCGCCGCGGAGATCGACGAACTCGGCCTGGTGCCCGCGCTGCGGCTAGCCGGCCTGCGGGCCGTCACCGCCGCCGGCGTGGAAGCCGACGCGGTGCTGCTGGACGGGAACCTGGACTGGCTCTCGGCCACCAGGCAGCCCACGCTGCTGGATTCGCTGATGCCCGGATTCGGGGAACCCGACGACGTCGACGGCCTGCTCATCCCCGTGCAAACCCTGATCAAGGGCGACTTGCTGGCGCTGTCCATCGCCGCGGCGTCGATTTTGGCCAAAGTCGAGCGCGACGAGCTGCTCGATGGCTACGATAGTGAACACCCGGCGTACGGTTGGATACAGAACAAGGGGTACGGCACCACGGGACACCGGCAGGCAATCGTCGAGCACGGGGCCACCGGGTACCACCGCAAGACCTGGCAGCTCACACCCAAGGGCTAGGGAATCGCACAAGGAAGGCGAGGGAGCAACATGAGTGCCGAAGATCTTGAAAACTATGAAGCGGATTTGGAACTGCAGCTCTACCGCGAATACAAGGACGTTGCGAACCTCTTCAACTTCGTGGTGGAAACCGAACGGCGTTTCTACCTGGCCAACGGGGTGGACCTGAAGACCCGCTCGGCCGACGGTGAGGTCTTCTTCGACCTGACCCTGACCGACGCCTGGGTGTGGGACGTCTACCGCACGGGCCGCTTCGTGAAGTCGGTGCGCATCGTCACCTTCAAGGACGTGAACATCGAGGAACTGAACCGCGACACAGACCTGGCCATGCCCAAGGACGGTCTGGACCTGGACTGACCGGCACACGCCGCCGCACAACACCCTTTCCGCCCCGCATCCCACGGCCCACCGTCGCCGGATGCGGGGCGTTCCTGCTTTGTCCCGGCCGCATGAGGCAGTCCGGCCTGTGCCACGCGTAAAACCCGTACGGTCACCGGGGATTCGTTGGTACGCTCGTCGAAACGCCGCATCGGTGGACAGCGGCCCGTTTCAGTTTCCTGCCGAAGCCACCTGCACAAGCCACGAGGGGTAGCGCACATGGTCAGCAACGAATCGCCAGATAGGATCCAGGATCAGGACGAGGACGGGGACGACGACCTGGGAAGCATGTACTTCGGCTCCTTCGGCGAAGAGCGCCCGGAGGACCGCCTCAACCTGAAAGACCTCGGACTCGTGTTCGAGAACGGGCAACCCGATCGGGTGGTGGGGAAGCGTGCATTCGGCGCAGGTATCGCGGCACTGAACGAGGCGCTCGCCGGGTACTCCCGGGTACTCGAGGAACACGAAGAGAAACTGGCCGAGCTGCTCGTGGACTCCGACACGGATCCCGTGGTGCTTGATGCCTCGGACCGCGTGCACGAGGCGCTCTTCAGGCTCAAGGCGGGGCACCAGGCCTACACCGGGCACCCCTTTCTGGGGGATCCGCTCCTTCGCGCGAGCCGGCAGTACCCGGACCCGGACGAGTTCCCGGAGGACGACTTCGACTACCGCACCCGGGAATACGAGGAAGACGACAGTCACGGGCCGATCGGCCGTGAGCTCGGGGTCGTAGTTCCCTTGAACCTGCTGCTGCAGTCGGGATCGGGAACGATGGTCCAAGTGGCCGCCGCCCGCGTGTACGGCAATGGCGTCATGCTTGGCATCGAATGCGCACAGCTCCGCGGGCAGCACGAGGACCTTGCCGCCTGGCGGCTGCGGAGCGGGACCTTGGCAGAGTGCGAGCTCGAGGCAGACGATCCGGTGACCGGCTCGTTCTATGTCTGCAGCCTGATTCGCATGGACCCGCTCGACTTCAACCAGGTGAATCGTTGTGTCGTGGAACTCTGGATGCCGGGGATCCTGGGGGCGCGGCGGCTTCATTGCGTCCTCACGGTCGGGAACTTCCCCAACATCCACGGCGATGCGGAACCGCTCGGCCTGGAATTCGAACTTGATCCCGAGGCCCTGCGCCAGGCCGCGGCCGGGATCAACCGTCCCTGACAGGTCCGGCGCCCAGCGTGGGACCGCCCACCGACCGAGTTTTCTGGTCGGCGCGCGCCCCGGGCTTATCCACATTCCCCACGCTGCCCGTCCCGTGTTCGGCCTTAAGCGCCCACGCTTGGAGCAATGAAGCATTCAGGCCGGGCGCTCGCCGAGTCCCGGCCCGGGGATTGCCGAAGGGAGCGTGGGACAGGTGAACCACAACCAGGAACTTGGCGCCAAGGGCGAGGAGCTTGCAGCGGCCTACCTGGCAGGTGTCGGGTACACCGTGCTGGAACGGAATTGGCGGTGCAAGATCGGCGAGCTGGACATCATCGCCGACGACGCCGGCCAGGTCGTCGGGGTGGAGGTGAAGACCCGCAGCTCGCTGGGCTTCGGGCACCCCGCCGAGGCGGTGAACCCGGCGAAGCTGCGGCGGCTCTCCAGATTGGCCCGGCGCTGGTGCGTGGAGCACCGCAGGGATGCGCGCACGGTGCGGGTCGACGTGCTGGCGATCGTCATGGCGCCCGGGCGCGAAGCGAGCATCGAGCACCTGGTCGGGGTCGAGTCGTGAGCCTGGCGCGGACGCTGGGCATCGGGTTGACCGGACTGAACGGCCAGCTCATCGAAATCGAGGCCGACGTCGGCAACGGCATCCCCGGCTTCCTGCTGCTCGGGCTGCCCGATGCGTCGCTGAACGAGTCGCGCGAGCGGATCCGCTCCGCGGCACGGAACTCCGGCATCCCGCTGCCCAACCGCCGCATCACCGTGAACCTGACCCCGGCGACCCTGCACAAGCGCGGCTCCGGCTTCGACCTGGCGATCCTGCTGGCAACCCTCGCCGCGGACCGCAACATCACGCCCCGGCCCGAGGTGGTCTACCTCGCCGAGCTCGGACTCGACGGGTCCCTGCGCCCGGTTCCGGGCGTGCTGCCCTCCGTCATGGCCGCGGTCCGTGCGGGGTGCCCGGAGATCGTCGTTGCCGCCGGGAACCTCGCCGAGGCCGAACTGGTTTCCGGTGCCAAGGTGCGCTCCTACGACCACCTATCCCAGCTGCTCGCCGACTGCGGGGCGGACCCGTCCGGGCTGCGCTTCCGGGCGCGGCACCATTCCCCGCAGCGCAAGCCCGGGGCGTGGGCGGGAGCCGATGTGCGGGCGCTGGACCTGGCCGAGGTGGTCGGCCAGGCACAGGGACGCTACGCGTTGGAGGTCGCGGCGGCCGGCGGGCACCACCTGCTGCTCACCGGGCCCCCGGGCGCGGGCAAGACCATGCTGGCGCAGCGCCTGCCGGGCCTGCTCCCGGACCTGGACGACGTCCAGGCCATGGAAACCACGGCCGTGCATTCGCTCGCGGTAGGGGGCGGGCAGATCACCGCGTTGATCCGCCGCCCGCCGTTCGAGGCCCCGCACCACAGCGCCTCGATGGTGGCGCTGATCGGCGGGGGCGGCGGCGTCCCGCGGCCCGGCGCCGCATCCCGGGCCCACCGGGGCGTGCTGTTCCTGGACGAAAGTCCCGAGTTCAGCGCCACGGCGCTCGACGCGTTGCGCCAGCCGCTCGAGTCCGGGGTGCTGACCCTGCACCGGGCTGCGGGCACCGCGACCTACCCGGCGCGGTTCCAGCTGGTGATGGCGGCGAACCCGTGCCCGTGCGGGCGCAACCTCGGCAAGGGGACCGATTGCACGTGCACGCCCATGCAGCGCCGCCGCTACCTGGCCAGGCTCTCGGGCCCGCTGCTGGACCGGATCGACATGCAGCTCTTTGTCCCGCAGCTCTCGGCGCGCGAGATGGCGGCCCGGGGCCCCGTCGAGTCCTCCGCGCTAGTGGCCGCCCGCGTCCGCGAGGCCAGGGTGCAGCAAAGGGAAAGGCTCAAGCGCTGGGGCATCGGAACCAACGCAGAGGTTCCCGGCTCGATCCTGCGCAACGAGCTGCGCCTGGTGTCCGCGACCACCACGGGGTTGAACAATGCGGCCGAATCCCTGCGGCTCAGTGCCCGCGGCTACGACAGGGTGCTGCGCATCGCCTGGAGCATCGCGGACCTGAACTCGCATGCCTGCCCCACGGCGGAAGACGTGGACGTGGCGTTGCAGCTGCGCCAGCACGGCAAGGGGGACATCGGGTAGGAGCGGGCCCGGCACGAAGCGATGCTCGACGCATAGGGGACACTGCGTGGATCATTGACCCATGCGTACCTTCGTTTCCCGCACCGACATGGGCCACCATTCGTCGAACGGCCCGTCAGGCTCCCTGGCCTCCGTCTCCTCCGCCGGGTCGATCGCCTCACTTGCGTCCGCGGGCTGCATCGCCTCGGTCTCATCGGCGGGATCGATAGCCTCGGCCATGTCCGCCGGGTCGATCGCGTCCATCGCCTCGGTGGGATCCATTGGGTCCGTCGCCTCGATCGGTGCGATCGGAAAGGTTGGCTACATCGGTCCCGTACCCATCGCCACCCTGGTCGGGATGGTCCTGGCCGCAGTGCGGGCCAGACGGAGCTAGGCCGCGACGTACCTGCGCGCCGGCGAGAATCGCTTAACCAACAGCGCCATCAGGCCATCGACCAGCAGTGCGAGCCCGGTCACCAGCACCGCACCCACCAGCACCTGGCCGTAGTCGTACAGGGCAAGCCCGTCGAAGATGTAGCGGCCCAGCCCGCCGAGGTTCACGTAGGCGGCGATCGTCGCCGTGGCAATGACCTGCAGGATCGCCCCGCGCAGCCCGCCCAGGATCAGCGGCAGCGCCAGCGGGAGCTCGACCTGCAGGATGATGCGCGAATCCTTCATGCCGATGGCGCGCGCCGAATCCACGACCAGCGGGTCGACGTTTGCCACCCCCGAGTACACCCCGGCCAGGACCGGCGGAATGGCGATGAGGATCAGCGCCACCAGGGGCGGGAAAAGCCCCAGGCCCATCAGCAACACCAACAGCGTCATGATGCCCAGGGACGGCAGCGCCCGCAGGACGTTGGACAGGGACACCAGCACCACCTTGCCGCGCCCCGTGTGGCCGATGAACAAGCCCAGCGGGAAGGCAACCGCCAAGGCCGCCAGCACCGCCAGGAACGAGTACCAAAGGTGCTCTCCCAGCCGGGCGGCGATTCCGCCCTCGCCAGCCCAATTGGCTGCCGTGCCCAGGTAGGTCAGCATGTCGTTGATCATTTCTTGCCTCCAAGCGCCGGACCGCCGGTGGCCTGCGGCATGACAAGAGCCGCAGCAGTGCGCCTCGGCGCGGCGCTCGCCGAACCTCCGGTGTTCCTCGGCGAAAGCCACGGGGTCAACAGCTGGCCGATCACCGCAAGCACCCGGTCAAGGACCAAGGCCAGCAGCAGGATCATGATGATTCCCGCCAGGATCTGGTCGGGGTAGTCGCGCTGGTATCCGGAGGTGAACAACTGCCCCAGCCCGCCGATGCCGATCACCGCACCCACCGAGACCAGCGAAACGTTCGTCACGGCCGCCACGCGGGTTCCCGCTGCCAGCGGGCCCACCGCCAACGGGAGGTCAACCAGGAGGCGACGCCTTGCCGGGGAATACCCCATCGCCTCGGCGGAACTAAGCACCTCGGCGGGAACCGCATCCAGCGCATCAAAGACCGTGCGCACCAGCAGCGACGCGGAATACAGGCTTAGCGCGATCACCACGTTGACCGGATCCAGGATCTGCGTGCCAAGCAGCGTGGGAATCACCACGAACAATGCCAGCGACGGCACCGTAAAGACGGCACTGGCCAGGGTGGTGATCAAGGACCGCGCTCGCCGGCGGTTTCCGAAGACGAGCCCCAGCGCCAGCGCCAGCACCAGGCCGACCACGACGGGGACGACCGAGAGGTACAGGTGTTCGAGTGTCAGTTCCCGAACCTGTTCGAGGTTTTCCAGGAGCCATTTCATGCGCCGGCCACCACCCCGGGGCGCAGGTGCGGCGCCAAGTCGCCGAGCGTGATGTAGGCTGCCGGCTTCCCGTCCCCGTCCATCAGCAGTGCGGCGGCGACCGGCGAAGCCAGCACCGCGTCGAGGCCCGCGCGCAGGGAGTCCCCGGGGCGCAGCGCGCCGGCGACGGCAAAGCGGGCGCCCTCGATGTTGACCCATTGGGCCCCACCGTCCACACCGGCCGTCACATGGTCGCTGCCAGGCTCCAGGGCCCACCCGGGGGCGAACGGGGACAGGTCGATGCTCCCGTCGCCGCGCGGGGCCGGCAGCGGGGTGCTGGAGACGCGATCGAGCGTGTCGAAGGACAGCGCCCGGAAGCCCCTGTCCTTGGACACCAGCGAGGCCACGAACCCGTTGGCCGGGCGCGTGAGGATCTCCGCGGGCGGGGCGTACTGCTGCAGGCGGCCGCCCGGGGCCATGACGGCGATCTTGTCCCCGAGGGTCAGCGCCTCGTCGATGTCGTGGGTGACCATGACGATGGTCTTCTTGATTTCGGCCTGCAGGTGCCGGACCTCCTGCTGCAGCTCCTCGCGCACGATCGGGTCCACCGCGCTGAACGGCTCGTCCATCAACAGGATGGGCGGGTCGGCCGCCAGAGCGCGTGCCACGCCCACGCGCTGTTGCTGCCCGCCGGAGAGCTGCGCCGGATAGCGCTTGGCCACCGAGGCGTCCAGCCCGACTCGTTCCAGCGCCTCGTGGGCCTTGGCCCTGGCCGCCGACTTGGAGAGCCCCAGCAGTCGCTGGACGGTGGCGACGTTGTCGATCACCGTGCGGTGCGGAAACAGGCCGCCGTTCTGCAGGACGTAGCCGATGCCCAGGCGCAGGGACACCGGGCGGATTTCGGCCACGTCCTGCCCGTCGACGAGGACGCGCCCTCCGGTGGGGGTCACCATGCGGTTGATCATGCGCATGGAAGTGGTCTTGCCACAGCCGCTGGGGCCGACGAGGACCGTGAAGGAGCCCGTCTCGATGTGGAGGTCGAGGTTGTCCACCGCTCTGGTGCCTCCGGGGTAGGTCTTGGAGACGGATTCGAAGGTGATCATCGGGAAGGTTCCTTCTGGGAGGCGGTGTTGGCGCGTGATTCCGGGAAAAATATGGGGGTTGGCCACCGGCGGGTAACGGCAGCCAACCCCTGTTCGAACATGTGTTCGATTGCGGTTTCTATACTACTTGGAGAGCAAACCCTGCTCGGTCAGCCAGGCAATCGCCGCGGCCTTCGGCTCGGTCTTCGAGTCCCCGGAGACCTGCTCATTGAGCTTGATCAGCTCTTCGGTGCTCAGCTTCGCCGAAACCGCATCAATGGTCTCGATCGCCTTCATGTCCAGCTTGTCCTTGCCTGCCACGGGGATGACCTGCTGGGCCGGGAAGTTGTTCTTGGGATCCTCCAGGACCACCAAATCGTTGGCCGGTATCGCGGTACTGGTCGTGAAGATGTTCGCCGCGGTCACGGATCCATCCAGCAGGGCCTTCACGGTTGCCGGGCCGCCGCCATCGGCGATCGGGACGAACTTGGCGGGGACCAGCCCGTAGTTCTTCTCCAGCCCCGGCAAGCCGACCGGGCGTTCCTTGAACTCCGGCGGCCCGGCCATCGTCACCTCGGCATTGTGGGCGGCGAGATCGCCGATCGACTTCAGGTTCCACTTGTCGGCGGTCGCCTTGGTGACAACCACCGAGTCCTTGTCTTCCGCGGCGGCGGGGGTCAGCGCGGCAAGATTCTTTGCCAGCAGCGCTGCCGGAAGCCCGTTGAGGATGGCCGCAGGGGTGCTGACATCCGCGTTCTTGTCCAAGAAGAGCAACAGGTTGCCCGTGTAGTCGGGGATCAAGTCGATGGAGCCGTCGGCGAGGGCCGGAATGTAGGCCTCGCGGGAGCCGATGTTGAACTTCGTCGCCACGTCGTAGCCCTTGGCCTTGAGCGCCTCGGCGTAGAGATTGCCTATGATCTCGGACTCGGTGAAGTTGGCCGAGGACACCGTCAACTTCGAGGCTGCGGCCGAACCGCCGGAAGATGCCGGGGCTGCGGTGGGATCCGAGCAGCCGCTAAGGACCAATGATCCGGCGACCACCGAAAGGGCGACAAGGAGGGGAAGTCTTCTTTTGTTCGTCATTATTAGCCTGAATTCGTCTAGGGAGATTCTGCAGGAAGATCAATCTCGCTCCCGCCTCGAGGGCGAGAGCCACTTGTCCATCGTTGCCTACTATGCAGGCCACAAGCAATATTTGATTTTCCGACCGGCCAATTCGGATGCCCACAAGTCACCAAGCGTCATCAACGAACCCGGAACGCCGCGCCAGGCCGGCGATGCCCACCCGTGCCCGACCCGACGGGGAACACTTGCCCGCACAAGAGCCGGGAAACGGCGCCAACCCGCGACCCCGGCACAGTCCGGTAGCGCCCGCGCCAACCTGCCCCGGGCGCTACCCATGATGGATCCACCCCCGAACAAGGCAATGACAGGAACGGGGACAAGCAGGCAAATTGCCAAGGGAGCCAGGGAGCGCCAACGCATGGACCAGACCAACGACGAAACCACCGCCAGGGCAGGGCTCACACGCATCATCGAGCCCAACGACCAAACCGGCGCCGCACTCGTGACGATCCTGGGTGCAATCGAGGCCTACCGGCTGATCCGCGAACACACGGGCCCGGCGCCCGCCCGAGCCCAACAACAGGTAGCCGATCTCCTGGACGCCCACGGTGCCTCCCGCACGAGCCTGCGTCTCGACGCGGGACTCGACAGATGGCGTGCACGCGCAAGCATCGCAAACCCCCAAGCGGACCTGCAGCTGATGAACAACCTGGGAGGGGGAATCCTCCTGCCCGGCGACGAAAACTGGCCACGCGGATTCGACGCACTCGGACTCGCAGCACCCCACGCACTCTGGTACAGGGGCAAGGGAGCCATCGAGACCCTGCGCGAGCCAAACCGCTTGGTCGCAATTGTCGGCTCGCGAGACGCCACCGAGTACGGACGCACCATCACAGCCGAACTCGCCGGCGGACTGGTACGACATGGCATGTGCATCGTCTCCGGGGGAGCCTATGGAATCGACGCCAGGGCGCACGAGTCCGCGCTCGCCGAAGGACCCCCAGAGGAGGAAACCCCATTGCGACCCTCAACCATCGCCGTCATGGCCGGGGGACTAGACCGCTTCTACCCCGCAGGGAACGAAGACCTCCTCTACCGGGTGCACCGCGAGGGGCTGCTCATCTCCGAAGTCGCCCCGGGCGCCACCCCCACGCGCTGGCGGTTCCTGCAACGCAACCGGCTCATCGCCGCACTGTGCGCACTGACGATAGTCAGCGAAGCGCGCTGGCGCTCAGGGGCACTAAGCACCGCACACCACGCCGCCGAGATGGGCCGCGAGGTGGGGGCAGTCCCCGGATCCGTCTACTCGGCAAATTCCGCAGGCTGCCACCGACTCATCAGGGAAGGCGCTGCAACACTCATCACCGACGCCGCCGAAGCCCTCGAGCTACTCGGCACCTCCATTGCCGCCAACACCTCAAATGGCTCACCTCCCATGGGGGAAGCAAGCGCCACCAAAACGGAAGACGCTCGAGATTACGACGGACTGGCAGTGCAAGACCTCCTGCTCCTGGATGCACTGCCCATCCGCTCGCCACGCACCGTCGACGAACTCGCGATCCTCGCAGGCCTCGGAATCGGCTCAATCCTCGGCGGACTCAGCCGCCTCACCGCCAAGGGCCTCGCCCAATCCAAGCCAGAAGGCTGGATACGCAGATACCCCAATGGAAAGCCGCGGTAACGAGGCGTCCAAGACCGGGACACCCTCCCTCGACAGTGAGAGACACGACTCCCATGGGAGTGAGAGCGATACCCGCACCAGATCACCGTTGCCCTGCGGCGTGGCACCGTTGCCCGCACGCCGTCACTGGGAGACAGTAGAGGCGTGCCACAACGACCCGAACAAAAATCCGAACCCATCGCCATCCCCGCCGCGCTCCAAAGTGCCCACGATGGCTTCCTGCGGCACATGCGCCTCGAACGCTCACGCAGCGAACACACGCTACGCGCATACAGCTCGGACATCACCAACCTCCTCACCTACGCGACCCCGCGCGGCGCCCAAACCCTGGAAGGCATAGACCTCCCGCTGCTGCGCACCTGGCTCATGACCCTCCAGGAATCAGGCCTCGCCCGAACCACCCTCTCCCGCCGCTCCGCCTCGATACGAAGCTTCCTCGCCTGGGCGCTACGCGAAAACCTCATCGACACAAATCCGGCAAGCCGCCTCCAATCGCCCAAACGCGAACAACGACTCCCACACGTCCTGCAGAGCAACCAAATCCAACGCATGTTCGACGCCCCGCCACGGACAACAAAGCAAGGAAACACGGAGACGGGCGAACCCACCGCAGAAGAACGCGCGCTCGCCGACCGCAACACACTCATCCTCGAACTGCTATACGCCACGGCAATCCGCGTCGGCGAACTCGTATCCCTGGACGTAGACAGCCTCGACCTCGACCGACGCACCCTTCGCGTCATCGGCAAGGGGGACAAGGAACGCACGATCCCCTTCGGACAACCCGCACTCAACGCCTTGGACAACTGGCTCCGCCGCTCCAGACCCATACTCCGCAACGAACACTCAGGCCCCGCCCTGCTCCTCGGCAAACGAGGCAAACGCCTCGACGCCCGCCAAGCCCGCGAAGTCGTCTCAAAAGCGCTCGCCGACCTCGGGGACACCGCTGCCCGCGGCCCCCACGCCTTGCGCCACAGTGCGGCAACCCATTTGCTCGACCGCGGTGCCGACCTGAGGGCCGTGCAGGAAATTCTGGGTCACTCGTCGCTGGCCACCACCCAGCTTTATACGCACGTTTCGGTCGAACGGCTCAAGGAGAGCTACCAGAGAGCCCATCCGCGCGCATAACTTGAAGTCATGTGCCAAAGTCACTGGCCGAAAGACGTATAATCATGCAGAATACTTAAGTAGGATTTACTGTCCTTCGAACTGGGTTGTTGGCGTTGGGGAAGACGTTCCAACAGCAAATCGGAGGAAGGCATGTCTGAAGCAATGACCAGGGGCGTACTTTTCGTACACTCAGCCCCTTCAGCGTTGTGCCCGCATATTGAATGGGCGATCGGTTCAGTAGTCGAACAGCGTACCGATTTGCACTGGAGCGAGCAGAACGCCGCCCCGGGTATGTCACGTGCCGAGGTGAACTGGACCGGCAAGCCGGGCACCGGCGCGCTACTGGCCTCCGCGCTGCGCGGGTGGGCGCACCTGCGCTACGAGGTCACCGAGGAAGCCAGCCCGGGTGTCGATTCCAGTCGATGGTCTCACACCCCGGAGCTGGGTATCTTCCATGCCACGACGGACGCCGCCGGCAACATCATGGTCAGCGAGGAACGCATCCGTTGGGCCTACGAAAAGGGTGCGGGCGATCCGGCCGTCGTTTACCAGGAGCTCTCGATCGCCCTGGGCGAGGCTTGGGACGAGGAACTTGAGCCGTTCCGCTACGCAGCAGAGGGAGCGCCCGTGCGCTGGCTTCACCAGGTCATCTAACGACGCACCCCCGCCAAACAACGCCTTCCGTCCCCGGCCGCGCATCCACCAGGAAACTTTTCCTATAGGTGGAACCGCGGCCGGGGATTTTGCGTCCGGGTGATTACTCGCCCGAAGCGTCCGCTCCCCGGCCATGACCCGCGCCGGGATGCCGGCCGCCGTGCTGTGTGATCGCGTCCGGTGCTGGTTGTTTTGCCGGGAGCCGTGTGTCAACCTCGTAGTGTTTCCGTCGCCGGCGTGACGATGGGCGAGCAGGACGGAGCACGACATGGGACTCATCTACATCGACCTCTTTACGACGCTCGATGGCGTTGCGCAGGCGCCCGGAGGGCCGGATGAGGACCCCGACAGCGGGTTCAAGTTCGGCGGCTGGCAAGCGCCGCTGTGGGACGAAGTTGTCGATGAGCAGGTCAACTCCGGGATGGCCGGAATGGACGCACTGCTGCTCGGGCGCCGGACCTACGACATCTTCGCCGCGTATTGGCCCCGCCAACAGGAGGAGGGTGCGGACGGGAACATCGCCCGGCTTTTCAACCACCTTCCGAAATACGTCGCCTCCCGGCAACCGCGGACCCTCGAGTGGGCCAATTCCACGCTGCTTGGTCCGGATACCGCCGGCGCCGTCCGCGCCCTGCGCGACCGACACACGAACGTCCACGTCATCGGCAGCCTTGATTTCGTGCAGACCCTGTTGGCAGAACGGCTCTTCGACCGGCTCACGCTCTGGGTGTACCCGATCCTTCTCGGAAGCGGGAAGAAGGTGTTCGCCGGCGGGGTGGTTCCGACGAACCTCAGGCTCATCGAGCCGGTCGTTGCCACACCGAAGGGGGCCGTCATGCAGCGCTACGCCCTGGTCGACGGAACCCCCGGCGTGGGCGACATGTCGGCAGGGGCCCAGGAAGGCTAGGACTTGCCTCGTGGCGGGTCAGCGCGGGTTCGTCCGTACGGATCGCGATGGCCGGCCTTCGCTTGCGGGTGTCGGCCCGCTGTTCGACCGGCGTGAGGCTGCCCTGGCCATTCCGTGGCCGGCTTTAACGGGATCGGGGTCGGGTTCCACCAACACGGTGGAACCCGACCCCGATCTCATGCGGCCCTGTGGGCCAACGAAACGGCTAGACGCTGCGGATAGCGACGACGGCGTTGTGCCCGCCGAAACCGAACGAGTTGTTCAGGACCACGATGGATCCCTCCGGCAATTCGCGCGGGGTGCCGACAACGACGTCCAACGGGATTTCCGGATCCTGGTTCTCCAGGTTGATGGTGACGGGTGCCTTGCGGTGGTAGACGGCCAGCACCGAGAGGACCGACTCGACTGCACCGGAGGCGCCGAGCAGGTGGCCCATCTGCGACTTGGTGGCCGAGACGCAGACCTTGTCCAGGTGGCTGCCCAGTGCGGCGCGCAGCGCGGTGTACTCCGGCTTGTCGCCGACCGGGGTGGAGGTTGCGTGAGCGTTCACGTGCACGACGTCCTCCGGCTGGATGCGGCCGTCGAACATCGCGGCCTTCAGCGCGCGGGTGGCGCCCAGTCCTTCCGGGTCCGGTGCCGTGATGTGGTACGCGTCGGCGGTCACCGAGGTGCCAGCGAGCTCGGCGTAGATCGTGGCGCCGCGGGCAATGGCGTGCTCCTCGGCCTCGAGGACCAACGCGCCTGCTCCTTCGCCCATGACAAAGCCGTCGCGGTCGATGTCGTACGGGCGCGATGCGTGCTCCGGGTCGTCGTTGCGCTTGGACAGCGCCTGCATGGCCGCGAACGAGGCCATCGGCATCGGGTGGATGGCCGCCTCGGCGCCACCGCACACAACGACGTCGGCCTTGCCCGAGCGGATCAGTTCCAGGCCGATGTGCATGGCCTCGGTGCCCGAGGCGCAAGCGGAAACCGGGGTGTGGGCGCCGGCGCGTGCGCCGAGGTCCAACGAGACGGCCGCGGCCGGGCCGTTTGGCATCAGCATGGGGACGGTCATGGGTAGCACGCGGCGCGGACCCTTTTCCTTCAGCGTGTCCCATGCGTCGAGCAGGGTCCACACGCCGCCGATGCCGGTGGCGAAGGCAACTGCCAGGCGATCGTGGTCGATCTCCTCGATGCCGGAGTCCTTCCAGGCCTCGCGCGCCGCAACGACGGCGAACTGGGTGGACGGGTCCATGCGCTTCATCTCGACGCGGGAGAGCACCTCGGAGGCCGGGGTGGAGGCCTTGGCGGCGAACTTCACCGGCAGGTTGTAGGTTTCAACCCACTCATCGGTCAGGGTGTGGGCGCCCGAGACACCCTTGAGCGCGTTGGCCCACAGGGTGGGGACATCGCCGCCGATGGGGGTGGTGGCACCGAGGCCGGTGATTACAACTTTGCGAGCCATGAGGAAACTCTCTACTGGTTGGGGTCGAAACGACTAGCGAGGCTAGTGCGCGATCCAAGCGTCGGAACCTCGCGCGGGGTGGTGCGCAGGGATCCGGATTGGATCGAAAAAGTCTGGGAATCGGTTGCGAAACCGGTAAGCAAGTTGAGGTGGCACAGCAAGTGCCGAAACCCGGTCCCGCCCCCGGTCCCGCTCCGCTGGACGGAACGGGACCGGGGGAAGGGCCGGAAAGCCACTTAGACCTGTGCGCCCGCGATGAAGTTCACTGCGTCGGCAACGGTCTTGAGGTTCTTGACCTCTTCGTCCGGGATCTTCACGTCGAACTTCTCTTCGGCGTTGACCACGATGGTCATCATCGAGATGGAGTCGATGTCCAGGTCCTCGGTGAAGGACTTGTCCAGCTCGACTGCCTCGGTGGCCAGGCCGGTCTCTTCGTTGACGATCTCGGCCAAGCCGGCCAGAATCTCTTCGTTGCTAGCCATGATGGCTCCTTTTCTGTTTTTGCCGGGCAAAGCCCGACGACTGTTCAAACCGCTTGGTGCGGTCCGGATTGTGGGTTGTATCCCTGGGTGTTAACCCTAGGGCAGGACAACTACCTGTGCGCCAAAGACAAGCCCGGCGCCAAACCCGATCTGCAGTGCCAGTCCGCCGGAGAGCTCCGGGTTTTCCTTGAGCATGCGGTCCATGGCCATCGGGATGGAGGCCGCGGAGGTGTTGCCGGCGTCGGCGATGTCGCGGGCGACGACCACCGATTCGGGAAGCTTCAGCTGCTTGACCATCTCGTCGATGATGCGCATGTTCGCCTGGTGGGGGATGAAGGCGGAGAGGTCGGCGGAGGTGATGCCGGCCTTCTCGAGGGCCAGCTTGGCCATCTTTGCCATTTCCCAGACGGCCCAGCGGAAGACGGTCTGGCCGTCCTGGCGCAGCGTCGGCCACAGCTGGGCCTCGGTGCTTGCCACCAGTGCGGTGCCCTCGGGGGAGGACTCGGCGGCCAGGACCGCGTCGCGCAGGTCAAGCTGCGAGTGGGTCATGCCGATGGCCGACCACTTGGATCCGTCCGAGCCCCACACCGACGGGGAGATGCCCGTGGTGTCCGAGGGGCCGATGACAACGGCGCCGGCACCGTCGCCCAGCAGGAAGGAGATGGTGCGCTCGTGGTTGTCGATGTAGTCGGACAGCTTTTCGGCGCCGACGACCAGCACGTACTCGGCCATGCCCGAGCGGACCAGGGCGTCGCCCTGGGCCACGCCGTAGCAGTAGCCGGCGCAGGCGGCGGAGATGTCGAAGGCCGGGGCCGGGGTGGCGCCGATGCGGTCGGCCAGTGCGGCGGCCGCCGATGGGGTGGCGTGCGGGAAGGTCACCGTGGAGACGATGACGGCGCCCAGCTGGCTTGCCTCGATGCCCGCCGAGGCGAGCGCGGCAAGGGCCGCGCCCTCGGCCATGTCCAGCAGCGAGGTGTTTTCGTCGGCGCGGGCGCGCGTCACGATGCCGGTGCGCTGCTGGATCCACTCGTCGGAGGAATCGATCCACTGGCAGACGTCTTCGTTGGAAACGATGACATCCGGGCGGAAGGAGCCTACGCCGTGGATCCGGCTGAACTCGCGCGTGGGCGTCTGGTTCATCACTGCGGTCATGTTTGGTGCTCTTCCTTAGGCTTGGGTGTGTTCGGCGACGAAGGCGCGTGCGGCCTCGAGGTCTTCGGGGGACTTCAGCGCGAGGGTGGGAACGCCCTTCAGGCCGCGGCGGGCCAACCCCACGAGTGTTCCCGCCGGCGGCAGTTCCAGGATGCCGGTGACGCCCATGGCGGCAAGTTGCTCCATGCACAGGTCCCAGCGGACCGGGCGGGACACCTGGGCGACCAGGGATGCCAGGTTGTCCCGGCCGCCGGCCACGGCGTTGCCGTCGAAGTTGGACAGCAGCGTGGTGGCCGGGTCGCTGGCGGTGAGCGATCCGGAAAGTTCCTCGAGGACGGCAACGGCCGGGGCCATGTGGTGCGTGTGGAACGCGCCGGCGACCTTCAGCGGGATGACGCGGGCCTTGGCCGGGGGATTGGCCGCGAAGGCCTCGATCTGTTCGATCGTGCCGGCGGCAACGATCTGGCCGCCGCCGTTGGCGTTGGCCGGGGTGAGTCCGGCGTCGACGATGGCTGCGTTGACTTCCTCGGCGTCGCCGCCGAGGACGGCTGCCATGCCGGTGGGCGTTGCCGCGGCGGCAAGGGCCATGGCGTTGGCGCGTTCGCGCACGAAGACCATCGCGTCGTTTTCGCTCAGTGCGCCGGCAAGCGCCGTTGCCGTGATCTCTCCGACGGAGTGGCCGGCAAGCACGGTGTTGGCCGGAAAGGCCTCGCCGAACAGCGCGCGGGCCGCAATGAGTCCGGCGGCCACGATCAGCGGCTGGGCCACGGCGGTGTCCTTGATGGTTTCCTCGTCGGAGACCGTTCCGTGGGCCGTGAGGTCACGACCGGTGATGGCGGAAAGTCCTGCGAGGTGTTCGGAGACACCCGCAACTTCCAGCCATGGGGAAAGGAATCCGGGGGTCTGAGAGCCCTGTCCTGGGCACACGATTGCTAGCACTACTCCAGCTTTCCAAAGAAGTCATTCACTGCGGCTGTTTTCGCACACCGACTTGGCGGCGTGCTTTTGTAGGAATCCTACAGGATTCAGTGGCCGGTCCGCGGCATGGTTTGCCGCGTTTCGGGCGGGTGTTCGATCGTTTCGGCGTCCAGCCGGCCGACCACCAGCGCGGTCTGGAGCACGAATGCCTCGCGCGGAACCAGCGGATCCCAGCCGGTCACGTCGCACACGCGCTTGAGCCGGTAGCGCACGGTGTTCGCGTGGACGAACAGCTCTCGGGCCGTGCCCTCGAGCGAATGCCCCAGCGAAAGATAGCTCGAAAGGGTCTCGACCAGGCCGTTGCCGGCCTTCAGCAACGGGTCGTAGATCCCCGTGACCAGTGCGTGGCGCGCCTCGGTGTCGTTGTTCATCACGCGCTCGGGCCACAGGTCGTCGGCGGCCACGGGGCGCGGGGCCAGCGGCCAGGCCTTGGCCGCGGCGATCGCCGCGAAGGCGGCCTGGGCGCAGGAGGGGGCTTCCTTGAGGGTGGGCGCCAGCGGGCTGTAGACCACGTGGCCCTCGCCGAAGAAGGAGGCCAGTCGGTCAAGCCCTGCACGGTCGGCGTCGACCCCGCCAAGCATCAGGATTGCCCGTTCGCCGTGCACGCCGACCAGCGAATCACGGGAATAGCGGGCCGCGGCGCGGCGCAGCTCGCTGACAAAGCCCACCTGAGAGGAGGCCGGCGTGGCGCCGATCATGATCATGATGTTCTCGTTGGACTTCCACCCCACCGCGGCAATGCGGGAGCGCAGCGAGTCCTGGCTTTCGCCGCGCATCACCGCATCGACGACCAGGGCCTCGAGCCGTGAGTCCCACGCTCCGCGGGTTTCCGCGGCGCGGGCGTAGACGTCGGCCGCGGCGAAGGCCACCTCGCGCGAGTAGCGCAGGACCGCCTCGCGCAGCTGGGTGTGCTCGGCTTCCGGGGCGATGTCCGGCACCTGGGATTCGACGACCTCGACGATGGTGCGGATCAGCTGCAGCGCCTTTTGCAGGCTGATGGAGCGGGTCAGTTCGGTCGGTGCGGCGCCGAAGACGTCGTTGATGACCCACTGGGGGGACGTGGTGGGGCGCTCGTACCAGGAGACGAACGAGGCGATGCCCTTTTGTGCGACGAGTCCGAGTGCCGCGCGTTCCTCGGGGCGCAGCCCGCGGTACCAGGGCAACGACTGGTCCAGGTGTTTGAGGGCGACCGTGGAAAGCACCCCCAGGTGCTGCTTGAGGCGTTTGAGGGTTTCGGGGCTGGCCTTGGCTTGGCGGAACGGCCTGATCCGCTGGCCCAGATTTGCCGCTTGCTCGTCACTCATGAATACGAGCATACGCACCACATGGCCGCAGGGACTATTTTGTAGTGTTCACACAAAGACCGCGGGACTCCAATGGCGGGCAGGCGGCCGCCGGCAAGAACGCGGGACCAGGAACGAGGGCCAAAAAAGACGGTGGCGCCGATCCCCCCGGGGGGGAATCGGCGCCACCGTCTGACGTGGTGCTATGCCTTAGGCTTCGCCGCCCGCGTTTCCGCTGGTGCCGGCGTTGACGTCGTTGAGCTGGTACTTGGCGAACGCGGCGGCCGGTGCCGAGGCGTCGACCTCCCCGCGCTTGGCCAGCATCTGCAGCGTGCGAACAACCACCGAGTGTGCGTCGATCTTGAAGAAGCGGCGCGCGGCGGCGCGGGTGTCGGAGAAACCGAACCCGTCGGCACCGAGGGTCGCGAACTCGTTCGGGACGAACTGGCGGATCTGGTCCGGCACGGCCTTCATGTAGTCGGTCACGGCAACAACCGGGCCGGTGGCGCCGGCCAGTTGCCGGGCGACGAACGGAACGCGCGGCTCGGCGGTCGGATCGAGGAAGGACGCTTCCTCGCACTCCAGGCCGTCGCGGCGCAGCTCGTTCCACGAGGTCACCGACCAGACATCGGCGGACACGCCCCAGTCCTCGGCCAGCAGGCGCTGGGCCTCGATGGTCCACGGCACAGCCACACCGGAGGCGAGGAGCTGGGCGCGCGGGCCGTCGATCTTGGCCGGGGAGGCCAGGTAGATGCCGCGCTTGATGCCCTCGATGTCCAGGTCCTCGGGTTCCTTGGGCTGCTGGTACGGCTCGTTGTAGAGCGTGATGTAGTACATCACGTTCGGGTCCTCGTGCTTGCCGCCGTACATGCGCTCCAGGCCGGCGCGCATGATGTGGCCGATCTCGTACCCGTAGGCCGGGTCGTAGGTGATCACTGCGGGGTTGGTGGAGGCCAGGATCGGGGAGTGCCCGTCCGCGTGCTGCAGGCCCTCGCCGGTCAGCGTCGTGCGGCCGGCGGTGGCGCCCATGATGAACCCGCGGGTCATCTGGTCGGCGGCGGCCCAGAAGGAGTCGCCGGTGCGCTGGAAGCCGAACATCGAGTAGAACACGTAGATTGGGATCAACGGCTCGTCGTGGGTCGCGTATGCGGTGCCGGCCGCGGTGAACGCCGCGACGGCGCCGGCCTCGTTGATGCCCGGGTGGATCAGCTGCCCGGCCGGGGATTCCTTGTAGGCCAGGACCAGTTCGCGGTCCACGGACAGGTAGTTCTGGCCGGCCGGGTTGTAGATCTTGGCGGTCGGGAAGAACGAGTCCATGCCGAAGGTGCGCGACTCGTCGGGCACGATCGGGACCACGCGCTTGCCGAATTCCTTGTCGCGCATCAGGTCCTTGAGCAGGCGGACGAAGGCCATGGTGGTGGCCGCCTGCTGCTTGCCCGAGCCGCGGGCCGCGACCTCGTAGGCCTTGTCCTCGGGGAGGTGGATCTCCTTGGACTTGGTGCGGCGTTCCGGAACTGCTCCGCCGAGGGCGGCGCGTCGTTCCATCATGTACTTGAACTCGGCCGAGTCGTCCGCCGGGCGGTAGTACGGCGGCAGGTACGGGTCCGCCTCCAGCTGCTCGTCGGTGATCGGGATGCGCAGGTGGTCGCGGAAGCCCTTGAGGTCCTCGAGGGTCATCTTCTTCATCTGGTGCGTCGCGTTGCGCGCCTCGAAGTGCGGACCCAGGCCGTAGCCCTTGACCGTCTTGGTCAGGATGACCGTCGGCTTGCCCTTGAACTCCATGGCTGCCTTGTAGGCGGCGTAGACCTTGTGGTAGTCGTGGCCGCCGCGCTTGAGGTTCCAGATGTCCTCGTCGGTGAGGTCGGCAACCATTTCCTTGGTTTCCGGGGACTTGCCGAAGAAGTGCTCGCGCACGAAGGCGCCGTTTTCGGCCTTGTAGGTCTGGTAGTCGCCGTCCGGGGTCTGGTTCATGATGTCAACCAGGGCGCTGCCGGAGTCCTTTTCGAGCAGGGCATCCCACTCGCGGCCCCAGACGACCTTGATGACGTTCCAGCCCGCACCGCGGAAGAACGCCTCGAGTTCCTGCATGATCTTGCCGTTGCCGCGCACCGGGCCGTCGAGGCGCTGCAGGTTGCAGTTGACCACGAAGGTGAGGTTATCGAGCTTCTCGTTGGCTGCCAGCTGCAGCAGGCCGCGGGATTCCGGCTCGTCCATTTCGCCGTCGCCCAGGAACGCCCAGACGTGCTGGTCGGAGGTGTCCTTGATGCCGCGGTTCTGCAGGTAGCGGTTGGACTGCGCCTGGTAGATCGCATTCATCGGGCCGATGCCCATGGACACGGTCGGGAATTCCCAGAAGTCGGGCAGCGAGCGCGGGTGCGGGTAGGAGGGCAGCGCGTGGCCCTGGCGCGACTTTTCCTGGCGGAAGCCGTCCATGTCCTCCTCGGACAGGCGGCCTTCCATGAAGGCGCGGGCGTACATGCCCGGGGAGGCGTGGCCCTGGAAGAACACCTGGTCGCCGCCGCCGGGGTGGTTCTTGCCGCGGAAGAAGTGGTTGAAGCCCACTTCGTACAGGGTTGCCGCGCCGGCGTAGGTGGAAATGTGTCCGCCGACGCCTACTCCGGGGCGCTGGCCGCGGTGCACCATGACGGCCGCGTTCCAGCGCATGTAGGCGCGGTAGCGGCGTTCGACCTGTTCGTCGCCCGGGAACTCGGGCTCCTGGTCCACGGGAATGGTGTTCACGTAGTCCGTGGTGGTGACCATGGGAACGCCCACGGACTTTGCACCGGCGCGCTGCAGCAGCGAACGAACAATGTACTGGGCACGTTCGGTGCCCTGCGTCTCAACCAGATCGTCGAAGGACTCAAGCCATTCGGCGGTCTCCTCCGGATCCCGATCAGGCAACTGGCTAGTCAAGCCGCTACGGATGTGAGAGATATGTTCCTCTACAGCCACGTCCATCTTCTCCTCGTTATGGGGTACAGCGGGGGCTGTGTGTTGAACGAAAGTTTCGTGTTCAACACACAGTGGCGTTGCAAACGCCAAAGTTTGTGGCCCGTTCCCCAAGGGTGGTTGGTCGCGGACCTTCGATAACACTCTAGTGCTCGACGGTGCTCAACCTGTACCTGCGGCGCTTCCGAGAAGTTCGTTAACGGTGCTCAGATGGGGTCTCGGACCGTGAAAGTGGGTCGAAGTCGTCACTATTTCGGCGTGTTGGAGGCTCTGCGCTTGATGGGAGCGCAAAAAGGGTGTTTGGTTGTACCAGACGCTTGAACACCAGCAGGAGGAGTGACGTGAGCGACGCCGCACCGGCAAAGCACGAAGCCGCACAGAAAATGGGCTTCAAAGATGGGGACCTGATTCAGGAACTCGGATACGACGACGATGTGGACTTTGACCTCCGCGATTCCCTAGAGGAAACGGTGGGCTCCGAGCTACTTACTGAAGATGATCACGAGGTGGTAGACGGAATTGTCTACTGGTGGCGTGCCGACGACGGGGATCTTGTTGATGCCCTGGTCGATTCGCTGGTCAGCCTGGATGAGAAGGGCGTTGTGTGGCTGTTGACCCCAAAGTCGGGGCGCGACGGCTATGTGACACCTGCATCAATCCAAGAGGATGCACCAACCGCGGGACTTCATGTGACAAACACCGAGGGTGTTTCCGAGGACTGGTCGGCAACCCGACTTGTTGCGCGCCGCAAGAACTAGGGCGTTGGAAACATCACAATCGGTTTCCGGGAATGACTTCCCGGTGCCAGGAGCCGGTGATGCGGCTCCGGGCTTTGCCTTGCCCAATCAGCACGGGGAACTCATCGAGTCCCGTGCCTTGGGGGAGCAAGCCTACTTTTTAGTCTTTTACCCGTTCGCGTTTTCCGCGGTATGTGGGTCGGAGCTTGAAGAGCTCGAAAAAGTACGACACGAATTCGGTTCTCGGGATACCCGTATCCTGGGCGTTTCCGTGGATCACAAGTTCGCTTTGCGAACCTACGCAGACCAATCCCGTTTTGGGTTTGACCTGCTGGCCGATTTTTGGCCGCACGGCGCCGTCGCAACAAGCTACGGAGCCTTTAATTTCGAGTCAGGCGCGGCAACGCGCCACACGTTCCTCATCCGTGGGGAACACGTGGTTGATTCCTTTAGTTCACCCATCCATCAGGCGCGCGCCATCGCGCGCTACAGAGAGGCGATGGACCTGCTCACCTAAACGTTGTCGAAGAACTTTCTGCGTCTATTCGACAGCACGGGGCGGTAGATCGCCACATTCAAAATCTTGTCACGAACACTTCCGACGGAATAGCAACCAAACGAATTCAGTAGTGCCAAGGGCCTTTAGCTCAGCTGGTAGAGCGTCACGTTTACACCGTGAATGTCATCGGTTCGATCCCGGTAGGGCCCACCGTCAGGTCGTTGTACAAACCAACGACATCGTCGGTTCAAGTACTGCAATCCGCGGTCCGTCTTCAATGACGGGCCGCGGTTTTTTGCATCTGGACGATGGATGATCTGGCAGTGCGGAACCGGCTGGTCCCGGAAGCGCTGGATCCAACGTGCCATGTCATCGTTGTTGGAATTTCCCGCAACGACCATCAATGCGGCAGTGAAATGCGCGGGCCAGCGGCATTGCCCGTTCCGCACGTGCTCCGGTGTCGGGCTGCAACCGTTCCAATTTCCACGGCCATTGACGGGCATTTCAATGTGAAGCGGCACCGCCAGACCGATCAGCAGGCACATCGCCACTGCGCCAGCGCACCAAGCCTCGGAGCCATCGGCGCTCCGGACGGGCTCGGCGCGCCCGGTGGCTCGACAGATGCTGCTGACGCACTGTTCTCTTGTCGATGCATTCGTTAGCTTCAAGGAATGGAGCTTTTAGCCGCATCCGGCCAACCCGCGGTTGGTTCCTTCCCGGCGCCTGATCGGACCCGGCGCCTGGACTCATGGGTGGGCGACCCTGCTTCGGCACACCAGAGTTCTTCCACAAAGGCTCGGGCCGATGGACCTTCACGAGGCCGCGCAACGCGGCAGCCACCTCACCTCTGGCGCAAAATGGTGATGTTCACTACGTTGAGCAAGGGAAAGTGGGGTAAATCGCTGTGCGTGTTACGTCATGCATTCATCGTTGACAACCCTTTGTCCAAGCAATGAGACACTCTTGGCGGCCCGGAACGGTTTCGACCGACAACAAACGGGCCTGCACCAACGAACACGAGGAGTAGCAATGTCACCCGCACCCAGCGAAGCGACCATGGCTGAAATCACGAAGCTGATCGGCTTCGACACCACGAGCCGGGACAGCAACCTTCCCCTGATCGACTACGTCGTGGAACGGCTTGAGGCCCTGGGCATCGACTCGACCCTGGTGCACAACAATGAAGGCAACAAAGCCAACCTGCTGGCGACCATTCCGGCCGCGGACGGCACCCGAACCGGCGGCATCGTGCTTTCGGGCCATACCGACGTGGTTCCAGTCGACGGACAGGTCTGGAGCAGCGATCCGTTCACCCCCGAGATCCGCGACGGCAAGCTCTACGCCCGCGGCACCAGCGACATGAAGTCCTTTGTGGCCGTCATCATGGCCAAGCTGGAGGCGATCGCGGCGGCGAAACTGAACGAGCCGATCCACCTGGCCTTCTCCTACGACGAGGAAGTCGGCTGCCTCGGTGCAGTCGACCTGGTCGCCGCCATCACCGAAGCCGGGCTGAACCCGCGCGGCTGCATCGTGGGGGAGCCCACCAGCATGCGCGTGGTCCGCGGACACAAGTCGGTCAACGTCATCCGCGTGGACTTCCATGGCGTGGCCGCCCACTCCTCGCTGACCACCCAGGGGGTCAACGCCATCTCGGCGGCGGCGGAATTCACCCGGGTCGTGGATTCGATGGCTCACGGCTTCAAACAGGACGGCCCGTTCGACGGGGCCTTCATCGTCCCCTACACCACCACCACGGTGAACAAGATCGACGGCGGGATCGCCGTCAACACCATCCCGGCCGAATGCACCCTGCACTTCGAGTTCCGCTCGATTGCCGCCGACGACCCGACCGACGTCATCGAACGCTTCCGGGCCGAGGCGCTGCGCATCGAGGAATCCATGCGGGAGCGGAGCCAGGACGTCCGAGTCGAGTTCACCGTGCTGGCCCAGACCCCGGGCCTGGACACCCCCGAGGACGCGGGGGTCGTCGCGCTGGCCGCCGAACTCGGTGGCACCCCCAGCCCCGACAAGGCCACCTACGGGACCGAGGCCGGCCTGTTCTTCAACGCCGGAATCCCGACCGTCGTGTGCGGCCCCGGCGACATCGCCCAGGCCCATGCCCCGGACGAATTCATCGAACTCGAGCAGATCGCCGCATGCGAGGCGTTCATCGAGAACCTGCTGGCCAAGCTGAGCTCCTGAGAAGCAGCACCACATTCATCGCACCTAATACACCCAAGGAGAACAACATGGCTGACGCAATGACCGTCACCCCGCAGCAGCTGGCCGCTGCAAAGAAGGCGGTGATCAGCAGTTCCATTGGTGCCGCCCTGGAATGGTTCGACATCATTGTCTTCGCGACCTTCGCCGTGGTCATCGCCGAGAACTTCTATCCCGAGTCCGACGGCACGTTTGCGCTGATCCTGACCTTTGCGACCTTCGCGATTTCTTACCTGATTCGCCCGCTCGGTGGAGTGGTGCTGGGCAGCTACGCGGACCGCAAGGGCCGGAAGAACGCGCTGACGCTGACCCTCATGCTGATGATGCTCGGCACGTTGATCATGGCCTTGGCGCCAACCTACGCCCAGGTCGGCGTGTGGGGCGCAGTGATCATCCTGATCTCCCGACTGATCCAGGGCTTCTCCGCCGGTGGCGAGTTCGGCACCGCCACCGCGTTCCTGATCGAGACGGCACCGCACCGGAAGGCTTTCTACTCCTCCTGGCAGGTCGCAGCCCAGGGCGCTTCGATGCTGCTGGCCGCGGCCTTCGGCTATGTGCTGACCCAATGGCTCTCGGAGGAGGCGTTGTACAGCTGGGGCTGGCGCGTGCCGTTCTTCGTCGGCCTGTTGATCGGTCCGGTGGGCCTCTACATCCGTGCGAAGCTTGATGAAACCGAGGAATTCACCAAGGGCGAGAAGGAACACGCGCCCTTGAAGGTGCTGCTGGTCCACCACTATGGCCGCCTTCTGGCGGGATCCGCCGTCATCGGCGTGGCCACCATCTCCGTCTACATGATCCTCTACATGCCGACTTTCGCGGTGAAGAACCTTCATATTCCGGCCACCGCCGCATTCCTCGGCGGCGTGGTTGCCGGGTTGATCGCGCTGGTCGGCGTTCCGTTTGTGGGCCACCTGGCCGACCGCGTGGGCCCAGCCAAGGTCATGACCTACGCGGCGATCGCCGCGCTCTTGCTGGCATGGCCGCTGTTCCAGCTCATGATCACCAACCCGACGGTGCCGACGCTGATCATCGTCATTGCCCTGTTGGGTGTGCTCATGGCGTTCTACTTCGGCCCGCTACCGGCCCTACTCTCATCGATGTTCCCGGCGGCCATTCGCGGCACGGGCCTGGCCGTGACCTACAACGTCGGGGTGACCCTGCTCGGCGGCATCGCGCCGCTGGTGCTGACCTGGCTTTTGAGCGTCACCGGATCACTGAATGCCCCGAGCCTCTACTACATGGCGATCGCCGTGATTTCGCTTGTGGGCCTGTACTTCGTTCGCACGCGGTACAACCAGCGCTAGGCGCGGGGAAGTGGGGGCCCGGGCATGGACCTTGGGAAAGTGCCGGCCCCCGCCTTCCGGATCGGCAATGTTGGCCACCACCTGGCGGCGTGAGCTGCATCATCATTCACACCAGGATTTGCCAAGCCCGGCAAACCTGTAATAGATTACCTTCTTGTTGCAACGCAAATGAACGGAAATGAATCCGGTCGCAGCGCATGTTTCGGGGCCTTTAGCTCAGCTGGTAGAGCGTCACGTTTACACCGTGAATGTCATCGGTTCGATCCCGGTAGGGCCCACCAAACAAAACCCGTAGTCCCCATGGAAACCCAATGGGAACTGCGGGTTTTTTGCTTGCCGCGGCAAGGATGGCCGGCCCCGGGTGCCGAAGACGTCGGCCGCGAGCCACATGGAATGGCGTATCCGGTCGCGGGAAGCTGCCCGCGATCGCTTGGCGGGCCCGGCGGAGACTTCCGCGGAGTTCCTTCGACAGGGGAGCGGGACCACTCGGAAAGCCCTGGCATGTGATCGGCAGAACGGCTGTCGCCGACTTGCATGGAACGGAGCGATGCCGAAGCGAGAGGTCGTTGCCCCAAGGCGAGGCTTCGAGAGCCCGATGATGCTGCGCACTCCGGTGCGGATCTGCACGAGCCCGAATTGATGGACCCCACAGCAGGAGAAGCCGTTCAGGTCCGGATCACGCAAGCACCCGGAGGCCTCCGCACGTATGGACCTCGGGAATCGTCGCTGTCACGCTCGTGCCGTTGCCGTCCTTGAGGCGCTCATGGGAATTATCGCCAGGTGGCAAGCCCGCGTGAACATAAGGCACTCCAAAGCTTTTCACAACCTTTGGGCTAGATGATCTATCTACGGTTTAGCCACGGACAAAGGCCTATGCAGACGTCCATCAGGCTTCGAGGTGAACCGTTTGCTCGGAGCACCGGTTGTCCCAATCGGGTCCTCGAGCCTGTACCGCACCAAGAGTTGCGGTGCCGTCGAGGGTCCCGCTTCCCCCAGGCCGGACCCTCGATGCATTTGTGGCGGTGCCTGAATTCCCCGGCACCGCTGCAAACGGTGGTCGTTTGCAGCCCTAGTGCCGTCAAGAGACGGGGTACGAGGGCCGCGGAAATCTCATTCTTGGTGGGCTTGCGCGGCAAGGGGCGAGCAATGACGTGAATCGGGTCCGTGTGAACCAATCGTGACCCCTTTGTTGTTGCTCCCCCTTCCTGAGGGGGTCGTGGAACCCCTTCTTCGCGGCTTATGCCAGCTGGCCAAACACTGAAATATGGGGTTTGTCAGTAGTTTGGGGAAAAGGCATTTGGGGAGCACAAAGTGAATGGCGACACTGATCTAAATGGGGTAGAAGACTGTGCCGATGGGCGTGTGAGCGCCAAGGTACTTGGAACGTTGCAAATCCGCCGCGGTGATGAGGTGATTAGCGCTCAGAATCTGGGTGGGCCGAAGTCGCGGCAGATCCTGGAGATCCTCTTGCTTCATCTCGGCTCGGCGGTATCAAAAGGAACTCTCATCGACATGCTGTGGATGGAATCGGCGCCCACGACCGCCGTTTCAACCCTTGAGTCATACGTTTCGGTCCTGAGGCGTTGTCTGCAACCGGGACAGGGCAAACGCGGGGTGCTGAAAACCACCACCGGAGGGTACCTTCTCGATCCGGATCTCATTGATCTTGACTTGGCTCGCTTTGACTCATTGTTGACCCGGGCAGAACAGTCCACTGGCCTGCAGGCTGCGGCCCTGTTGCGGCAGGCGCTGGCTCTGTCCGATGAACCGTTGTTGGGGAACGAGCTCCTGCCCGAATGGGCCGAAACCGAGCGATCCCTGCATGCTTCCAGGGTCATGGCTGCCAAGGTTCTGGCCGCGGAAACGGCACTGGAGCTGGGGCAATTGAGTGAGGCAATCGGCCTGGCCCAGCAGGTGGTTGACGTTGATCCGCTCAACGAACCCGCGTGGTCGGTGATGATCCTTGGCATGGAGCGGGTCAGGCAACCGCTGCGAGGTTTGCAGGCATTCGAGCAGTGCCGTCGAATCATGGACCGCGAGCTGGGATGCCAGCCGGGGGAGGTCCTGCAGCAGGCGCAGCGTCGAATGTTGCACGAGACATCGTCGTCGAACGACGACTTTTCCCTGGTGGTCCGGGCGCTGCTGGCGCTTGAGGGATCCAGCGGCGGCGCGGCAGGTTCGTCGGCGGCTGAGCGATTCGCCTCACGCGCGGACGGCGAAATCACGCTGTTCGAGGCGGGCACCATCGTGCGTGGTTACGTGGAACGCATGATGGCCGGAGCCGCTGTCTAGACGGCAACCAGCAAGACCGTTGAAGGCAACGAGCCACGTTGCGAACCTTGCCAACGCCCAGGATCATCAGGATACTGGCCCTAGGTGCCGCACCTGGTGCCCATCATTTGGAAACGTTTTCTGGGGAAGCGTCGGTGTAAAACATGAATTCCGTGGTTGGGGACAATGGAATCACGGTGTCTCGGATTGTGGTGATTGACGATCACGCTACTTTTGCGGATCTGCTGTCGGGGGCACTGAATCGAGAGATGGACCTGCAGTGCATAGGCACGGCCAACACCCTTGAGACGGGGATTGCGCTCTGCATCGATACAGAACCGGATCTGGTGGTGATCGACTATCGGCTGCCTGACGGCGACGGGTTGCAGGGATCGGAACGGATCCTCAGGGCGCTACCGTTGTCGCGTATCGTGATGCTCACCGGCGACCCGACATCCCAGGCAATGCAAAGGGCGGCATCTCTCGGGATATGTGGTTTCCTGCCGAAGGATGGTGCCTTGTCCATACTTCTGCAAGTCTTGCGCACGGTGCGCCACGGGGAGTTCATTGTCGGACCGGCACTCATTTCCGAGATGTTGAAGCCCCGACTACCAGAAGTATCCATGAGCCCCGGCTTGACGGCCAGGGAGCTGGAGGTCTTGCAGCTGATGGGCCAGGGCTTCGATGTGGTTACCAACGCGCGCACCCTCGGAATTAGCGCCCATACCTGTCGCGGGTACGTGAAATCCATTTTGAGCAAGCTTGACGCCCATTCTCAGCTTGAAGCCGTCGCGACGGCCAACAAGTTGGGGCTGCTGGGCGGAGGCAGCAATTGAAGGGCCGGTGGCGACGTAGCCGCCCGGGCACTGCCATTTTGGTCGAAGAAGGCTCGGCCGTGCGTTCGGCAATCCTCAAGTTCCTGCTCACTGGCCTCGTTGTGCTCCTGACCGTCTCCATTCCGGCGACCTTTTGGGTCCGCAGCGTTGCGCAGAACGTGGCCATGCAACAGGTCCTGGAACTCACGCAACGATTGGCGGACTATGCGATCGGGGCCGATCTCGGCACGAAACTCGCCGCCGGGGACATGTCTGCCGTGGAACAGATCAACGCCCGGATGACCCCTTGGATGTCCGATGAAATGATCCTGCGGATCAAGGTCTGGGATTCCACGGGAACGATTCTCTACTCGGATGTGGGCGAGCTGATTGGAGCGTCGTTCCCGCTTGAAACGTGGGCCGAGGAACTGTTGGCGGGCGGTCCCGGCGTGATCAGTCTGGGGCCACAGGAAGAAGGGGAGAATATCTACGAGGCGGGTACCGAGGACCTCGTGGAAGTCTACGTATTGTCGGGGGCGGGCACTGACACGCCGCTGCTCTTTGAGATGTACTTTCACGCCGCCGTGGTGCGTGTGCCTGAACATGAGATGCTCCTTGGCATGATCCCGGTGTTCCTGGTGGCGCTGGGCGTCTTGCAGGCCGCGCAGCTGATACCAGGCATCGCTCTGGCAAAGCGTGTGCAGCGGTATCAGCGTGCCCGCCGGGCATTGCTGCAGCAGGCCATCGAGGCCGGCGAACAGGAGCGGGCCAGACTTGCCAGGGATTTGCACGACGACATCATCCAGGATCTGGCCGGGCTGGCCTACATTTTGGATCCGTCGCCATCCACCAACGGATCGGATGCGCCCAGTGCGATCCTGCAGGGGAGTATCAGAAAGCTGCGTGAGGTCACCAGCGAACTGTATTCCACGCCGGTGAGCGCAGCCGAGCTGCCAGCGGCTCTTTCGGTACTGGTGGAACGCACCCGCAGCAAGGGAATCCGGACCCGAGTCGATATTTCCGAGCCGGTCGACTTGGAAAGCCGGCAGGCGACAATGCTCTACAGGGTCGGGCGCGAGGCTTTGGTAAACATCATGAAGCACTCTGAGGCAAAAAATGTGCATCTTAACCTGAAGCCCCATGGAGGGTTGTGGACCCTGCGCATCACCGATGACGGTCAAGGGTTCGACGTGCTGGACGGCAGCCGAGAGTCGCATTTTGGACTGCGCATGATGTCGGACGCCGCTGAATTGGTTGGCGCCCGGCTGGAACTTGTCAGCACCACGGATGGTGGAACCAGTATGGCTGTCACCACCGGTGGACGCCAACAGCAACGGGGGAGTCAGGCAGATTGATCGGTGCGGCAGCAGCTTCCGGCAAAATCTTCACGCCTGACCCGGGCACATTGACCTGAGAAGCATGCCGTAAAAGGTTGGTGGGCAAACGGAACAGCCGACGAATGGGCGCCGATTTGCCAAGTCAGTGTTGTGTGTACTAAATTATCTACTTGTCGCAACGAACCGATTCGAAAGTGTTTCGAAGAAATAGTTGTTTCAGGGCCTTTAGCTCAGCTGGTAGAGCGTCACGTTTACACCGTGAATGTCATCGGTTCGATCCCGGTAGGGCCCACCAAATAGAAAACCCCGCGGTTTGGATTTCATCCGAACCGCGGGGTTTTTGCTTTGTTCGGCCGACGATGCCCGGCCGCGGAAATCCATGTGAATCCAGCGATTGCGATGAGGTACTTCAGCGCATCGTTCGGGTGTTCGTCAGTCCGCTCGGCCCGAGCTGCGGCCTGGTTGCCTGCACCTTTGGCCGCGCGTTTCCGTTCACGGCGGCTACGCCAGTTTCTCCCACCGCTGACCCCGGCTTTTCCATGCTGCCTGCCGTCTTGTTCGCCCATGGGGTCCGGTCTCCGCTGTCCATTGCTCCCTCTGTTGGTCACTCGTGGCATTAAGGTTGTCGGCAACCTCGGGGTTCGCTGGGCGGTGAGGCAGGGCGCCTACACGGAGTGACTTCGATGCACGATCCGGGCAAGGGCGCGGCGGTGTGTTGGTCGGCGTGGAGCACCGGAATCCTGCGATTTGGAAGGTGCAAGGAATCCGGTTGACACCTCACGGATCGAGTTCTAGGCTGTATAAATCTGACTTATAACGACGAATTTCGTCTTATGTCTGATATTTCTTTCAAAGCCACGATGGAGTGATGATGACCAACCCTGCCTACCCACCCATGATCGTTATGGGTGTTTCCGGTTGCGGAAAGTCGACTGTCGGACAGAAGCTTGCGTCCGAACTCGGCTTGGCATTCATCGACGGCGACGACCTGCACCCGAGGTCCAACAAGGACAAGATGGCTGCCGGCCAACCCCTCAACGACGACGATCGCCGCCCCTGGCTCGAGACGATCGGCGCGGCCCTGGCCGCCAGCGTCAGCGCCGGAACCCCGGCCGTCATTGCCTGCTCGGCCCTCAAGCGCAGCTACCGCGACCTTCTTCGTTCCCGCGAACCCGGCACCGTTTTCGTGCACCTGAGTGGATCTCCCGAGCTGATCCAGAACCGTCTTGACGAGCGCAGCCACGAATACATGCCCCCGACGCTCCTTGCCTCGCAGCTCAACACCCTTGAGGCGATCGGACCCGACGAGGCGGCCGTGGAAGTGGATGTCTCGCTCTCGCCGGACGAAATAGTCGCCGTCGTGGCGCTTCGCCTGGGCTCCCTGTATCCCGATTCTTTTGAGGGCATTCCCGCCCGAACATCACCACATCACATCTCATGAGGACGACGATGACCGACGAGTTAGTCATGAACTGGACGCTGGGTGCCCCCGCGCTCCTGACAATCGCCGCGGGTGCAATCCTGCTGCTCCTATTGCTGATCATCAAATGGCGGATCCATGCCTTCGTGGCATTGGTCGTCATTTCGCTGCTCACCGCGGTCGCCACCGGCATCCCGGTCGGCTCTATCGTGCCCACGCTCACCGGAGGCTTCGGCGGCACGTTGGCGTCCGTCGCGTTGCTGGTGGGCCTTGGCGCGATGCTGGGCCGCATGCTTGAAACCAGTGGCGGCGCCGAGATCCTCACCAACGCGCTGATCAGCAGGTTCGGTGAAAAACGTGCGCCGTTGGCGCTCTCCGTCGCCTCGCTGCTCTTCGGCTTCCCGATCTTCTTCGACGCCGGCCTGGTGGTCATGCTGCCGATCATCTTCACCGTGGCACGCCGCCTGGGCGGCTCGTTCCTGGGCTACGCCTTCCCGGCCGCCACAGCATTCTCCGTCATGCACATCTTCGTGCCGCCGCACCCGGGCCCGGTTGCCGCCTCCGGCCTGCTTGAGGCAAACGTCGGTCTGGTGCTGTTGCTCGGCCTGGTCGTGGCGCTCCCGACCTGGTACTTCGTCGGGCACCTCTTCGGCAAGTACGTGGGACGCAAGTACAATATCGCCATCCCGGACATCCTGGACGGCAGCGAGAAGGAACAGCACGACTTCGCCTCCACGCCGTCGCTGCGCACCGTGGTGACCCTGCTGCTGCTGCCGCTGATCCTGATCTTCATGAACACCGGCCTGAATGCGCTGGCCACCGCCGGCATCGTCGACAAGACCGAAACCTGGGTGCAGATCCTGCGCCTGCTGGGCGAAACCCCGATCGCACTGCTGATCACCGTGCTGCTGGCCATGTACCTGCTGGGCTACAAGCAGAACAAGGACAAGACGCTCATCGAGACCGTCACCGATTCCGCACTCGGCCCGGTGTGCTCGATCATCCTGATCACCGGCGCCGGCGGCATGTTCGGTGCCGTGCTGCGCGCCAGCGGCATCGGAGACGCCGTGGCGTCCTCGCTCGAGGCGGTCGGCCTGCCGATCATCATCGCCGGCTTCATCATCGCCGCGGTGGTCCGCGTGGCCCAGGGCTCGGCGACCGTCGCCCTGACCACGGCCGCCGCGATCGTCCAGCCGGTGGTCGTTGGCAACCCGGACTTCAACTCGATCGAGGTCGTCGCCATCGTGCTGGCACTGGCAGCGGGCTCGGTGTTCGCCGGCCACGTCAACGACTCCGGCTTCTGGCTGGTCTCGCGCTTCTTCGGCATGGACGTGAAGACCACCCTGAAGGTGTGGACCGTGGGCCAGGCCCTGGTCGGCATCTGCGGCTTCGCCATCGCCTACGGCATCTTCGCCGTCGCCGGCGCCGTCGCCTAACCACCCAAACCGAGAGCACAGGAGAAAGTCCGTGGGTAGCAACCTCTTTGACCTGACCGGCCGCATCGCGCTGGTCACCGGATCCTCGCGCGGCATCGGCCGCGAACTGGCTGCGGCGTTGGCCGACGCCGGCGCCACCGTGGTGCTGCACGGCCGCGACGAGGCACGCCTCGCCGAAACCGCCGCGGAGTTCACCGCGCGCTACGGGGCGGGGCGAATCTTCTCCTGTGCCTTCGATGTCACCGACGCCGAGGCCGTGGCCCTGAACATCGCCAGGATCGAGGCCGCGGTCGGCCCGCTGCGCATCCTGGTGAACAACGCCGGGATCCAGCACCGCGTGCCGCTGCTGGACCTCGACGTCGCCGACTGGCAGCGGGTGCTGGACACCAACCTGACCAGCGCGTTCCTGGTGGGACGCGAGGCCGCCCGGGGCATGCTGGAACGCGGAGCGGGCAAGATCATCAACATCTGCTCCGTGCAGACCGACCTGGCCCGCCCGACCATCTCCGCGTACACCGCGGCCAAGGGCGGGTTGCGCAACCTGACCCGAGCGATGACCGCCGAATGGGCCGCCTCCGGCCTGCAGATCAACGGGATCGCCCCCGGCTACATCCACACGGAAATGACGCAGAAGCTCGTCGACGATCCGGACTTCAACTCCTGGATCCTGGGCCGCACCCCGGCCGGGCGCTGGGGCACGGTCGCCGACCTCGCCGGACCCGCCGTCTGGCTGGCCTCGGACGGCTCGAACTACGTCAACGGCCAGACCATCTTCATCGACGGGGGAATGACAGTTGTCGTCTAACACCAGCACCGCCACCGCGGTCGTCGCCCACGCGGCGGGCGACCTGCGCGTCGAGGCCATCGAGGTACCGGCACCCGCTGCCCACGAGGCCCGGATCGCCATCGCCTACGGCGGCATCTGCGGATCCGACCTGCACTACTGGAGCCACGGTGCGGCGGGGGAGTCGATCCTCAAGGCGCCGATGATCCTGGGCCACGAGATCGTCGGCACCGTCATCGCCGCCGCGGCCGACGGCACCGGACCCGCCGCCGGTACCCGCGTCGCCGTGCACCCCGCCACCCCGGGCGGCACCGGCGCACGCTATCCGGAGGACCGGCCGAACCTGTCCCCGGGCTGCACCTACCTGGGCTCCGCCGCGCGCTACCCGCACACCGAGGGGGCGTTCGCGACCGTCGTGAACCTTCCCTCGCGCATGCTGCGTGCGCTGCCCGAAGGCCTGTCCCTGCGGGATGCCGCGCTGGCCGAACCGGCCGCCGTCGCCTGGCACGCCGTCTCGCGTGCGGGCGATGTGGCCGGCAAGCGCGTGATGGTGATCGGCGCGGGCCCCATCGGGGCCTTGTCCGTTGCCGTGCTCAAGCGCGCCGGGGCGGCCGCGATCATCGCAGTCGACATGTTCGACAAGCCGCTGGAAATCGCGACGTCCGCCGGGGCGACCGCCACCTTGAAAGCCACGGACGCGGAGGCCATCGCCGCGGTCGAGGCCGACGTGGTCATCGAGGCCAGCGGGAACCCGCGTGGACTCGCGTCCGCCGTGCGTGGTAGCGTTCGAGGCGGCCGGATTGTCATGGTTGGCCTGCTTCCCTCCGGTGAGCAGCCAGCCTTGATTTCCCTGGCGATTACGCGCGAGCTTGAACTGGTTGGCTCCTTCCGGTTCAATGACGAGATTGACGAGGTTCTTGAAGCCTTGGCCGACGGCACGCTGGACGCCTCGGCCATCGTCACTCACGAATTCGACGTCAACGATGCCTTGGGGGCATTCGAGACGGCGAGGAACTCGGCGGAATCCGGAAAGGTCCTGCTGAAGTTCTGACGGCAGGGTTCGCACCGGCCACACTCGCAACACCTAAGACTGTTGCAAAGCAAAGACGAAGCACCCTCCCGGTCTCCCGTTAGAGAACCGGGCGGGTGCTTCGTTGTTTAACCCGATCGTCGATTCCGCGAACCGGTCCTAGGAATCGAATTCCCTGTCGAATCCCCGCAACAGCGGCAGCGTGCGCACGTTGGTGGTGGTGAAATGCTTCCCCTGGAACTGCATCTCCATGGCCACGCCCAGTGCAAGGTCGATGACCGCGTAGCCGCGCGATCCCGGACTAAACGGATCGTCCTTGTGTCCAAACTCGACGCGCATGTACCCGGGTTGCCCGGGCCGGACGGAGGTCACGGTGTTCCCGTCCGCGCTCCCGCCCCAGATGGGCAGGTCCAGCGGGCTGAACATGCCAAGCGCCGGGGCAAACATCGGAAAATGCGGGTGACCGAACAATCTTGAAGGGGGCTCTCCGTCGTACACGACAACGAGCGACGCCTCGGAAGGGTTGTAGACCACCGAGTGCCCCGTGCCCACCTCGTCGTATTCGTAGGTCCCCTCGTTGGTCCTGGCGCGCACGAAAAAGGTTGCGCCGCATGCCGACTCGCTATCCTCCTGGACGACGGTGCCAAAGATGCTGTCCTCGGTCCGCGCCGCACGCAGCGCACCGATCAGGGTGACCAGGTGCGGCAGTTCGTTTTCATCCAAGGTGAACGCTCCGGCATCGCAGGGAAGGCAGTGCATCCTGCCTTGTTGCCAGCATAGCGTTCACGTTCGCCGTACCCGCGGGTTGGCGTTTCGCCATGCTTCCCGTTGCCACACGCAATCCGGAAAGCGCGCGGCGCTAGTGGACGCCCTTCCCCAACGGACCCAACGGTTCCGCGCCGGGGTTCGCCAGCACCGAGTGCGCGGCGCGGCGGAATCCCACCATCGCCTGCCGCCAGTACCGCGCCGGGGAAAGCCCGCACGCGCGCAGTGCCGGACCGTGGTCCACCGCCAGGACTGCCGCCGCGCCGCCGGCGATGACCGTCCAGGCCATCCCGATCAGCACGCGTCCGGCGCGGGGCGTGTTTCGGAACCCCTGGCGCAGGCGGTCGATCTGGAAGCGGATGTGGTCCTGCTCGTCGGTGGCGATCCGGAGCCCGATGCCCCGCAGCACCGGGTCGGGAGCCCGCTCGGCCAGCGCCGTGAAATAGCCCATGGCCACCGATTCGACGATCAGGAACAGGCCCAGTTCCGTGCGCAGGCCGAGCGCCCGGCGCAGCACGGTGAATGCAGCGTCCGACCAGTGCGCCTCGAGGCTGGGTGCCTCCAAGTGGTCCAAGCCGCGGCGGAAGAGCGCCGAGTGCTTCTGCTCCTCGCGGACCAGCAGCTCCAGCGCTGCCAGATAGGTGGGGTCGCCTTCGAGGGCGGCCTTGGAAAGAAGGCGTTTTCCGTCGCCGCTTTCACCGAGCTCGAAGCGCTGGAACGAGTTGATGAACGCCTGCCTCGTCGGCTCGTCCAGCATCGAGCGTCCGTTCCAGTCGATGTCCGCTTCGATGAGCCGGTGGTACGCCGGGTTGCCGCGGAAGTGTTCAAGCCAGCGGTCGAATGCAAGGGGCTTTGTCCCCGTGGCGGCACCTGCGTCCATGTTCGGTTGTTCAGTCATGATGTCTCCGATCCGGGGTACTCCAAAAGGCAGGAGTGTTCCCCTGTGAGTTTTCGTTCTTGAAGTTGGTTGGATTTCCTACGGCATCCAAATCGGGATGAGGACTGCGATCGGCAAACCGGCAACGGCGACCTTTCGCGGCGCGGCGCCCATCAGGAGCCGCCCGGATCCTCCGGTCCGTCGGGAACCCAGCGCAGGATGTCCCCGGGCTGGCATTCCAGGACCTTGCAGATCGCGTCGAGGGTGCTGAACCGCACGGCCTTGGCCCGTCCGTTCTTGAGCACCGCGATGTTTGCGGGGGAGATCCCCACGGCGTCGGCGAACTCATTCACCGACATTTTCCGTTTGGAGAGCTCGACGTCGATGTCCACGATGATGGCCACTAGACGACCTCTGCCAGCTCGTTTTCGAGGGTCGTCGCGCTGCGGAGCAACCCGCGCATGACAAACATGAGCAGCACGATGGATGCTCCCGCGATTCCCGCCGCGCTGACGGCCAGCACCACCCCGGGGCCCCCTACCCGGACAACGGCCAACAGATGAATGCCGGCAAACAAGGTGAGGACGGTCAGGGCAATGGCGGCGCCGATGATGACATTGACCCAGCGGAACGCATGCTCGGTGAAGATGGCATTGCGTTCCACCATGGAAAGCAGCACCCAGGTGGCGAACAGGCCGACCTGGACACAGGCCATTCCCGCGATGGCAATGACCGTGTAGGGTGCGGCAAGGAATGCCACTTCGGGGAACGCAGTTGCGCTTTCCGCGGCAAAGGTCGGAACGACCACTGTCTGGCCCAGGAGCAAGACCAGGAACACCAGGACGAGCAGCACGCGTAGAGCGAGGATCACGGATCGTTTCATGTATCGAGTATCGATAGTTATCTATCGAAAGTCAATCGATCACGAAAATGAACCGGGGCCTTTCCCCGGCCGTCTAGTTCTTGGGACGGGGGAAGATCCTCGGCTTATCGGCCCAGACGCCGCAAATCTCCTGGTTGGTCCGCCGCATGATCTTCTCCATCGATGCCCGTGCGTCCTGCGGCACGTGGGCGGAGATCGCGTCGGCGACGGCCTGGTGCCAGGTGAGCGCCTCCTCGTGCGGGCGTTCGGGCATGAGCCCGAGTTCGGTGCGTCCGCGCAGGGTTTCACCGATCGGGTTGGCGAGGTTTGCGAACATTTCGTTGCCCGAGGCGGCCAGCACCAACGCGTGGAAGCGGATGTCCAGTTCCAGGAACGCGTGGAGGTCGCCGGACCGGCCGGCATGCCGCATCTGCGCCGCCAGGTTCAACAGCTCTCCGCAGAATTCATCGGGGGCGTGTTCGGCAGCGAGCTCCGCAGCCATGGGTTCCACCGCGACGCGAAGCTCGGTGAGCGAGCGCAATTGGGCGCCCAAGCCGCCGCTGGCCAAGCGCCACCTGATGACCAACGGATCGAAGGGGTTCCAGTCCTCGGGTGGCAAGACCCGGATGCCGACACGCTTGGTGGAGACCACCAGGCCGGCCGAGGCAAGCACCCGGACCGCCTCGCGAACCACCGAGCGGGAGACCCCAAGCTCGGTTTCGATCTCCGAAGCCAGGACGACCGCGCCGGTGGGTATGGAACCGTCGACAATGCGGCTTCCGACGTGTTCCACCGCGCGGTGGTGCAAGCTATTGGGCATGACTCAACCTTATAGGTTACTTCGCACACAAACCGACCAGCCAACACCCGGAATTGTGCGAATACTCGGGGCAATTTCTTGCAACGAAGCGTGTTTGTTTGGCCTTGTGCACACCGGACAAACTAAGCTGGTGGGTAGTCACGAAGCCGTGCCCGGCGCATGTCGTGCCGGTATCTTGCCCGGCTTCGATATTCGCAACCGATGGAGACTTCATGCCTGCACAGATTGGCGTCACCGGCCTAGCCGTCATGGGCGCAAACCTTGCCCGTAACTTCGCCCGCAACGGCTACACCGTTGCCCTGCACAACCGCTCGGTCGCCAAGACCGATGCCCTGTTGGCCGCACACGGCGATGAAGGCGACTTCATCCGCACCGAAACCATGGAAGAGCTCGTCGCGAGCCTCGAGACTCCCCGCCGCGTCATGATCATGGTCAAGGCGGGCGGCCCGGTCGACTCCGTCATCGACGCCCTGGTTCCGCTGCTCGAAGAGGGCGACATCATCATCGACGGCGGCAACTCCAACTTCCAGGACACCCGCCGCCGCGAGGCCGACCTGGCAACCAAGGGCCTGCACTTCGTGGGCGTCGGCGTCTCCGGCGGCGAAGAGGGCGCCCTGCTGGGCCCGTCGATCATGCCGGGCGGTTCCAGGGAGTCCTACGACGCCCTGGGCCCGATGCTCGAGAAGATCTCCGCCAAGGCCATCGACGGGGCTCCGTGCTGCGCATGGATCTCCACCGACGGTGCCGGCCACTTCGTGAAGATGGTCCACAACGGCATCGAGTACGCCGACATGCAGGTCATTGGCGAGGCCTACGACCTTCTGCGCACCGGTGCCGGCCTCGAGCCTGCCGCCCAGGCCGCGATCTTCGAGGAATGGAACAAGGGCGAGCTCGCCTCCTTCCTCATCGAGATCACCGCCGAGGTGCTGGCCCACGTCGACGCCAAGACCGGCAAGCCGCTGGTCGACGTCATCGTCGACTCCGCCGGCCAGAAGGGCACCGGCCGCTGGACCGTGCAGTCCGGCCTGGACCTGGGATCCCCGATCTCCGCCATCGCCGAATCCGTCTTCGCCCGAGGCCTGTCCTCGCAGCGCGACCAGCGTGCCATCGGCCAGGAGGTCCTGGCCGGCCACGAGATCGCCGTCGAGCTGGACGAGAACTTCGTCGAGGACGTGCGCCAGGCGCTGTTCGCCTCCAAGCTGGTCTCCTACGCCCAGGGCCTGGACATGCTCACGTCCGCGGGCAAGGAATACAACTGGGACCTGAAGCTCGACGAGATCGCCTCGCTGTGGCGCGAGGGCTGCATCATCCGCGCCGCCCTGCTGGCCGACATCACCAAGGCCTACGCCGCGGACCAGAAGCCGGCAAACCTGCTCTTCGCCCCGGCGTTCGCCGAAGCCATCGCAGCGGCCCTTCCGGCCTGGCGCCGCGTGGTTGCCACCGCCGTCCAGATGGGCGTGCCGGTTCCGGTGTTCTCCTCCTCGCTGGCCTACTACGACGGCCTGCGCCGCAAGCGCCTGCCGGCCGCGCTGACCCAGGGCCTGCGCGACCTCTTCGGTGCGCACACCTACAACCGCATCGACGTCGAGGGCTCGTTCCACACCCAGTGGAGCGGCGACAAGACCGAAATCGAAGCCGAAGACACCCACTAGTCTTCACGTTTCACCCGTGAGGGGCTGTGCGCCGATTGAACCGGAGTGCCGCCCCTCTCGGGCGTCCGGAGCAATCCGGCGGTGCGTTCCGCGCATGCAATGGCGCCCCCGGCTTCCGCTTTCACGGAAGCCGGGGGCGCCATCTTGCCTATGTCAAACGAATCAGGCGCAGGCCTTTGCATCCTGCTTGGGCTTGCACTTTTCGTTCGGGTTGGTGATGAGCAACGGCAGCTTCACCGTGGTGCCGCTCGGGGCGGCCTTGACGGTGATGACGCCACCGGTGCGGGCATCGGCAGGCAGCCGGAAGGAAACCTTTGCCGATCCATCCCTCACGCCCACCGTGTCAACCACGGTGCGCTTGCCCTTGCTGTCGGTGAATTCCACCGTGACGGCGGCGTTCTTCGGGCTGCCCAGCGACGTCAGGTCAAGCTTGTTGAGCTGGAAGCTGACGGCGCCCTTGGCATCCACCCTCGCCGGGTTGCCGATGACCTCCACGCCGCGTCGGGCGAAGTCGGGGGCGATCGGCGCCGTTTCCGACTTTTGGCCGAGGTACTTGATCCAGGCATCCCGGTCGATGAGCCCGGAGTCCTTGGTGTTGGTGCCTTCGGTGAAGACCCGGAAGTTGTCGCCTCCGGTGGCCAGGAAGCTGAACGTGCCCACCCGGTAGGAACGTTTCGGGTCCAACGGTTCGCCGTTGATGGTGACCGAGGTGATGTGGTCTCCCAGTGTACGGGTTGAATCGTAGGTGTATTCCATGTTGGATGACAGCCCCAGGTTCAGGAACGGTCGGCTCGGGATGGAACCGTCGGCGTTTGTCTGCCACTGCTGCTCCAACATCGTCTTGACCTGTGCTCCGGTCAGGGAGGTGGTCCACAGGTTGTTCACGAACGGCAGCACCGCGTTGGCGTTGGCATATGTCACCACGCCGTCCGCGAAGCCGGCATTCTTGTGAAGCAGGTCCGCACGGAGCCCGCCGGGATTGACCACGGCAATTTCGGCTCCGCCGGTCTGCTCCGACTTGAGCGTCTCCAGGAGCGCATCGCCCACAAGGTTGCCCAACGTCGATTCGCTGGAGCGGTCATCACGGGTGTACTTTCCGGTGGCCGGGTCGAAGGTCTGCGCCGTGGTGATGTCGGCGGAGATCTTTCCGACGGGAACGCTGCCCGCCACCTTCGCGTCGGCCAGCGCCTTGTCCGTGATGGCCTTGACCGCAGCAACGCGCGGGAACTTGGCTACGAGCGCCGCGTCGTCGGTCTTCGTGCGCGGCACGTTGCCCTGCGAATAGGAAACAACCTCCTCGGAGGCGGTGTCCACCTTCAGGGTGATTTGGCCGATGAACTCGCCGTAGCTTCCGGTCTGGAGCACCGGGCGGGTCTTCAGCGCCGCATCGGCGGGGACTCCCGGGATCGGTGCATCCCACGCATACTGCTTGTGAGTGTGTCCGGTGAAGATGGCATCGACCGCTGGACTGGTCTTGGTCGCGATGTCCCGGAAGGTGCCCTCGGCAGCGATTTCCTCCTCCATGGTTGCGCCCTCGGGAGTGCCCGCGCCCGCACCGTCGTGGTACTCGGCCACGATCACATCGGCCAGCTTGCCGTCCGTGATCTTCTTGGCGACGCGGTTGACCGCCTCAATCGGGTCACCGAATTCCAGCATGGAAATGCCCGAAGGTGTCACCAGCGTGGGGGTCTCCTGCGTGATGGCGCCGATCACTGCAACATCCACGCCGTTGAGGTTGATGATCTTGTACTCGTCAAGCACGGGGGTAGTGGTGCCCTTCGCGTACACGTTGGCACCGAGGTAGTCCCAGTCGGCTGCATCGGTGATCCGGCCATCGAGGTCGGCGTAGCCCTTGTCGAACTCGTGGTTTCCAACGGCGGAGGCCCGCAGATCCAGTGCATTCAGGACATCGATGGTGGGCTTGTCGTCCTGGGAAGCGGAGGCAAACAAGCTGGCGCCAAGGTTGTCACCCGCGGAGAGGAAAGCCGTACCGGCGTCCCCGGACGCGGCGCGCAGCTGCTCCACGGTGCCGGCAAACTTCACCGTGTTGGCATCAATGCGCCCGTGGAAGTCATTGATGTTCAAGAGGTTGATTTCCTTGGTGGCTGCCGGTGCATTCCCCAAGTCCAGGCCGACGACGACGGGGTCGTGGTCGGATGCGGCAAAGGCCGACGAATCGTAGAAATCGGTGGCGTTGTACCGGTAGCGGCTGTATCCCATGGCGACGGACTCGGCGGAGTTGATGTTCCAGATGTCCGCACCCGTGACCACCGCTTCAGCGGCAGGCGAGGCAAGGACGTGGTCAAGCGAGCCGACCATTCCGCCGAAGCTGTAGGAGTGCTTGCCGGTCTTGGGATCCTGGTCCACGTAACCGGCATCGGTCATGACCTTGATGGGATCCTCGAACCCATAGGCGTTGAAGTCACCCATCAGCAGTACCTTGTCGGTGTCCTGCTCGGCCTGCAGCTTGGTGGAAAACGCCACGAGGGCCTCGGCCTGGGCCGTGCGCGCCAAATTGGAGTTGCCCTGGCCCTGATCGGTGTCATTGCCGATCGCCGAACCCTTGGACTTGAAGTGGTTGACGATCAGCAGCACCTTGGCGGAATCCTCGGTGCCAACGGGCTTGAAGGACTGGGCCAGCGGCTGCCGGGCGATGCCGGTGAATGCCTTGTCGTCCAGGATCAGTGAGTCGCCCACGGGCTCCGCGGTGTTCTTCTTGTAGATGAAGGCAGTGCGAATCACGTCCTCGATCTCGACGGCCGGCCGCTGGTCCGCGGCGGGGGAGCGGACGTAGTCCCAGACTCCCGGTGCGGCAACATTGAGGGCATCGACCAACGCGGCAAGGGCGCTGTCGCGGTCCTTCCCAAACTTCGCGGAATTCTCGACTTCTTCCAGTGAGAGCACATCGGCTCCGGATGCATTGATGCCGGCCACGATCTTGTCCTGCTGGCGCTTCAGATTCGCCGCATCGGCAGCACCCCGCTGGAGGCACCCGCCCTTGACGCTGATCTTGTTGCCGTTGTAGTCGGTGTAGAACTCGCACGAGGCGTTCTTGTCACCGGTCTCGGTGAAGTAGTTCTGCACGTTGAACGAGGCAACCTTGAGGTTGCCGCCCACGGGCTTCGGCGCCTCCGCGCGGTTGTTACCGAAGGTGATGGGCTGCACGGTGCCGGCGTTCGCCGGGGTGAGGGTCTGCAGCGGCTGGAACTTGTAGGAGTTGTTGCGGTTGTCAAAGATGACAGGGGCCATGAACTCGGAGGTCGAACCAACGCGCATCGGCGTTTCCCGGCTCAACCACGGCAGCGGAACCACGGAGCCGCCGGAGCCCAGGAAGTTGGTGCTGGCGCCGTCGTCGAGCTTGATGGCGCGGGCGGCGTTTTCGGCGACCTTGGCCGTGTACGCGGCGGAGCCGTAGGGCGCCACAGCCGTGGGCTGGACCAGGGGAGTCGTCCCCGTGGCCAAGCCGATCTCGCCGTAGTTGTTCAGCGAGTAATTGTCGGTGATGGTGAAGTCGCCCTGCGGGTCCACCAGCATGCCCTCCAGCGATTCGCGCTGCGTCACCGAGGCAGGGACCGTGATGACGGCCGCCTTGACCTCGGTGGCGGGCTCGGCGAGCTGGGTCATTCCGCCGGCGGCGACATCGATCTCCGTGGTGGTGGCGGTGTCCGAGGCGCCGCCGAACTCCTTGACGAGGCCTGTCACCTGGACGTGGTCGCCGATCTTGACGTTGGCGACGGTCGCCGGGGAATACACGAAGACACCATTGGAGGCGTTGTGGGTTCCCAAGTCAAGGTCGCCGCCGGTGCCGGGGGTCTGGACGAAGTAGCCATTGAAACCACCGGTGGGGTAGGCCGCGGTGACCTTGCCCCTGGTCGTCACGGTGGTGCCGACCAGGGGACTCTTGGTGCCCGTTCCCTGGATTTCGGCGATTGTCTTGGCCCCTGAATCAACAGGAGGCGTTGGCGGTTCGTCGCCGCCACCAGTGCCCACAGGCGAGGGAGCAGCCGTGGAGAAGTCCTTGGCGTTGCTGTCCGTGTCGACAGAGAGCGTGCGGTTCAGCGACGTAGAAGCACTCGCCGCCGATGATGCCGCGGTCTCAAAGGTGTTGGACGAGCCGTAGCCGAGGAGATCCACCACTCCGGATGTTCCCACCAGGGAACCGGTGGGAAGGTTGGCCGGCAATTTGGAGTTCGTGTCGGAGAGGATCAGCGTGCCGCCTCCGCCGGCAAAGGAGAATCCACTCGCGTCCGCATCGCTGGCGGGGAGGTCGCTGCCCACTACTCCGTTGGAATTGCCTTTGATCAGGTAGTGGTCATTGGCCTTGATGATGCCGGAAAGCGGGGCAAAACCGGTGGGAGCCACCTGCCCCGTGGCCGAGCGATACTGCAACGACCAGCCAGACAGGTCTACATCGGCATTCGTCGGGTTGAAGAGCTCCACGAATTTGTTTTTGTAGGCGGCGTTCGCGCTGCCGCCGTTGAGGTAGGCCTCGTTGATGATCACATGCGGTGCATCCAGCGAACCGGCCATCGTGACGGCGGCCGAGAGGGACCCGCCTGACGGTGACTCGGCCTCGGGGCTTTCAGGGAGCGCCGTAGCCCTGGCTTCCGGCGGTGGTGTCTCGGTGGTGGCCATTGCCGGCGGGATCGCCAACGGGGCCACGGCCAGGCCGAAAGCCAGAACGGCTCCCAGCCCAGCCCTCATGAACGTATTGCTCGTCATTTTTCCAACTCTCAAGAGTGCGGCACGCGCTGTGCCGTGGGTGATGAACGTCTGCATTTTGGTAGCTGGCTAGTAACGAAGGGAAACGTGCGATTTAGCCAGCAAGGCTTTCACGTTTCAGAGCCAACCACACAGAAGTGAATCATTCATGAACGCATGAGGGTGGTCAAGCAAATAGCTCTTTTTGTCTTCCCAAGTGGCATTTTCTGGACGAAATGGCGAACCTGACATAGCATTACCCGTTTAACTGCGCGAACAAACACTGATTTGAAGGCCTGAAAAGCGCGGTCCAGGTAGGTTGGAATGAGGTCGCTTGTGACCGGACTTGTGACCGGGCTTGTGACCAACGCGTGATTGGCGCAACGCCCGAACGCACCTCGTTGGGTGCCATGACCGTGCATGGATGCGGGACCGTGGACTATCGATTCCTCGGGCCCGAGGGCTCAAGGCCACCGAAATCGCCGGAGGAAACCGGCTGAGCCAAGGCGCCCCGAGGGAAGTTGATGTTGCGGCCGATTGCCTCAGGCCCGCACTGGATGCGGGCACCACGACCTTTGGCGCCGGCGACGCCTGGGCAATCGGCCAGGTGGTGGAGTGCGACGCTGCCTGGCCATGAACCCTGGACGGAGCCCGGCATCGGAAACTCACCGAACTCTCGCGACCGCGCTGCCCCGTTCCTTGGCCGCCTCCGGTTTGCCTCCCGGCAGGTGCGTAACCGACACCCACTTGCGATCCGCGGTGGGCTACGTTTAGGCCTATGACAAGTGCCTATGAGTTGGAACGCGCAGCCGACACGCTGCGAACGTTTGCCCTGGATGAGGGCATGAAAGCGCGAGTCATGTCCTCGCCGGTGCTGGCAGAAATGGCAACGCGGGTTTCGCGGAGGTACACCGCGGGGGACACCGTCGCGGATGCGATCGAAGTCGCACGGAAGGCCGCCGACAAGGGCCACCGAGTCAGCATCGAGTACGCGGGCGAATCGGTACGCACCCGCGAGCTGGCCGTTTCCGAGGCCGGGATTTTCCTGGAGGTGGCCGGCGCGCTGTCCGAATCCGGACTGCCGGGCACCATCTCCTTCGACCTCTCGCACCTTGGCGCGCTCGTTGACCGCGAGCTTGCCCTCGACCATGTCCGGGCGCTTGCCCGAGCAACCGAGACGCAGGGAACCGCCCTCATGATTTCCGCCGAGGGATCGGACCGGACCGATCTGGTCCTGGATCTGTACGATCAGCTGTCTGACGAGATCCCGCGGATCGGCATCACGCTGCAGGCAAGGCTGCACCGCACGCCGACTGACCTCGAGCGCGTCCTGAAACGCCCCGGAACGATCCGGTTGGTCAAGGGGGCCTTCCTCGAACCGGAATCCGTAGCGTACCCGCGCAACAGCGAGGAGCTCCTCGCGGCGTACCGCTCGCTGGCTGCCCGGCTGGTGGAGTCGGGGCACGGCGCGGCTTTTGCCACGCATGATGGGGAACTGGTCGATGCCCTTATCGCCGAGCACGGCGATACCCTGAAGGTCGGCCAGATCGAATTCGAAATGCTGATGGGCCTCGGCACGCAGCTGATGGATCGACTGGGTGCGGAGGGGTATGCCACGCGCGAGTACATCGTCTTTGGCGGGGAATGGTGGCTGTACGTGCTCAACCGCATGGCCGAACATCCCGAGCGCGCCCTGGCGGCCTTGGCCGACATGAACCCGCTTCCCGGGGCGTAGATCCGTCGCCCGGCGGGCATCCTGCTGCGCTGCGGTCTTCGCACGTGCGGGCGCCAACGATCGGGACCTTGCCGCTTGTGAACACTGGATTACACTAATTACACAAGTATTCACAGATGACACAACTATTCACCGGAGTTGCCCGTGATCAACCCATTCCGCCCGACGGCCGGGGCGACCCCGCCGGACATCATCGGCCGCACAGGCGTCCTGGACGAATTCGACTACGGCCTCGACATCCGCTCCGGCGCACCCGGGCTGCTCTCGATCATCACCGGAGCCCGCGGCATCGGAAAAACCGTGATGCTCGGCGTCGCCGAGGACATGGCACGCGCCAAGGGCTGGGTTGTCATCTCCGAAACGGCGACGGCGGGCTTCCTCGGCAGGCTGGGCAAGGCCATGGAACACGCGGCCGACGAACTCGGCGACGGGCCCCCGCGGCGGCGCATCACCGGGATCTCCGCGGGCGGGTTCAGCATTTCCACCAGCCTCCCGCCCGAACAGCAGCTCGACTGGAGGCAGCTCGGCGAAGAGTTGCTGGGCTACCTCGAAGCGCAGAAAACCGGGTTGCTGATCACCGTCGACGAGATCCATGCGGCGGACCGCAGCGAGCTGGCGCAACTGGCCGCCAGCGTCCAGCACTTCATCCGCGACGGCCTGCCCGTGGCGCTGGTGTTTGCCGGGCTGCCCGCCGCCGTCTCCGACCTGCTGAACGAGGGTGTCGCCACCTTCCTGCGCCGGGCGGACAGGATCGACCTGCACGCCGCTGCCGTCGGCGAGGTCAAGGCCTCCTACCTGGAAACCTTCAACGGCGCCGGCTTCAACCTTTCCCCGGCACTGGCCAAGCAGGCCGCCGAGGCCACCGACGGATACCCGTTCCTGATCCAGCTGGTCGGCTACCACCTGTGGCAGCTGGCCGAGGTCGGATCCGGGACGATCGACGCCGGGGACATCGAGAAGGCGACGCGGGTCGCGCGGCGGCGCAACACCCGGGTGGTCATCGAGGCGGCGCTCTCCGAGGCCTCGTCGAAGGACCTGGATTTCCTGCTGGCCATGGCGGTGGACGACGGGCCCTCCTCGATTGCCGAGGTCGGTGCCCGCATGGGGGACAGGCGCAACACCTCGGGCAACTACCGTTCCCGCCTGATCGCGGCGGGGCTGGCCGAGCCGGCAGGCCGGGGCAACATCAGGTTCGCCATCCCGGGGCTGCGGGATTACCTGCTGGCCAAGTACCCGGACGGGGCCTGAGCGCGAGCCTGCACAGAAAAGCGGCGTCGAAACCGCCCCGGAAAGGACGGTTTCGACGCCGCGTTGCTTGGTGCCACAGGTTGCCGACCGGCTAGATCCACATGGCCGGGTCGATGTACTCGGCCGGATCCACCGCCGGCTTGCGCTCCTCCGGGGTGCGCGGGCGGTTCTTCGCCGGGATCCCGGTGATGATGGAGCCCTCCGGGGCGTCCTTGACCACCACGGAGTTGGCGCCGATGGCCGAGTCCGCACCGATCACGATGGGACCCAGGACCTTGGCGCCGGCACCGATGACCACGCGGTCGCCGATGGTCGGGTGGCGCTTGACCTTCGCCAGCGACCGCCCGCCGAGCGTGACCCCGTGGTAGATCATCACGTCGTCGCCGATCTCCGCGGTCTCGCCGATCACCACGCCCATGCCGTGGTCGATGAAGAAGCGACGGCCGATCGTTGCGCCCGGGTGGATTTCGATTCCGGTGATGAACCGTCCGGCCTGGGAGATCAGCCGCGCCGGGAAGCGCGTCCTGGGGTTCTGCCACAGCCGGTGGGTCAGCCTGTAGATCCAGATGGCATGCAGCCCGGAGTACGCCAGGAAGTTCTCGGCATTGCCGCGGGCGGCAGGATCATGGGCGCTCGCGCTGACTAGATCCTCGCGCAATCGGGAAAAGAAACTCACAACGTGACCTTTGTTCCAGGGGTTTGTTCGGGAGGTTCCCCGGCATGCGGCGCGGGAAACCAAAAGCGGCGGACTCGCACCTTCCGCCCGACGAGCTCCGGGAATCGGGGCACGCCGGGCGGAGGGTCGGTCCACCGGAAAGCTGCTGCTGAAGCCTAGCCGCGGATGTCGTCGAAGAGCAGCGTGGAGATGTAGCGCTCACCGAAGTCGGGGATCACGGCCACGATCAGCTTGCCCCTGTTCTCCTCGCGGGCGGCGACCTGCAGGGCGCCCCAGACGGCGGCGCCGCCGGAGATGCCGCCGAGGATGCCTTCCTGGGTGCCGAGCGCGCGGGCCACGGACACGGAGTCGTCGATCGCGGCGTCAAGCACCTCGTCGTACAGCTCGGTGTCCAGCACCTCGGGAATGAAGTTCGCGCCCAGGCCCTGGATCTTGTGCGGGCCCGGCTTGCCGCCGTTGAGGATCGCCGAATCCTTCGGCTCCACGGCGATGACCTGCAGGCCCGGCTTCTGCGACTTCAGGAAGCGGCCGGCGCCGGTGATGGTGCCGCCGGTGCCGATGCCCGCAACAAGGATGTCGATCTCGCCGTCGGTGTCTTCCCAGATCTCCGGGCCGGTGGTGGCCTCGTGGATGTTCGGGTTGGCGACGTTGGCGAACTGCTGGGCCCAGATGGCGTTCTCGGTGGTGGCCACGATCTCCTTGGCCTTCTCCACGGCGCCGCGCATGCCCTCGGAACCCGGGGTCAGCACGATCTCGGCGCCGAAGGCGCGCAGCATGACGCGGCGTTCGGTGCTCATGGTCTCCGGCATGGTCAGGACAACCTTGTAGCCGCGTGCCGCGCCCACCATGGCCAGGGCGATGCCGGTGTTGCCGGAGGTGCCCTCGACGATGGTTCCACCCGGCCTCAGCGCGCCCGATGCCTCGGCGGCGTTCACGATGGCCACGCCAATGCGGTCCTTGACCGAGTTGGCCGGGTTGTAGAACTCCAGCTTCACCGCGATGTTGCCCGGGAGGCCCTCGGCCAGGCGGTTCAGGCGCACCAACGGGGTGCGGCCGACGATTTCGGTGACGTCGTTGTAGATCTTCGACATGGTTGATGTTTCCTTAGCCATGGTGGATGTGTCCTTACATGCAAGCGGTCCCGCAGTGTTGAACCGTGGTCAAGTGGTTGACTACAAGCCTAGTCAGCCTCGCGGTGCGGCGGGTTCATCGAGCCACGCGGCGTAATATTTCCTGGCCTTCGCCAGTTTCGGGTCGATAATGACGCGGCAGTAGCCCTCGGACGGGAACCGGTTGTAGTAGTCCTGGTGGATTCCCTCGGCGACAAAGAAGTCGGCGGGTTCCTCGAAGGCCGTCACGATCGGATCGGGGTACAGCCCCGCGAACTTCCGCGCGGATTCGCGGAAAAGCTCGTCCTGCGCGGCATCCAGCGGGTACATCGCCGAGCGGTATTGCGTGCCCGTGTCGTAGCCCTGCCGGTTCAGCGTGGTGGGATCGTGCATGGTGAAGAACATGTCAAGAATGACTTCCTCGGGCACGACCGCCGGGTCGAATGTTACGGCGACGGCTTCCGCGTGACCCGTGTTTCCCGTGCAGACCGACCTGTAGGTGGGCGCCGGCTCGTGTCCGCCGGTGTAGCCGGAAACCACCGAGGTCACGCCCCGGGTCCGCTGGTACACGGCGTCCAGACACCAAAAACAGCCGCCTGCTAGGACAAAGGTGCGCAGCTGCTGTCCGTCGCGGCCCTCGCTGGTCGGCGAAAAGCGGATCGGGACCGCGGAGATTGAAAAATCGTTCACATGGATATTCAAGCACCGGGCACGCCATTTCATTCCCGGACATGCGGCCAAAGCGCTCCCTGCCATGCGTCCAAAGCGCCCCGATCCGGTTACGGTAGATGCATGCAAAGCAACAAGGGACAGCCACACGGCATGCGTATCGTCTCCGACCTGACGGACTCGGACGGGGTCGACCAGACCTCCGCAACCATGCCCGGATCCGATCACGGGGCCATGGCCGCAGCACCGGGCAACGTTTCTACGCTGCACGGGGTGGCCGGACATGCCCGCGCCGCGACGCCCGCCGCGACGCCCGCCGCGGGGCTGCCAGTTGCCGAATCGCACGACGTCGCCGGCCCCGGATCCTCGCCCGCCGAGGCCGTGTCCGACGATGGAGCGGAAGCCGGATCGGACGATCGGGACCACGACGAGGATTCCGCCCTCGAGCCGGCACCCGTGTTGACCACCCCCACCCTGGGCGAGGTGCTGCTGGCCATCGAGGAACTCTGGCCCTCCTCGCTGGCCGAGAGCTGGGATGCCGTGGGACCCGTCGTGGGGCGCCCCGAACGCCCGGTGCGCCGCATCATGTTTGCCGTGGACCCCACGCTCGAGGTGATTGCCGACGCCGTCTCGCGCGGCACCGACCTGCTGGTCACCCACCACCCGCTGCTGCTCAAGTCCGTGAACTCCGTTGCCGCGACGGGCTTCAAGGGCGAGGCCGTGCACCTCCTGATCGAATCCGGATGCGCCCTTGTCACCGCGCACACCAACGCCGACTCGGCGCTCGGCGGCGTCTCCGACGTGCTGGCCGACATCCTGGGCGTCACGGACACCAAGCCGCTGGCGCCCTCCAGCGCCGGCCTGCCCGAGGAAGGCATCGGCCGCGTCGGCATGCTGCCCGAACCGATGCTGCTGCAGGAATTCGCCAGCCGCGTCTTCTCCGCCCTGCCCTCGGTTGCCGGGGGAGTGCGCGTTGCGGGCGAGCGCGCCGGAATCGTCCAGAAGGTCGCCGTCTGCGGAGGCGCCGGCGATTCGCTCTTCGACGCGGTGCGCGACTCCGAGGCCGACGTCTACGTCACGGCCGACCTGCGCCACCACCCCGCCTCGGAGGCCCGCGAGGCCTCGCTGAACGGCAAGCCGTACCTGATCGACGTCTCACACTTCGCCAGCGAATGGCTGTGGCTGCCCTCGGCGGCCGACGCCCTGGTCAACGTGCTGCACGACCTGGGCCACGAGGTCGAGGCCGAGGTTTCCAAGATCAACTCCGATCCCTGGGACTTCATCCTCACCCCGTAGGACCGCGGCCCCCGCGGGCCAGCCGTCACCCACACCGACGGCACCCCCGTCACCAGGCGGGACGATCGTTGTCCACATTCCTGCGGTCCGCGGCACCGGGTGCGGCCCGCCGCGCCCATAGTGGATCCCATGTCCACAACGACAGCAGGCGACGGCGGCGAAACGCCGGGCAGCGAAGTAACGTCGGCGGTGCTGGCTGCCATCCGCGGGGTCTTGAATGCGGGAAATCCGTCAGGCCCGGTCGACGACCTGCGCATCCTGGCCGTGCTCGGCCCCGTGCTCAACCGGACGGCGGAGCGGGCCATGCACGGCATCGGCCGTTCCCCGGTGCGGGCGGCGGCCTTCGCCCGCCTTGCCGAGCAGACCTACCGCGTCGCCGGCTACGCGCAGATCCTGGCTGCGGGCGCCTGCCGCGAGACCGACGCCCACACCTGCGCCGAGGAACCGCTGGCCGAACTGAACAACCTGCTTGGGAGCGGCGACGAATTCGCCGCGGGCGCCCTACCTCTGCCCCAGGACAAGACCGTGCCGGCGGGCCGGAAGCCGCTGCACCGCGACACGGCCGACCTGCTCAAGAACCTGCTCAGGCTCACGTACTTCCAGGCCAAGCACCGCGTGGACAGCTACGAAAGACTGCTGCCGCACCGCGGGCCCGGCGGCGCCGTCCGGGAACCCGGCTTCCCCAGGCTCGGGGAAATCCTCCGGGACGCGGTGGCCGACCCGCGGCTCATCGCCAACACAGCCGGCAAGCTCGGTGCGATGGCGCCCGCCCTGGAGGCCCAGCCCGACCCCGCCGGGTCCGCCGCTGAACTCGAGGCCGTCGCCGCGCGGGCCGTCACCGACCACGACGCCGGCACCGTGGGCCGGATGCTCAGGGAGGCGACCGTCGTGCTCGACGAGACGGCGATCGAACGCGACGAGGAAGCCATCCGTCCCTACCTCGGCCTGCGTTTCCGCGGCAAGAAGCCCACCGGCTACCAGTGGGAGCTGACCACCGATGCCGAAGGGAACGAGCTGCTCACCACGCTGGCCGACGACCTGAACAATCCGCGCACGTCCTCCGGCGATCGCCCGGTCCCGAAATCCGGCTCGCCGTCAAGCCCATCGTCAGGCCCGTCGTTAAGTCCTGCCACCGGGCGGCCGCCGCGCGCGATCCCCGAATGGGCCGTGGACCCGAACCTCCCGCCCGGGGAACGCCCGCGCGAAGGGTTCACCGACGTCGGCCGGCCGGCCGCCGCGCCGGACCGGGACCAGCTGCCGGGAGAGACGTCCGCGGAGGCCAACGCCAGGGTGCGCGCCCAGCGGCTCCTGCAGGCGGTGCTTGATTCGATCCGGACCGGCTCCACCGCCGGCGGCACGGCGGATCCCGCAATGCCCATGAATTCCCGTGTCGACATGCTGGTCATGATCGACTACGACTCCCTCACCGGCGCCTCGGAGGCGCCGGGGCTCACCGGCCACGGCGACTACCTGGCCGCGGCCACCGCGCGGCGGCTGGCCTGCAACGCCGGCATCCTTCCGCTGGTCATGGGCGGCAACAGCCAGCCGCTGGACCTGGGCCGCAAACGACGATTCTTCACCAAGGGCCAGAAGCGGGCGATCGCGGCGCGGGACCGCGGCTGCATCAACCCCGGCTGCTCCATGGCCGTGAACCGGACCGAGGCCCACCACGTCGACCCGTGGTCGCAGGGCGGCCAAACCCGCGTCGACAAGGGCGTGTTGCTCTGCGTCGGCTGCCATTCCGCCCACCACGCCGGCCACTTCGGGATCGAGTTCATCGACGGCATCCCGTACGTCGTGCCTCCGGCATCGCGGGACCCGCTGCGAAGGCCCGTGCGGAACTGGGTCTTCCATCCGGGATCCGCCGCCGCCTGAAAACCCGCGCGATTGCCCGAACCGCCAGGGCGCAACGCCGCTGTCCGCCACCCCGGCGGGTCGGGCACCGTGCGCCCGCCCCCGGCACACTAATGTTGTGGCTAGGCGATCACCGATCGCCTAGTGCCCGCGGCATAGGCGGGCGCAGAGCGTATTGCGGAGGACACCATGGCAAAGGCAGCACCGGCGGAACAACTTCGACTCCTGGACCTGGCCCGGCTCGATTCGGAGATCACGAAGCTCAAGCGCACCATCGCCGAGGCCTCCAACGATGCCGAGGTCGACGCCGCGCAGGTGCAGCTCGCCGAGTCCGGCGCCGCACTGGCAGGGGTGCTCGCCCGATTGACCGCGCAGCAGGCCGCGCTGAAGGATTCCGAGGCAGCCGTCGAGAAGGTCACCGCGCACATCAACAAGGACCAGAAGCGGATCGACACCAACGCCGGCTCCGCCAGCGACATGATGGCGCTCTCCCACGAGGTCGAGTCGCTGACCAAGCGCCGCAGCGACCTCGAGGATGCCGAACTGGAGATCATGGGCGAACTGGAGGAGATCCAGGCCGAGCACGACGCCGCGGCGGCACTCAACACCCAACGCTCCGCGGAGCTCGACGCCCACACGGCCCGCCGCGATGCTGCCGTTGCCGCGCTGAAGGAAGAGCTGGCGGCCGTCGAGGCCCGGCGCAAGGAATCGGCAGCCAGCTTCGACGAGGGCCTGTTCACCATCTACGAGCGCATCCGCACGCGCTCCGGCATCGGTGCTGCCCGTCTGTTCCATGGAACCTCCGAGGCCAGCGGCATCGCCCTGGCAGCCGGAGACCTCGCGGAAATCAAGGCGGCCCCCGCCGACGAAATCGTCTTCTGCCCCGACTCCGGCGCCATCCTGGTTCGCAGCAGCGAATGGGGCGCGTGAGCCAGCCGGGCACAACCCCCGGCCACGCTGCAACCGAATCCCCGGGATCGACGCCCGTGCCGGAAGCCGCCGTCGTGGCACGCAGCGGCCGCCTGCACCACACGGAAATCTGGGTCCGCGACGTCGAGGCGTCCCGCGCCACCATCGGTTGGCTGCTGGAGCAGGTCGGCTACGTTCCGGGGGAGCCCTGGGCCAACGGCACGAGCTACCAGGGGGCGCACGACTACATCGTGCTCGAATCGGGACCCGACGTTCTGCCCGTTGCACACCGGCGCTGCGCCCCGGGGGTCAACCATCTGGCGTTCGCGGCGGGCAGCCGGAAGCGTGTCGACGGGATCGCGTCCGCTGCCATGGAGCGCGGGTTCCGGCTGCTGTTTGCCGACGCCCATCCGTTCGCCGGCGGGCCGCGGCACTACGCCGCGTACCTTGCCGATCCGGACGGATTCGAGTTCGAGCTGGTCGCCGACGAGTCGAACGGATTGCCGGCAACGGGTCGAGATTCCGTGGGCTGCTAGCCCACGGCCCTGAACGCGTGGTCTTCGGGCAGGATGATGTTCAGCTGGTGCGCCTTGCGTGCGGTCCCGGGCACGAGCTCCGCCTCCCAGCGTTCCCGTGCAGCTGCCAGCAGCTCCTCGGGCGTTGCCACCTCGGTGCCGCGCGTGAGCAGGTGCGCGGCCAGTTCGCCGCGCGTGTGCTTGGCGAAGTGCGAGACGACCTTGCGCACACCGCCGCGCAGCTGGAACACCGAAACGCCGACGGTCTGCCCGGGCGCCGGAACCCATGCCGCGGCATAGGTGCTGGAACGGCAATCGACCACCAGGTCGCCGGCGGCCCGATCGTTGAGCACCGGGGTCAGCTTCGGCTTCCACCAGCTGGCCAGCTTGCCGATCTCCGGCAGCTTCACGGACATGGACAACCTGTACGCCGGGATCCGGTCCGCGAAGCCGACGGCGCCCCACAGCGCGGAGATCACCAGGATGCTCCGGTCGGCCAGTTCCTGTTGTGCGGCTGTGAGCCGTTCGTAGCCGAGCGCCTCGAAGAGCACCCCGGTGTAGACGGCATGGGCCGCCGCGGCTGGCTCCCGGTGCAGCTCGATGTTGCGGGTGACCTCCTCGACCAGCGACTTGCCCACGCCGAGCACCTCAAGGGCATCCTCGCCGCGCGAAACCCCGGCCAGCACGTCCAGGAGTTGGTGGCGGTGCGGGTTCAGTTCGGGGAACTGCAGGGCATCGGCGTCGAACGGTTCGCCGCTTGAAGCGGGTTGTTTGCCCTCGGAGGGCGGAAGCAAAATCAGCACCCATCGATACTAATCGCCCGGCCATTCAAACCCGCTTTCGTGAATACGGCACGGCTTCATTGACAGGTCCCGTCCATTTCAGAAGGTCAGGTTGTCCGCCTCGAATGGCCAAACCTCGATCCAAAAGGGACTAGACTTGAACGCTGGACGGGATGGCCGGACGATCGCGTGCCACGCAAGTGGCCCGAGGAACGTCCGGGCTCCACAGAACAGGGTGGTGGGTAACGCCCACTCGGGGAAACCCGCAGGCCAGTGCCACAGAGAATAGACCGCCCGCATTCGTGCGGGTAAGGGTGAAACGGTGGTGTAAGAGACCACCAGCGCCCCAGGTGACTGGGGCGGCTAGGTAAACCCCACTCGGAGCAAGGTCAGACAGACTACTGGGTTGTTCGCTCAATGTAGTCGGGTGGACTGCTTGAGGGTGTCGGCAACGGCACTCCTAGATAGATGATCGTCACCGCGATTCGGGTAACCGACCGCGGCACAAAACCCGGCGTACAGGCCATCCCGTCCAATCAAAACCCCTTGCATCCCTTTTTATTACTGGGAAGCATGGGGTTTTTGTGTTGCCCTTGATTGTGGTCATCAGGGGTCGAATCAAAGGGCTTGCCGGATCTAAAGTGCGTCCAAAGTGCCAGGCACGTGACTTCCATTCTGGTAGCCCTGGTATTAGGGGCAGCCAATAGCTTCTGAAACATGGAGTCTGTTGCGGTGCGATTCACTGCGTCCGGCCAAGCGCTTTGGGTGCGCAGGCAAGTGCGCGTGTGAAGCGTGGTTGCCGAACCCGTCCGTCGGTTCGAGCGGGTGAAGCGGTGGCGGACGGAGCAGCGGGCGCCGAAGGGCGAGCCGTTCCGGGTCGACGCGCTGGTGTGGCGGTGCAAGTCTGCTTCGGTGCGAATACTTCGGAACCGGTGGCGTGGAAGGTTGGTGCATTACCAACCAGTTGGCGGGTTCGGGAGGCGAATGCTTGACGATGAATGAGTCCCGTCCGATATGAAACGAAATGGGCGGTGTGCCCAAATTTTCAAACCGACCTGTTAGCGTCAAATTCTGATTACAGAAAGGGGTGCGGATGTCACAATATTGGGAACTTCTAGACGGGATAACCGGAGTGATCAAATCCCCGACACTACTCGTCGGAGCATACGCCCAACTGGTCAAAGCCAAACAGCCAGACCGGAAGCGAAAGCAAAAAAGAACATAGAGCCACTTCCCGCCTAATCGAAGTAGGTGGGAACTAGCCCACCCCATAACTATGACACCAACATCATCTTGAAGATCAACAAAACAACAGCCCTCATCGTAGTGCTGGCACTAGTGGTATTTATCCTTCCGCTGCCAACCATTCCCCGATTCATCGTCGCCTGCGTGGCGCTCGGGATTGCCATTCGGTCCGTGACTAAAGCGCGCAAGGAGTCGCAATGACCGTCCGCTATCTGGCCATGGTGGGCATCACCACTCGCCTGGGCATCTCGCCCAACACGATCAAGAAGTATGCCGACGACGGGCCCAAGAGCGTCCTCGGCTGGTTGTCCGAAACTATCGGCACCTGGAACGCCAACCGCCCATGACGAGGGCGGAGGGCGACGAGCATTGGTGGTGATACTCAAAGCGGGTAGTGCTTAGTGCGAAGATGGGCCCCGCTGCTCACGGCGGGGCCCATCCGTTTCGTAGATGCCGCTTGGGGGTTGGCATCTACATTCGCAAACACAGGCACTTGGGGAACGCCTGCTCCGCCGAAACCCTGCCGACATCTTCAGGAACTGATTATTGGGCTCTGAAAATGGGGTTCCACCAGAACGGGGGAATGGCGGCGACCTTTCCTGAGGCCCGTTGGCGGGATTGGGTTTCGCAACTATATCTAGTTGTCAGAGTGACGTTACGCCCGAAACCGAACGTTGTCTATTGTTCGTTTGGCCACTATTTGTGACCAGGAAATCCCCGGATCCATGTTCCCGATTGACGACAGTCTCCTCCTGAAACGCAAAACAGCCTCACCCACTCAAGAGTGCCCCCGTTGGTGTAGATCCACTTTCCGTCGCCCGCGCGCAGCTAGACTCGGGCCATGGAATGGTTGCTCTGGCTCGTTGGCGTCCCGGTGGCGTTGTTGCTGCTGCTGTGGGCCGCATCGAAATTCTCATTCCCCGAAAGGCCCGCCGGCACCAACGGTTCCTCCGGCTTTTTCGACGCCTTGAACGATGTGTACAACCCGTCGTCAACCGCCGCGCGCATCGAACGAGACGAACAAAAGCGCAGGATCGTTGAGTCGGCCCGGGGACAGGACAGGGATCCCCTGACCGGCTTCCACCTGATCGAACCGTCCGATCCCGAGGATGGATCGGACGGCGGATCGGACGACACGCCGTCGGGCGACACCCGGACCCCGCGATGATGTCCGATCAGCACCACGTGCCCGGCACCGGATCGGCACCGGGAAAGGTGAACTGATGAGAGCAATCGACATCGGCTGCAACGACGGATACCGCCTGCACGGGCACCTATTCGAACCGACCGTCTGGGGCATACCAGCCATGGGAGTCGTCGTCATCGCCGGCGCCACCGGGGTGCTGTCCACCTACTACCATCGCTACGCGGCGTTCCTCGCCGAACATGGATTCGCCGCCATCACCTTTGACTACCGCGGCATCGGCGCCTCCGCGCCCGAGACCCTCAGGGGATTCGAGGCCCGCTGGCACGACTGGGGCTACAAAGACATCGATGCACTGCTCCGTTGGGCCCGCACAAACCACCCCGGCCTGCCCCTGCATCTTGTCGGCCACAGCTTCGGCGGCTTCGGCGTGGGCCTCGCCGGGGAATCCAGGCACCTGGCCCGGATCCTCACGGTCGGGGCGCAGCACGCCCATTGGCGCGACTACGCACCCGGCCACCGCACCGGATTCCTGCGCCGCTGGCACGTGGCCATGCCCTTCGCCACCCTGCGCCACGGGTACTTTCCCGGCAGGAAGCGCGGCTGGCTGGAGGACCTGCCCAGGGGCGTGGCCCTGGACTGGGCGCGCAGCCGCAAGGATTTCACCGCGGTGCGCCGGGGACCGGCGGGCGCCGACATGCGCCGGAACCTGCAGGAACTGCGTGCGCCGATCCTCGCCGTGGCCGCCACCGACGATCCCTTCGCCACGCCGCAAGCCATGCGGCGGGCCCTGGCCTATACCCCGAATGCGCGGCACCTGGTGGTCAGGATCTCCCCGCGGGAACTGAACCAGCAGGATCTTGGGCACTTCGCGTTGTTCCACGCGCGCTTTGCCGACACCTTCTGGGCCGACACGCTCACGTGGCTGGGTGACGGCGCGAATCCGTGGGCCATGCCGCGTGAACCGGCGCAGTCGTTGCCGATCCAGGGCCCGCAATAGCTGCAAGCGAACGACCGCCCACCAGCACCGGTGCTTTGGGCCCTGCCTGATCCGCGGGTGCCCTTCGACGGCGCCTGCCGCGCCGCCGGAAACCGGCGGCGCGGCCCTCCTGTGATCGACCTCACCGGCCGGTTACGCCCAGCGCGCCGCGCACCGACTAGAATGGTTAGCGGGCCACGGCCCACGGGGAAAGATCCTGATACCCCACACAACCGTTTCTGCAAAGGTGCTTTTACGGTAGCAACCGGCTCGAGGATCACCAGCCGGCTGAATTGGAAGGATTTTCAGTGACCCAGCAGTCTGTCGCAGCCCTACAGGAATGGAGCGGGCGCGAAGAGCTCGCCGAGGCCATGATCCCGTTGATCGGTCGTCTGTACCGCAACAACAACGTGGTGACCTCGATCTACGGCCGCAAGCTGATCAACCAGTCGGCCATCAACATCCTCAAGGCACACCGCGTGGTCCGCCGCATCGAGGGCGAAGAGCTCTCGATCGAGCAGACGATGCCGTTGCTCCAGGCCATCGACTCCCTGAACGTCGGCGCCGTCTCGATCGACCTGGGCCGCATGAACAAGAAGTTCGTCGAATCCGGCTCCTCGGACCTGGTTGCCTTCCTCACCGAGGAACTCGGCGAGAAGGTCGGCCAGGCTGGCGCCACCGACGCCGAACCGACCGACGTCGTGCTCTACGGCTTCGGCCGCATCGGCCGCCTGCTGGCCCGCATCCTCATCGAACGCGGTGGCTACGGCCTGCGCCTGCGCGCCATCGTCGTGCGCAAGGGCTCGGACGACGACATCGTCAAGCGCGCCTCGCTGCTGCGCCGCGACTCGGTCCACGGCCCGTTCGACGGATCGATCACCGTCGACGAGGAAAACAACACCATCCTCGCCAACGGCACGCTGATCCAGGTCATCTACTCGAACGACCCGGCCACCGTCGACTACACCCAATTCGGCATCAACAACGCCATCGTGGTGGACAACACCGGCCGCTGGCGCGACGAGGCCGGCCTGTCCCAGCACCTGCAGGCCAAGGGCGTTGCCCGCGTCCTGCTCACCGCACCGGGCAAGGGCAACCTCAAGAACATCGTCCACGGCATCAACCACACGGACATCACGGCCGACGACAAGATCGTCACCGCCGCATCCTGCACCACCAACGCCATCACCCCGGTGCTCAAGGCGCTGAACGACCGCTTCGGCGTCGTGCACGGCCACGTCGAGACGGTCCACTCGTTCACCAACGACCAGAACCTGATCGACAACTTCCACAAGGGCGAGCGCCGCGGCCGTTCGGCTGCGCTGAACATGGTCATCACCGAGACCGGTGCCGCCAAGGCAGTTGCCAAGGCCCTGCCGGAGCTCGAAGGCAAGCTCACCGGCAACGCCATCCGCGTCCCAACCCCGGACGTTTCCATGGCGATCCTGAACCTGAACCTGGAAACGGCCACGGACAAGGACGAGCTGAACAACTACCTGCGCGAGACCTCGCTGGGCGCCGAGCTGCACAAGCAGATCGACTACATCGATTCGCCAGAGGTCGTCTCGAGCGACTTCGTCGGCTCGCGCCGCGCCGGCATCGTTGACGGCCTGGCCACCATCGCCAACGGCAAGAACGCCGTCGTCTACGTCTGGTACGACAACGAATTCGGCTACTCCTGCCAGGTGGTCCGCGTCATCGAAACGATGGCCGGCACCCACCCGGTGGCGGTTCCCGCCATCGCCGCGACCCAGGCCCTCGGCGTCTAGGTTTAGGCGCCGCAGCGAGGCGGGCCGCACCCTTCGAGTTTTCGATGGGCGCGGCCCGCTTCCCCATTTAACGGGCGTGGGCCGGCCACGACTGCGCCGGGGACGACTGCGCGGTGGTGAAGGAGTGGCCGTGGTGGCGCGGCCGGGGCTGCGGCCTCGGGTTTTTGCGGCTAGGGTCTTTCCATGGATTCCCAACGACAGGCCGGACTCGCCGGTGCGCGGCGCGCCGGCGTAAGGCACCCCGGCGCACCCCGGATCCGCATGTGGCCGGCATTGGCGGCGGCCGGCGTGTGCCTCGGGTTGCCGTTGCTGGCCTCCTGCAGCACCAATCCCGGCGCGAACCCCTCGGCCGAACCGGGCGGCGGCAGCGTTCGGCCGTTGGAGCTGACGCTCTCCGAGAGCGACCCGCGGCTGATCCGCACCAACGCGGCCATCGGCGGCGCATCGATGCAGGCGCTGTTGACCGGGACGCTGAGCGTGGGGAGAGGCAATTGCCTGGGCGTCGCCACCGACAAGGGGATCGCCATCCCGGCATTCCCGCAAACGGCGGTGCTGCTGGACGGCGGACGCATCGGGATCGACATCCAGGGCCGTCAGTTCCGGGTGGGCGACCAGGTGTCCTTCGGCGGGGGACTGACGGTGCTGGGCGAGGACGAGAAACCCGCACTGGCGCCCTGCCTCGGCGAGGGGGACACGGACGTCTTCCTCATCGAGTCCTTCGGGCCCTGAGCGGGCGCCGGGGGAGGGGAGGCGTCAGGCCCGGGGCTCCGGCCACGCGCAAACGCCCTTGGCGATCTGCCAGGTGCCGCCGGCGTCGATGCGCTCGAGCACCAGGCGCTGCAGCGACGAATCGCGCGGCAACGTCGCCGGGTCGGTGCCCTTCGGCACGCGGAACGTGAAGTACAGCGCGTCGTGGGGCTGGTCGCGCGGCTCCACGTTGGAGAAGCGCGCGGCGAACTTCGCCATGTTCGATGCCGGCAGGCCCGCCGACAGGTAGGGGTCAAGCAACCAGGAGTCGCAGGAAGCGTGGTCGATCCGGGCGTCGGGGAAGTGGCGCGCGACGAACGCCGCGGCCAGTGCCAGGGACTCGTCCACCGCGCCCGGGTCCAGCGGCCCGTCCTCGGGAATGTGCAGGCCGATGATCCACGGGCCCTTCGGCGACTCGCGGTGCAGGTGGTGTTGCAGGCGCCCGAGCCGGAACAGCAGCCCGGAGAGGTGCAGCAGCACCCACGACCAGGCGTCCATGCCGAAGCCGCCGTGGGTCCGCCGGTGCAGCTCCATCTGCTTGCCGATGTCGGCGAACGTCGCCTCGATCACCGCGGGGGAGACGCCGGAGCGTTCCAGCCGTTCGGCCGCCACCGGGGCGAAGCGCAGGATGGCCTCGATCCACTGGTTCTCCCCGACGCCGTCGAGCTGCGTGAGCGCGGGCGCCGCGGCGTCGCGCCAGCGGGCGTCGAGCGTTTCCAGGGCACGCTGCGTCCCGGGGTCGGCCGGGGTGCCCAGCATCCGGGTGCAGGCCTGCCGGTCGACGTCCGGGATCGCGCACAGGTCGAGGATGGCGGCTGCCGTTTCTGGGCCGTGGGTGACGGTCATCGGATCGGGGTTCCTGGTTCTGTGCACAAGCGCGGATGGGTTTTTGCCGGTCCCCGGGGCGGTTCCGGCAATGCTCGGAACCGGCGGAGGGGACCGGAGAGTCCTAGTGGCCGAACGGGTCCTCGTCGGTGCCCGGCAGCCAGGTCAGCCCGGGGACGCCCCATTCGAGGGACTTCTTGGCCTTCTTCCAACGCTTGGCCCACTTCTCGTTGAGCTTGTCCACGTAGAGGTAGCCGTCCAGGTGGTCGTACTCGTGCTGCATGATGCGCGCGAACCAGCCGGTGGCGTCGAAGGAAACCGGGTTGCCGTCGCCGTCGAAACCTTCCACGCGGGCGAACTCGGCGCGCTTGAGCGGGAAGTTCAGCGCCGGGGCCGACAGGCAGCCCTCGACGTCGTCATCCGGGTCCGGGTTGGCCTGCGAGACCTTCGAGAGCGTCAGGCGCGGGTTGACCACGACGCCGCGGGTCGGCGCGTCGTCCTCGTGCTCGTACTCGTAGGTGAAGAGGCGCAGTCCGACGCCGACCTGCGGTGCGGCAAGGCCCACGGCGTTGGCGGCGTCCATCGTCTCGTACATGTCCGCGATCAGCTGGCGCAGTTCGTCGTTGAACTCGGTGACCTCCCGGGCGCGGGTGTGCAGCACGGGTTCGCCGTAGATGGTGACTGGACGGATGCTCAAGACTTGCTCCTTGTGATGACGTGCCGGCCGGGCAGTGGTGCGGCCGAAGGTGTTGATTCCCGATCCCGCGCGGTGCGGGAGCCGGCTAGGACCCGGCGCCCAGCGAACGGCCGATGCTTTCGCGCATGATCTCGCTGGTGCCGCCGAAGATCGTCAGCAGGCGGGCGGCGAGGAACGACTGGGCGATCGGGTACTCGAGGATGTAGCCGTAGCCGCCGTGGATCTGCAGGGCGCGGTCGCTGATCGACTTGGCCCGCTCGGACGCCCACAATTTTACCTGTGCGGCCGCGATCTCATCGAGTTGACCCTCGTTGAACGCGAGGACCGCGCGGTCGACGTATCCCTCGGTGACCTCGACCTCGGTCAACAGGTCGGCCAGGACGAATCGGGTGTTCTGGAACTGCAGCAGGTTGTCGCCGAACGCGTGGCGGTCCGTGGCGTACTGCAGGGCCTGGTTGTAGGAGGCGCGGGCCACGGCGGAGGCCGCGACGGCGATGGCCAGGCGCGCCTGGGGCAGCTGTTCCTTCACGTAGCGCAGGCCCGCCCCGAGCTCGCCGATCAGGTCGGTACCGGGCACGCGCACCTCGTCGAAGAAGAGCTCGGCGGTGTCCGAGGCCCGCACGCCCATCTTGTCCAGCTGGTTGCCCGGGGTGTAGCCCTCGGTCTTGCCCACCATGAAGAGGGAGTAGGAGTCGGCGTTGCCGCGGCCGGTGCCGCCGTCGGTGCGGGCCAGCACCACCGAGGCGTCGCCGGTGACGCCGTTGCCGATGAACGTCTTCTGGCCGGTGACCAGCCAGTCGTCGCCGTCGCGCACCGCCTTGGTGCGCACGCCGCGCAGGTCGGATCCGCAGCCGGGTTCGGTCAGGGCGCAGGAGGTGACGATCGAGCCGTCGGCCATCCCGGGCAGCCACTTGGCCTTCAGCTCGTCCGAGCCGTAGTTCAACAGGTAGGGGAGCACCAGGTCGTCGTGCAGGTGGAAGGCCAGGGCGACACCCAGGTGGCCGGCTGCGACGAATTCCTCGTCCATGACCGTGCGGAAACGGTAGTCGTCGATCCCCATGCCGCCGAATTCCTCGGGAATGGCCAGGCCCAGCAGGCCGGCCTCGCCGGCGGCTGTCCACATGCTGCGCGGCATCTGGTGTGCTTCGTCCCACTGTGCGTAGTGCGGGGAGAGCTCGCGGACGTTGAACTCGGTGGCAAGTTCGCGGAACTGCTCGTGGTCTTCTTCGAAGAGTGAACGCTTCATCTGTGACTACCCTCTCTGCCGTGGGCCGGGGATCGGATTCCCGTCCACATTCAATTGTCCGTTGGTCCCGCCCGCATGCGCGGTGCGATTCGTGCACCGCCCGGGTATGGGAAAAGCCGCTCCGGATAAATCCGGAGCGGCTTCATTGGGGTGAGTAACGGGGATTGAACCCGCGACCTTCTGGACCACAACCAGACGCTCTGCCAACTGAGCTATACCCACCAAGTTCGCCGTGAGGCTAGTTGCTTCGCTCTTCGTTCTTTCGTCCGAACCGCTTGGCAACGAGAACTATCTTACACACACTTTGGGGTGGAGTGCCAACTCGGATTGCCCCCTTTTTGGTGTGTTCTGCGCCACAGTGCCTAATCAGCCTGTTTTTCGGCGACGATGCGCTCCGCGATGGCCTTGGCTTCGGCCGAGTCCGGGCCTGGCGCAGGGACCATGACGGCGGCCCGGTAGTACTTCAGTTCGTCGATGGAATCCTTGATGTCGCCCAGGGCGCGGTGGTTGCCGGTCTTGGCCGGCGCCTGGAAGAAGGCGCGCGGGTACCAGCGGCGGGCGAGTTCCTTGATGGTGGAGACATCGAGGATGCGGTAGTGCAGGTGGTCGATGACCTCTGGCATGTCGCGCACCAGGAAGGTCTTGTCGGTTCCGACCGAGTTGCCGGCCAGCAGGGCCTTGTTGGCCTCGGGGGCGTGGGAGCGGATGTAGTCCATGACGACCTTCGTGGCCTCCTCCATGGAGAGGCCGGCGTCGAGCTCGTCGATCAGGCCGCTGGTGACGTGCATGTTGCGCACGAAGTCGTTCATCTGGTCCATGGCCTCGGCCGAGGGCTTGATCACCACGCTGACACCGTCGCCGAGGACGTTCAGTTCCGCATCGGTCACCAGGACCGCAACTTCGATCAAGGCGTCGTGTTCCAGGCTCAGGCCCGTCATCTCGCAGTCGATCCATACAATTTTTTCAGCTGAAATAGGCACAGGCCCCAATTTACCCGATGGGTGAGGCAATCCCCGGCTGCGGATCGGGGCGGAACACGTAGGTGCGAGTGGGGGCAAGCTGGGCCATTGGGGGTGTGTTTGCCCGCTGGTACCTGTGTGCCGCGTCGGCGCTCCGTGCCCGTTTGATGGTTTCGGCCCGGCGGGTGACCACGCGCTGTCGGGCGTTGGTGGTGTGGTGGTTCCACCAAGCGATGCAGCGGTGGATCGTGCGGGCCCATGCGCGGCGGCCGGGATGGTCGCTGACGTTCGGGGCGAAATGCCGCATGGCGGTGAACCGGGGTTCGATCCGGTTGGGCCGTGGAGAAGGGCGCCTGGCCGGTTCCCGGGAAGGATGCGCCTTCGTTGTGCAACAGTATGCGCAGGGCCTCGTGGGTGGTGCCGCCAGCAACCCCTGCACGACCAGGTGGTTGGCCGGGACCGGCAGAACGCAAGCGGAAAGCGGAAAGCGGGAGGTCATGGTCGGCCGGGTGCCCCAGGGAGATCCTGCGGTTCTAGTCGCGCTGCGCATCGGTGAATTTCACGGGCCGCCCGCCGATGTAATAGTGGTTCAGCGAGTCGAATCCGTCGGTGTCGAAGTTGTGTCGCATGTCGCGGACCTGGCCCGGGCTGGTGAATGCGTCCTGTGCGCTCCCAGCCAGGTCGCCGCGAGGCCCGAACCGCGACGCACGGTCTGCCGCAACCGGCCCTCTCCGTCATGGTCGGTTTCCCGCACCGTCTCACTGTGTGAGTTTGGTGCCCCGGGAAACGCGCATCCAGTTGCGGCCAGTACACCGGGTGCACATCGGGAAACGATTCTGTTTGTCACACCAGGCAAGCAATCCTTGCGCGCCGTGGTGGTCAGTCCTGGTTTGCGAGTTGGACCGTGCCGTCGAAGACGAGAAGAGCGGCCCCCGGGAGGCTTGCTTCCGGAGACCGCTCAATCCTGCATGGCGAGGAACGACCCTATATAGGTGCGTCCGATGTGTCAGGAGCGCTTGGAGCCCGACGAACCCGCGGAACCCGATGCGCCGAGGTACCAAATCAGGAAGAACACCGCCAGGCAGGTGCCGGCCAGTGCGATCGCCGCGTTGGTGGCCATTCCCAATGCGGGGGCGGAGAAACCGAGCAACACCGCCAGGAATGCACCCCACCCCATCAGGCCGTGGTTGCGCGTGGTTGGTGAAGCTGGAGCCTTGGCTCGTCGGCCCATGGAGGGAATCCCCGTTTCTGCTGTGCGTGTTTGGTGTTTGGCGATTGGCGTTTCCGGCGTCGACCGCACGCCGGGATCGACCGAAATCCGCCACCGGCGCACGGATGCGGTGTCCATGCGCGTGGGTCGGGCCGATTCGGTCGAATCCAAGCCTATGCGCCGTGGCTGACGGAAACCCGGGAGCCACGCGAGGCGCACGTGAAGCGCATGTGAGCTGCGGCGCAACCGCCGGGGGCATCCGGGGGTTTGGGGGTTTGCGATGCTAGGATCGGACTTGATTTTTCGCAGGATTGGGCGATCTTGCGCGCCCCGGCGCCGGTTGCGCCGGCGAGCGGATGGCGCACCACGGCGGATGTAAGGAGAGGGGCCAGATGGAGTCGAAGCACCCCGCGGATACAGGCGGCGGCCTTTCCCCACACCCCACGGGCAAGCAGCGGGCCGAGTCCGGTTCCGCCGGCACGACGCACCCGCGAGCCCGGCACGGGATCCACCTTTCTCCGCTGATCCAGGGCGTGGTCGGGTCGTTCATGATCATGCTCGGATCCCTTGGCGTCGGCTGGCTTGCCAGCGTGTCCCCGATGAACCGCAACCCGCTGCTGATCGCGATCCGGACCGAGGAGTCCGGCGTGATCGCCAGCACCGTGGTGATGACCCTGGGCTGCTGGGTGCTTTTCCGCGCCTGGCTGCGCATGGGCCAGCAGCTGACCGGGTGGCCGGAGGGGTCGCTGGCGACCGTGCGGAAGGCAGTCTGGGCCTGGAGCATCCCGATGCTCTTTGCGCTGCCGATCTTCAGCCGCGACGTCTTCGCGTACATCGGCCAGGGCCGCCTGGTGGCAGCCGGGCAGGACCCGTACGTCGAGGGCATCTCCACGCTCAACAACTGGTTCCAGCTGGGCACCGACATCACCTGGGCCGAGGACGGCACCCCCTACGGACCGCTCTACCTGAACGTCGAGTACTGGGTGAACCGCCTGGTGGGGACGAGCCCGGACCTGTCGGTGTTCCTCTTCCGGCTGGTGGCCTTCGCCGGGGTCATCCTGTGCCTCGCCTACGTGCCGAAGCTCGCCGCCCTGCACAAGGTCTCCGGGGCCAAGGCCGCCTGGATCTCGGTGGCGAACCCGCTGTTCCTGATCAGCTTCGTGGCCAGTGCGCACAACGACGCCGTGATGGTGGGCCTGGCGCTGGCCGGCACCTACTACGCGGCGACGCGCCGCGGCGTGCTGGGCGTGGTGCTGGTGGCCGGTTCCATCGGCATCAAGCCGATCACGCTGGTGTTGCTGCCGTTCATCGGCCTGCTGTGGGCCGGGCCGGGCGCCAGCTGGGCCCGGATCATCCGCTACTGGTTCTACACCGCCGGCCTGGTGCTGGGCATCATGGCGTTGATCGGCTGGGCCAATGGCTACGGCTTCGGGTGGCTTTCGGTCATGCTGGGCACCGGCACCGGTGCCGTGATGTTCGCCCCGATGGGCGCGCTGAACGCCTTGCTGTCCGGGGCGCTGTCCACGATCGGCCTGCCCGTCGACTGGATCCTGCCGCTGCTCAAGCTCATCGGCCGGCTGGTCTCCGTGGGACTGGTGTTCCTGCTGATCTTCAAGGGCAAGTCGACGCACCTGATCCAGCGCATGGCCCTGGCCTTCTCCGCGCTGGTGATCCTCTCGCCGATCATCCAGCCCTGGTACATCCTCTGGCTGCTGCCGTTCTTCGCCGTCACCGGCATCCGCGACGACTGGCAGACGCTCTGGGTCTACTTCACCACCGCGTTCTTCATCGCCTTCGGCGCCGCGGACCAGATCTTTATCTGGCAGTTCCTGGGGGACCTGGACCCTTGGGTCAAGCACCTCTCCACCGGCATTTCCTGGGCCGCGATGTTCTACCTGGCGTTCCTTGACCCGCGCACGCGCGTGCTGTTCAGGAGCCTGGTTCCGGTGCGGTTCGGCGGACGGCACCCGGGCAAGGCGTTGGCCGTGCCCGGTGCATCGGCGACCGGCACGGTTGTCCCGGGCGCGCCGAATCCGCTGGCCGCGACTAATCCGGGTGCCGGTGCCCCCGCGGAACCGGAATCCGGCGTCCCGGGGGAGAGCGCGGGATCGGAAGCCGTGGGATCGGACGCCACGGGAAGCAACCCGACGGGAAAGAACCCCGCCGACGCACGCGCGATCGAAACGAAGCCCGCCGGCAAGAACGCCGGCAGGAAGGCCCCGGGGAACGCCGGGGACCGCGAGGTGCCCCGATCGTAGGCCCCGTCGATCCTCCACGCCAGGGGCCGCAACCCGCCGACGCACCGCCGCAAGGCACAGCCCGGCGGTTCGTGGCGACCACCCGTGCCCTGGAGTCCTTGCGCGAACGCAGCGCACGCGTACCCCTGCTGCGCCACCTCACCGGCGGCGGGGAAAACAGCCCCAACGTCGCGATCTGGCAGGGCCTGCTGGCCTCGCTGATGGTGATGGTCGGGTCCTGGGGCGTGGGCTGGATCCCGAGTTCCCAGGAGTCGATCCTGTCGCGCTCCAGGTTCCTGCTGCCGCTGCGTGTGGAAACCCTCGGCGTGGTCATCTGCACGTTGCTGCTCGCGCTGGGCTCGATGCTGCTCTTCCGCGCCTGGTTGCGGCTGCGCCAGCGGCTCCGGGCCGCCGACGCCCAGCCGCTGCGCGTGCTACGCCGGGCCATCTGGACCTGGTCGGCACCGCTCCTCCTGTCCTTCCCGATCCTCTCCCAGGACGTGTACTCCTACCTGGGGCAGGGCCGGCTCATGCACGCGGGCCGCTCCCCGTACGAGAACTGGGTGTCCCAACTCCCGGGCTGGTTCGCGCAGGGGGCCGACTCGCTCTGGGCCGAATCCTCCTCCCCGTACGGCCCGCTCTTCCTGATGTACGCGCGGTTCACCTACTTCGTCTCCGGCGGCGTTCCCGAGTACGGCGTCGCGATGATGCGCCTGGTGGCCGTCGCCGGGGTCGCCCTGTGCCTGTATGCGATCCCGCGGCTGGCCGAACACACCGGCGGCGACGGCGCCTGGGCCCTGTGGATCTCCGTGGCCAACCCGCTGTTCCTGCTGAACATGGTCGGCGGCGTGCACAACGACGGGCTGATGGTCGGCGGGGTACTGCTCGGCTTCCTGCTGGTCTTCCGCAAGAAGCACGTGCTGGGGGTGCTTGTCGCCGCGCTGGCCGTGGCCATCAAGCCGATCGTGGTGCTGGTGCTACCGTTCCTGGGCCTGGCCATGCTGCCGCGCGACGCCGGGCTGGGCGCGAAGGTCCGCGCCTGGGCGCTGACCGGAGCCGTGACCGGGGCCGTGCTGGGGCTGCTGGGCTGGGCCTCGGGTCTCTGGTTCGGCTGGATCGCGGCGATGGCGAACGCCGGGGGAGCGGCGTTCCCCTATGCCCCGGTCGGCCTGCTGGGCATGCTCGTCGGGTGGATCGGCTCGCTCTTCGGTGGGGACCTGCGGGCGATCGCCGGGGTGGTCTTCGCGATCTTCATGCTGCTCTCGCTGGTGCTGGTGTTCTGCCTGGCCATCCGGCGTCCGGCCGGCGAGCCGCTGCTCTACGCCGGTTACGCGCTCGGCGCGGCCGTGGTGCTGGCCCCGATCATCCAGCCCTGGTACCTGCTCTGGCTGATCCCGTTCTTCTCCCTCGGCCGCCGCTACCCGGTGGCCTGGGAACGCGCGCTGTACGTGCTGTGCCTGTTCCTGGTGCTGGCGGGCGTGGTCGACCAGCTGTCGGTCGGGCAGTGGATCTCGCTGATGTGGGTCCGCATCCTCGCCGCCATCGTCGGACTCGCCTACATGGGCTACCTGGTCTTCATCGACCCGAAGACCGCCGGCATGTTCGGCGCCGACCCGCGACGGCCGCGCGGCGCGCCGCCCGCGCTCCCCAAGATTTCCGCACTGCTTAAGTCCAAACGACTTAAATCCAAACGACCAAAACCCAGAAGAAACGAGGCAACCGGATCGTGATGCAACCGGTCAAGAACCTGTTCAACGCCCGGGAGGCCACCCGTCCGGTGATCATCGGGCTGCTGCTGCTCACCGCGCTCGGCGCCGCCATCGCCGTGCTGACCAAGCAGTGGTGCCGGGTCAACGGCTGGCCCGACGCCGAACAGCACCTGCACATGTGCTATTCGGACTTCACCCAGCTCTTCGGCACCCGCGGCATGGCCGACAAGCTCTTCCCGTACTTCACCGGGCTGCCGGCCGAGCAGGCGCTCGAGTACCCCGTGCTGCTGGCGATCATCGCAGGCCTGACGGCCATGGTGATCCCCGGGATCGGCTTCTCGCCCGAGCGCCAGCTCGCGTACTTCGACCTGAACTCGGCACTGTCCTTCATCTGCTGGGGCGTGATCGTGGTCGCCGTCGCGTACGCCGCACGGCACCGCAGCCGCGACGCCATCATGGTGGCGCTGGCCCCCGGCATCATCCTCACCAGCCAGCTGAACTGGGACCTGTGGGCCGTGATGCTCGCGATCCTGGGCCTGCTGGCCTTCTCCCGCAAGCACATCGTGCTGGCCGGCGTGCTGCTGGGCCTGGGCGCGGCAGCCAAGCTGTACCCGTTCTTCCTCTTCGGGGCGATCCTGGTGCTGTGCCTGCGCACCGGGCGCATGCGCCACTTCTGGGTGTCGCTGGCCTCCGGCGCCGGCGCCTGGCTGGTCATCAACGTGCCCTTCATGCTCACCGCGTTCGACGAGTGGAGCCGTTTCTACACCTTCTCCGGCGACCGCCCGGCGGGCAACTCCTCCATGTGGCTGGCCTTCGTCTGGACCGGCATGGACGGATCGACCATGTCCTACCTGTCCAACGGGCTCTTCGGCCTGGCCTGCCTGGGCATCGCGTACCTGGGGCTGACCGCCAAGCGCCGCCCGCGCATGGCACAGCTGGCGTTCCTGATCGTCGCCGCGTTCCTGCTGCTGGGCAAGGTCTACTCGCCGCAGTTTGTCATGTGGCTGATCCCGCTCTACGTGCTGGCGCGGCCCAAGTGGCGCGAATTCATCGTCTGGCAGGCGATCGAGGTGTTCCACTGGGTGTTCGTCTGGCTCTGGAGCGCCAAGTGGGTTTCCGGGCTGAAGTACTTCGGCGACAGCTGGGCGATCGAGATCCTCTACGGGATCGGCATCGTCGCGCACATGGCCATGCTCACCTACATCTGCGTGAAGATCATCGGGGACATCCGGAACCCGGAGCGCGACGTGGTGCGCGCCGACGGCACCGACGACCCGCTGGCCGGGCCGCTGGAGGGCCTCGAGGACAAATTCGTGCTGGGGCGCAAGGCAGGGAACCAGGCCTGACCCCCGCAACGCACGATTAGCGGCCGACCTTGATGAGGGCCGGTCAATGAACACGGGCTGAGCGGCTTCCGGAAGTTTTTCGGGGGCCGCTTTTTCCTTGCCCGCTCGAAGCCGGAGCTTGGCAAGGGCGGCAGCGCCACTACAAGCGACCGAACAACATCCTCCCAACCCTCGGACGCAACCAGGAAAGCACCGTGGAACAGTTGCCGGCAGCAAGGCCGGGACCATTCCCATGCCCTAAAACGAATCCGCCTCCGACTGCCCAAAGTAGACGGCAGTCGGAGGCGGGTTGGCGGCTTCAGGCTTAGCGGCCACGAATTCAACATCACCACAGTTGATTCCCAGCTCGTGAACAGCGTTCCCTTGCGAGTTCCCCACACGGTCAGAACATTCTCGGCTATGTGGACTTCAGCAGAGTCCGGGACTTGGCGGTGCGACATTCTGTGTTGAATGCCACGCCCTATGGCAATCAACACGGGCGCAGGGCCTCCTTTGATCCTATTTATGAGTACAATCAAATATGAGTTCGCTCGGAAATTTGCCAATGTAGGAATCGGAAGGCGGACGTGCCGAAACGAAATTTGGTCACGAGCAACTCGGTAACGCTGGCATGAACGAGCAGGTCCGCGCTCCACTCAAGAGGACGTCCTGCAACGCCATCAGCAACCTGCCGCAACGCCCGAGGCTCACCGCCCATGGTTCGGGCGTCCGCGGCAGTGAATCCATCATCGAACAAACAGAAGGGGCGCACCATGAAGGCGTTCGTTATCAGTCGGCACAAGGGTCCGTTGGAGCCAGCGGAAGTACCCGAGCCCGTGGTCGGGGAGCGCGACGTCCTCATCCAGGTGCGGGCTGCAGGACTCAATCAACTGGATGAGAAGATCCGGATCGGCGAGTTCAAGCAGATACTGCCCTACAAATTCCCGCTGATCCTCGGCCACGACGTTGCCGGTGTCGTACTCAAGGCTGGTGCGAAGGCGCAGGCTTTCAAGGTCGGCGACGAGGTCTACGGGAGGCCGCGTACGGAGAGCATTGGGTCGTTTGCCGAGCGAATTGCCGTGCCCGAGGCGGACCTGGCGCTGAAGCCTGCATCGATCGGCTTCGAGGAGGCAGGCTCGTTGCCGCTGGTGGCCTTGACCGCCTGGCAGGCCCTCGTTGAGCGGGGCAATGTCCAGCCCGGGCAAAAAGTCCTCATCCACGCCGGGGCCGGCGGGGTGGGCTCGATCGCCATCCAGCTGGCCAGGCACCTCGGAGCGAGCGTCGCGACCACGGTTGGCGCATCCAACATGGACTTCGTTCGCGAGCTTGGCGCCGACACCGTCATTGACTACCGAAACGAGGACTTCGAGCAGCGCCTCTCCGGTTATGACTTGGTGCTGGACAGCCTCGGTGGGGAGAACCTCAAGAAGTCCCTGCGTGTCCTGAAGCCGGGTGGCAAGGCCATCGGCATCTCCGGGCCCCCGGACCCCGCCTTTGCCCGCGAGGCGGGCCTGAACCCCGTGATGCGCCTGGCCATCGCCGGACTCAGTGCCGGCATCAGGCGCCAGGCCAGGACGCTTGGAGTGGGCTACGAGTTCTTGTTCATGCGCGCCAGCGGGGAACAGCTGGGCCGGATCGCCTCCCTCATTGATGGGGGAACGGTGCGCCCGATCATCGGCCGGGTTGTCCCCTTCGAGCAGACCGTCCAGGCCATCCAGGACATCGACAAGGGCGGCATCCGCGGCAAAACCGTGATCAGCGTGCCTTGATCGCGCGCACCTGCCGGGCCCCGTCCAGGCTCCTGAAACCACTCAAAGCCACCAAGCAGGAAGGCACCATGAACACGAACGACCATGCCCGGAATGGCACAGGCGCCTCCTACAAGGCCGCGCCCAACCTCACTCGTACCGTCGACGGCGTCACCTACGCCTACCGCGAGTTGGGTCCCAAGGGTGGCATCCCTGTCCTCTTTCTTGTCCACCTGGCCGCAACCCTGGACAACTGGGATCCGCGGGTCATTGACCCCATCGCCCAGAACCACCACGTCATCGCTTTCGACAACCGCGGTGTGGGCGCTTCCACCGGAGAAGTGCCGGGCAGCATCGAGGAAATGGCCGACGACGCGTGCGCCTTCATCAGGGCCCTCGGTTTCGACTTGGTCGACGTCTTCGCGCTATCCCTCGGCGGAATGGTTGCCCAAGGCCTGGCGACCAGGCATCCTGAGCTGGTTCGCAAACTGGTCCTCATTGGGACCGGCCCCCAGGGCGGCAAAAGCACGGACAGGGTTGCCGCAACCACCTACCTCGATATGGTGCGGGCGACTTTGAGCAGGTCGGATCCCAAGGAGTTTCTGTTCTTCAACCGCGACGCCGAGGGCAAGCAGGCCGCGAAGGCGTTTGTGAAACGCCTGGAGGAGCGGACGGTGGACCGGGATGCCCCCATCTCGTTCAGGGCGTTTTGGTCGCAGCTGAAGGCCATTAAGGACTGGGGGCGGGCAGCCCCTATGGACCTGGCCCGCATCACCCAGCCCACCCTGATCGTCAACGGCGACAACGACCGCATGGTGCCGACCAAGTTCTCCAACGACCTGCACTGCCGCATCAACGGCTCCGAGCTGATCATCTACCAGGGCGCAGGACACGGCAGTATTTTCCAGTTCCACGAGCAATTCGCTCTCGCCGCCGTCGAATTTCTCGACCGGCAGGCCGTCGCGCAAAGTCCTGACGGTGGCGCCCGCTGACCAAGTCCGTTTCCCTCGAGGACCCGGTCCGCACTCCAATCCAACACCACGAACCGGTGGCCGGCCCCGCATGTGCGGGGCCGGCCACCAGTTCGTTGACGCCTGCGCCGACTCCGCGGCCTGGGGTTAGCCGACTCCCGGCGGAGCGACCTCGCGGCGGGAGCCGCGACAGATGTGGCTCCCGCCGCGATGACGTCGAAACCAGCAATCCCGCGGGCCCCGAACTGACGGGTCCACCGGGGTGAGCCCGTCATCGGCATTCTCCCCGGGATTGCCGACGTTGGGTGATAATCCGGCCGACGGTGATCCCGGGGTGCCTATTATGCGGTCGTGTGGCCCAGCTGGGGGTAGATTGCTTCGAGCGGGGCGCTGAGCCCGGCCTTCAGCTGTGCCGAGGCTGCATCGGCAAGAACCTCATGGTCTCCGGCGGCGAGGGCGTCGAAAACCATGGCCACCAGGTCCGCCGGGTCGGTCTTCGGATCCGTGGAGTGCGCGGCCATGGGTGTATCGACGTAGGCCACGTGCACCCCGAGGACGTGCACGCCGGAGGGTGCCAGCTCCAGGCGCAGCGAGTTCGTTGCCGACCACAGGGCCGCCTTGGTGGCGCTGTAGATTCCGGCGACGGCATACCAACTCAGTGCCGAGTGCATGTCGATAAGCACCGAATTGTCGTTTGCCGACAACACGGGTGCAAACGCCCTGGCAACAAACAAGGGTCCGAGGAAGTTGGTTTCCACGTTCGCACGGATTTCCTCGTCCGTCTGGGTGAGGATCCCGGCGCTGGCCACCGAGGCGCCGGCATTGTTGATCAACACCGTCACGTCCCCGGCCGCCTCAACCGCAGCCCGGATCGATGCCTGGTCGGTGACGTCGAGGGCCAATGGAACGATCCGCTCGTCATCCCAGGCGCGGGGATTGCGGGCGGTGGCATAGACCTTGCTTGCGCCACGGGCCAGGGCCTCGTGGACGAAGTGGGTTCCGATGCCACCGTTTGCGCCGGTGACAAGGACAACTGCACCGTTAAGTGAGGACATGTTCTTGATTCCTTCTTCTGGTTAACTCGGGCCGCCTGCTTAGGCGTGTGCCATGGTGGGGTAGTCGACGTATCCGGCTTCGCCGCCGCCGTAGAGGGTTGCCGGGTCCAGCTCGTTCAGCGGTACGTCGGTGCGCAGGCGTTCGACGATGTCCGGGTTGGCCAAGGCCATCCGGCCCAGTGGAGCGATGTCGGCAAGGCCCGCGTCGATGTCGTCGGCAATCTGCTCGCGGGTGCGGCCATAGCGGACCACCAGGACCGCGGTGGGCCATGCATCCCGGAGGGAGCGCAGCAGTTCGTCGTCCCCGACGTGGTGCAGGTGCAGGTAGGCAAGGTTCAGGTGGGCCAGTTCGCCGACCAGGTGCCGGTACTGTGCGCGCACGGCCTCGGTGTCGCCCTCGTTGATTCCGCCCAGAGGCATGGCCGGGGAGAGCCGGATGCCGACGCGGTCGGCCCCGATCTCCTCGGAGAGGGCCCGGGCGACCTCGAGGACGAACCTGGACCGGTTCTCCACCGAGCCGCCGTAGGAGTCGGTGCGGTGGTTGGCATTCGGGGAGAGGAACTGGTGCGGCAGGTAGCCGTTGGCGCCGTGGATTTCCACCCCGTCGGCGCCCGCGGCGATCGCGGAGGCTGCCGCATGGCGGAACTCGGCGATCACGGTGACGATGTCCACGGGACTGAGTTCGCGGGGAACCGGCGTCTTCTGCGGCCCGGACGGGGTGCTGATGTCCTGGTCGGCGGAGATCGCCGACGGCGCCACCGGTGGACGGTGGTGCGGCGTGTTGTCCGGGTGCGCTACCCGGCCGGCATGCATCAGCTGGACGAACAGGGAACCTCCGCCGTCATGCACCGCATCGGCGACCTTTCGCCAGCCTTCGATGTGCTCCGGCGTGTAGATTCCGGGGGTGTTCGGATATCCCTGCCCGTCGGCCGAGGGCTGGACGCCCTCGGTGATGACAAGACCGAGGGACGCGCGCTGCCTGTAATACGTCGCCGCAAGGTCGCCGGGGGTGCCGTCCGGGTTGGCGCGGTTGCGGGTCATGGGCGCCAGCGCGAGGCGGTGGGAGAGTTCCAGGCGGCCGAGGGTGAACGGTTGCCAGAGGGAGGTCAAAGCCATGGGGAAAGAAGTCCTTTACGTGGGTCGATCATGGACGTCGGTACCGCAAGCCGCCAGGCTGAATGCCCGGGGCCCCGTGGGAGAATGAGTGGAGACATATCCGAGCCCACATAGTACCGACTGCACTCATAACTGAGTGAAGTCATGTTTTATTCCCGGAAGGACCCTTATGCCAGTCGACTCCCAGCCGATGGGCCGGCGCGAGCGAAACAAGCAGGCCAAGCTCGACCGGATCGTGGCGGCCGCCCGCGAGCTTTTCGCCGAGCATGGCGTGGATGAGGTCACCACCCAGCAAATCGCCGACAAGGCGGACATCGGCACCGGCACCCTCTTCCTGTATGTGAAGTCAAAAGGCGACCTGCTCTTGCTCGTGCAAAACTCCGGCTACGCCGCGGCCCTCACCAAGGGCAGGAACGCCGCCGAGTCGATCACCGACACCTTTGAGTCGGTCATGGCGATCGTCCGTCCCGTGGTGGAATGCAACCGCACTCAGGTCGACAACGGTCGCACCTACCTGCGGGAAATGGTCTTTGGCGACCACGAGGAACCACACCACCGCGACGCCCTCGTCCTTTCGGCCCAGACAGAGGAAGCCATTGCCGACGTGTTGCGGCGGGGCGGACGCGTCCGTCCCGAAAACGCTGTTGCACTCGCGCACATCATCTCCGCGGTGATGTTCCTGGGCATGGCAGCCAGCATCAACGCAACCAAGACCGTGGATGAGCTCGTGCAGGATCTGGGAACCCAAATCCGGGTCCTGCTGCAGGGGTGACGCCACCTGGTGCATGGTGTGAACGAGCGCTCCGGCGCCCAGAAGATGGGCGAAAATGGCACCGAGGCCACTTCGTTCAACCGCATGTTGCAGTCCGACTCATGGGGCAACCGTCGAAGGGCAGACTGATTCCTGTTGCCGGACCGGTCCGACCCGGGCTCGGACCGGTCCGATCCTTCGTCGTGGTTGCCTGCTGATCGAGGTTCGCCCCTCATGGCGAGCGGGTTGGCCTATTCCTGGCCGAGGTGACACCCGATCAAGTTGCTCTTCAGTTCTGGTGGCAACAATCATGCGCGATGATCAATCGTCCATAGAGACGCAGCCGTACCGCCAAACAAACCTGTGAAAATCTCGGCAAGTATTCTACGCAGATCAACTCCACTTACTTCTGTGACTAACAGTCCCTGCTCAGCGGCGTCCGGCGCTGCCGAGCAATTCGAGCACGACAAGTTCCGTCTCTGCTGTGGATTCTTCCTCCGTCCGGTGGGAGGTGTCCACGATGGCGCATCCCATCTGCTGCGCAATCGCCCGGTACCGGTCGATGTAGTGGCGGTGCCAGGCGACCGTTTCCCCGGGCTCGTCGCGCAGCGCCAGTCGTTCGAGCGTGGCGGGAAGGTCCGCCCAGCACAGGACGGTGGGGATCCACAGGGTCCACCGGTCGCGGAAGTCGTCGTCGCCAACCAGCGAGGCGACGGTCATCCACGACCTGTCCAGGATGAGGGGCCGGCCCTCGCCGGAGGTCTCCATGGCCCGGGCCAGGGCGCCGGCGCCGATTTTAATCACCGCCTCCGGGTCGCCGGACACGGCGGCACGCGACAGCGCCAACCCGGTCTCGCCGCCAAAGGGCCGCCGGTAGGAATAGCCCAGCCGCGCCGCGATGTTTTTCGCGATCGTGGTCTTCCCGGTGCCGTCGTGTCCGTCGATGCCGACGACGACCGGCATCGACGACCCGGGCGGCGGCCACTGCGCCCTCATTCCCACGGATGCAGGGCGACGGTCTGCCGCTCGTCGTCCAGTTCAAGGTAGAAGTGCCGCTCCTTGCCACCTTCGAGCACACGCAGGGCATCCCCGCGCACCTCCATCTGCCCCCGGGGAGACACCCGGAAACCGCCGTCGGCGGCCGCGGGCGCGAGCAGCACGGTGTTCCCCTTGACGGCCACCGTGACGCGGGCGCCGGTCTTGGGCTTCATGCCGAGGGCCATGCGTGCGGACACCGGCAGGGTGATGACACCGCCGGGGGATACCTTGGCGCGGGTGTTCTTGACGGTCAGCGTGCTCATGGCTGGATCTCCCTCTGTGCTCGAGTTGGTGGGGTTTGAAGTGTTCGGGTTTGAAGCGGTGCGGATGGATATGGATCGAACAGCGTCGAATAGAGCCGGGCGTAGCGTTCGAGGACCTGCTCCGGGTCGCCGCCGCTGCGCCATTGGTCCTTGTCGAGCGCCTCAGCGTCGTCGGAGGCGTGTGTCCTCACTCGCATGCAGTCCGGGCTGATTTCCCCGTAGATGGTTCCGCCGCTTTGGTCGATGAAGAAGCAGATGTCGATCAGCCTCAGCCCGCCGGCCGTGAAGAATTCCTCCAGCCAGCCGAAGGTCTCGCGCGCCAGGAACTTGGCCCGCTGCACGTCTCCGATCCACAACGCGGCGTAGTCGTCGGGCAGGGGCTCGTCCGCCAGGCGGTTCCCCTCGCGGTCGGTGAGCGGATGCCGCCAGTCGAAACAAACGAGGGGATCCGTGAACCTGTCCCAGCGCCGCAGCGCCGGTCCGGCCGCCGTGGGGTGTTCCTCGGTGAAAAGGTAGCGGTGGATGGGGGGGCCCGATGTGGTAGCGCTTGACCCTGGTTTCCAGGTTGCACACCTCGACGCGGCGCTCGGCCAGCAGCGGCCCTTCGGGCGACTCGACCAGGGCCAGGAACGCCGAGGAGAGCCGGTACGGTCCCGGGGACAGGGCCATCTTGCGGAAGATCTCCGCGGAGAACCGGGCCCGGATGTCCTCCGTCCCGCTGACCTCCCCGTACCTGTTGAAGGTGAAGGAGTACAGGGTGGGAAGCAGCCTGGCCTGGGCGATCTTCGGCGTCAGCAGGCGGATCTCCTTGCTGTCGCCCATGACCAGCAGCGGCAGCTTCTTGAATTCGAACTTGACCTGGCGCAAGACCTGCTCCACGAAGGAATGCCGGTGGTGGTCGAGGTCCACGCCGATCTCCTCCCCGCCGGGACCCGTCAGGACCACGTGCCTTGGGCCGGAGGAAACCAGCCGCACCTCGAGTTCCAGGTCGAGGCACTGGTCGAGAATCATGCTGGCTTCGGCACCGGGCCGGAGCGCTGGCGTGGTCATATCAAACCTCCTGGTTGGACTTCTTGATTCGACTTCCCGGTTGGGTGCCCCTGCGGGCGGACCACCTTGAACTTGTCGTTGAGCGCACGCAGTACGGCACCCGTTGCAACGGCGGATTCGGCCAGGGCGAGTCCGGGATCGCCGTCGGTGGCCAGCTGTTGCATGTGGGCGGTCCGGAATCCGCAGAGGGACTCGATCCATTCGTGGACCTCCTCCTTGGTGAGGCGCTGGTTCATGGCCCCGAACGTCCCCTTGGCGATGTTGGCCGGGATCTTGGTGAAGTACCCGTAGAGGTTTTGGCGGTCGTCGCCGGGGCGTGGTAGGTCCGCCAACGCCGCCCCGATCATCCCCAGTTGCTGCCGCTGGCGCACGATCCCGAAGCTCAGGTTGCGCATGAGCAGATCGGTCGGCGTCTTGGCGGGAACGCGGGTTTCCCCGTAGATGCACAGCCTGTAGTCGGCCAGATTGTCTCCCGACAGGCACTGCATGCGCCACAGTTCGTCGGCTGAATACACGCCCACGTTAAGTTCCTTGCCGGCGAACCGCGGAGAGGTGGCATAGAGTTTCCGCAGAACAATTTCGGGGTCTTGGACCACCAACACCAGGTCCTAGTCGGCGAAGTCCTTGCTGTTCACGCTGGAGCCGTAGACGATGACGCACTCCAGCTGGGCGCCGAGCTCGTGTTGCAGTTCCTCGAGGAAACCGAACCGCGGACGAAGTGCCGCGGAAACTTCACTCCGGAGGAGACTGGCTTCGGTCACGGATTCCGGACCTCGGAGGTGGGAAATGACTTCTTCGAACCGGCTGCGGATGGCCAGCAGCCGATCGAGGTCGGAAACTTCGTTGTCATGGGCCATGGCAACCACGTCGTCCATCAGCGTCTGGCCCCGCAGCCCGGGAACCAGGCCCGTCGACATGAACCTGCCGGCCTGCCAAAGCCTGTCGTACTTGCTGGCGAGGGTTCCGCTGCTGAAGCGGGATTGGACGATCGCAGCGGACAGCGTCACGGATGCAAGGAAGACCACCAACTCGAACCACAAGCGCTGTGGCGAGGAATCGGTGCCATTGGCCTCAACGGGTTCCAGGGAGGGAACGGTTGAGGCGCCGGTGCCTGTGGCGGCGCGGTAAAAGCGCGGATGGAACACCGAGGACCACTCCAAGGTGAAGGGCGAGATCACACGCGGGTTTTCCAGGTGATGCTCCGCCGCCCAGCGATAGATGCCCAAGAGTTCCGCCCCGGAAACTTCCCGGTCGAGGTGGACGTACGAGAGATGGAATGGTGTTCCCCGCCAAGAGGGTGGTCGTTCAACGACGACCACTTCGCGGACCGTATCCGGCTCCGAATCCGCAAGGCGCGGCGACATCGTAGACCCCCCCGTCCCGCCGAGTGGCCCGCCGCGGCGAGGCGCCGCCGGGCAGCTCAGTTCTCCCAAGTTTCCGCCTGCCGCGTATTGGCTGTCAACGATTGGGGTCACCACCTAAGAGCCGAGTGGTCTGGCCTCCTTGGCGGCCTTTTGATTTGGAGCCGGAACCTCGAGGGGCCCTGTGTCCACGCGATCGAGCCAAACTCGCCGGCGTCCATCCTCAGGGCCGGAAACCCGTGCTGAACTGCCAGGATGGGACACATGAAAGATTTGAGAGCCATCCTGCCTTCACGTTCGCGGACGCACACCATCGCGTTGGCTGTCGGTGCCGGCACGTGGGTGGCCGGATTCTTTTCGGTGTATTTGGTTGTACCGCTCAACACCGGGCTGAATCTATGGCAGTCATACGCGGCGTTCCAGACCGGATCCCATGCGGGAAACGTGCTGGCCGTGGTGGTTTACGCTGCATGGGGTGCCGGCGTGCTCTTTGTCGTCCGTGGTTCGATCCTCAGCGCGCCCACCGCGGTGCTGGCGGCCCATGGGCTGATGGGCGTGGGTATTTTCTATCCGGCGGCGGTGATGAGTTTCGCCGTCGCGCATCTGACGGGCTACGGGGATGACAGTGACTACCAAAGTGGCGTCGCAATGCCACTGGTGCTCAGCGGCGGATATGCGCTTGTGGCACTGCTGGCCTGGGTTGTGGTCGGCAACATCGTGCGAGGCCTCATGAAGCGGAGTGGCAAGAGCGCCTAGCAATAGCGTGCACGCCGGTGCCGCATCAGGAAACATGCTGGGTGCGCCGCGGCCTGGTGCGCCGCGGCGCACTTCGGGCGTAGGTCCTGGCGCGGCCGCTCGACAGGGCAAGGAGGATCAGCACATCGCAGGCCAGACCCGCAAGGCCCGCCTCGAGGGTGATCCGCGAGACGCCGGTGGAGACATCGATCGCCTGGGTGACGATTGACACGGTGCTGAGCCACATGGCCGCGACGCGCGCCCAGTTCCTGCCGGCAAGGATGCGCCACGCCAGCACCAGCTCGCCCACGCCGAACAGCAGGACGACGGCGGCGATGACGGCCAAGGCCGTCCTGGCAACGTCCGGATCCGCCGGCGCCCCGTCGATCACCACGTGGGTGAACTGCGCCGAGGAGCCGAGCAGCTTCGGGACCAGAAGCAGCGCAACGGCCGCCCTGGCAACGACCAGCAGGCCGCCGACCACCGTGGGCGCGGAGATCCCGGTGCCGGTGTGCGGGGAAGGGCCCGGAAGGCCGGGTCCGGCCGGGATCCGCCGGACATCGATGATCGGCAGGTCGCCGTCGGTGGAAATGGTGTCCCCACCGCCGTTGCGCGAGTGGTACCCCGTGGAGAAGTCCTTGATCACGCCGACCGAGGCCAGCGGTTCGGCCACGGACACGCAGTGGACGATGTGGTCCCGTTCGACGTCGGTGTTCCGTTCGATCTTGTGGGTGACCTGCAGGGTGAACAGCGAGAAGCCGACGCTGCGGTCGTAGGTCCCGGCGGCAAGCCAGTCGACCGCTCGGCCGCCGGGCAACAACCATCCCTCGGGGCACCGCCAGAAGCGCACATGGTGCCGCTTGCCGGGGCTGTTGTCCACCTCCTGCTGGTAGGCGAAGTCCTGCTGCCGGCCAAAGAGATACAGCGGGCTGACGGGTGCCTGCCGGTAGCTTTGCCGCAGGATCGTCGACCTCGCGATGCGCAGGCCGCTGGAGAACGTCACGGCGTCGGCCATGGTCCAGCCGGCGGAGCGCATGGCCGCATGGACCTGCCCCTCGGTGCCCAGCAGGGCGAGGTTCACGGGGTCGCCCAGCAATCCGTCGCTGGTGCGTGCGCGGCCGATGAAGTAGCCGGGGACGTAGATCTGCGTCAGGATCCGGTGCAGGCGCGGCAGCAGCAGGTAGGCGACGAACGCCCAGTAGGCCAGGGGGAACCAGAGCTGGCCCCAGCCCAGCTGGAAGCTCTCGCCGACCAGGAGGAAGGCAAGCCACACCGTTGCGGTGCCGCCCAGCACAAAGAAGACACGGTCCAGCGCGCCGTCGGTGATCTTCCGCTTTGCCCTTCCGGCCATGTGGTGCCCCGTTCCGCCGCTGCCAACTGGTTAGAGCATACGTTCCGGACCGGCCGCGGGGCACCGGAGGGCCCGGAATGCGCCGAAGGCCCCGCCGCGAACTGGACGTCGGTGGGGCCTTCATGTGGGGTTGCCGCGCGGGATGTTCCCGGTCGACGGTGCGGCTACCGCTTGAGGTAGTCAGAGCAGATCGGGTTCACCGGGATGTCGCGGTGCAGCACCATGATGCCGTGGTCGATCGGGGCGACCTGCGTGAACCCCAGGGCCTCGGCGCGGCGCAGCGCCTGCGGCGGCAGCAGCGGGTCCCAGCCGCCGAGCTCCTGCTCGTTGAAGTCGATGATCATCCAGCTGGACAGGTCGGTGCCGATGTCGCCCATCATGCCCACGTAGGTGCGGTCGGTCAGGTGCGGGACCAGGGTGTCCGCCGATTCGACGCAGACGCCGTCGGGGATCATGTCCACCGCGCGCTCCTTGGCGGCGACCAGCTCGCTGGTGCCCCAGTTGGCGCCGGTGAGCGTGCGGCCCAGCGGGAAGATCGAATGGAAGAAGAGCGTGCCGACCAGCGCGAAGGTGAGCAGGTAGGCCGGGCCGATCACCTTGATCCTCGTCCAGCCGTAGCGGTCGATCAGCTTGCCCAGCACGTGCACGGCGGAGAGGATCAGGATCGGCGCCATGATCGCGTCGTACTGGTAGACCGGGGCCCAGGTGTTCAGCCGGTCATTGAACAGCCGGGACAGCAGCAGCGGGGCGCCGAGGATGACGTACGGGGAGGCCAGTGGAAGCAAGGCCAGCGGCAGGAAGCTCAGCAGCCAGAGCAGCACCTTGAGCTGGTGGTTGAACAGGATGCCGATGGACTGGAAGGGGTGGGTGATCAGGAAGACGATCGCCGCGCCCGCGCTGGCGCCCAGGGCCGTGTACTGCCAGTAGCTGAAGGTGCCGGCGGGGGAGAAGAGCGGGATCAGGTAGCTGGTGACGGCCAGGTAGCCGGCCAGACCGATCGCCATGGTCAGCCCCGCCTTGACCCACTGCCTGTGGAAGAGCAGCACGATGCCCACCGCGACCATGGTGATGCCCATGTCCTCGCGGACCAGCAGCAGGGAGCTGGCGAGGCCGACGACCAGCCAGTAGCGGCCGCGGTCGAACGCCCAGATGATCCACGCCATGATCGGCACGCCGAAGGCGACCTCGTGGAACTCCCAGTTGACGATCGACTGGAAGGGCCACCACAGCAGCATGGCCGCGGCGGTGAGCACGGCGCCGAGGTGCCCGAAGCGCGGCCGGGTGAACAGGTAGACCGGGATCGCGGCGGAGACCAGCAGGGCCGCCAGTGCGATGCCGAGCATGCGCGGGTCCGCCCAGATCCAGTACAGCGGTGCCAGCAGGGCATTGATCGGGTGGAAGTGGTCGCCCAGCAGGTTGAAGTCCACGCCCTTGATCGGGACGATCGGCGCCTTGAACAGCGAGTACTGGCGCACCGCCTGGTCGAAGATGCCCAGGTCGTAGCCGCGGGACTCGTAGTTCTTGAACTTCAGGAACGCGTGGGCAACGTACAAGACCCCCGCGAGGACCATGGCCAGCCCGAGATGGAGTTTCTGCGGGCGGGTCATTTTCGCGGGGGTCTTGGTAGGCATAACCTCGAGTTTATCCAGTCGTCAGGCGTGGATTGCCGCATCGGGGACGCGGCGGGTCACGTAGGGTGCGGCTACTTGGCCGAGGACAGGCCGGTGCGCGCCATGGCGTCGGCGTAGGCCGCGTAGATCTCTTCCAGGTGCGCCTGCTGGCGCTCCGGGGAGCCGGCGAACGCGCGGCCGTCCAGCGACTTGACCTTGTAGGTCTTGAAGCCGCGGCGCCACAGCAGCGGGTTCTGGGTCTTGAGCAGCTGCTCGGAGAGGCGGTGCGCCTCGGTGCCGTGGGCGATCAGGACGGAGGCGCGCGGCACGACCTTGAGCAGGCGCAGCAGCGGCTTCAGGCCCGAGGTGATCTCCGGCGGCTGGAACTTGCCGTTCGGCTCGCCCGGGATGTGCCACGGGGAAACGTTCCACGGCAGGATGTACTCGGGGCGCAGGCCCAGCTGCCACTGCATGCCCAGCATGCGGGTGGCCGCCTCCTGGGAGCCGGCGTCGATGAAGCCGTTCTCGTTGGCGACGCCGATGTTGGAGTACAGCGAAATGATGCGTGCTTCCTCGATGTTGTGCACCGGGTCCACGTAGGAAACCGAGGAGGCGGGTCGCAGCAAGCGAGTCTCGTCCAGAAGGCGGTTGACTGGTTCGATCTGCTCTTCGTAACGGCGTTCCATGAGGGAGTTCTCGACGTGGTCCGGGGCAATTGCTGTCATTGAGGTGCGCTTCTCCTGCTGGGGTCGAACGAGGCGGCATGGGGAGGTTTGGGCGCGCGGGAAGACGGTTCCCGCGCGCCTCGAACACGCCGATGCTACATAAGTGGTGGGGGTGGGACCTTGTGCGGTCCGGTGGCTGGAATGCCACGGGACGAACGGGATGAAGATCCACTTTCAACAATAGCCGCTGCGGCCGGAATTTGGCACACGGGGCGTCGGGCAATGCGTGGTGATGATTCGCACAAAATGTCCGCCGCGGGCCCAAGTTCGGTAGTTTTGTCCGATGAACACGATGCTATGGCCCGGCTGGATCGCCATCCTTTTTGCCACGCTCTTCACGGCCGCCGCCGGGGTGTTTCTCCTAGCCATGCAGTACCACCGGCACGGCCGCCTGTCCTGGCGCCGGACCCTGGCGAGCGTCACGGCGATCCTCTACCTGTTCGGCCTGCTGAGCTACACCATGCTTCCGCTGCCGGCCACGCGCGGCGAGTTTTGTGACGTCCCGGGCATGGGCGGGGTCCAGAAAACGCCGCTGGCCTTCCTGCCGCAGCTCAAGGACGCGCTGCTGGATTCGCCGGGTGCGATCCTGCACGACGCGCTGCTGCTCCAGGTGGCGCTGAACGTGGTGCTCTTCCTGCCGCTGGGCGTGCTGGCCGTGCGCTGGGCCCGCGTCGGATTCATCGGCGCCGTGCTGCTGGGCGGGCTGGCCTCGGTGCTGATCGAGACCACCCAGTACACCGGCGTCTTCGGGATCTACGACTGCGCGTACCGGGTGACGGACATCGACGACGTCATCGCCAACACCTCCGGCGCGGCGATCGGGGCGCTGCTGGCGTACCTGCCGGTGTTCGCCTGGATCTCGGGCCCCGGCGAGCGGGCCGCTGCCCTCGAGTACCGCCGGCCGCGGCCGGTGACCCGCGCGCGGCGCATGCTGGGCATGGTCTTCGACCTGGCGCTGGTGGCCGTGTTCGCGTTCATCCTGGGCACCGGCGGCGCCCTGGTCAACAACGTGGTCGGGGACCCGCTGGACACCAACGTGCTCGACGTCGCGGCGGCGCTGCTGCCTCCGCTGCTGGTGGTCGTCCTTCCGTCGCTGGCGCCGGGGCGCGCCTCGCTGGGCCAGCGCTGCATCTGGGTCTTCGCCGCGGACGCGTCCGGCTACCCGGCCACCGTCGGCAGCCAACTGCTGCGCACGCTGCTAGGCGGCGGCGGGTTCACGCTGCTGCTCGGCGCCGCGGAGCTGGCGGGGGACACCGGTCCGGGGCTCGGGCTGCGTGCGGCCGCGGTCCTGCTGGGCGCCGCCTGCCTGCTGGCCATCGTCTTCGACGCCTCCGGCCGCGGCTTCTCCGCCCGCATCACCGGCCTGCACTTTGCCGACCGCCGCGCCGATCCGGCCGCGGTCCGGGGTGCCGGCCGGGACCGCCAACGGGCCGCCTGACCGCGGCCGGGGAGCCGGCTGCAGATCCAGCGTTTTGCCCTGTGGGCACGCACTCCGCGTAGGATTGAGGCTGGTTTGCCATGGGGGCGTGTCACTTGCACGAAGGTCCAGACCACACGAACACCGCGAAAAACCGACGAAGATTGAGGCAGCAACACGATGATTGAGAAGATCCCGAACGAACCGCACAAGGCGGTCCTGCGGACCGCCGTCGCGGCAACGGTCCTGATCGCGGTGGGCGCCTTCGTGCTGTCCTTCGACGCGCTGACCGACCTGGCCGGGCGCTCGGGCATCAACGCCAACCTCGCTTGGATCTGGCCGATCATCGTCGACGGCATGATCGTCGCCTCCACCGTGGCGATCGTCGCCCTGAACGGCCACAACCGCCGCGCCATGATCTACCCGTGGTCGCTGCTCTTCTTCGGTGCGATCGTCTCCACCGCGGCGAACTCGGTCCACGCGATCCTGACCGTGAGCGCCCAGCACTCGGACATCCCGCCGGTGGTTTCGGCGCTCGTCGCGGCCATGCCGCCGGTGGTCCTGCTGGCCATCACCCACCTGACCGTGCACATGTACCAGAAGAAGGCAGAGGCCGCCGAGATGCGCGCCATCGCCGAGCACGACGAGGAAGCCGTCGAGGCGGAGAAGTACGGGCTCGCGTACGACGACGGATTCCAGGCCGCGATGGCCGACGCCCAGGCCGCGGAGTCCGAGCGCCTGGAGGCCGCCCGCCAGAAGGCCGCCGACGACGTGGCCCGTGCCCGCGTCGAGGGCAAGCTGGAGGGCTCCAAGGTCGCAGCACAGGCATCCGTCCAGGTCCCGGCCACGGCCGGCGCTCCCGCCGCGGATGCGGCCGCGAACGCCAACGGCGCCCCGGCCAAGAATGCCGGCCAGGGCGCGAAGAACGGCAAGGTCCAGGTCCTGACCCCGGCCAAGACCGGCGCATCCCCGCTGTACGACGAGGTCGCCCAGTCGATCGACAGCAAGAACTAGCAACAGCAAGAACCAGGGCCGGTTCCCCGGCCGCGGCGGATCCGCCGCCGCGCCGCGGTTCCGCACCACGATGCCCCGCCGGGCCCCGGAGAGCACTCCCGGGCCAGGCGGGGTTCTTGTTTTCCGGGGGATTCCCTGCGGATTGCCAGCCTTGTGCCGTGCGGCGAAACGCGGCGCGGCAAATCGGCTGTTGATAGGGTGGGAAGCAGATTCCCCAAGAGCAGTTTGATGTAGGAGGCACGTGTGGGCACCCCCTGGGAAACCCTCGATGATTCATTGCGCGCAGAGGTCGCGGCCAGCGTCGAACGCTACGCCAAGGCCCGCCCGATGCTCGAACACGTCGCCGAGGCCATGCGCTCCCGCATCTCCTCGCTCTTCGAGGAGACGGAAACCTCGCCGCTCTTCGTGGTCAGCCGCGTCAAGGCCGTCGACTCCTTCCGCGACAAGGCCTCGCGCATGCTCGCCGCCGAGGAGGATGGCGGCGCCCCGACGCTGGAGTTCCCCAACCCGCTGCGCGAGATCCACGACCTGGTCGGCGTGCGCGTGATCGTGAAGCTGCCCTACGAGATCCGCGACGCCGCGAACCTCATCAAGCGCCGGCGCTCGGATTTCGACTGCCGGTCCGACCGCGAGAAGGACATCGGCTCCGTCGAGTCGGGAACCTACGGCTACTCCAGCCGCCACCTGATCCTCAAGACCCGCGGCGAGGAGGTCGTGCGCGACTTCCAGGCGGTGCTCGGCGGGGACATCAAGATCACCGGCAACTTCATCTTCGAGGTGCAGATCCGCACCATCCTGTCGCACGCGTGGAGCGAGATCGAGCACGACATCCGCTTCAAGAACGCCGAGCCGCGCGCCTGGAGCCCGCACATCGACAGGCAATTCACCGCCACGGCGGCCATGCTGGAGGCGGCCGAGGACCAGTTCTCCGAGCTCCACGAGCGTTTCGAGACGGTGACCGGGTTCTGGGACGCCGAGGGCGAGGGCGCCGTGCCGCTGTCGGCCGAGCGCATCCAGCTGATCTGGCGCACGCTGCTGCCCCACGTGGACAGGAAGTCGGACGACGACTGGGGCTGGGCGGCCGAGCTTGTCGCGGCCCACGGGCTGACCAACACCCGGCAGTTCGCCGAGCTGTTGCAGCCCGGCGTGATCACCTCGGTACGGGCGGCCCTTGACCACCGCTACTCCCCGGGCCCGGACCGCTTGCTCGACGACGTCCTGCTCTGGCATTTCGGCGCCGGGCACATCGAGGCGACCAGCGGGGGAGACGCCCACCGGGCCGACTCGCTGCGCCGCCGACTGGCCCAGATGGACGTTTACCGGCACAAGCGTGCACCCAAGTCGGCGCCCAAAACGGCCCCCGCTGCGGAAGCCTTCGACGAACCGCTCAAGGGCTAGCGCAAGCCGCCGGAGTGAGCTTCGCCGCATCGGAGCCGGAACCCGCCTCCGACCCCGGTAGACTGGATAGGTTGCCCGTCAGGGCTCCTTAAACTCCACCGAAAGGGTCACCGTGATTTCCGTTGCCGATTTGGAGCTGCGCGCCGGCGCACGCCTTCTCATGGAGGGCGTCTCGTTCCGCATCGACAAGGGCGATAAGATCGGCCTCGTCGGGCGAAATGGTGCAGGCAAGACCACCATGACCCGCGTGTTGGCCGGCGAATCGCTGCCCGCCGGTGGCTCCGTCACCACCTCCGGAACCATCGGCTACCTGCCGCAGGATCCGCGCACGCCAAACATGGAGCAGCTGGCCCGCGACCGCATCCTCTCGGCCCGCGGCCTGGACATCATCGTCGGCAAGCTCAAGAAGTGCCAGGACGACATGTCCTCGGAGGACCCCGCGGTGGCGGCCAAGGCGATGCGCCAGTACGACCGCATCGAGGCCGAGTTCATCGCCGGCGGCGGCTACGCCGCCGAGTCCGAGGCCGCGGCGATTTCCAACAACCTGTCGCTGCCCGAACGCCTGCTCAACCAGCCGCTCTCCACCCTTTCCGGTGGCCAGCGCCGCCGCGTCGAGCTCGCCCGCATCCTGTACGCGGACGCCGAGACGCTGCTGCTCGATGAGCCCACCAACCACCTCGACGCCGACTCGATCACCTGGCTGCGCGGCTTCCTGGCCAACCACCAGGGCGGGCTGTTGGTCATCTCGCACGACACCTCGCTGCTTGAGGCCACCGTGAACAAGGTCATCCACCTTGACGCCAACCGCGCCACGATGGACGTCTACAACCTCGGCTGGAAGCGCTACCTGCAGCAGCGCGAGACCGACGAGCGCGCCCGCAAGCGCGAGCGCGCCAACACCGAGAAGAAGGCAACCACCCTGTTGGCCCAGGCCAACAAGATGAAGGCCCGCGCCTCGGGCGCCTCCGCCGCACAGTCGATGCTCAAGCGCGTCGACCGCCTGATGGGCGGCCTGGACGACGTCCGCGTCGCCGACCGCGTGGCGAACCTGCGTTTCCCGGATCCGGCCCCGTGCGGCAAGACCCCGCTGATGGCCGAGGGCCTGTCCAAGTCCTACGGCTCGCTGGAGATCTTCACCGACGTGTCCCTGGCGATCGACCGGGGCTCCAAGGTCGTCATCCTGGGCCTCAACGGCGCGGGCAAGACCACGCTGCTGCGCATGCTCGCGGGCGTGTCCGCCCCGGACACCGGCGACCTGGTCCCGGGCCACGGCCTGAAGATCGGCTACTTCGCCCAGGAGCACGACACCCTGGACGTCGACCGCTCGGTGCTCGAGAACATGCGCTCGGCCGCCCCCAGCCACATGGGCGACAAGGAGGTGCGCGGCATCCTCGGTTCGTTCATGTTCTCCGGCGACGACGTCGACAAGCCCGCCGGCGTGCTCTCCGGCGGCGAGAAGACCCGTCTGGCACTGGCGACCATCGTGGCTTCCAGCGCCAACGTGCTGCTGCTCGATGAGCCCACCAACAACCTGGACCCGGCCTCGCGCGCCGAGATCCTCTCCGCGCTGTCCAACTTCAGCGGCGCCGTGGTCATGGTGTCCCACGATGAGGGCGCGGTCTCCGCGTTGAACCCCGACCGCGTGGTGCTGCTGCCGGACGGCGACGAGGACCTCTGGAACGATTCCTACCTCGAGCTGGTCACCCTGGCCTAGCGCCGCATGGACTCGGAGGGGGCTGCACCAACATGGTGCAGCCCTCCCGTGCTTAACGCCCGGGCGTCCAGTCGGATGGCCGTTTCCCGGCACCGGAGCACCAGGCCCGGGGCAAGGCCCGGTTCGGCCTGCCCGGGGGATGAAATCTACACTTCGACCAGGAGCACCAAGGTCTCGCGCAGCACCCCGTCGTGGGCCATGGCTTCCTCAAACGCCTCGGTTTGCAGCGCGATCAAGAAGGCGTCCATATCGGGAACGTCCATCTCCACCGCGACTTGCGTCGGGTTCAACGGGTCCACGAAGGTGCGGACGTTGGTGATGCCCAGGGGCCCGAAGAGCTCTGCGCGCTTCCGCGAGGCAAGCCAATGTTCCATGTCCTTGACATCGTGGCGGGCGATCACGGTTGGCATGGCGTGTCCTCTCTACGGGGGCCGGCGGTTCGCGGGCCCTCTGTTCATCACGCTACGGGCCGTTCGCCGCCCAAACAAGATTTCAAAGGGTGCTCCGGCCCGGCCCGGCAAGCAAAAGCGGCCCTGTTCATCCGGAAGGCAATTCGGGATGAACAGGGCCGCGTCGTCGTGAGGGTGCCGTCGTGAGGGCGTCGACTTGACCGGGTGCGGGATCAGCCGGCGTCGGGGCGCCCGGAATGCTCGCGCTGCGCCGCCCGGCGCTCGAGCTCGTCGAGGTAGGCGTCTTCTTCGGCCTCGTCGGTGGGGGTTCCGTCGCGGCGAACCAGCTTCTTGGGGCGCTTGCGCATCCGGTGTGCCTGGTGCAGCACGGGCTCCTCGCCGCGCAGGGCCGCCTCGGCGGCTTCCTCCCGGTCCTCGCGGTTGATGCGGGCCTGCTGCTTGGCCGCGTAGCCGAAGCCGATGAAGACCAGCACGCCGAAGGCGAACCACTGGAACGAGTAGGACAGGTGCGGCCCCTCGTCCTCTTCGGGGCGCTGCAGCTGGGTGGGCGCGTTGGCCGGGGCCGGGTCCTCCAGGAACATCAGGCCGTAGCTTCCGGTGGCGATCGGGTAGTCGAGCTTGGCCGCGAAGGCGGGCAGGTCGATCGACGCCAGCTGGCCCTCGGGGGCGCCGCGGTCCAGCTTCGGCTCGCTGGCCTTCAGGCGCACCTGGACCTTCACGGTGCCGGCCGGGGGAGCGGGGATGCTGTCCGGCTGCCCGGCGTTTTCGTTGCCGATCGGCAGGAAGCCGCGGTTGACGACGACGGTGGTGCCGTCGGTGGTCCGGAACGGCACCAGCACTTCGTAGCCGGGGCGGGAACCGGAGATCCGGTTGCGCACGATGGTTTGGTCCTCGGTGAGGTAGCTGCCCTCAAGGGTGACGGGCATCCACTTGGCATCTGCGGGAAAATTCTCGAAGAGCGGCTTGGCCTGCGCGAAGGGGACGGGGGCCGCGTCGAAGTTGCGCTGCACATGGGAGATCTCGGTCAGCGCCTGTTCCCGCCTGTCCATCTGCCAGTTGCCCAGGAAGGCGAAGGCGGCGGCGAAAAGGCAGACCAGCAGGAGCCAGCCGATCCAGCGGGTGCTGGCCAGGAATCGATACACGCTAGTTAGTTCTCCTTGGAAATGGTGCCGTCGGGCTGCGCCGGTGGCTGGCCCGTTTGGGCGGGAAGCGGCAGCCGTTGCTTGAACAGCAGGCGTTCGGAAAGGTAGTTTTCCAGCCAGTCGGCGTGCTCGTCGCAGGCCAGCCAGATCTTGCGGCGTTCCGGGGTGTGGATTTTCGGGTTGTTCCACAGCAACTGGATGCTGGCGTCATTGCGGCAACCCTTGCGGGAGCACTTGGCCGGGCCCGCGGGTTCCGCGGAAGCTCCGGAGCCGGAGAGGCTGTCGAGCAGGTTCACTTGTCGTCCTCGGTTTTCGGTTCGCCGGGCCCTTGGGGGCTTCGTCCGTGCCGCGTGGAATCCGCCGCGCCGGCGTCCGGCTCCTCGACGAACGACCCGTCGATCGTGTCGGGGGCATCCTGCGGGTAGTGGTCGGGTTCGGTTTCGGATGTCCATCGGCCGTGGTTGGCCGGGTCGGACTGCTCCGAGCCGGACTCGGGGGAAGCCGTGATGGAACGGGGTTCGTCGCCGGCGAAGAATTCCGCGGGCGGTTCGCGCTTGGTCAGGTCGGCGCCGCCGTTGGCGATCACCACGGCCACGTAGGGAAGGACGATCGCTCCGGCGAAGCACACCCACTGGATCCAACCGTGGGTGAAAAAGGCCGCAAGGAAGCAGGCCATGCGCACCGACATGGAGATGGTGTATTTGAGCACGCGTGAATTCTGCTCCACGGTGTGGGATTCACGTGCCTCGGTGATTCGATGCACCTGGGGCCCGTGCTCGTGATGATGGTGAGTGGGATGTGGCTCGCTCATAGTTCTTCCGTCGATCCGTCCTTGTCATTGTCTCACCGACCAGTCGCGGGGTACGAATCGGGAACAGCTCCGACCCTACTCCTCTGCCGGAAACGGCGTTCCCGAACCGTGTGACCGAGATCCCGAGGACCCAACCCCGAACCGCTGCGCGCTAGGATTGAATCAGTAGAAACCACAAGCCCCTGATTACGTCTTTTGGAGGATCCATGTCCGAAATCCCATCCGCTCCCGCCCGCAGTGTCCTGGTCACCGGCGGCAACCGCGGCATCGGCCTGGCCATCGCCCGCGCGTTCGAGGCCAACGGCGACAAGGTTGCCATCACCTACCGCAGCGGCGAGGTCCCGGAGGGACTGCTGGGCGTGAAGGCCGACGTCACCGACGCGGCCTCCATCGATGCCGCCTTCACCGAGGTCGAGGCCGCACACGGTCCGGTCGAGGTGCTGATCGCCAACGCCGGAGTCACCCGCGACACCCTGCTGATGCGCATGAGCGAGGACGACTTCACCTCGGTCATCGACACCAACCTCACCGGCGCCTTCCGTGTGATCAAGCGCGCCTCCAAGGGCATGATCAAGATGCGCAAGGGCCGCGTTGTGCTGATTTCCTCCGTGGTCGGCCTCTACGGTTCGCCGGGCCAGATCAACTACGCAGCATCCAAGGCCGGCCTGGTGGGCATTGCCCGCTCGCTGACCCGCGAGCTCGGCTCCCGTGGCATCACCGCCAACGTCGTGGCCCCCGGCTTCATCAACACCGACATGACCGCCGAGCTGCCCGAGGCCACCCAGAAGAGCTACCTGGCCTCGATTCCGGCCAACCGTTTCGCCGAGCCCGAAGAGGTAGCCAACGTCGTGCGCTGGGTAGCCAGCGACGAAGCAGCCTACATCTCCGGCGCCGTGATCCCGGTCGACGGTGGATTGGGCATGGGCCACTAAGGCTTTCCCCTATTGCTGATTGCCGGGCTTCCGCGGCCGCAAAGCGCGGAAGCCCGGCAATCTGGCATTGAACACGCTGGACCCAGCGGGTTTTCCTCGGATACACACCGACCGCCAAAGCACCGGGACGCTTCCCATGAATGCGAACGCGAATCCCGCTACTTGCACGCCGAGCGGCCCCCAAATCGGGCCCCATGGGCAGTTGTTGTCCGCCGTGCTGCCATTGCCGAGATCGCAAAGAGGAAGTGGCCCTGCATGGGCCGACCCCAGCTGGGGTGACGACGATTTCGTGCTTCCGGTCAGATGTCCCTCGGCTCTGCCGGCTAGCTCCACCCCATAATTTCGACGTTTTCCGTGACGTACCTGACAACGTCTCCAGCGATCCTCGCGGCCAACGGGGTTGAATGTCCTTTGGCTGCGGAGCCGTGCTGCCGCCTGAGCGTGCTCGAGGCAGGTCCGTGTCTTGTGCCCTGTTGTGCGGGCGCAAGCGGACTGCAGCGCTGTGCCTAGGTCCACGGCGAATATCCTTCGTGCCAGAACGCGGGGGAGGGCTTATGGCCGTTGGCCTGGTCGACCTTGCTTGTAGGCCACTCCGGGCGACGGGCGCCCGATTCCGGCGATGTAGACCGGGGCCAATTTCGCACGAATCAGTGTCACCTCGGATGAAAAGCCCAAGGCATCGCGTGTCCAAGGGCGAATCAAGACCGGAATTTCATGGTGTGCATATCCATATACTCATATTATATCTAGGTAAATTTTTGACTTAGTTCGAAAAATCCCACACCGCTCAGGCGCAAAGCTCACCACCAAAGATTTCCAGGACCGACCAGCCCGGCATGACCAGCGGGGGAGTCGGGCGTTCTGCGCAGGCCGACGCTTTTCATTTCCGCGTGCCCATGTGAAGTGCCACTATCGGGACCGGTCGGGTGCGGCGGAAATCTGACCGAGGCAATAAACTGGATCGGATACCGGCATGGAATGAGTGCGGCCGCACTGCGTACTTGCCGGATAAGCAGCGAAAGAAGACCACACCATGGAAAACCTGAAAACCCGCCTGCGCGAAGACATGAAGAACCATCTGAAGGCTGGAAACCGTGTTGAGCTGATGACCGTGCGGAACCTGCTTGGTGAAATCAACACACGCGAAAAGGGCGGCAAGACCCCCGTTGAGCTCGACGACGCCGCGGTAACCGCATTGCTCCAGAAGGAAGCAGCGCGTCGACGCGAAACCGCTCAGACCTATACCGAGGCCGGGGCGCTGGACCGCGCCGCGTCCGAGAACGCCGAGGCCGAGATCATCGAGGCCTACCTGCCGGCACCGCTGGATGAGGCTGCCGTGAAGGGCATCATCGATTCGGCCATCGCCTCCTTGCGTGCCGACGGTGTCGAGCTGTCAATGCGCTCGATGGGTTCGGTCATGAAGCTGGTGAGCGCCGAGGTCGCGGGCCGCTTCGACGGCAAGGCCATCAGCGAAATGGTGCGCGCAGCACTCGCCTAGGCGCCAGGACTTCGCCGTACGGCAAATTTGGAGGTTTCCTACAAGCCTCCACGTGGGCGCCTGCTGGCAGGATTGAACCAGCAGAACGCATCTTTGTAAGAATTACCCAAACTTTCGGTGACCGGGTGGTTCCGATTGCGCCAAGCGCAGGAATCCCGACTCACCTCTTTTAGGAGCAGAATTGACCGATCTTTCAGCCAAGGGCGCCATCGTTACTGGTTCCTCGCGCGGCATTGGCGCAGAAGTTGCCAAGATCCTTGCGGCCCAGGGTGCCGGCGTTGTCATCAACTACCGCCAGAAGGCTCCGCGCGCCAACAAGATTGTTGCCGCCATCACGGAGGCAGGCGGCCGCGCAGTCGCTGTTGGTGCCGACCTCACCACTCCTGAAGGACCCGTGGCGCTGGTTGACGCTGCCATCGAGAACTTTGGTTCGCTTGATGTGCTGGTGCTCAACGCTTCCGGCGGCATGGAGTCCGGCCTCGGCGAGGACTACGCCCTTCGCCTGAACCGCGACGCCCAGGTTGCCATGTTGCAGGCGGCCACCGAGAAGATGGCCCCAGGTTCCCGCGTGGTCTTCGTGACCAGCCACCAGGCGCACTTCATCGACCAGGTTGAAACCATGGACGCCTACGAGCCGGTTGCCCGCTCCAAGCGTGCCGGCGAGCTGGCATTGCGCGAATTCATCCCGGCACTCGAGGCCAAGGGCATCACCTTCGTGGTCGTTTCCGGCGACATGATCGAGGGCACCATCACCGCGACGCTTTTGGACCGTGCGGAGCCGGGCGCCATTGAGGCCCGCCGCGCCGCCGCAGGCAAGCTGTACTCCGTTGAGGAGTTCGGCGCCGAGGTTGCAGCCATGGTCACGGCCGATGTTGCGACCGGACACACCGAATACGTCGGCGGCGCAGGCGACTTCCTGAAGAAGTAGCCTTCCCGCCAAAACGCGTGGGTTCCGCTTCCGGACTTGGAAGCGGAACCCACACGTTTTTAAGGCAGCTGTTGAGCACTCTCCTGGAGCCCAAGGCCGCTAGCCGCAGGCTCGGGGGACTTCAGTGCTGGATGCATTGGACGGGTAGCCCCGGCCGCCCGGCTGCGATTCGCACCACTCCTCGACAACGGCCCCGGTGGTAGCCCACACCGCTGGTGTCGATGCGGCGCCGACAACGACGATGAACAGCGTTGCCCACAGCCACGTCTTGCGAAACGTCCTGCACCGCAGCATCTTGTAAAACATCACTGCCGCTGCGGAATAGACGAGGGGGAGCATCAGGAACGGCAGTGCATTGCCCCACTGCTCGTGCGGCCCATTGAACATCGATGCCACGGCGAGCATGACCATCATCAGGGTGGCGATGGTCGGCAATACCGCAAGCGCGCAGACGGTCGAAGCCAGGACAACGGCCGGGTGCGATCGACGGTCGGATCGGCGCCTTGGGGCTGGATACGTTTCATGCTTTGTGGAGGTCATTGGACACCCAAGCTATCAAGGCTGCAGGCCCGTGGCCGGATGAGCCACCGGTGTCGCGGATTCTTGACGTTCAAGCCGTGCCGGTGGCCTTGACCGTCGCCGCGCGGGGCCGCCGCATGAAGGCGAGGAGCACAATCATTCCGATGACTGCGCCGATGGTGGTCTCGGCGGCGCGGTCCAGGACCAGCCCGCGGAGCGACCCCGGGTTCGCCAGGTAGCCCATCGCCAGGATGAGCGGCGTGAAGAACACCAGCGAGAGCCCGTAGTGGCGCACGATGTACAGCTCGGTGGGAAACTGGAACGCTATGACCAGCAGCACCAGGAAGACGGGGTGGGTGAATGCGCCGAGGGCCAGCGCGGCAACCGCCAGGCCTGCATAAGTCCCGATGACCCGGTGGAACCCGCGTGCCATCCCCGCGGAAAGGCCGGCCGCAGACAGCGGAATGGCGGCGGACGCCATGGCCCAGTACGGGTGGCCCCAGCCCATCGCCGTGGCGAGGGCGCCGGCAAACCCGACGGCAACCACGTACATCGCCCCCGTGGCCAAGTGCTCGGGCAGCGGAGGCATGAGGTGCGGTCCGGGTGTGCGGCGTTTGCCCGGGTGCCACGTGCGGATCCGGAACCAGCCGGCAAACCCGACGGCGATCGCGCAGGCGGCGGAGAGGACCGCCACGAGCGCCGGCACCCAGGGGCTCGTGCCCAGCGGAGTGGCGGCACAGGCGCCGAAGGCGAAGATGCCGAAGAACGGCCCCACCGGACGCAGGCGCAGCCGGTCGGTGACCACCGAGCCGATTCCCGCAACCAGCGTCTCCAATGCGACGAACCCCCACGCGCCCACGTTCGAGGCAGAGGTCAGAACGCCTGCAATCACGCAGGCGCACAGGAACGCCGCGGCGGAAACCTGGTGGAACAACCTCAGCTGGTGCGGTTCGCCGCGCCCGTACATGCCGGTGAAGCAGCCGAACACCGCATACATGACCAGGCTGGGGTGCCCGGTCGCCAGCAGGACCAGGGAAGGTATCGCCAAGCCGACGAACATCCGCAACGCGCCGCCGTGCTCGCCGCTGGAAGGCGGGATGTAGAAGAACGCCTTGGCCGCCGTGCCCCACTGCCTTGCATTCTTCCCGATCACGAAAAAACCCTATATCGCCGGCGCCGCTCGCGGGGAATCAGATGACGGCAGTGGTCACGGGGCCCGGATCCGGCCGGTCCGGCCAACGAAAAAGCGCCCCGGGCCGCCCCCGAAGGGGTGGACCGGGACGCTTCGGCGAACCGCTTCGGGCTCGTTGCGTTGCGGCTACTTTTCGCAGACGACCTTGTTCCACGGGGAGTAGGTCCACGACTTCGTCTCGGCCGGCAGTGTCTTCTCCGCGGAGGTGCGCGTGCGCGTCACGTTGATGGAGAAGCCCTGCTTGCCGCCGCTTTCCGGCTTGCAGTTGGAGGCCGAGTTGCGCTCGGTGCCCGGGTTGGTGAAGTTGTACTTCGCCGAAGAGCTGGACGTGACGGTCCAGTACGGGGTGCTCCACAGGCGCGTGTGGACGCGGCCGCCGCCGACCCAGGCCTCGACCAGGACGGCGTAGGGGGTGTTGTTCTTCCACTGCATGTCCACCTGGCCCTCCCAGAGGGTGGCCTCGCGGCCGGCCGGGTAGCGGTCGAACCAGCGGCTGTGCGGCTTGTGGGTGATGTCGTCGTAGCCGGCCAGGAAGCCCACGTTGTACATCTGGGTGGAGATCTGCGACAGGCCGCCGCCGACGGCCTCGGTGGCGAATCCGTTGACCACGACGCCGGAACCGTAGTACCCGTTGGCGGCGGTGATCGGGCCCAGGGCCTTCTCCAGGGAGAAGGTCTCGCCCGGCTTGACGATGACGCCGCTAAGCCGGCGCGTGCCGGCGTACAGGTTCTTGGTACGAACGGTGTCCGCTGCCGGGTAGGGGGTGGAGAAGTGGACGATTTCCTGCTTCACGCCCAGGGCCTTGGCCTTCGCGGTGGTCAGCTCGGGCTCCACGGTGGTGAGTGCGACCTTTGCCGTGCGGTCCGGATCCTGGCTGGCGGCCAGGACCTTCTCCGCGAGGCCCTCGGGGTCGATCGACTTGCCCGTCTGCGACGCGATCACCTTCGGGGCTCCTCCGGACAGCACGATCTGCGCGTCCTTGGCCGTGGACTTGAACCCGTCGGCGCCCGCGGCCGCGGCCTCGATGAGCTTGTCGGTGTCCAGCGACATGGTGACCTTGTCGCCCTCGTTCTTGAAGGACGCGGCGGAGGCCAGCTGGGCGGGGGAGAGGCTTGCCGTCGAGGTGCCGTCGGTCAGCTTGACCGGTCCGGAGACCAGCGGCTCGACCGTGTCGGTGAGCAGCTTTTCGAAGGTCTTCGTCGAGACCTTCGGTTCCTGCTTGGTGACGGGCAGTTCAACGGCGTTCGCCGGGGCGAACCAGCCGGCGCCCACGGTCTTGACGGCTGCGTCGAGGTCGACCTCGATGCCGGTCACTGGCTTGGTCAGCTTGGGCTTGGCGCCGTCGAAGGCGAGCTTGCCCTCGGCCGTCTCGGTGGCGAACTTCGGTGCGAGCTTCGCCAGCGCCTCGCGGAGCTTGGCCTCGTCGACGGTCGACACGGGCTCCACGGACTGGGAGCCGGTGAGTCGTTCGACGATCGTGGCCGGGTTCAGGTTGAACCCCGTCAGGCCGTCGAGCGTGGCGTCGACGTCGATGCCCAGGCCCGCCTTGGAGGGCTTGAGGGTTTCGGTCTTCTCGCCGACGGCCAGTGTGACCGGTTCGCTCGCCATCGGCTTCAGCTTGGTCTCCAGGAGCTGGCGCGCGGCCTCCGGCGACAGCGAACCGACGTTGACGCCGTGGACGGAGGTGTTGACGGGAATCTGCGATCCGGCATACGCCGCGGCGCCGCCGTACAGCCCGCAGGCCAGCAGGACGGAGGCCCCGGCAATGTACCAACCGCGTCGGGACTTGGGCTGGCTACCGCGCTTCACGTTGTCCATATCTTCACTGAGCAAAACGTCTGTTTCTCTTCCATCGATGGCACGGCCTGGCGCCGTATGTCGGGGTGCGGAGGCACAACAAAGTGGTCAACCGCCGAATGAATCCTACCGGTGTACTCCATTCGCCGGAGTAAATATCCGGCGTTCGGGGCAAATCGTTATGCGATTCCCACGAGATTCACAATGACGTCAAGGCGGGGGAGGTCGATCCGGGCGTCGGCGGCATCGCGCAGCGCCGGCTTTGCGTTGAACGCCACACCGAGCCCCGCGGCGGTAACCATGTCCAGGTCGTTGGCACCGTCGCCCACGGCGATGGTGTGCCCGACGTCGATGCCGAGCTCCCCGGCCCAGTCGCGCAACTTGGTCTCCTTGTAGGCGCGGTCGACCACCTGGCCGATGACGGTGCCGGTCAGCTTGCCGTCCTCGACGCCCAGCTCGTTGGCGCAGGCGAAGTCGAGGCCGAGCTCGGCGGCCAGCGGGTCCAGGATCTGGGCGAAGCCGCCGGACACAACCGCAACGTAGTGGCCGGCCGCCTTGAAGGCGGCGATGAGTTCGCTGGCGCCGTCGCTGAGGTGGACCGTCGAATGCACCTGCTCGATCACCGCGACGTCCAGCCCGGCCAGGGTCTTCACGCGGGCGTGCAGGGACTGAGCGAAATCGATTTCGCCGCGCATGGCGGCCTCCGTCACCTCCGTGACCTCGGCCTCGCAGCCCGCGTACGCGGCGAGAAGCTCGATGACCTCCTGCTTGATCAGCGTGGAGTCAACGTCCAAGACCAGCAGTAACTTTGGTGCGCGCACCAGTTCGGACGGCACCACGGCGATGCTCAGGGCGCGCACGGCCGGATCCTCCGAGCGCGCGTTGTTTCCGTCGAGCGGGTTGACCAAGGCGCGCAGCTGGCGAACGCTGCCGGTGACTTCCCAGCGGGCGCCGCTGCGCCCGGGGCCTTCGAACGATTCTTCGCTGATCACGCGGTGGCCCGCGGCGGCCAGGGTGGAGCGGAGCTTGACCGGTTCAATCGGGTGCGGGGCAGCGGAATGGAAGACAATGAAGGCTGTGGGATGCATGTTCTCCATTCTCCCGCGACGGGGCATCCAGCCCAAAACGGGGCGGCAAATGTTGCAGCACGTGTACAACCGTGCGCCGGTTGGGTCAAAACCGGGTCGCTGGCCTAGTGTTTTACCCATGAATGAAGTGCTGGGCCTGGCCGACGTCTGCGTTGTACGCGGACGCAAAGACTTATTGACGGACATCAACTGGCAGGTTAAAGAGGGTGAGCGGTGGGTCGTACTCGGACCCAACGGCGCCGGAAAAACCACGCTGCTGCAGATCGCCGGTGCGCGCATGCACCCCACGCGCGGTGTTGCCGGCGTGCTGGGCGAGGTGTTGGGCGCCGTCGACGTCTTCGAGCTGCGCCCGCGCATCGGCCTGTCCTCCGCTGCCCTTGCCAACCACATCCCGGAGCACGAGACGGTGCTCAATGTGGTGCTGACCGCGTCCTATGGCATGACCGGACGCTGGCGCGAGGCGTACGAGAAGCTCGACGAGCGCCGTGCGTTCCGGTTGCTGCACGACTGGGGCATGTCCACCATGATCAACCGCCCGTTTGTCACACTCTCCGAGGGCGAACGCAAGCGCGTGCAGATCGCCCGCGCCCTGATGACCGACCCGGAACTGCTGCTGCTCGACGAGCCGGGGGCCGGACTGGACCTCGCCGGCCGCGAGGACCTGGTGGCCCGCCTGAGCGAGCTGGCCAACGACGAGGAGGCCCCGGCCATGGTGTTGGTCACCCACCACCTCGAGGAGGTCCCCCCGGGATTCACCCACGCGATGTTGCTGCGCGAGGGCAAGCTGGTTGCCGCCGGCCCGATCACCGAAACCCTCACCGAGGAAAACCTCTCCGAGACCTTTGCCGTGCCGCTGAGCCTGCGCGCCGAAAACGGCCGCTACAGCGCCGTCGCCAAGCACTAGGACACGGGGGCCGCGATGGAGTTCTGGCGTGAGATAGTCATCTTCTTCGCCGGCCTGTGGGCCGGCACCATCAACACCATCGTCGGTTCCGGCACCCTGGTCACCTTCCCGGTGCTGGTGGCCCTCGGGTTCGCCCCGGTGAACGCGGTGGTCTCCAACGCCATGGGCCTGGTGGCCGGCGGCTTCTCCGGGGCCTGGGGCTACCGGCGCGAGGCCGCCAGCGTGGGCGGCACGCTGCTCAAGCTCATGCCGGTCTCGCTGGCCGGCGGGTTGATCGGCGCGTACCTGCTGCTGCACCTGCCGGAGTCGGTCTTCGGCTACGTCGCACCGGTGCTGATCGTGGTGGCGCTGCTGCTTGTCATCTTCCAGCCGCGGCTCTCCGCGTGGGCCAAGAAGCGGCAGGCCGCCAGCGTCGGGGTGAACCCCGCCGAGGCGGACCGCGCGAAGGTGACGCCGCTGCTCTATGTGCTGGTGTTCCTGATCGGCATCTACGGCGGCTACTTCACCGCGGCGCAGGGCATCTTGCTGATGGCCGTGTTCGGCGTCTTCCTGCACGCCTCGCTGCAGCAGTCCAATGCGATCAAGGTCATCCTGACCCTGGTGGTCAACATGGTCGCCGCGGTCTCCTACCTGATCTTCGCGCCCGAACGCATCCACTGGCCGGTGGTCATCCTCATCGCGGTGGGTTCGCTGATCGGCGGATTCATCGGGGCCAAGGTGGGGCGCAGGCTTTCCCCGGGCTGGCTGCGGGCCGTGATCGTCATGCTGGGCCTGGTGGCGCTGGCCAACATGGTCGCCAAACTCTTCTCGGGAGCGTAAATGAGCCAGAAGCCACCCGCCGACATCTCCGCCCTGCGTGCGCAGCTGGGGGACAGGCTTGTCATCGTGGAAGACGCCGCCGATCCGCGCGTGTCGGACTACGTGGCCCTGTCCGACGCGGCGCTGCGCCAGCGCACCGACCCGGAGCACGGGCGCTACATCGCCGAAAGTTCCAAGGTGCTGCGCCGGGCGCTGGCCGCCGGGCACAAGCCGCGCTCGTTCTTCATGGCCACCAAGTGGCTGGAATCGCTTGCCGACGTGTTCGCCGAACACCCCGGGGTGCCGATCTTCGCCGGCGAGGACGCGGTGCTCGAATCCATCACCGGTTTCCACCTGCACCGCGGGGCGCTGGCCGCCATGGACAGGCCAGAGCCGCTGACCCTTGACGACGTGCTGCCGACCGCCAGGCGGGTGGCGATTCTCGAGGACATCGTCGACCACACCAACCTGGGTGCGATCTTCCGCTCCGCCGCGGCGCTGGGCATCGACGCGGTGCTGATCACCCCGCGCTGCGCCGACCCGCTCTACCGCCGCGCCATCCGGGTGAGCATGGGGGCGGTCTTCCAGGTTCCCTGGGTGCGCCTGGAGTCCTGGCCGGACGACGTTGCGGAGCTGCGTGCCGCGGGCTTCGACATCGCCGCCATGGAGCTGACGGCGCATTCGCAGGGCATCGACGAGGTCGCCGAAATGCACAGCGAGAAGCTCGCGCTGATCCTCGGCACCGAGGGCGCCGGGGTGAGTTCCGCGGCGCTGGAGATGGCCGACCGCACGGTGATGATCCCGATGCGCCCGGGCGTCGATTCGCTGAATGTCGCCGCGGCCTCTGCCGTCGCCTTCTGGGAGCTGCGCGCCCGCTAACGGCCGCGGCCGGACCCGGGGCTCACCAGTGGATGTCGGCGGTGCGGGCCAACGGTTTCCGCTGCCCGGGGAGGGCGATCGCGGGAGCCGGCACCGGATCGGCATCGTGCAGGGCCCGGGGGAAGCGGAGCTGCGTGCGGTCCTCGAGCTCCGCCAGGGTGATCTCGTAGACCCTGAACTCGTCCAGGGCCAGGACCGCCCTGAGCTGGTCGAGGTCCTGGGTCAGCAGGAACGCCCTGGCCTTCAACACCCCGTTTTCACGGAACGCCAGGAGCTTCCAGTATTCCGAGGGCAGCGCCGTGCCGCGGTAGATGCGGTCGTCGTCGCGGAAGACCGGCCCGCCAAAGACGCTGACCCTGAGCCCTTCAACCTCGACGTCCGCGTAGAGGGCGTTTTCCAGCCTGCCCCAAACACCCTGCTGGCTGCTCTGGTTGAAGTCGTCCATCTGCGGGGTGATGTTGCTGTAGTAGAACGAGTCCTTGTTGGCCTGGAGCGCCTCCGCGGTGTCTCCCCAGAGCAGGTCGGCGCGGCGGGCGATGTGGCCGCGATCCAGGCGGTTGCCGGCGTAGAGTTCGCTGCCGGTCTGGGTCTCCGCCGGCAACCGGGGATCCTTGGTGAAGTCGAGGTTGCTCCGGCTGAGCAGCTTGATGCCGGCCCCGTCGATGTTCCAGGCGACCCAGCGGGCGAATCGCCGCGTCCTGCTCAGCGCCAGCGAGAAGTGGGTGTAGGGGATGGTTTCCGAGCCCTCCCACCGGACCGCGTCGTCCTCGATGCTGGGGTCCAGGGCAGGAACGTCGATCCGGTTGCCCAGGAAATCTGGTGCGTACCCGGTGCGCGGGATCGTTTCCCCGGATACCTGCGAGTTTGCGGACATGTCGGCCAGAGCCCCTCTCGATGGTGTGCCGTGCTTGGCCGGCATCCGGGCACCTCCTGCGGATTGCGACCAGCATACCCATGGCCGCGGCGCCTTCACGTCGGAAGGGCCGCCGGAGGCACGTGTTTCCCCGGAACGTAGCCGCAACCGGGCAGCGTTCAGGAGGGATTGTCCGGGCACGAAGGTTCAGTGGTTGCCCGTGCGTTTCCAACGCTTGTGGTCGGGTGGAAAATTCGTGTCCCGCTCCGGTATACTGGAATGTCGGCTTCGTGACCTCACGGGCCGGTTTGACGCAAATTTTGGTCGCTGGCAAAATCCAGTGACGTGAACAAAGGTTTTAGCATGAAGGCTGATATTCACCCGCAGTACAACACCATGGTGTTCCACGACCTCGCCTCGGGCGAGAAGTTCCTGACCCGTTCGACGGCCACGAGCAAGAAGACCATCGAGTGGGAAGACGGCAACACCTACCCGGTCATCGACGTCGAAATCTCCGCCGCTTCGCACCCGTTCTACACGGGCAAGCAGCGCATCATGGACTCGGCCGGACGCGTCGAGCGCTTCAACGCTCGCTTCAAGGGCTTCGGCGCCAAGAAGTAATTCTTCGCCTTCACGCCTGCAACGGGATCTTCCTTCGGGAAGGTCCCGTTGCTTTTTAACGATCATTCCCGTCCGGATTGAGCCACGCGTACCCGGGATCCCGGACGATGGAGAAAAATACAAACCGGTGTACACCCGTGAGACACACTAATGGGCAGGGCGCGAGACTTGAAGCGGTCGGCGTCGGCAGCTACGCCAAGAGTCTTTGGGGCTCAGCGGACAAAAAGCGCAAGGTGGTCAACGCGGAGGCGTGGACATGAGCCTGCGGACGTGCATAATGTGCACCATGGAAGGCTTCGAACTTCCGGGCACCCGCCTGCGTATGCTTCGCGGCCTGTGGTTCCGGTTGGTGCGCCGGGCCGCCGGTGCGCCGCTGACGCTTGCCTACCTGTCGGTGCTGTGGGTGGCCGGGATCGCCGACAGCCGGAGGCTGACCGGGGCACCGTTGCGGTTCCGCGAGGTGGCCGCCGCGTCCGTGGACACTTTCCCGGACACCTGGTGGACCATCTTCACCTCCATGCTGTGGGCCCCCAGCCTGGTCTCCTGCATCATTGGCAGCATCCTGTTCCTGGCCGTGGGCCTGGCGTTCGAACAGCGCATGGGCAGCCTGCGCTTCGGTGTCGCGGCCTTGGTGGGTCATTTGTGCGGCACGGCCGCGGTCGTGCTGCTGGCGGTTGCCGTCGAGGATATGCCGCCCAGCTGGACCGAGGCCCTGGCGGAGGGGGACTACCTGGGACCGACGGCGCCGGCATGCGCGGTGCTGGCCGCGGGGTCGGCCTGGATGGGCGTCCTGTGGCGGCGACGGATCCGCACCGGACTGCTGGCAGTGCTGGTCACCTTGGTGCTCTACGTCGGCTTTTTCGCCGACGCGGTGCGCCTCGTGGCGGCCCTGGCCGGGCTGCTGCTCGGGCCGAGGCTGGCCGGCCGGGCCACACGGACCCGAACCGCCGCCTCGGTCCGGGAACTGCGCGTACTGGTCTCGATCATTGTGGCGGCCTCGGCCATCGGCCCGGTGGTGGCGGCACTGAATCCGGCGGCCCTGGGCCCGTTGTCCTACCTGCAGTACGTGTTCACGGGGCTGGAACCGCGGGACCCTGCCGAATTGATCGATCTATGCTCCGGCGACGATCCCGGGGACTGCCTGCTTGCCCGGGCACAACAGCTCACCGGCATCGGGGGCCTGTTCATGGCGGTGGTGCCTTCCTACCTGTTGCTGTTGTGCGCCGCCGGACTGCGCCGAGGCCGGCGCGCCGCCTGGTTGGGCGTCGCAGCCGTATACGCGGCCATGTCCGTGGTAGCCGGCGCCCAATTGGTCTCGCTGGCCGCCGATGAAGAGGAAGCGACCTTCTTCCGGGCCTTGGCCGTCTTGGATCCCGGCGACGCCGTGGACGAAGTGGTCCCGCTGATCGTCCCGATGCTGCTTCTCGCGGCTCTGCTGCCCGCACGCCGGTGGTTCACGGTTCGGGCGCCGGCGGGCACCTACCGGAGGGCCGCCGTCCGGGCGGTGGCCGCCGCCGCCATCCTGGCCGCCGGCTACGTTGCCGCCGCCTGGGCAGTGGCCGGACAGTTCGCGCCGCAGCCGGATCCCGGCCGGATCCTGGCAGATGTTCCGGACCGTTTCCTGCCGCTGGGGTCGGCACTCGGCCTGGTGCCGGCATTCATCCCCACGGGAGTGGTCGCGGCCCTGCTGTACGTGGGTCCGGGCATGGTGTTGTGGCTGCTGGTCGGGGCGTTGCTGCTGCAGTCATTCCGCCGTCCGGCCCTGCCGCAGGACCAGGCGGATGCCCGGCATGCCCGGGCGATCCTTGAAGCCGCCGGCGGCAGCAATCTGGCATGGATGACCACGTGGCCGGACAACGAGTACTGGTTCTCACCCAGCGGCCGCAGCGTCGTGGCCTACCGGGTGCACGCATCGGTGGCGTTGACGCTTGGCGACCCGGTGGGCCCGCAGGACGAACACCGCGAGACCGTGGACGGGTTCGCGGACTTCTGCAACCACGTGGGTTGGACCCCCTGCTTTTACTCGGCCACCGGAATTGTCCGTGCCCACACCGAACGGCGTGGTTGGGGGCACCTGCAGGTGGCCGAGGAGACCGTGGTGTCTCTGAAGACGTTGGCCTTCGAGGGCAAGAAGTTCCAAGACGTGCGCACCGCCCTGAACCGCGCGGGGCGAGAGGGGATCCGGGCCCAGTGGTACCGCTACCGGAGCGCCCCGTTGGCCATCACCGAACAGATCCGGGCGATCGACGCGGATTGGGTGGCGGAGCGGAGCCTGCCCGAGATGGGCTTCACCCTCGGCGGCTTGGCGGAGCTGGCAGACCCGGAGGTGCGAATCCTGGTCGCCGTGGATGACCAGGGAAGGGTTCACGGGGTCGTGTCCTGGCTGCCGGTGCACCGCGGGGGCATGATCGCCGGCTGGACGCTGGACTACATGCGCCGCCCGGACGGAGGTTTTCGACCGGCCATGGAATTCCTCATCGCCTCGGCAGCGCTGTCCCTCAAGGCCGAGGGCTATGGCTTCCTCAGCCTCTCCGGCGCTCCGCTGGCCCGTTCCCGGAACGGTGAACCGCTCGACGGCGGCACGGCCGGAAACCTGGATGCCTTCCTGGACTGGCTGGGCGCCGCGATGGAACCGGTCTACGGATTCCGGTCCCTGCATTCCTTCAAGGAAAAGTTCCAGCCAAGCCACCTGCCCTTGTTCCTGCTCTACCCGGATGCCGTGGCCCTTCCTCGGATCGGCCGCGCCGTGGCCCGTGCCTACCTGCCGGACGTCTCGGTCCGGCAGACGGCGGAACTGCTGCACAAGGTCCTCGACCGCAAACCCTGAAGGCCGGCCCGCCGGCGGCGAAAGGAGCGCCCATGTCCGATCTGTCGCTGGTGGACGGCCCGGTGCCGTTGCTGTTCAACGTGCTTGCCGTGCTCGGGGGCCTGTGGCTGATGGCGGGCGGCCGGCGGTTGTGGCTGCGTGCGGTGGCGCCGGCGTTGCTCGGCGGCATCGCGGGCATGGCGCTGCTCTGGTACCTGGCAGAAGAGGCCTACGGCTGGTGGGACGAATCCTTCCCCCGCCTGCTCTACTTCTGGGCCGGGGGCGCGGTGGCTGCAGCGATCCTGCTGGTGCCCCGCCTGCTGGCCGGGCGCAGAATCCTGGGGCGGGTGGCCACGGTGATGGCGGTCCTGTGCGTGTTACTGGCCGCAGTGGCGCAGGCGAACGTGCAATATGCACTTTTCCCCACCGTGGCCAGCGTGTTCACCGTCGAGGGCCTGTCCGCGGGATCCATCACCGCGGTGGTCGGCTCCCGGCCGCCGGATTTCCCCGCGCCCCCGGCCACCACCGAATCGAACTGGATGCCGCCGCCGGACATGCCCGCCCACGGCAGCGTGTACAGGGCGGCGATCCCCGGCACGGTCTCCGGCTACCGGGGAAACGACGCCTACGTCTACCTGCCACCTGCCTATCTGGCCGATCCGGAAGGCAGCAACCTGCCGGTGCTGGTCCTGATCCACGGAAGGCCCGGCGGGTCGGATTCGTGGACCTCCTCCGGCAAGTTGGCCGCGGCGATGGACAGCTACGCCGCAGCCCACCGCGGTCTCGCCCCCGTGGTCGTGATGCCGGACCTGTCCATGGGCGGGGCCTCCAGATGGCCGCTGTGCCTGGACTCGGGGGTGGCCCGATCCGCCACCTACCTGGGCGTGGACGTGCCGGCGTGGGTGCGCGGAACGCTGGGTGCCGGAACCGCCAGCAAGCGGCAGTGGGCCATCGGTGGACTATCCTCCGGCGGGACCTGCGCCCTGCAGCTCGCCGTCAACTTCCCGCAGGCCTACCCCACCTTCCTGGACCTGTCCGGCGAGTCCGAGCCATCGGTCCACGGCGGCCGCGATCGGCTGGTTCGGGAGTACTTCGACGGCGACCCGGACGCCTTCGCCGCCCAGAACGCCCAGGACGTGCTGGCCCGGCGGACGTTCCCCGGCACGGCCGGCAGGTTCGTCGCCGGCATCGAGGACAACAAGTACGGAAACGAGCTGGACCCGCTCTACGCAGCGGCCCGAAAGGCCGGCATGCAGGTACGGTTCGACAAGGTGCCCGGCACCCACAGCTGGCACATGTGGGCCGCCGAGCTGCCCCGGCAAATGCCGTGGCTGATGCAGCGGACCGGCCTCGTTCGCTGACCCGCCGAACAGGTGTGCCGCATCGTGCCGGATCCGGTCGTGGTTCATTTCGCGACCCCGGGACGGGGATTCCGGGCACACTGCCGTGAGCCGGCGCAAAGCGTTGCCGCGGGCCCCGCCCGGCAGTACGATGGCGGGAGCAACTCCGGCACCGGGTCCAGTTCCCTTCCGCAGTCGTTCCCGCGCCGGCGGAGGATCGAAGAGGCCCACCATGTTCGACGCCGCAAATGCCCCCGTACCCGAGACCGCTGAAAAGCCGGTGAAGCCCGCTGCCAAGAAGCGCGTCACCGCCGTTGACGCGGCACGTTGCCTGGCCTTGATCGGCATGATAGGCGTCCACGTACTGCCGGAGGAGAGTACCGGGGGAGACGCCTCCCTGACGTGGGTTCTCTTTGCAGGCCGGGCATCCGCGCTGTTCGCCCTGCTGGCCGGGGTCTCGCTGGCCTTCAGCTCCGGCGGATCGCGACCCTTGCGCGGGCGTCCGCTGAAGGCGGCCATGGCCGGGGTCGCCGCCCGCGCCGTGGTGATCATGGTCATCGGAATGGCGCTGGCCTACGCGGAGCCCTCGGCGGAGATCATCCTGGTCTACTACGGCGTCATGTTCCTGCTGGCCGTGCCGCTGCTCGGATTGACATCGCGGATGCTGGCGATCCTGTCGGTGGTCTTCGCCATTGGCGGCCCGATCCTGCTGCAGGCCTTGCGCGGGGTGATACCCGCCCCGGAGGAGGACAACAACCTCACCTTCGGCATGTTGTTCACCGACCCGCTTGTGAGCGCCGGACAACTGCTTTTCACCGGCTTCTACCCGGCTGTGCCCTGGATGGCCTACATGTGCGCCGGCTTGGCCATCGGCAAGCTGGACTTGAGCTCACGGAAAATTGCGGCCTGGCTGGCCGCGGGTGGCGCCTGTCTTGCCGCGGCGGCCTGGGCGATATCGGGGATGCTCATGGTCGGCGTCCTGCACCTGACACCGGGCGAGTCCGCCGATCTGCTGGCGGCGGGCGACGACCCTCCGGTGAAAGTGGACTCTTGGGCCTGGCTGGTGGCGGCCTCCCCATACTCCCAAATGCCGCTGGAACTGCTGCACACCATCGGAACCGGCATGGTCGTCCTCGGCCTCCTGATCCTGGCCAGCAAGTCCCTGCACCAGGTCATCGACGTGCTGGCCCCTGCCGGCAGCATGACGCTGACGCTGTACTCCGGGCATCTGCTGTTCCTGGCCGCTGGACTCTTGGGCGAGCGCCCCTTCGCGTCCTTCGGGCTCCAGATCGTAGCCGCGCTGCTCTTTGGCGTCCTCTGGCGCAACCTCGTGGGCCGCGGACCGCTGGAGGCCGCCGTCACCGCGATTTCCACGAGGGTCAAGAATGCGGTGCTGCGCAAGGAATCCGATCAGAAGGATCAACCGGGACCAGTGAAGCCGGGGGCGGCCGGGCCTTCCGGACCGTAGGCCGCGGGCGCCGGATGCGAAGCGGGGAACCGTGCCCCGTGGACATAGGATGGAAACCATGGATTTTGGCTACACGCATCACGGTGAATACAAGGTTGTCGGCGGCAAGTTGGTCGTCGCAGACCTGCGGGTCCAGGACGGGGTCATCACCGCCGCCTCCGTCAACGGGGACTTCTTCCTAGAGCCCGACGAGGCCCTGGAAGACCTGAACGCTGCCCTCATCGGGTTGCCGGACACCGTGGAACACTCGGTGGTCCGCGACGCGGTGGCCAACGGCCTGCGGAGCGACGCCGTGATGTTCGGATTCGATGCCGACGCCGTGGCACGCGTGGTCCGCCGCGCCCTGGGCCACGCCACCGCCTGGGTCGACCACAAGTGGGAGGTCATCGCGCCCTCGGTGCTGCCGATCGCGCAGAACGTCGCCCTCGACGAGATCATCGCCCGGCAGGTAGCTGCCGGCACCCGCGGGCCGACCCTGCGGTTCTGGGACTGGGACGACTCGGGCGTCGTCATCGGTTCCTTCCAGTCGCTGCGCAACGAGGTCGACGCCGAGGCCGCCGCGGCGCACGGCATCCAGGTGGTCCGCAGGATCAGCGGCGGCGGGGCCATGTTCATGGAGGCCGGGAACTGCATCACCTACTCGCTCTACCTGCCCGGCTCGCTGGTCGACGGGATGAGCTTCGCCGATTCCTACCCGTTCCTCGACGTCTGGGTCATGGAGGCGCTGGCATCGATCGGCGTCGAGGCCCACTACAAGCCCCTCAACGACATCGCCACGGACGCGGGCAAGATCGGCGGGGCGGCGCAGAAGCGCCTGGCCGGCGGCGTCGTGCTGCACCACGTGACCATGAGCTACGACATCGACGCGGAAAAGATGATGAGCGTGCTGCGCATCGGCCGCGAGAAAATCTCCGACAAGGGCATCGCCTCGGCGGCCAAGCGCGTGGATCCGCTCAAGCGCCAGGCCGACATGGGCCGCATGGAACTCATAGAGGTGATGCGCCGGACCTTTGCGGCCAAGTATGCGGCGGTGCCCGGCACGCTCGACGAGGAGACGCTGGCAGCCGCCAAGGAGCTCGCCGAAACGAAGTTCACCACCGAGGAATGGACGGCGCGCGTTCCGTAGGGGCGGGTTCCCCGATATCCCGCAAGTAAGTGTCTTGGTAGTAGCGGCGGGAAAATGAACGCTACGCTCACGCCGTCAGGTTGAGGTCGGGCCGCTGGCGGCGCGGTGGTCTGCAATGACGGTGTAGACGGGGCCTGATCTGCAGGGGAACAGTGGTTGGCGCCAATCAGGCATGTCTGTTTATCCGCAGGTCTGGCCAGTTCTGGCAGAAAGCCGGATTCACGCCAGCAGATACGAAAGATCCTGCGATTGCCCTTGCATCGACACGCCATGTTCAACTATCTACTGAAGCTGGCCAGCTCGGACGCGAAGTCGCTTGGAACCGACAACTCTGAGACAACGCGTCATCTTGACATGAGGCAAAGCGGGGGTCACTGTAAGGGCATCGCAAGCTTGCAGCTTCATGGGGTTTTTTGGGGGAAAAACCTAGATGGGGGTCCTGGGGAAAAGCAATGTTCACTGATCCAACCCACCATTCCCTGGCGACCCTGGCCAAGCTCATGGCAGGAGAACGAGGGAGATCATGACGATAATCAAGGATCCGCACCTGTTCAACGAGCAGCGTCTATTCGTCGATCTGGAAGGGGTGCTGGGCCGCCGCCTCTACCTGAATGTCGAGGGGTTCAACTTTGCCGGTTCGGTCAAGCTCGAGCCCGCGCGGGAAATGGTCGAGCGCGCCGAGCGGGAGGGGCTGATCGGGCCCGGCTCCACGCTCGTGGAGTCCTCGTCGGGCAACCTCGGTGTCGCGCTCGGCATGATCGCGGCCAGCAAGGGATACCGCTTTGTGTGCGTGGTCGATCCGCGCTGCAATCCGACGACCGTGCAGCTGCTCGGCGAGCCCGCCGGGACCGTGGTCCACGGCGCCATGCCGTGGCTCTCCGACCACGACGAAACCGCGGTGGACATCTCGCTCGACCGGGGCCGCCCATACCTGGATTCCATCTACCAGCCCGGCTGGGTGCTCGACAACTTCGGGGCTGAAACGATCGCCGGCGCGGGCTCCACGGCAGGTCCCGGCCCGCAGTCCGGCCCGGTGCCGGGGCCACAACTTCCGGCAGCCGCTCCGATGACTGATTCCGTGGCAACTTCCTCACTTAGGAGGGTCGCACAGTGAACAGGTCTGTCGACACGGCGCCAACGTCACCGGGTCCCGCGGCTCCGGCCGGGAACGACTCTCCAACACCGCGGGCCACGGGTGCGGGCGTTTCCCTGGAGCGCCGGCTGGCGGAGGTGCTGGCCGGCGTGCTGGGCCTTGAGCACGTCCCGGTGGACAACGACTTTTTCCAGGACCTGGGCGCGGACTCGCTGGTGATGGCCAAGTTCTGCGCAAGGGCGCGCAAGCAGCCGGACCTGCCGGCGGTGTCCATCAAGGACATCTACCAGCACCCGTCAATCGCGGCCTTGGCCGCGGCCCTGGCACCGGCGGAAGAAGCGACGGCTCAAGTGCAGGTGCAGGGCGGGCTGGCGGAGGTGCTGGCCGGCGTGCTGGGCCTTGACCATGTCGCGGCGGACAGCGACTTTTTCGAGGACCTGGGTGCGGACTCGCTGGTGATGGCCAAGTTCTGCGCAAGGGTGCGCAAGCAGCCGGACCTACCGGCGGTATCCATGAAAGACATCTACCAGCACCGGACGATCGCGGCACTGGCCGCGGCCCTGGCGCCGGCGGAAGAAGCGACGGCTCAGGTGCAGTGCCGGTTGGCGGAGGTGCTGGCCGGCGTGCTCGGCATCGAGCAGGTCGCGGTGGACGCTGATTTCTTCCAGGAGCTGGGTGCGGACTCGCTGGTGATGGCCAAGTTCTGCGCAAGGGTGCGCAAGCAGCCGGACCTGCCGGTGGTGTCCATGAAGGACATCTACGGCAGCCCGACGATCGCCGCCCTGGCCGCGGCCCTGAATGGCCCCTCGCAGCATGACCAGCCACAGGTGCTCTCACCAGTCCTGGCGTCAATGCCGGAGACGCCGCGGCCCATGGACGCGCGGACCTGGGAGTACGTCACCTGTGGCGCCCTGCAGGTGCTCGTCTACATCGGCTACTGCTTGCTCGCCGGCTTGACCGTGGTCGTGGGGTATCACTGGCTGTTCCCGGAGGCGAGGCCGGGCCACTACTACTGGCCGAGCTACGGGACGAGCTTCTGGGTGATCTACCTGCGGTCAATCGTCTACGCCGCGGTGGTGTTCGTGCTCATGTGCATCCTGCCGGTGGCCGCCAAGTGGATATTCGTCGGGCGCTTCCGGCCCCGGGAGATCCGCATCTGGAGCCTGGCCTACTTCCGGTTCTGGCTGGTCAAGACCCTGATGCGAACCTCGCCCCTCTCACTGATGACCGGTTCCCCGCTGACGACCTTCTACCTTCGCGCCATGGGCGCCAAGGTGGGCCGCAACGTGACGATCCTGACCAATCGGCTGCCGATCTGCACCGACCTGCTCACGATTGGGGAGGGGACGGTGATCCGCAAGGACGTGGTCGCCAACGGTTACCGCGCCCATGGCGGCGTCATCCAACTGGGTGCGGTGACGCTGGGCCGGAACGTGCTCGTCGGCGAGGGCAGCGTCCTTGACATCAACACGACGATGGGAGACGGCTCGCAATTGGGCCACCGGTCCACTCTGTATACCGGTCAGGCCGTGCCCGACGGCGAGCGGTGGCACGGCTCGCCGGGCAGGTGCACGGATGTGGACTTCAGCACGGTCGAGTCGACGCCCTACCGGCCGTGGCGCCGGGGAATTTTCGCCGTGTTCCAGCTCCTTGCAACGCTTAGTCTGGGTCGCACCATGCTGGGCCTGGTGGTCATGCTTTTCGTTCTGGCATTCCCACCCGTGGCGGCGCTTCTGGAGGGGCAGCCGTTCGCGTTCACGAACTGGGTCATCTACGCCGACGCCGCCGCCTTCGCCGACCTGGGCGTCCTCGGTGGAACGGTCCTGGCGTTGGCCGTCATCATTACCCTGCCGCGGGTGCTCCAAATCGTCGTGAAGCCCGACACGGTGTATCCGCTATTCGGGATGCGGGACGCGGCCGCGCGGACGATGGCGCGGTTGACCAACAATCCCATGCTTGGGAAGGTGTTCGGCGACAGCTCGTACGTCGTGAACTACGTGCGGGCCATCGGGTACCGCCAGCCGAAGGTCCAGCAGACCGGCTCGAATCTAGGCTTGGCGTTCAAGCACGGCAACCCGTTCCTGTCGACCATCGGCACCGGCACGATGATCGCCGACGGGGTGTCGTTCATGAATGCCGACTACTCGGCGACGTCGTTCAAGGTCAGCCGGGCGGCCATCGGGGCGCACAATTTCCTGGGCAACGCCGTTTTGTACCCGGCCGGGGCCAGGACCGGGGACAACTGCCTGCTCGCGACCATGGTTGCGGTCCCCATCGACGGGCCCGTGCGCCACGACGTGGGCCTGCTTGGATCGCCGGCGTTCGAGATCCCCCGCTCGGTCCTTCGGGACGCGCTTCCCGATGAGCATGTGGGCCGTGCCCAATTCCGCCGCGACCTGGCGGCCAAGAACAGGCACAATCTGCGCACCATGGCCCTCTTGATGCTGGCACGGTGTCTCAACGCGTCGCTGGCCATGCTGGCCCTGTTCATAGGCCTTGAAATGTCCGAGCAATTCGGTTTCCTTGCCCTCAGCGCTTCGTTTGCCGTGATGCTCCTAGTCGGATTGCTGGTCGGCGTCGGCATCGAGCACGCCGTGACGGGGTTCCGGCAGCTCCGGCCCCAGCTTTGCTCCATCTACAACCCCTACTTCTGGTGGCACGAGCGGTACTGGAAGCTGATGGCCGAGAGCCGCTACTACGCCCTCTTCAACGGGACGCCGTTCAAGCCGCTGGTCTGGCGCCTGCTGGGCGTACGGATCGGTAGCCGGGTCTTCGACGACGGCTGTGCGTTGCACGAGCGGAGCATGGTGACGATCGGCTCCCGCTGCACGCTGAACGTCGGCTCCGACATTCAGTCCCATTCCCAGGAGGACGGGATGTTCAAGTCCGACGTCAACGTCCTGGGCGACGACGTCACGCTCGGCGTCGGTTCCCTTGTCCACTACGGCGTGACCATAGAAGACGGTGCCGTCGTCGCCGCCGGCTCCTTCGTGATGAAGGGGGCGACACTCACCCGGGGATCCGTGTGGGGTGGCAACCCGGCCGACGAGGCCCGTGCCCCCGTCACGTCCAACGGCGCCCTGGAAGGGCCCGTGTCATGACCGCCACTCCGGCACTCACCTGCCGCCACGGCGCCGTTCGCTCCGGACTGCGCCGCCTCGTGCGCTGACTGAACCACCCGCACGGGCGTCGTCACCCCGGGAAGAAGCACACGCTCCCGGCGAAGCCACGCCGTCGCAAGGTCGAAGGGCTCAGTCGGACCCTCCCCGTGCGTCCACGCCCCCGAGTAGACGTATGCGACAGGTTTTCACGGACAGGCCCGACCAGGTCGCGGTAGCCGTATACAGAGCGGCTCTCCCGGGCGTGCTCGTGAACCGTCGGTCGCCGCCGCATGTATTTCTTCACGATCGAGGGGTCCGCGACGCCGACCCGGGCCGAAGGAAAATCGACAATACGCCACGGAACATCAAGCGGATCCGCAAGCAACACACCAGGAAGCGGATCGTCCCAAGCGGCACGGCAAACCCAAGCCGACTATGTGCTTCGCGCCGCTTGGCCATCAGCTCCCGGTCGGCATCATCAAGGTAAAAAACCGCTCACGAACTCCACCGGCCTGTGTTAAGGACTACCCACCGGCGGCGAAACCCTGCACCGCGTGGCGCGCCATTTCACGCCATTACTACCGAAACTCCAAGTACGAGTGAACGCGTGTGGCCCTCAGGCATCTGCCGGAGGGCCACACGCGTTCAACTGCGGGATTTGTTGCGCCCGGGTTATGCGAACGCCGGCTCTAACTCGGGTCGCGGCGCCCCGGCGGCAACCCACGCCCCGATGACCGCCGTGGCGATCTCGGCCGAGCGCTCGGCGGCGTCGTCGACATGGGTCAGGAAGTCCGCATCGGAGGCCGGACCGCAGAGGTCCGAGATGCCGCGGATGGCAATGAACGGTGCGTTGAATGATCGGCAGGTCTGTGCGATGGCCGAGGATTCCATGTCCGTCGCCAGGACCTGGTCGAACTGGCCCTTGATGATTTCGGCGCGTTCGTTGCCGACGAAGGAGTAGCTGGACACGATGAGTCCGTGGTGCACAGTGGCGACGATGCCGAATCCGGGCGCCCCGATCTCGCTGACCTCCACCAGGGACTGCGGCGCCGGGTAGGAAGCCGGCATGCCTGGAACCTGTCCGAGTTCGTAGCCGAAGGCGCGCGCGTCCGCGTCCGCGTTGATGTTCACGCTGCCGATGACGACGTCGCCGACCCGCACGGAATCGCCGAGCCCGCCCGCGCTGCCGGCGCTGATGACCAGGGGTGCCGGTGCGTCCGTGTTTTCCCTTTTCGCGCGCAGCAGCGCGGCCGTGGCCGCACCGGCGGCATTGACCAGGCCGATGCCGCCCTGGACGAAGATCGCGTTCAGGCCGTTGAGGAGGCCGCTGCGGTGGATCGCGTTGCCGACCCGAACCGGCTCGCCGACGGACGTGGCGCGCTGGAGGAACGGGGTGATTTCCTCCTCCATGGCCGCGATGATGATGACCTCTACCGCGCTCATGCGGAAACCTGCTCCCAGACGGCACGCTGCGCCAGGAACGCCCGGGCCGCTTCCTTGGCGTCTTCGAGGGAGTGGTTCTCTCCCCATCCGCACTGGACCTCGTTGGCAGCGGGGACCTCGGTGGCCTCCAGCACGTCGGTCAGGGTGGCCTCGATCAGGTCCACGACGGCGGCGACGTCGGGTTCGCCCTGCAGGATGAGGTAGTAGCCGGTCTGGCAGCCCATCGGGGAGAAGTCGATGACGGAGGACGAGTGGTTGCGCGACTTTTCGGCGAAGAGGTGCTCCAGGGAGTGGATCGCCTTCATCTCCAGGTGGGCAACATTTGGCTGGGTGAACCGCACGTCATATTTGGTAATAACGTCTCCGTGCGGGAGTTCCTTGCGGTCGGCCACGCGCACATACGGTGCGGAAACCGTGCGGTGGTCAAGGTTGAAGGACTCTACGTTCATGCGTGAAGGGTTCATGATTGCGCTTTCATGCGTGGGTATCGAAGCCGGGCGAACTCGTGGCAGGTTCTTTGCCACCTTAATCGTAGCTGGCGGCGCCCGCGAGACGGGTGTGCGAGTGACCGGGCAGGTTCGCACGGGCGGCCGCGGAGTGCGCCGCCGGCGAGTCTCATGGTCCATGTGTGACCATGCGTTGTTCGTCCAGAATTCAGTGCCGAATGCCTGCGGCCGCGGTGTCGTACTGCGTTCGGATGGCCGGGCGATGGTCGGGCTCGGGTGCGGCCAAGCCGGGATGCTGCCATTCTGGCCGGGTGCCGGCCTGTGCCCAGGCTGCCTGCGCCGCTGCGCCCCGGGCAACGTATTCACCGGGTGCCGGGACATGGACCGGAATGTCGAAGACCTGCGCCGCGACCTCCTGCACCGCCGGGCTCTGGGCTGCGCCGCCAATGAGCAGTAGCCGATTTGCCGACACCCCTTGGCGGAGGATCGCGTCGAGTCCGGCGGCAAGTGAGCACAGCATGCCTTCGACGGCGGCCCGGGCAACGTTTTCCCGGGTGGTCGAGGCCAGCGAGAGGCCGCGGAAGCTTGCGGTCGCGTCGGGCAGGTTCGGCGTCCGCTCGCCCTCGAAGTAGGGCACCAGCACGACGCCGCCGCTGCCGGGCTCCGCGGACAGCGCGAGTTCGGAAAAACGCTCCAGATCGATCCCCAGCAGGGACGCGGTGGTTCCGAGCACGCGTGCGGCATTCAGCGTCACGGCGATGGGCATGTAGGCGCCCGAGGCGTCGGCGAAGCCGGCAACCGTTCCCGTCTGGTCGGTACCCGGTGATCCGGTCACGGCGTAGACGGTGCCGCTGGTTCCGAGCGACACCACCAGGTCGCCGGGCACGGCACCCAAGCCCAGCGCTCCGGCGGCGTTGTCGCCGGCTCCCGCGCCGATCCGGATGCCGTTGATGCCGCCGGCGAGGACAGGGTGGACGGTGCCCGCGGTTTCCGCCGGGCCCACGACCCGGGGCAGGATGACGTGCCCGTCGCCCCGAGCCAAGCGCCCGGGCGAAGCCTCGCGCGCATCACGGCCGAATGCATGGGTGAACAGTTCCGCGTCGTAGTCCTCGAGCAGCGGCGACCAGTACCCCGTGCCGCTGGCATCGGAGCGGTCGGTGGTGAGCTCCTCCAGATCCGGGCCCAACGGGCTGCGGCCGGCGGGGCCGTAGCCGCGCAGTCGCCAGGTCAGCCAGTCGTGGGGGAGCGCCACCGCCGCAACATGCCGGGCGATGCCCGGTTCATTGTCCCTGACCCAGCGGAGCTTGGTGATGGTGAACGAGGCAACGGGCACGGAACCGCAGCGGGCCGCGAGGCCGGCGGCGCCGAGCTCGGCGACAAGGTCGTTCGCGGCCTGAGCGGAGCGGGTGTCGTTCCAGAGCAGGGCCGGCCGCAACACGTTTCCGGAGCCGTCCAGCAACACCATGCCGTGCTGTTGCCCGGCCACGGAAATCGCCGAAACGCCGTCCAGTCCGCCGGCATCCCCCACGGCCGCCAGCAGGGCGTCCCACCACAGGGCCGGGTCGATTTCCGTCCCGTCCGGGTGAGCCGCCCTGCCGGAGTGGACCAGGGTGCCGTTGCCGGAATCCAGCACCACGACCTTGCAACTTTGGGTCGAGGAATCGATCCCGGCCACAAGCCCCACGGCTACCTACCTGGCACCGAGCAGATGTTCGATGAACAGCTGCTGCAGCTTCACGAAACCGAAGCCCTTGCCGCCCATGTAGGCGTCGGAGTCGAAATCCTCGTACGACGACGTGTCTGCGATCAGCTCGGCGTGGCCCTCGCCCGGGTTCAGGGTGGGCAGGTTGATCTCGTCGACCTTGGAATATGCCAGGGCGGCCTGGACCTCCGGGTCGGCCCGGAATGCCGCGGCGCGTTCCTTCAGGAGCAGGTAGGTGCGCATGTTGGCGGCCGCGGAATCCCAGACACCGTCGAAGTCCTCGGTGCGGGAGGGCTTGTAGTCGAAATGGCGCGGGCCGGTGTAGGCCTGGGTGCCGCCGGGGCCGCCGTTCTCCAGCAGATCCACCAGGGAGAACGCGTTTTGCAGGTCGCCGTGGCCAAAGACGAGGTCCTGGTCGAACTTGACTCCGCGCTGGCCGTTGAGGTCGATATGGAACAACTTGCCGCGGTCAAGCGCTTGGGCGATTCCGTGGGTGAAGTTCAGGCCAGCCATTTGCTCGTGCCCGGTTTCCGGGTTGACCCCGAACAGCTCGGGGCGGTCCAGGGTCTCGATGAAGGCCAAGGCGTGCCCGACCGTCGGAAGCAGGATGTCGCCGCGTGGTTCGTTGGGCTTCGGCTCGATCGCAAAACGGATCTCGTAGCCCCTGTCCGTGACGTACCCGGCGAGCAGGTTCACCGCTTCGCGGTAGCGCGAGAGCGCGCCGCGGACATCCTTGGCCGCGTCGTATTCGCTGCCTTCTCGCCCGCCCCACATGACAAAGGTTTCGGCACCCAGCTCGGCAGCAAGGTCGATATTTTCCAGCACCTTGCGCAGGGCAAACCGGCGGACGTCGCGGTCGTTGCTGGTGAATCCGCCGTCCTTGAAGACGGGGTGGCTGAACAGGTTTGTGGTGACCATCGGAACCACCATGCCTGTGGATTCGAGGGCACCCTTGAGGCGCTTCACCTGGGTGCGGCGTGCGGTGGGGAAGGAACCGAACGGGAACAGGTCGTCGTCGTGGAACGTGATTCCGTAGGCGCCGAGCTCGGAGAGCTTGTTCACGGCCTCGACCACGTCCAGGGGCGGGCGCGTCGCGGAGCCGAACTGGTCCTGCGCTTCCCAGCCGATGGTCCAGAGCCCGAAGGAGAACTTGTCGTCGCGGGTGGGTTCAAGCGCCATGGTGATGCTCCTTGTGTGTTCGTGTGTTCGTGTGTTCACTTTCAGATAAGTTCCGTGTCTAAACATATTTTATAATCCGCTGATGTCAACCCCCTTTGCGTGACGTCAGCGGGATCGAAAATATCCATTGTCAGGGGTAGTCGGGCGAGCTGGATGATTTATGATTTTGTTGTGCCATGCGTGAAAATGGTGAAATGGGCGCGCAAAAGCATCGGCCGCCAGGTTCCCGCGGCGCGCGGAGGCTGGGGGTATCGGTGCACCCTGCGGTTGTGGGCGGAGAATCCGCAACCCTCACCACGGCGCCGGCCGTCGCGCGGAATGCCATGCGGCGGCGGGAAACACGGTCGGCGAAGCGCCGCGGGACCAGCTGCCAGCGACAGCCTTGCCGATCAGGAACTTGGACGGACTTTTTCTAAGCAGATGCTCCCGCGCCGGCCAGGATGATGCTCGCCGGGTCCGCCAGGAACGGCGCGAAGGCCAGCTGGGCCGCACCCACCAGGAGGAGATCGGCGCCCAGCTCGGCCCTGGCGAAGCGGACGTCCTCGCTCGGACCCTTCAGCGCCCGGGACCGCACCAACTGGGCCATCCGGTGCGGATCCGCAGAGTAGAGGGTGCCCAGGAACCCGCCGAAAATGATGAGTTCCGGGTTGAAGATGTTGACGGTCCCGCGCAGTGCGTCGGCGAGGAAATCCATCTGCCGGTGTACCACCTCGAGGACTCCGGTATCGGGGCCCTCCGGACGGGAAACCTGCGCACGAAGCGCGCTGTCCAGCTCCTCGAGCCCGGACTTGCCCAGTCCCAAGGCCTCCAGCAACTCTTCCTGGCGCACCTCCGTTTCCAGACAGCCTTGCGCGCCGCAGTGGCAAAGCTTGCCCGCGGAATTGACGAGGGCGTGGCCGAACTCGCCGGCGAAACCGCTGGCGCCCTTGAGGATCCTGCCCTCGACGGCGATGCCGCCGCCGATGCCGCTGGCACCACCGTTGAGGTAGACGTGTTCGAGGACTCCACGGCCTGCCCCGAATAGTGATTCAGCCATGAGCCCCGTCGAGGCGTCGTTCGCCGCCGCCACGGGGAGCCCCAGTGCCGTGCCGAGCATGCCGGCAAGCGGCACGTTGTGCCAGTCCAGGTGCGGGGCCAGGACCACGACGCCGTCCTGTTCGCGGACCAGTCCGGGAACTGCCAACCCGACGCCGACGGTACGGAAGGAACTTTGCAATTCCCCGGCCATCCCCGCGACAACCGCGGCGACGATGTTGACGACCTCCTCGGGGGTCGGGACCCTGGCGGTGTCGTAGCGGATCCGCTTGAGGACCTTGCCGGAGAGCGAGACCAGGCCGATGGTCACGGCGTCGACCTCGGGGTTGACCGCGATGGCAACGACGTCTTCGCGCGGGACGATGATGGGGCTGGGCCGTCCCGCGTGGTGGGTGGACCCGGGTTCGCGCTCCTCGACGAGCCCGAGCTCCACGAGCTCGGCCACGAGGCCGCCCACGGTGGAACGGTTCAAGCCCGTCGCACGGGTGATTTCGGCACGGGATACCCTGCGTTGTGCATGCGCCATGCCCAGCACCGCGGCCAGGTTGCTTCGACGGACGTTGTCGAAATTGCTGCCGGTTCGCGCGGGGGCGACGACGGCGGATTCCGGAGCTACCACTCAGATCACCTCTCTGGACTTGCCTGGAACAACGCTTGCACTGTGTGGGCCAAAGGCTGCAGCGTTCACACGTGCAGGCGCGGCGGAGAATCTTAACGGCATAGGGTGCCTAATTTTATTGCGCTTTGAAGGCCGAGTCGAACGCGGCCACCGGTGCGGCGAAGGCATTACGTTTTACGAAGGCCAGCGCCTCGGGGGCGCCGAGCAGCCGGTCCATGCCCGCGTCCTCCCACTCGACGGAGATCGGCCCGTCGTAGCCGATCGAATTGAGCGCGCGGAAGCTTGCTTCCCAGGGAACGTCTCCGCGGCCCGTGGAGACGAAGTCCCAGCCCCGGTTCAGGTCCGCCCAGGCCAGGTGGGAACCCAGCACGCCGTTGCGGCCATTGCCGAGGCGCAGCTTCACGTCCTTGCAATCGACGTGGATGATGCGGTCTGCGAACTCCAGGATGAAGTCCACCGGATCCAGCTGCTGCCACATGAAGTGGCTGGGATCCCAGTTCAGGCAAAACGCCTTGCGGTGCCCGATGGCCTCCAGCGTGCGCTTGGTGGTCCAGTAGTCGTAAGCGATTTCGCTCGGGTGCACCTCGTGGGCGAAGCGAACGCCCACCTCGTCGAACACATCGAGGATGGGGTTCCAGCGGTCTGCGAAGTCCTGGTAGCCGGCGTCGATGGCGTCCTGGGAAACCGGCGGGAACATGGCCACGTACTTCCAGATGCTGGAGCCGGTGAATCCGATGACGGTCTCCACGCCGAGCTTCGCCGCCAGGCGCGCCGTGTTCTTCATTTCCTCCGCAGCCCGGCGGCGCACGCCCTCCGGGTCCCCGTCGCCCCACACCGTGTCAGAGAGGATCTCCCAGTGGCGTTGGTCGATGGGGTCGTCGCAGACTGCCTGGCCCTTGAGGTGGTTGGAGATCGCGTAGACCTTTAGGTTGTACCCGGCGAGCAGGGCGAGCTTGTCGGCCACGTACTGGTCGTCTTCCCAGCGCCAGGGGTCGAGGTGGTCTCCCCAGCAGGCGATTTCCAGGCCGTCGTAGCCCCACCCGGAGGCGAGCGCGGCGACTTCCTCCAGCGGCAGGTCGGCCCACTGGCCCGTGAACAAGGTGATAGGGCGAGTCATATCGGTCTCCTTGGTGGTGTTGGATGCTTGTTGTGTTGCTTTGGATGGTGCAGGCGGGGTCAGTTGTTGACGGGGGTCCACACGCTGTTTGCCGTGGCGCTTCGTTCGACGGCGTCAAGCACCTGCTGGACCTGCAGTCCGTCGGCGAACGACGGTGTCGGCTGGGTTCCGGCGGCGATTGCCTGGATGAAGTCCCGGGCCTGGTGGGAAAAACCATGCTCGTAGCCCAGCATGTGCCCGGCCGGCCACCAGGCATCCACATAGGGGTGCCCGGGTTCGGTGACAAGGATGGTACTGAACCCCTGGGTGTGCCCCGCCGCCGTGGCGTCGAAGAACTGGAGTTCGTTGAGCCTTTCGAGGTCGAAGCCCAGAGCGCCCTTGGAGCCAGAGACCTCGATGCGCAGGGCGTTCTTGCGCCCTGTGCTGAATCTGGTGGCCTCGAACGATCCGAGGAAGCCGCGGGCGGTGCCCGCTGCGCCGAATCGGCCGGTGAACAGCGACAGGTCATCGACGGTCACCGCGCCGCGCTCCAGCCCGGCGGTGCCCGAGAGCCCGCTGGATTCGGCCAGGACCGGGCGTTCGGCGACGATCGTCTCCAAGGTTCCGCTGACCGAGGACAGGCTGGAACCTGTGATGTATTGGGCGAGATCCACCGCGTGGGCCCCGATGTCTCCCAACGCACCGGAACCCGCGCGGTCCTTCTGCAGGCGCCAGCTCAGAGGTCCGTTCTCGTCCACGAGCCAGTCCTGCAGGTAGCTGGCGCGGACCTGACGGATCTCGCCCAGCCGGCCCTGGGCCACCAGGTCGCGGGCCAGCGTGGCAGCGGGCACGCGGCGGTAGGTGAAGCCCACCATGGCGTAGATTCCCCGAGCTGCGGCCCGAGCTGCGGCCACTGCCATGGCCTTGGCTTCCTCCACGGTGTTGGCCAGCGGCTTTTCGCACAGGACGTGTTTGCCGGCCGCGAGTGCGGCGATGGCGATCTCCGCGTGGGAATCCCCGGGGGTCACGATGTCGACGATGTCGATGTCGTCCCGCTGGATCGCCTCCCGCCAGTCTGTCGAGATTTCTCCCCAGCCCCATTTTTGCGCGGCGGCCGCGGTGCGGTTCTGGTTCCGGCCGACCAGCAGGGCCATTTCCGGGTGCGCATGAAGCTCAAAGAACCGGGGAGCCACACGCCAGCCCTGCGAATGGGCGGCACCCATGAATCCGGCGCCGATCATTGCCACCCGGAGCCGGGGGGAGCTGTCAGTCATGTCTAGCCTCTCTTGAAGATGACGGGGGAGGGGATGGTGCGGTGCCCGCAGGATCGCGGGCACCGCGCGGTTCGGGTCAGGAATCGAATGCGGCACCGATGTAGGTGTCGACGTTTTCCTTGGTGACAACCGGGGCGTCAAGCACCACGCGGTTCGGCACGCCCTGGGTGACGAAGTCGGTCGCGGGCAGGCCCAGTGCAATCAAGCGTGCCATGGCGATGCCGTCGGCGGCCTGGGTGGACGGGTAGATGACGGTTGCGCGCAGCACGCTGTCGCCGGCCTTGATCGATTCCATCGCGTTCTTGGAACCGGCGCCTCCGACCATGAAGAACTCGCTGCGGTTTGCCGCGGTGATCGCGGCCAGGACGCCGATGCCCTGGTCGTCGTCGTGATTCCACACGGCATCCAGCTTTGGGGCCGACGCGAGCAGCTGCGAGGTTGCGGCCTCGCCGCCCTGAACGGTGAAGTCGGCGGCAACACGGTTGTTGACCGTCAGCCCGCAGTCGGCGAGGGCCTCCTTGAAGCCGCGGCTGCGGTCCTGGGTCAGCGGCAGGCTGTCGATGCCGGCGATCTCCGCAACGACTGCATCCTTCTTGCCGTCGAGCTCGTTGCAGATGTAGGTGCCGGCGCTGACGCCCATCCCGTAGTTGTCGCCCAGGACCGTGGTGCGGGCGGCAAAGGTGCTGCTGAATTCGCGGTCAACGTTGACCACCGGGATGCCGGCCTGCATGGCCTTGACTGCCACGTCTGTCAGCGCCGCGCCGTCGGTGGGCAGCATGACGATGGCGTCGACCTTGTTGTTGATGAAGGTTTCGATCTGGCTGATCTGCAGGCTGGCGTCGTTGGTTCCCTCGGCAACCACGAGCTCAACGTCGCTGAACCCCTTGGCGGACTTGAGTGCCGCGCTGTTGATGGCGCCCATCCAGCCGTGGTCGGCTGCGGGACCGGAGAATCCGATCGTGACCTTTTCGCCGGGCTTGGCCGCTTCCGTACTTGCCGGCGATCCGGCGTCGGTGTTGGTGCCGCCGCCGGCGGGGTCCGTCTCTCCGGGCGTACATGCGGTGAGAATCCCTGCGACGGCCAGCATCGCGCCCGAGGCGAGCAGCATCCGGTGGCGTCGTGTTCGTGTTTGGCGCATTGTGTTTCCTCCAAGTTGATAAAACGCAAGTGTTCCGTGCAAGTGCTTACGAGTCGCCGCGGCGGAGGTCTTCATCCGGCTGAGACCTACCTAGAGGGTCTCGGTGTCCACTTTGACGTGTGAAGCAACATATCAGGCAGAATTTCAATTTGCTAGGACTTCGGGTGGAAAGTATTGCGGAGATTTTTGCTAAAGTTCGACAGAAGAAACAAACCATAATGTGCGTGTTTACGTGGATTTTTCTGAAAAACAACTGGTGCAAATTGAAGACTTTGCTGTTATGTTGCCTTCATGACCAATGTAGTCAATAGCGAACCTTTGCTGACTGTTCGCTCACTCACCAAGGGATTTTCCGGCGTCCAGGCGCTCAAGAGCGTGGACCTCGAGGTGCTGCCCGGGGAAGTGCACTGCGTGCTCGGCCAGAATGGGGCGGGCAAGTCCACCCTCATCAAGACGCTCTCCGGGACGCACCAGCCCGACAGCGGGGCGATCCACTGGCATGGCGAGCCGATCACGATCGCCACCCCGGTGGCGGCCCTCGGTATGGGCATCGCCACGATGTACCAGGAGCTCGACGTTGTCGACGGGCTCAGCGTCGCGGAGAACATCTTTCTGGGACACGAACATGCCAAGGGCGGCGTCATCGACAGACGAACCACCAATAGGCGCGCCAGGGAGCTGATGGCCAGGCTTGGCCACGGCAACATTTCCGCCACGGCCGAGGTCGGCACGCTCTCCGCGGCCAACAAGCAGATCGTCAGCATGGCCCGCGCGCTGTCGCACGACACCAAGCTGATCATCATGGACGAACCGTCGGCAGTCCTGGACAGCGACGAAGTCAAGAACCTGTTCCGGGTGGTCGCAGACCTCAGCGCGGCGGGCATCGCGGTGATCTACATTTCGCACAGGCTTGAAGAGATCCACCAGATCGGCGACCGCATCACGGTGCTCAAGGACGGTCGCACCGTTGCCACGAACCTTCCGGTCGACGCCACCCCCACCGCCGAGCTGATCAAGCTGATGACAGGCCGGGAAGTGGCAAACGTGTTCCCCGTGGCTGCGCCGCTCGAGGACGGGGCGCCCGTTGTCCTGGACGTGAGGGACCTGGCCCTGCCGGGGGTCTTCGAGGACGTCAACCTGCAGGTCCACGCCGGGGAGATCGTGGGCCTTGCCGGCCTGGTGGGATCCGGACGGTCGGAAATCCTCGAGACCATATACGGGGCCCGGAAGTCCTCCCGGGGCTCCGTCACGGTTTCCGGGATCGCGGTGAAGCCGGGTTCGGTCGGCTCCGCCGTCGAGGCGGGCATGGGGCTCTCGCCCGAGGAACGCAAGAGCCAGGGGCTGATTCTCGAGGAACCCATCTACCGCAACGTCACGCTCGCCAGCTTCGTCCGCTGGGCCAAAGGCGGAAGGCTCAACGAGAAGGCGGAACGGGCGGTCGCCCGCGAGCAGCTCGAGTCGCTGGAACTGCGCCCCGCGGACCCCGACCGGGTCACGCGGACGCTTTCCGGCGGCAACCAACAGAAGATCCTGCTGGCGCGCTGGCTGGTCCACGGCACCAAGGTGCTCCTGCTGGACGAGCCGACCCGCGGCGTCGACGTCGGTGCACGAGCCGAAATCTACGCCCTGGTACGCCAGCTTGCCGACGACGGAACGGCCGTCGTGGTGGTCTCCAGCGAAATCGACGAGGTGCTCGGTCTCTCCGACCGGGTGCTCGTGATAGCAGGGGGCCGCGTCCTCCATACCTCACCCGCAGACGCCATCGACGAGCACGGGGTGCTCGACATGGTCATGAAAGGATCCGCAGCATGAGCGAGAACGACAGCGCCGTCGACACGGTCGACGCACCCCCCTCCGCAGCGGCCGCGGCAGCCGGCGGCCCCGGAGGTCCGACGAAGCCCGGCAGCTTGGTCAACCGCCTTTCCGGAGGGGCGACCACGCGCTCCATCGGCCTGGTCATTGCCCTGCTGGGCCTGGTGCTCATTGGTTTCCTCACCGCGGGTGACCGCTTTGTCAGCGTGGGCAACCTGCTGGTGATCCTGCGCCTGGCCTCGGTGATCGGCGTGATCAGCATCGGCATGACCTTCGTGATCACCGGCGGCGGCATCGACCTGTCTGTCGGCTCGATCATGGGCCTGACCACCGTGGTGGCCACGCTGTCCTGGGTGCAGGCCTTCGCGAAGGACTCCCACTGGATCGTCATGGTGCTGCTGGCGCTGCTGGTGGGGGTCGGGGCGGGGTTCATCAACGGTATCGTGGTGGCCTACGGCGGCGTCGTGGCGTTTATTGCCACGGTGGCCATGCTGGTGGGTGCCCGGGGCCTGGCCGAGTTGCTGGCCAACCGCACCACCCAGATCGTCAACGTCAACGGGTTCAAGGCGGTGTTTTCCGGCAACCTGCTGGGCATCCCGGTGCTGATCTGGATCTTTGCGCTGGTGGTGGCCGGCGGTTGGTTCCTGCTGAACCGCACCACCTTTGGCCGCCGCACCGTGGCCATCGGCGGCAACATCGACGCCTCCCGCCTGGCGGGCATCAACGTCAAGCGCCACACCATGTACCTGTACGCGCTGTCCGGGCTGACCGCGGGCATCGCCGGGGTCATGATGCTCGGGCGCACCACCGCCGGCACCTCCACCCACGGCGGGCTCTACGAACTCGACGCGATCGCCGCCGTCGTGGTCGGTGGGACCTTGCTGGCGGGCGGACGCGGCAGCATCATGGGCACCGTGCTGGGCGTACTGATCTTCTCGACGCTGAGCAACGTGTTCACGCAGAACGACATGTCCACCTCGGTGCAGGCCATTGCCAAGGGCGCGATCATCGTCGGGGCCGTCATGCTGCAGCAGCGCTTCGCCAACCGCCCGTCCAAGAAGGCGGTGCCCCCGGCGCCGGTGCCCGCGGGGGCCTGACTCCCCGGCCAAACGGTTCCAGTCCGAGGTGGTTCGGGCGCCACGTGGCAACGGCCATCATTCCCTTGGGGAGCGCCGGCCGTTGCCATGAACAGGACTAGCGTTGGCGCACCAGCTGCACGTGGATGACCTCGTCGCTGGCCTCGAACTCCGTGCACTGGTAGCCGGCTGCGCGCCAGTCGTTCTCGAAGAGGCGTTCCCCCGAGCCCAGGAGCACGGGGACGACCGCCAGGTGCAGGGTGTCGACGAGGCCGCGCTCGATGTAGTCCCGGACGGTGCCGACGCCCCCGCCCAACCGGATGTCCGCCCCGGCCGCCGCCTCCCTGGCACGTTCGAGCGCGGCCAGCGGTCCGTCGGTCACGAAGTGGAACGTGGTGCCGCCGTCCATGGCCAGCGGTTCCCTGGCGTGGTGGGTCAGCACGAAAACGTCGTGGTGGTACGGGGGAGTCTCGCCCCACCAGCCCCGCCACGCGCGCGCCGCGTCGTCGGAATCCCAGGGGCCGCGGATGGGGCCGAACATGTTCCGGCCCATGATCGTCGCCCCGATGTTTTCGTCGCCGTCGCGCAGCATCCCGTCGTCCAGTCCGGCGCTGCCGCTGCTTTTCCCGATCATCGACCGGCCGTAGGAGGTGTCGAAGATCCATCCGTGCAGGGCGTGGCCGCCCACTCCGATGGGGTGCTCGAGGTCCTGCCGGGGACCTGCCCCGAAGCCGTCGAGTGAGATGCAGAAATTGTGGACGCGTAGCTTGCTCATTGCGGGGCTCGATCGGTCATGCTGGATGGGTCTGGACGACCACAGCATAAGCCCGCGGGCACCGAGACCGGTAGTGCCTACCGCGTACGCGATGACGCCCCAGTGCCTTTAGCACACCGTGGTGGAGCCCGGCCGATAGTCGCCGGCGAGGGCACCAACGAAATCCCGCCGAACATCATCGCTACGCGGCATGTCGAGCGCATCGGGATCCAGTCCGGCACGTCGCCTGGTTACCGAGGCGGAATCGGGTGTTCCTCGATTTGGATCGTCCCTGATGGGCATAGAATCTCTGCCTCCCGGGTGGCGTCCCATTCGGTCTGCGGCGGGTTCGGGGCCAGGAGTTCCACAAATCCACCGTTTTCCTCTCGGTTCCGGAAAACCTTGGGAGCAACGAAACCGCAGTTGCCGGAGGCTACGCACATGGCACCGTGTACGGTGACTTTCATGGGGCGGGTTCCTCTCTCGATGTCCTGTGGACCCAATCATGGTTTGGTGTCGTCATCGGTTGCTTTGTCACCCGCGGTATCGCTGCACCAGTGGACAGGCATACGGGTCCCGGTTCTTCGCCCCGACCTGGTTCAGGTATGCCACCACCGTGGCGGAGGCGTCGCGCAGGGTCTTTTCGGTGTACGGAATGTCGTATCGGGAGCAGTACTCGCGGACGAGCTTCTGCATTGCCGGCAGGCTGGGCCGTGGAGCCACCGGGAAAAGATGGTGCTCGATCTGGTATTGCAGGCCGCCCATGAGGAATCGCACCAGCGGGCCGTCTTTGATGTTTCGGGACAGGTTGACCTGCCGGCGCAGAAAATCAATATGTACTCCGGACGGTACGGTGGGCATCCCGATGTGATTCAGTGCAAACACGCCACCCAGCATGAGCCCGAAGACGGCGACCTGGACGCCGACAAATGCGAGGACCATTCCCGCAGGCAGCACGGCGCAAAGAAGCGTCAGGTATGCGGCGTGCCGAACGGCGATCAGCGCGATCTCACTGAACCGGTGAACCACGCCCGGCGCGGCAAGGAGCGTCCTCAACGAGACGATGTGGAGGTGCAGCCCTTCGAGGCATAGCAGTGGAATGAAGTACATCCCTTGGTGCCTGGCCAGCCTGGCGCCAAGGCCGGTCCGCCGGTCGCTGGCGTCGGGAGTAAAGACCAGCACGGTGGAGTCGACATCCGGGTCCTCGCCTTCATGGTTCGGATGGGCGTGGTGGCTGTTGTGCTTGGCCATCCACCAGCCGTAGCTGAGGCCCATCAACAATCCGGAGAGTATTCGCGCCGTCCACTCATTCCAGGCCCGCGAGGCAAAGACCTCCCGGTGTGCGGCCTCGTGCGCCAGAAAGCCAAGTTGCGCCATCGCCACCCCCATCAGCACGGCAATGACGATCTGGTACCAGGTTTCGCCCAGCAGGACCACGGCCACCGACAATCCTGCCAAGGTCAGCACCCAACCGATGATCATGGCCCAGTAGAACCCGTAGCGGCGACGTATCAGCCCCGCTTCGTGCACCGCCCTACTCAGCTGGAGATACGCCTCCACGTACTTGCTGGCGGCCATGGCACCTCCCCGCGTCCAACTTTCATCCCCGAGGCACGTCGACACCCACGTTGCGCGTGGACGAAATGCAGTTCATGTCACGACTTTAGGCAGGACCCGCCTCCTGTTCAATAAGTGGCCGTGGGCAGGTACCCAACCGGCCGTGATTGGGGAGCTCCCAGAGTGTCGCAGTCATGCAGGAGCCCTTTCAGCTGGTCGAACTCGAGGCGGTACGAGCGTGCACCGGTGATGCCGTCACCACGAGAGGGAGCGGGATGCGGGACAACGTCGTAGTCTGGCCCGCCGGTCGGCCTCCCGTCGCATCGTAGGTACCCATACCTTGAATCCCCGCCGGTGGCGCAATAGCGTGGGCCCATGGATTTATCGATACAGGTCACCCTCGATTGCACCGATCCGCACACGCAGGCCGCTTGGTGGGCGCAGACGCTCGGCTGGACGGTCGAGCCGATCGAGCCGGGCTTCATCAGGAAAATGGTCGACGAAGGCCACGCCGCCGAGGCCGACACCATGGACTTCCACGGGGAGCTGGTCTGGCGGATCGGCGCCGGGATCTGCCCGGCCGACCAAGTGGGTAAGCTGCCGCGGCAGCGCATGGTCTTCCAACGGGTGCCCGAACCCAAGACCGTGAAGAACCGCATGCACCTGGACCTGCACCCCGGCACCGACAAGGACGTGCTGCGCGACGATCTGGTCGCGCGCGGGGCCAGCTTCCTGTACGCGGGGAACCAGGGACCCTTCACCTGGTACACCCTGGCCGACCCCGAGGGCAACGAGTTCTGCATTTCCTGAGTCCGCCGGCCCCATGCGCTTGCCGGGACAATACTGGGTCGGGGGTGGCGGAACGAATCCCGCCACCCCCGACCCACGGTGCCATTTTCTAGAAGCTGCGTCTAGACGTCGTATCTAGCGCGCGGCGCCCAGTTCGTGCAGGGCGTGGCCCACGCAGAGACGTTGGCCCGCCAGCGATCGCACCAGCGAGTCGCGCTCTTCCAGCAGGATCCGGCGCAGCGCACGCGGGGCGTCCAGGTGTTCCTTGAGCCAGGCGTCGACCTCCACCACCACGGGGTGGACCTCCGCATCGCCAAGGTCCTGCGAGGCGGGGAAGAGCCCGCGGATGACGCGCGTGGCCAGGCCCATGGTCAGCGCGCCCCAGATGTCCTCGAGGGACGGCCAGTAGGCGACGTAGTGTGCATCGAGCAGTTCGTGGCTGCCGAGCTGGAAGCCCGCCGCGGTCGCGCTGATCGCCTCGTTGGACAGGACCGCGCCGTTTGCGTCGCGGCCGGAGAGTGCGGCGCGGAAAGCCGCGGCCTTCACGGCGGCGTCGGGGCGTGCGGCCAGCGCGAGCAGCCGGCCGGAGGTTGCCACGGCGGACGGATGCGCCGCCGCGTCGGCTTCCATCGCGGCAAGCGCGGCCTCGTCGAGGAGCCCGGTGGCGGCCTTCGCCTGCCACAGGGCCCAACGCAGGTCCTCGTCGACGACCAGGGAATCCCAGCGCTGTTCGCCGGCCAGCAGCGAATCCACGACGTCGGCGGCCACGTTGCCGCGGGCCAGCTTGGCCAGCGCGCGGGCCATGGCGATCTGCGCGTCGCTGCCCGGCGTTGCCCGGTCCAGCCAGGCGACAATCGCGTCCGCCAGTGCCTGGCGTTCACCGGTCCGCATTTCCGGCGGCAGGTACTGGCCGATTGCGGTGTTGGCCTGTTCAAGCAGGAAGGCGAAGACCGAGACCTCGGCGACCGATTCGGCGTGGGTGCGCACCGCGGCCAGGAAATCCGTGGCCGCAAGCTTGGCATCGCGGACCATGTTCCACAGAGCGGCCCAGCAGCTGGCGCGGGCCAGCGGATCCCCGAGGGTGCCCAGGTGGCCCAGGAGCGTTGCCAGGGAGCGGTCGTCGAACGCGACCATGGCGTAGGTGGCATCGCCGTCGTTGGGCAGGATGAGGTCCGGGCGCTGTTCGCCGGCAAGGAAGTCCAGGTCGACCCCGGTTCCGGTGAGTTCCACCGCGTGGCTGGCGGTGCGGGTCAGCTCGCCGTGCACCAGGTCGAAGAGCCCGACGTTCAGCACGTGCGGGTGGAGGATCGGGTTTCCGGTCAGCGGGTCGATGCCCGACTGGGTGAGCCGTGCCGCGGTGACCAGGCCCTCGGATTCGGTGAGTTCGATGCCCAGCACCGGGACGCCCGCCGTCTTGAGCCAGGCGTCGGCCCAGGAATCCATGTTGCGCCCCGAGGCGTCCTCCAGGACCGCGAGGAAGTCCTGCAGCGAGGTGTTGGAGAATTCGTGGGCTCGGAAGTACCTGCGCGAGGCGTCGCGGAACGCGTCTGCGCCGACGTAGGCGGCGAGCTGCTTGAGCACCGAGGCGCCCTTGGCGTAGGTGATGCCGTCGAAGTTCTGCTTGGCGGCCTCCAGGTCCGTGATGTCGGCGACGATCGGGTGCGTGGTGGGCAGCTGGTCCGCGACGTAGGCCCAGCCCTTGCGGCGGTTGGCGAAGGTGATCCAGGCGGTTGTGAACTCGGTGGCCTCGTCGTTGGCCAGGGTGCCGATGTAGTCGGCGAAGGACTCCTTGAGCCAGAGGTCGTCCCACCAGCTCATGGTGACCAGGTCGCCGAACCACATGTGGGCCATCTCGTGCATGATGGTGTTCGCACGGGTCTCGTGCTGGCCCTCGGTGGCGCGCGAGGTAAAGACGTAGCCCTCGGTGAAGGTGACCAGGCCCGGGTTTTCCATGGCGCCGAGGTTGTATTCGGGCACGAACGCCGAGTCGTACTTGCCCCACGGGTAGGGGTAGTCGAAGAGCTCGTGGAAGAAGTCGAGTCCGGTCTTGGTGAGATCCAGGATGTTCTGCGCGTCGAAGTGCTCGGCGATCGAGGCGCGGCAGGTGGCGTTCAGCGGGATGACCAGTTCGCTGCCGTCGTCCAGCGTGCGCGAGTAGCTGTCGGTTGCCACGAAGTACGGGCCGGCGAGCACCGCGGTGATGTAGGTGGAGATCGGCAGGGTCGGTGCGAAGTGCGTGGTTGCGGTGCCGTCGCCGTGATCCTCCATGCCGGAGGCCGACTGGTTGGAGGCTACGTGCCATTCTTGGGGCGCGCGCACCGTGAAGGTGAATGGCGCCTTCAGGTCGGGCTGCTCGAAGTTGGCGTAGACGCGGCGGGCGTCGGAGGGCTCGAACTGCGTGTAGCAGTAAGTTTGGCCATCGGCCGGGTCGACATAGCGGTGCAGGCCCTCGCCGCTGCGCGAGTAGTGGGCCATGCCGTCGACGACAAGCATGTTGGGGGAGTCCTCGCCCTGGAGCAGGTTTTCGAGGTAGATCCGGGAGCCGGTCACCGCGGAGGCGGGGTCGATGGCCGCGCCGTTGAGCGTGATGGAACCGATGGATTCGTGGATGAAGTCGACGAAGGTTTCGGTCGTGCCCTTGGCCGTGAACACCAGCGTGGTGGTGGACCGGTAACCGGTCACGGAGGCGTCACGGGCCTCCGATAGGTCAAGTTTGACCTCGTAGGAGCGCACATCGAGGGTTCGCGCGCGCCATGCCGCTTCGTCGCGGGAGAGGTTTTCGTTCGGGCCGGAGATTCTCTGTAACTGATCCACCAGATTATTCAAACATGAAACGAGCGCTTGACAATGTTGTCGGGCGAAATTGTCGCAAACACGCCACTATGTTGCGCGCTGGCAAAGTATTGTTGACATGCTTCTGGTCATGACGTCACGTATTCTCGGGAAATCGACAGACGACCTCGGCCGCGGAAAGGGAGAACCGCCGCCACAGGGTTTTGACCTCCTTGGGGCGTTCGCAAGAAGAATCCGCTCGGAAGAGCATCCAGGGATCTGGAGTCCGAGTTGCGGAGATCGAAACTGCCTGCAGGGTCCGACGGTACCGACCACCGTCATACAGTACCCGCGATCCCTCCAAGCGGGGGATGTAGCACCGCTTGCCAGGGGAGGGGGCGGGGAAAACGGTGCATCAGTTTGGTGTCCGTTGGGAAGATGCCGAGAAGGAACGGTTGAAACAGCCTAGTTTCCGTCGTGCAAATCGTGATCCAGATCTTAGTCCATGTGCTTGCCTGGCAGGCGGCCTGCAAATAGGCATTGCTTAAGATGCAACGATTGGCGGAAGCTGGAAAAGACAGCCTTGGATGTGGGAAACGTCTACACACATGGAAGATGAGGACCCTTTGGATGAGATCCGGTTACGTGTGCATGATGCGATGCATTCGAGTCCGCGCGGGTTGAATCAGTCGACGGTTGCGCGAGAGACCGGCATGAGCACCGACGCCCTAAGTCGTTCACTCAATGGCCAACGGAATTTCAGCGCGAGTGAACTTGCCCGGCTTGCCAATGTTTTCGAGGTTTCCCTTGGCTGGTTAATAACGGGCGATCCACGTCCCGACAGCTTCGTTGACGAATCGAAGGATCCTCTTCCGTGGCGTCGAGACCAAATCGCGGAGACGGTCGCTTTTCCTGCCGGAGCATATCGGGAGGTCGGCCTTGACACTGGTTCGGTGCCGCTGCTTGATCCCGATACGACGCCAGAATCGGCGGCAGGGCTCGTCGCCGAAAACCTTGGCAGGAATCTGGATCGTCCATTCATTCACGATCTTCCCGCAGCCATTGAAGAAAGTTATGGCATTGGTGTTTTCGTCTCGGCCGAAGGGCCGGATTTCGATGCCCGTGCCATGCGTGTCAGAGGTCTGACCTACATCGTGGTGCGAGCTACCGGTGCCTGGTACCAAGCAAATTTGGTGCTGGCTCGTGAACTTGGAGAGTTGCTAAGCGGTGGCCACTTGGCCATTGGCCTTCGAAGTCAGCATCCGGACAATTGGTCAAACGACTTTGCGCTGGCCCTATTGATGCCAGCGCCACGGTTGCGCAGTATCGACTGGAACCGGCAGACTCCGCGAGAACTTGCCGAATTCCTTTGGGAATCGGGAGTTTCGGCCAAGGCCCTAATGAGAAGGCTGGATGGTCTTGGCATACCCAGGGGCCCGGCATGGGTTCACGCCGATGAGGGAACTTTGCAGCTTTTGGTTTGGCAAGATCCCGACTGCTTGAGCCATGACAGGGCACGAGCCTATCGTTCCCCGCGGATTCCATTCGACCTATTTAGTGCACATCTAAAGGGAATGCGCGAAGGGCGAGTCGATGGAACTTCCTTGGCCTGGATGCTGGATACCCCCCTTGCGGAGCTGTGATCCTCTGACGACGGCTCGCGCTAGATAAGACCGGTGATTCCGCCCGGTGAACTACATGGCGTCGACACAGGCATGAAGGCGTGATCTGCAAGCCACTTTCTGGGGCCTGGGATTCTTTCACTGCACCGCAGCTGCGTAAATGCGAACTGAGGTGTGCAAGAAATCGATTGTCCTGGAACCGCTTGTTCGAAGGAACGCGCATTTCAACCTTGGGATTGCCGACGTGCTTATGGCAGTCGATCACTGTGGTTTCCGCGGCTCCGGTACTCTCGGCCGTGCAGAAGACGCCCTCGATGCCCCGGTATGGCGACTAGTCACCATACCCATGGTGTCATTTGGAAAGCCTTGTGGGCTTGGCAATTTACGCGATGGTGACTCCAGACGCGTAAATGGTGATCGTGTATACGCTGCCTATGAAGCGATAGTCATCATCAACTCCCGTTGGGGCAGAATGGCTCGGAATACAGGGAGTCCTTGTAATCCGAGCCATTCCTGAAGTACCCACTCCAGCTTTGGCTAGGACCTTTCGAAACCATTCGAAGAAGACGTCCTATATTGCCGAAGCGATCCAGATCACCAGTGCTACGGCCAGAAGAACACCCACGATTGTCCATACAAGGCTGCTTCCGCGCATTTTGTTTACTTCCGTTCTCTTCGTTGTTGCTTTTCATTACCGTCCTGCGAGAACTCCAAATCACCTGGATAGTTGGCAGGTACTTGTGTGACATCGACGCACACATTTTCATGCTGGGTGTTGCGTTGTCGACGTTCAAGAGTGACCTCGGCAATGGGGCTGGGTTTGGAAAATAGTGCGCACGCAGTGTTGGTAAAACCGCTATGAATCCGTTTCATGGGAACGTGCATTGCCCGCTGGTGTGACCGGTATGCAGCCAAAGTGCCGATGCGCTAGTTCCGAAAGCGCAGGGGGCAACGGGAGTCCTCTCCGATGATTTCCGTGACAAATGTGGCGAATTTGCTGGTAATCAAGCTGGCCCGTTTTGCAGTAGGCCGAAGAGATGGAGTCGCAAATGTATGTTGCATCCGATGCAGGGACGCGGACCCCACTATGACGGTGGGGTCCACTTCCCTGCATCGGCCCGCGATGCCGATAAACGTTCATCTAACGACCAGTGACATCTTTGGCCGCGTCCTTGAGATGCTCGGCGGCTTGCTTGGCTTTCGCCACGGCCTGATCCGCGGCACCTTCGGCCTGTAAACGCTCATTGTCGGTGGCATCACCGATCTTTTCCTTCGCCTTGCCGGTGGCTTCTTTGGCTTTGTTGCTGATCTTGTCTCCGAGTCCCATGGGAGTACTCCTTCAATCGGTTGCAGGAAAAAGTTTGACGATCCATGAACCGCCATAGTGACCTCGCGCTGCGTGGCGGTCGCGCTCACCGATATCAGCAACGGAATTGCTAACGTCGTGGAGCGGAATCGTGTAGTGCCTGGCGAGGACTAATCCACCTGTCAAGGTGGGGCTTACACATCAATCGGACCACCGGGTCGGTCTGCAGACAAGTAGAATCCTGCTGTTTGGAGGGATGCCAATCAATTGTGGAATTCCGCATCGAGATTTTCCCAACTTTGCGGGGAACTAGGACTGCTGGGAGGTCAGTTCAGCGCAAGTATTGCTCAACCAAGGGCCAACGAGCTGTAAATCGAATCTTGCTGTGGTGGTGGCGATCCCGGGCGGATTCCTGACGCAGAATCCTTCGTAGTTTATTGTTTGGGGTGTCGCACTCCACCGAAGGACCAACCAATGCCGGCGAGATTCAACCGTCAGTATTGAGCGATCCCTACGACCTCGCGTCTGGCGGGAATGCTCTGTTCATCCGCGGCTCACCAGCGAGGGAAGGTACACGGGACGCCTACTTCGTTAACGGATGCATAACCATGAAAGCAACGAGCGAGGAAGCCGAGACGGAGGAATCAGGGAACTGGTCCGACGCTGTCCGGTCGCCGGCTCATCGGGTGGTGGACAGCCCGTTTATTGTCTCGGGAGGCTGAGCCAACTCATCAACTGCTCAGGCGCCACCGAGTCAGCTCTACATTCCTCCTGCCTAATCCGCAGAAAGTGGCGTAAGGCCAGGATAGAGGCTCTCCACTTCTTCCTCGTCCCATGCCTTCCCCGAGGGTTCTCCGTCCGCAATCGTCGAGGGGCTGTCTGGGTAATCCTCGTACAGGTCCCGGCCGCTGCTGCTTCGCAGGTACGCGTCTTCGCCGGCGTAGGCAAGCAACTCCGCCTCGCCGATTTGTTCGTCGCTGACCAACCTGCCGTCGGCCAACACCTGTGTATCCCGCTGAAGGGCCTTGAAGTAGTCGCGTCCCTGGCCGACCACCCAGTTGCGGAAGTACTCGAAACAGTCGTCGGAGCAACCGCCGCCGAGGACTACGTATGCCGCGCCCCACAAATCCCACGTGTAGAGCTCGAGGTTTTTCGAGACGAAGGTGGCCTTGAAGGAAGCGATCTGGGCCGGCGGCATGGCCGCAAGTATTTCCTCCAGCTCGGCCGCTTGGCGCTCTGTGCTTCCGCCCGACGCTGCCAGGGAGCGGTCAATGATGTCCCAGAATCTTCGGTCGTTCATGTACTGCAACCGCGTGTTGACGGCCGCCGGGGGCGTGGAAACAGCGCTTGGTTCGATCGGGCGCGGGGCCGCGACCTCAGGTGAAGGCTGGACGCCGCAGGCGCCCAGCACCATGCTGAGTGCGGCGAGCATCAGAAACGTGCCGGATTTGGAGTTTGGTGAGCGTCGGCATGCGTCGCCCGGGGGAGCGTGGAGACCGTCTTTGCTACACGCGTGGCAGAGTGCTTTCAAGGTCCCCCCCGGGGTTCGTTCGTTTTCAGGCGACCAGGTCGCACCATTGGGCACTCTACCGGCACGTGGTGTAGCCGGTCGACATGTTGAGCCGGTGTCATCCATCCCAAGACGCAGGCTTCGCGCCGAAATGATGTAGTCCGGCATTCCAGCCATCCCGATTCGGGAACTTATGCCGTGCTAAGTCATTGGTCCGAGGTTTCAGTCGCCGAATACAGCCCAGCAGATCTTGTTGCGGCGGGCTTGGTCTTCGAGAACGAGGCTGTAGAGACTGTCAGGAAGCTGCTGGCGCTGCCAGTCCCGCTCGGCCCGGCCCGCCTCCTTTTCCTTTCCGCTGGGTGCTGCGGCCCGAGCCGCCTTGATGGCGTAGGCGGCGGCGCCAAGGTCGTGCTCTGGAACGTGGGCAACGCAGGCTGCTTGGCCGGCGGCGTACGCCGCAAAGCGCGCGGCACCGTGCAGAAGGCGTGCGGCTCCCATGGCGTGCCCGCCGATCGCACGGGTATCCATCATCCTTGCCTGGCCGCGAGCCCATGCCCGTGCCGCTTCAATTGCGTCACGGGGTCGAGTGTCCTCGCTATTTGATTCCTCAAACAAGGACAGCACGTGTTCGGCGCATAGAGCCGCCCATACAGCCAGAAGCCGGTGGTCGGTTTCGGTGAGCGTCCCGCCACGGCGGATGCTCACGAGCCGAGGGTCTCGAACAGCGGGAAGGATCATGCGGCTACCTTACGCCGACTGCACGTTTCGGCTGCAACTGCCCGGACGGAGTGGGATTTTGCAGCCAAATTCGGCACTGGACATGGGCACCCCATCAATCAGGCCTCGCTTTGGCGCGCGGCCAGAACGCTCTACCTGTTCAACCTGCACCACCTTTAAGAGCGGCACCGGGCCCATTCAAGTATCAAGAGAGGGAACCTTGATCGGACGGGACAAAGATGACGCTGAAGCAATGGTTGCACCGCTCGCGCCTAAACCCCATGGCAGCAGTGCGGGCCTCTCCATCCCGCCGCGCGTGCAGGGAAGTTCCACATCCATGGCAGACGTCGGACAGTCTGCGTTATCGCCGTGGCCTATGTCGTAACTGGCCACTCGTCCGCCTGTCGGCATAGGCTCAGTAGTAAACCCATCAAAGGTAGGAACCGCATGAAGAAAATTGCGCTCACCGCGTCCTTGCTGGTCGGCACACTTGGGTTAGCCGGCTGCAACGGCTCCCCAGATGCACCACCTGAGGAGGTCAAACCCGTTCCGGCCATCGCTCCGAGCAAGCCCGCGCCGCTGAAAGCCGTGAAGGTCAAAAGCGTGGAGGAAGTGAAGTAGTCGGCTCTGGAAGCGGGCTGTCCCGAAGCAGCATGGGATAAAGGCTGTGTTGCATGGACAGTGTCGGCATCGAACACCGAAGCCGAAGACGGGGCCAAGGAGCTCGGGGCGGAGTTCTTCGAATCCCAATCTGTAGAATGCCCGGACGCAATCACGTACCCCTTCTACTTCATCGAATCCTTTGCACCCGGAGCCGAAGGTGAACTAATTGTGGGAATCGAACAAGACATGAACCGGACCCTGCATGGTCCGGAACGCGGCGAATACCTGGATCTGTACGACGTCGCATGGGGTGTTACGAGGGAGCTCAAGGCCGATAACCCGGCCCTGAAAAAGGTCACAGCGAAACTCCCCAACGGGGACCGCTACGGCACCACGATCCGCGGCGAGGATCGACGGGTGTCCAATGTCGACGGCCTGCTGTAGACGACGTCCGGACATTGAACGCCGAGCCTCCCGAAAGCGGACTTGAATTGATCGGATGGACACAGAAAGCGATGGCTCCTGACTTGGGCATAGACTCGACGAGCATGGATGACAATCGAGTTTCAGTCGACTGGGAATCTGCTCGAGCGAGCAATCGAGACAATTGGGAAGACCGAGTTCCCCTGCACGAAGCGGCGTACGCGATCAGCGACTTGGACGATCCCGACCACCTGACCGGCGTCATCCGAACCGACATCGCTGCACTCGCGCCCTTCCTTCGGGACGGCACGGTCTCGGGTTTGGATGTGTGCCATCTCCAGTGCCACATCGGCACCGACACGCTGTCCTTGGCCCGGGCAGGGGCACGCGTGACCGGCGTCGATTTCTCCCCATCCGCCCTGGAATCTGCCGCCGGGCTGGCTGACCGTCTGGGCCTCGAAGTGAAGTGGGTGGAGACCGATGTTCTCGATGCCCGTGCCGCCGTGGATGGCGACTTCGACCTCGTGTACACCAGCATAGGAACCATTACGTGGCTTCCCGATCTGGACCGTTGGGCAGCACAAGTCGCGGGGCTCCTGCGGGCCGGAGGGACGTTTTACATGCGTGACGGGCATCCTTCCCTCTACGCCATTGATGAGCATGCCGACGGACTGCAGCTTCGCTACCCCTACTTTGGCAACGGGCAGGCGCAGGTTTGGGATGACGAATCCACCTACGCCGGAGACGGCAAGGTGGCTCACCCCCGAACGTTCCAGTGGGCCCATTCCCTCTCCGAAATCCTCAACTCGCTCATCGGGGCGGGACTACAGATTCTTCGTCTCGACGAGGGCACTACGCTTCCGTGGAAGTTCAGCCCTCGCATGGTCGAAGTACCGGACGGTTTCGCGTGGCCGGAAGCCGAGCGTGATCTTGTGCCTTGCACCTACACGATCATCGCCCGCAAACCGGGCCATTAGGTAGGCCAGACCGAAAGCGGCCGGGCGCATGGCCGGGTAGGTCGCATCCACGATCGTCGCCACTTACCTCGGTCACAATGGAACGGCCCGGGCTGACGCCGCGTGTCAAAGAACCGTGAAGCCCGGCGGAAGACCCGGTCGGCCGGTGGCGGCGAGCAGGAGCGGGGAGGCGTGCCCTCCGTCAACGGCAAGGTCGACCACTATGCCGAGAGCCTGCGCCGCGGCCGTGTCCGGGACGTACTCCGGTAATTCGAGTGCCCTGGCAAGGTCCGCCGTGTGGATGGCCAGCTCGAACGTGCGCGTGGGCAGATAGTCCCGAAGCCTCATGCCGCCCGCGATCGTCGTCACCAATTCGGACCCATCCCTGGCATCGATGAGGGGGATCACGCGTGCGGCGATCTCGGCCACGGCGCCCCCGGGATCGGCGCCCAAAGCGCTCCCGGCGTCGCGGCCGCGGGCCTCGACCGATGAGTCGGCGACGTTCGCCGCACGGAAGTAGTCCGCGGCCGAGGCGACCTCTGCGGCCAGGGCGGGGCGGGAAAGGTACGTCTCGACGGTCAGAAGTGCGCGGCTCGTGTGGCCGACGAGGGCACGAATGTCCCACCCACCCAGACCTGGCTGGTCCCACCGTTCACCGACAAGTGCGGAGGTGCGTACAAACCATTCCGCGGCGTCGGTGAACGCACGTTGTGAGTCGTCCCATGTGAAGTCCATGCGCCGAAGTCTAATCCCTTTCTCCCAACCTTGACCGTGCGATGCGGAATCGGCTCAGGCAGATGGGGGCGTGAACTGGCTGGCGGTGAACTCCGCTCCCTGTGGGTCTCGGATCAAGGCCGTGCGCGTCCAATAGGTGTCGCTCTGGCCCAGGACGCGGGCACCGAGTCGCTCGGCGTCAGCCGCCGTCTGGTCGCGGTCTGCCACGGTGAATGAGACGTGCCAGTGGGCCGGTTCGTGGGGGGGCGCGTCCGCGATCCAGGCGATCGCATCCTCGAAGCCGGAGGGCGTGGCCACCCCGGCTTGCCGCGCCCTGATACCGGGATCGGTTGTCGCCTCAAGATGGTCCCCGTAGCCGGGTCTGCGGATGAGCAGCGAGAAGCCGAGGTCGTCGAACTTCCAGCCGAACGTGTCCCCGTAGAATGACATCGCCGCTCCGGGGTCGGCGGTGTGGAGGTCGCTGAAGTTCCAGGCCCCGGGAAGGTTGGCCACCTGTGACCCCGGACGCCGCTTGGCCTGCCAGATGCGGAACTCTGCGCCCTCCGGATCGGTCAGCACAGCACCGCGGCCGCCCTCTCCCGCATCGGCGGGAGACGATTGCATTGTGGCACCGGCGGACACCAGTCGCCGCGCGGAGGCGTCGGCGTCCTCGACGGCAATGTAGGTGTTCCACGTCGCCGCATCATTCCGGGTGCCGGCCATCCCGCCGACATCCTTGCCGTCGAGCTTGGCTATCAGGTACCGGCCCGGCGTACCCGGCGGCATGGCATCCTCGAACGTCCAGCCGAAGAGTCCGCCGTAGAACTCAATGGCCGCCTCGACGTCGGGCTGTTCGGTGTCGATCCAACACGGCACGCCCTGTGGGTAGGTCCGTTGGTTCATGTCTCGCTCCCGTCCATGGGCAAAGCCTAGCGAGCAAGGGCTCGGCCGGGTACCCCCTGAGATCATTCACGACCAGGGGAAGAGGGGGCGTTAGGGGAGCGTTCTGCGTGAGAAGAGTTTTCAGGTCTTCACGTGAAGTCATCCAGTAGGGCATATTTCGGGTGAAAGTATCGATTTCTGCCTGTGACAAGGATCTATGACTGCTAGTCTCATGAAAATACCTGCTCCCTTTCTGGCATACGGAGGAAACAATTCATGTCTCAGGACACCAATTACGACACCTTCGCCGAAGCGTACTCGGCCGAGAACGAAACCAGTCTGGTCAACGCATTCTACGAACGGCCGGCGATGCTAAAGCTCGCGGGTGATGTCCGCAATCATCGGATTCTCGACGCCGGTTGCGGCTCCGGACCCCTATCGGAAGCGCTTGTCGATCGTGGTACAGAAGTTACAGGATTCGACTCCAGCGAAGCGATGATCGGTTTGGCCAGGAAGAGACTGGGCGCGCAGGCAGAATTGCTCGTGGCCGACCTTGGCCAGCCCCTCCCGTTTGCCGACGACGCGTTTGACGATGCAGTTGCATCGTTGGTCTTCCACTACTTGGAAGACTGGGCGCAGCCTCTGACAGAGATACGGCGCGTGCTGCGGCCCGGTGGCAGACTCATCATGTCCGTAAACCATCCGATCCTCTACCCCTGGACAAACCCCGGCACTGACTACTTCAAGCCCACGAAGTACTCGGATGAACATACCTTCAATGGCCAGCCGGGTACCCTGACATACTGGCACCGGCCATTGCACGCCATGACGGATGCGTTTACCAAAGCCGGATTCCAGATCGAGGTAGTCAGCGAACCTCCGTACTCGCCCGACGCGCCCGAGGAAATCATCCCGCCACAGTTCAAGGACAGGGAATCGTTCTTGAGCTTTATCTTCTTCGTCCTGCGCGCGAAATGACGATTAAGCTCTCAAGCTTCGACAGCTAAGAGCCGGGATGTCCATTCGAAGGTGGGGCATCGGAATGCAAAAACCGGCATCAAATCGTGGGGCCGCCCGACGCATGGCCGACCCGATTGAGAAAGGACTATCGGGCGGTCGCTAGTGGCCAGGCTCTGAGGTAGACGTCCACAGGATCCTCGTGATCCAGAATGAATCCGTGGCGCTCGTACAGGCGGCGGGCCCGGCTGCCTTGGAGGACGTTTAGGAGGAAGGGTTTTGAGAGATCGCCTTCCGCCATGACTCGGGTGAGGACTTCGCGGCCGATACCCTGTCCCTGACACTGCGGGGCGAGATAGAAGTGTTCAATCCACACTGCTTCAGGCTCAGGGCGGAGTGCCACAAGCCCAACGTCGTGGCCGGCGGCCACTATGACGCGCGTGTGTGCGGGAACGAAGGCATCGAGGAAGCGCTTACGAACACGTACCGGGTCGTAACGATCAAGTCGTTCGAGATCGGGCCGCATGGCTTCGGCCCGCAATTCCGCCATCCAGTGCGCGTCAGATGAATCGCTTGCCCTGAAGTCCCATGCCATAGCCATAACTCTCATCTAACCGCCCACTTCCCACCGACACAAAATGCAGTGGACCATACAGGGGGGATGTCCGTAAGGTAGACCCCGAATGGACACTGTGTTGCCGAGACCTTCACAGCGCTGACTGGGGTCTTGAAGCCTTCCGGTTGGAACTCCAAGCGGCCGCCTTGGGCAACTTCACCCGGGGGAAGCCATTCCTGGTCGAAGGATGACAACCTAGCTGTAGGGGTCTCGATCCCGCCGGCATGCTGGACCTCATCCCAAGGCTTCCGGTACGCGGCGTCCGCTATGGATTTCATGGTCGTGAGAACGAGCAGGGCATTGAACACAGAAGGGGCCTTCACGGCTGCTTTCGGCATCCGATCGGTTGATGTCCCGGAGAAGCACAACAATGCTGTCGACACCGCTATGAGGTGGCAACGAGAAGAGTGCTCGCGATGCACTCACAGCTGGTCGAAACCGCCGCGCGCTTCGCCGCGGCGGGTCGGACACGTCTTGCCGGCGCGGAGTGCGAAGCGGGGGAGGGCCACCACAGCGGGACAATGCGCGTGCACCAACACGGTGAAGTGCCTCGAACCTTCGATAGCCTGGCCGCCGAATCCCAATTCTCGCATTCGGTCGCTGCGGTCGAATTGCCAGCACCTTCTTGTGCGGCGCAAGGAATCATGCTGTCCATGACCAGCAGGGAGATCGGTAGGAGGAAAGTCCGAAAACCGGCACCGCGCACTGCGGCGCAAGCCGACATCGCCACCACGCTGCCGGAAGCCATGACCGGCAGGGCAAGCCCGCGAAGGCGGCGGTCGGCGACAAGCCGGTCTTCGCATACATTGCCACCCTGCCGCCGCCGCAGCGCGGCATCGCCGATGCGGTCGATGCGCTGGCGGCCAGGACGCTGCCCGAGCTCCGGCGCTCCGTGAAGTGGGGCATGTCGTACTACGGCGTCGGCGACGGATGGTGCTTCAGCTGTGGAGCCTTTGCCGGCCATGTGAAGCTCATGTTTGTGAATGGCATTGCGCTCGATCCGGTACCGCCAATCACACCGGTGGGGATGGGCAAATCGACGCGAGGTGTGGAGCTCGAATCAACGGACGACATCGACGAAGGCCAGATCGCGTCGTGGATGACGCAAGTCGCGTCCGTGCCGGGTATTGGGGGCAAGAAGCGATAAACCCGAGGCAAGCGGCCGCGGAAATCCTCTGCCGCGGCCTACGTGTTTACGGAATTCTCGAAATGCCGCCGGCTGCAGTCGCTCAGGAGTATGGCGAATCACTTCCAAGTCAGTTCGGTTTTGTTCTAGTCATCCGGCAATACTGGGCGTCCAGTGCAGACTGCTACGCTTTCATGATGCGGATAGTGCTCACCCTTCTCGGAATCGTTGCGATCGTCATCTACTCCGTCTTCGGAATGATGCTGATGAACGACTGGGCAGTAGTTGCCGCGAGCGGAGTGCCGCTGGACACGACGATCGCTGACATGGATGCAGCGAGCCAGCAGTACAGTGCCATTCCAGGCTTTGTCTTCGCCGCGCCGGGCATCTTGCTCGCACTTGCATGGGGCGTGACTACGCTATACCGCCGGACCGCACTACCGAACTGGGCAACCGTGTCGATATGGGCTGGAATCATTGCCCTGGGTGCGCCAGCATACGTCTTTACGGCGTTCGGTAACTTGAACTCAGTGGGCGACACCTATTACGACTGGAACGCCGAGGCAGCATTCGCGCTGGAGGCGCCGCTGTACATGGTCAGCGGGATCGCGTTCCTTGTCGCCGTATCAGCGTTGATGGCGGCGCTGATCAGAATGACCATGCGGAAGAAGTCGTCGCCGGTTTAGTGGCAGAGTAACAAGCAAGCCCTTTAGACTTACCGCCATCGCTGTCTACGTTGGCTGAAAGGCGAGGATCGCCTGGCGAGACAGGCATGCGCTTGATCGCGGTGCTGCTGCGCGAATGCGGCTTTCCCCGCGATCGAAACTACTGAGCGAATACATAGAACAACCTGGTTCGCCATTGTCGTAAATGCCCAGACAAGTATCCCCTTACCGCACAATCTTTCTGCCCTCAGGCCCGGCAATTCGAGCTAATTAGGTCAATTCGCGTGTCAGACTTTCTTCAGTTCTTGGGCGAGCATCACGAGGATTCCACTGGGGCCACGGAGGTACGTGAGTTTGTAGGCGTCGGCGTAGGTCGCCACGCCGCGTAGTGGATAACATCCGTGCTTTGCGGCTACCTCGAGGGCCACGTCTATGTCGTCTACCGAAAAAGCCACGCGGTGCATGCCGATGTCGTTGGGACGAGTTGGGTTCGTCTCGATCGCCTGGGGATGGATGTATTCGAAAAGCTCAAGTCGACCGTGGCCGTCTGGGGTCTGGAGCATCGCGATGTTCGCGTGGTTTCCATCAAGTCCGACGGCAGTGTCTGTCCACTCGCCGCTGACCGTATCGCGGCCAATCACTGTGAGACCGAGGTCGGTGAAAAAGGCGATTGCTGCTTCGAGGTCGCGAACGGCGATGCCGACGTTCTCAAGTTTGATGGCCATGGATTGAAAGCTACCAAGGCGGAGCGAACAACTCCAGTGGCGAGGCGGCCCTACTGCCCGTCAGACGGTGGTCGCCGGCACGTGGTCCCTGCATCAAGATGTTTGGATTCCCAAAGCGTTCTAGTTCGGATGGGGGACTCCCTCGGGACAACATCAGATTCGGCTGTGATCGAAACCAGCACGATTTGATTCTGAGGGAAGGTGTGGCACACGGGGCATTCCGATGTCGCGGAAAACCAAGGCTTCTTGTGCCGCTGCCCCGGTCTTCATTCATTGATCACCCGCACCACAGCACAACGATCCACACAAATGTGGCGAATGCGTCGGCAGCCAATGCAGCCTACCCTGCAGCAACCGCATGGACAGCCGCAACTCAAGTTGGAATGACGCCGGCGGCGAAGCTGTCCGTTCGTGTGGCGTTTACCGGATTCCTACTGTCAGTAGGGATCTTGTTCAAGCAAGCACCCTAGCGTGTGAGGGCAAACCCATGCGAGGAAGGAAATCGATGACACAGGTGTCACGTCGAGGCGTTATTCAAGGAATTACCGGAGTTGCGGCTTTAGGGGCGTTGTCGATTGCGGGAGCGGCCTCCGCCGCGGCGTCGCCGTCGAAGACCACGCTAAAGGTGCTGGTTCTTAATGCCTGGCACGGCGGCAAGCAGATCCCTGGCGGCGTTGGCATGATCGCGGATATCATCAAGAAATCCGGCGCCACCCTGGTCTTTATCCCGGAGGCCAACGAGACTACACCGGATATCGTGGCCAAGCTCAACGCCTCAGGGGTGAACTTTCAGCAGAAGAGGACCGGAGACAACGCGATCATTTCGGCCTACCCGATCAGTGAGGCGACCACGTTGCCGTACATGACCAAGGCGGTAGTGACGGTAGGTTCTGTTGAAATCGCTGCTTACGCAGCTCACCTGCAATACCGGTGGTACGCAACGTACTTGCCTCGCGGTTACGGTGCGGGCGTGCCCAGCGGCGAGTATTCCGAGTACGGATGGAACAAGATTCCCAGCGGTCCAGTGACCGATGAGGGTGCTGTTGCCCAGGTCAATGAGGATTCCGGACGGCCAAAGGTGATCGCGCAGTTCATCGAGGATGCGCGCAATGAACGACGACTTGGACGCGCGGTCATCATCGGCGGCGACTTCAATGAGCCTTCGACGCTGGACTGGACCAACCGGACTGCGCAGCTATTCGACCACAACGGTGTAGTTCATCGATGGCGTTCGACGCAATTGCTCAAGGATGCCGGGTACGTGGACGCTTATCGGCGCCAGTACCCCAACCCCGTCACTCATGCTGGATTCACATGGCCCGCGAGCAATCCCAATGCCCCGGTAGGTGTGTTGACGTGGGCACCGGAGGCTGATGAGCGAGACCGGATTGACTACGTCTTCCACCACCCGGATGCTCGTCTAAAGCTGACAGATGCCAGTGTCGTGGGCCCTCGCGAATCGATTGTGCGGAATCAGCGGGTTGCGGAATCAGGAAAAGATCCGTTCGTGCTGGCAGATGCGCCGTGGCCGACGGACCACAAGGGCGTTTTGGCGAGTTACACAGTGCGAGGGTAAGGCCATGCAGCTGAACCAGTAGTCCGTCGATTGAAGCTCGCATCAAACCAACCTCGCCACTGTGCTCAGCTGGTTTGATGCGAGCCTCAATGGATGGTTCAAATGGCCGGAACAGCCAGGGTTTCCAGCTTCGCCTTGCGTGGGCCGCGACTGCGATTTTACTGTGTCCCACAGGTTTGTGAAGCGGTTGCGCATTCGACCCAGCCAGAGCCTCGCTTCCGGTGTCGTCCGGTGCAACCCGGCGCGAGCGATGAACCACTCCGTGTCGGCCAGCGCGACGTCGCAATCCGCACGGTTGAAAACCAGCATCTGTGGCAGGAATGAAGTCGGAGCATCGGCTTCGGGCGCAATATCGGCTTCGTAGTCTCCGGCCCAGTGTGGTCGGCTCCAGGCGACGGTGTTGGCTTCGACGTCGACTGCAAGAATCCTGCAACCCGGATCGCCTGCGATTTCTGCTTCTCGTTCCGAGAGCCTCTCGTCACGCTAGTCGAACATCCCTCGATACTCAGCCAACCACCCTCGAGTGGCTACACGCGTGAACCGGCGTGCAAACGGAGAAACAAGCCATTTTTTGTTGGGATCGACGATGTCGATGACCGCGTGCCCATCGATGTGAAGATCAAAGGCTTGATCTGCGCGGCTCCAGCGCGCCACGATCGATGGCGTGGGGGCGTTCCCGTTTCGCCACTTTGCCACGCGTCCAGTGAGTTTACTCGGTGGACGCGGGCCCCGAGCCTTGGATGGTGGGGCATGACCGTCATTCGATAGCCGGAGGACACTGAAGTTTCCAGGCGTTTCAATCCCGATAACGAACGGCTTACGGCCAATTACGAGGGGAGCGAAATTGATCCGAGATACTGGACCGACTTCCGGGGATCGAACTACGCTGGTTGCCATGACGGCTTTGATCTCTCACACGACTTTTGACAGCCTTGACGCCTTCGCCCAGTCGGTGTTTTGGGGCGCTGTCCTCGGTTACCGCGAAGACCCTAAGGACCCGAACGAAGTCGGTGACGAAGAATGCATGATCTTCTCGGAGGACGGTACCAGCCGACTGTTGTTCATCGAGGTTCCGGACGCCAAGCAGATTAAGAACCGCGTTCACTTGGACTTGAAACCGGCTGAGGGCACCCGTGACCAGGAACTAGATCGACTGCTGGCGTTGGGAGCCCTCGAAGTCGCCGACCGCCGCCGGGCGGACGGGTCGGGATGGGTGGTCTTGGCCGATCCAGAGGGCAACGAATTCTGCATTTTGCGCAGTGACGCCGAGCGCCAGGTCGGAGTAGGAACCGCCTGAAACCAACTTTCGGCGGCCAGTTCAATTACGAGACATCTCCCACAAGTTTTTTGATAGTCGCTTCTACCGATTGCATCGAATGTTGATCTAGCGAAACGCTATTTGTCGCCGGGAGATTTTCTAGATCACTCTGGTACCTTCTTCGGAGATATGAGCGTCACGTCCTGGTAGTCAGTTTCGTTAATCCCTGCTGCCTCACAAACCGCCTGGATCTTCGATTCAAGCCGCCCCATGGTCGTACCTATCAACTCCATCTGACCTCGCTGGTGCTTGAGTATGATGTCGATCAGCTCCCCGAGCGGGCGAGAGGTCCGTACCTCTTCGATAAACGCATCGTCTCGGGCCTGGGCGGACTCGAGAAACGCCTGGGAAAGTGGGAATTTTTCTGAGTTTGAGTTCATATGGCCAAGACTACGATCACTTCACACTTTTCTGAATGCCCTTGTCCGATCTGTTATCTGACGGCCTTCGTGAGATTGTTTGGCACCAACAGCGCCTTCTATTGCTAAGACGTTCCCGTAGATGCAGTCGCCGGCATCAAGAGGTAGCCTGATTGCACCGAGGCGCCAAGCGTGTCGAATATTTCCAGGGGGAGGGGAACCTAGGTTCAGCGGTTTGCGGGCGGAAACCCGGGCATAACCGATATGTTGGGGTCCAAGATCATCTGCACTGCACTGCACTGCACTGCGCTGACTGTAAGTGGAACGGCATACGGGACACCTCTGTCTTCGAGTAACAGAAACCGCTATAGAGCCCCAGATGGCTCTCCTTGCGCCTGCTAAGTTCAAAGAATCAACGAGGGGAACGGTTCCATGAAGAATCGCATGAGTTTGCCGCTGATGTTGATGTTTGCCCTGGTCCTCGCAGGTTGTGGAGATGTCTCCGCCCAGCAATCCGTGTCCAGCTCGGTTTCCCCGACACAATCCCCATCAGGCTGTCTCGCATCCACGTACAGCGAGAGTGTTGTCACTGAGCGATTCGAGTGCAAGGCCTTTACCTCCACTGAGGGCAGCGCTTCTGGCCAGGATTTGTCCTGGGTTGCATCTGCGCCGGTTCAGGTGGAATTTGGCCGAATGGATGAGTCACTAACCATGACGATTCGGATGCCCTGCGGTGTTCTTAACGTTCCGGTGTCCATTGATGCCGATGTTATTAATCCAGATTCTGCGGCCATGATCCAATCTGCCGATGGTTGCATTGGTTCGACAGTCGAGTACCGCATGTGGACGACTGCCTTCGTCAAGATGCCCACGACGTACTTCCTGGATAACCAATCACTTGTACTCACCAACGACGTGGGCCAAATCAAATTCAAAAGTTCTTGAGGCTGGTGGCACGAGAACACACTGAACCAAAATAGGAGCAGAGCTAAGCACCAGGAACTAAGCACTACGTTTCACATGGACTGCAATCCGAACCAGGTAATCGTTCCAGACGGTTCCCATTGGGGAACGGTATCCGAACAACAGGCGGTCGGCTGCTGAGGTGCGTCGGGTTGGCCCTTCTGGATTCCGTGGCGCAATGAGTTGGCGTCGGCTTCCATCCGGCCCGAAGGCGATGCACCGGAGTCCAGTCCCCAAACTGATCCGCAAGTAAGTCGATCCATTTCTGCCAAGGCAGCATCGCGACAATGCTCGGCGGCGTGAAATCCCTGAGTGTACGCAACCCCAACCCAGTCCCTGAATTAGCCGACTAAAGCAGGTGTGGAAGGATGATCAGGAACAGCGCCCACTACGTACAAGGAAAAGCATTCTTGAAACCAGGACAAAGCACAGCCCGGTGTCTGCCTCATCTTCTTGTGGTTGGCGTTGTTCTTGGACTGTTCGTGTCCGGTTGTTCCACGGCGCCCGAACCCCCATTGGCCCCAACTAGTGCCGAGAGTGCGTCTTCGACGACAGACTCGCCAGAAACCCCCATGGCCCGAACTACGCCGCCGGGTGCAGCTCCAAACGCCACTGTCAGTCCAACCGATCCACCGTTTCCCGCGCCCGGTGGGACCCCGGAAAAGCGGCCGCGCCCGGTCACGACTGATCCAGAGACGGGACAGAGGAATGAACTCGATGGCAACGGGAACATCATCAAGGAACTGGGGGAGACCGGTTCCCTGATCCAAAGGGATGCCGAAAAGCCGCACATGACCCTCACGGTGAAGTCGGTAAAGGTCATGGATTCATGCTCGATGCTGGGCGACGGAACGTCCGTCAACCCGAGCCACAAATGTTTCCTGGCGGTGAAGATCCGCTCGGAACTCACCAAGGCCGCCGATGAAGTTGCCGGCGTGGAAGACACCTCAATCGACACGAGCCCGTACTCATTCACGATTGAACCGGCCGGTTCCACCGAGTCCATCGAACAGGGAACGAGCGAGGCAATGAGCTGCGACCACCAACCGGTGGCCGCCATCGGCGTCATAAGCGGTTCAGTGAATGAGGGGTACATCATTCTTGATTCCCCCACCAAGCACGGTCGGATCATTTACGACAACGACGGCCATGGCGGATGGGCTTGGAATTTCTAGTCCATCGCTTGCAGCCGAAGCCCGCTTCCGTTCAAATAGGGAGCGAAACGCAGATTCCCGGAGTTTCATCCCGTGGCTTGAACCATGCACGGTTCAGAAGTCTGCTGAACAGCTGTTCTGCGTCTGTTTCCATATGGGGAAAGGATTAGCGGGACAGTGTGACAGCAAGCGTAAAATGGAGCTACGCATCGTCAAGGCAGGTTTGTGACAGGGTCTTCGCACGGTTGCTGCTGCATTCTGATCAGAGAAGGATGCAGAAAGCGGCCGGCTTGGAGGCGCCCGAGTGAGTGTCTTGGCGTGCCAAATCTCGGCCCGATGCGGAACCCAGAGCACAGAGTATCCCCACTGGCCCGGGAACCTGACATATCGAGGTGCCGTGAGCCTCGCCCCTCCGTCCGCGACAGAAAGAACTAGGGGATGCGTGAGTCGGGGTATCGCACCGGAACGCCATTGACCATCGCGCGCCCGTGCCAATCGAGGGTTCAGTCGTCGGCCGTGTCTCTCAACACGGGTACTGCGAGGTTCTGGCGGGCCAGGCCGCTCCCGCGCCAGCGCTGTTCGGCATGTGCACCCCACCAGGTCGCAACCAGGAGCACCGCGGCACCCACGTATCCGAGCGTTCCAATTCGATCTCCGCCAAGAAGCACTCCCACGACGAGAGCCCACCCGGGTTCTGTGCCGAGGAGCATACCTGCACGTGAAGCCGAGGTGTGCTTCGTTGCCCATAGCTGCCCCAGAAACGCGAAGATGGTGCAGCCTAGGCACAGGTAAGCAATGGCGAGCCAATTTGCGACAGTAAATCCTGGGATATGCTCCAGCAGCGAGTTTCCGCCCCAGACCGCGAATATGACCGCCCCAAACAGGATCTCGACCGTAGTCAATCCCAGTACATCGGAGTTTCGACCGACGGTAAACCGTGCCTCGGCAACACCGAGTAGCGCCCGTGTTGCTGCCGCTACGAGCATCAGTCCGTCGCCAATGTTGAATCCGGCGAATCCGTGCCCGCCTACGAGCAACGCGATGCCGAGGAGGGCAAGCAGGATGCTTGTGATCAAGGAAGAGGGCATCCGTCTTTTGGTGAGCGCGGATTCCAGTATCGGGGTGAAAAGAACGGACAGGGCGATGATGAGTCCTGCGTTCGTGGCACTCGTGAGCGTGACGCCGATCGTTTCCAGCGCGATGGTCGCCGCCCGGAGAGTTCCAAGCAGAATGCCTGGAAAAGCTGAATCCCCGAGCCGAACTTTTGGTCGGCCGAAATTCACACAAACCAAGATCATCGCGGCGGGCACAAAGCGAGCACACATCACCGCCGCGGCAGACGAGGCTGTCGCCAGATCTTGAGTTGCCAGATAGCTGCCTCCCCAAATAATCGCGACGATCAAGAGCAGAAAATCGGGGAGCAAACGGCGAACGGAAGGGGAAGAAGACGACATGTTTTTACTGTAGAGAGCGCATCGGATTCAGAACAACGGGCAGTATCTTCAATATCCAGTAAGCTGTGCTTCATGGAAGTCCATCACCTTCGAACGCTGCGCGAGCTCCGGGACCGTGGATCGGTCACCGCAGTGGCACAGGCACTGCATCTTTCTCCGTCTGCGGTGTCCCAGCAACTTGCCTCATTGCAGCGTGGAATGCCAATCCCCCTCACCGAGCAGCGAGGCCGAGTGCTGGTGCTCACTCCCGCGGGCGAGCGGTTGGCAGATGCTGGCGGTGACGTGCTGGAATCCCTTGCTCGCGCGGAGAATTCCGTCGCCGAATATCTTCAGGCGCGTCGAGAACCAGTTGCAGTCACTGCTTTTCACAGCGCCGGCCTAGCCTGGTTTCCGGCGCTCATTGCGAGCAGCCTCAACGATCCCGATGGTCCCTTGGTGCGTTGCCGAGACGAGGACGTATCGGTCAACGAGTTCGTCGATCTAGTCAGTGACCACGATGTCGTGATCGCTCACCGTCCACTGACATCAGATCCCTGGCCTACACGCAGAGTGCATGTCACGCCGGTGCTGCAAGAGCCGATCGACTTGGCGATCCACCGTGAACATCCACTGGCGAAACAAGCGACGGTGAGCCTGGCTGATCTGGCGGACGAAACCTGGGTGGCAGCGCATGAGGGATTCGCTCTCGAACCACTGATCGTCCAAGCGCTTTTTGCAAGCGCGGGCACCCCGATTCAGATTACACATCGAGTGAATGAGTTCAATATGGTGGCAGCCATTATCGCCGAAACCCGTAGCGTGGGTCTGCTACCTCGCTACACCGGGCTGATTCCATACTTTCGAGACCAAGTGGTTCTGCGCCCGATCGAGGGCCTCGTCCTTGGCCGACACATCGACATCCTGACGAGGCCGGAAGCGCGAACCCGAGTAAGTACGCGCACCGTGATCGACCGAGTGATCAAGATAGCCGAGGAGACACGGCGAACCGCAGAAGGATAACTCGGGAAGCGTCTCCTCAAATTGCCTCTATTCCAATGAGCGGGTCCCGTTTGAGGGAGCGGCTACCGGGTCACTTGGGAACAAACTCTTTGAACGCCGACGGGGTGCGTTCTTGGTGCTTAATCCGCTCCGCGGCCGAGGGCGCCACGGAGTAGGTTCCTACCGGCAAGGCCGAGCAACAGCGCAAGAAGGGCGGCCATCGCGACTGCCGAGATGCCCATGGAGATCCAAAGTGAACTCGAACTCGGGACGACATCGCCCAGCAAAAGTGTCCAAACAAAAGCAGGAATGATCCCCGACGACAGCGACAACAACGATAGAAGCGCGATGACTGTCCGCGACTTCGTCGAAAATCCAATCGCCACAGCCAGGGCTGTGCAGGCAAGCCATGGGATCAAGGGGATGGCCAGAGCGACCCCAAAACCTTCTTCATCTATTTGCCACAACGGCGCCCCCGCAACGACTGGATCCACCACAGAAATAACGAGCAGCATCAAGGCCGCGCACGCCAGTGGTACAAACCGCCAACCTTTGTTCATCACCGATTGCATGTCCGTGTTGCCGCCTTGGAGTAATTTTCATAGTGGGTGTGATGGCTTCGGGGGTTCTCGCGGAACTCCTTCGTCGCGATTGTGAACCAGCCAACTAATCTACCCTGACCTGAAAATATGCGGGCATGTCCAATGCCTGACGTCGAAATGCAGATGTTTATCACGGGCCGGAGGTTGCCCAGGCGAGATCCTATACTCGTTTGCGTCCCGAAGTAGGAAGGCGGACCGGGAGCTGCTGCCCGAGCGGCTGGTGCACGCCGCGCTCAACCGTGCGGCCCGCACCGATATCGCGTTGACCCGTTCCCCTGTCCGGGGATTGCCGGAACTGCAGGCCTGGTTCGCCGCGGAACTGGGCGCCGCCGCTCCGGTGGACGTCTCCCCGCCGACCGCCCGCGACGTGCTGGTCCTCTCCGGCAGCCAGAGCGGACTCAGCTCGATCTTCCACGCCGTCGTCGGTCCGGGCGAACCGCTACTGATCGAATCACCGACCTACTGGGGGGCGATCCTTGCCGCGGCCCAGGCCGGCGTGAGCCTCGTGCCGGTTCCCTGCGGCCCCGACGGGCCGGATCCGGAGGACGTGTGGACCGGGCCTTCCGGCAGAGCGGGGCCCGGGCGTTCTATGCCCAGCCCACCTACGCCAACCCGACGGGCATCCAATGGTCGCCGCAGCGGGGGAAGGACATCCTCGGTCTGGTCCGCAACCACGGGGCCTTCCTGATCGAGGACGACTGGGCGCACGTCCTGGCCATAGACACGGATCCCCGCCCGCTTGCCGCCCACGACGACGGCGGCCACGCATCTACCTGCGGTCGCTGACCAAGAGCGTCTCGCCGGCGCTGCGCGTTGCCGCCGTGATCGCCCGCGGCCCGGTCCTTGAGCGCATCGTGGCCGACAGGGGAGCGGAGGCGATGTAGGTCAGCGGGCTTCTGCAGGCCGCAGCCCTGGACGTCGTGACCCAGCCGGCGTGGAAGGCCCACCAGCGCGGGCTGCGCCACCAGCTGCGCGACCGCGCGACCTGCTCGTCGAGAGCCTGCGGATCCACGCGCCCGACGCGAACCTCGAGCGCGTTCCCGCCGGCGGGCTCAACCTTTGGCTCCGCCTGGCCGACGGCATCGACCTCGACCGGCTGGTGCGGGACTGCGAATCGAGCGGGCTCATCATCGCCGCCGGCGACGACTAGTTCCCCGCGGAACCCGCGGGCCCGTTCGTCCGGCTCAACTACTCCGGCAGCGCCCCGGACAGGTTCCCCGAGGCGGCCCGGCTGCTGCAGGCCGCCATCGACCGGCAACACGCAGGCTGACGCCGGATAGAAATCCAGCCCATGTGCCGCCGCGATCCACCTGCCGACGGTAGTTGGCTTGTTGTCGTCGACGGGGGAATCGGGTGCATTGCCGCGGTTCGGTGATTGGCGTTGGAAGGCCTGATAGAACCCGGTTTTTCGTCAGGCCATCAGCGGCGGGCGTGCGCCCGGCGCCTCGGGGGAACCCGGGCAATCAGGTAGGTGCCTCCGAATGAGCCGGCCACGACCGTGGCGAACAGGCCCTCGCCCTTCCAGTCAAGACCTGCCACGTCGGACAGAGCCAGCATGAATCCCAGCAACACCGATTCCTCCAGTCGCCGTGCACAGGCAGGCTTGATCCGCCGCCACAGCACCTGGCGGAACCACCACGACATCGACCCCAAGCCGCGCTGGGCAATTCATCGCGCCGAACTCTTCAGACGGGCCAAGGTTGCCTGACGCGCTACTCGAATGCGCTTGCTGGCATCGCTTCATGGAAAACAGGTCGATTGACCGGGACAAGCCGGCTGCGTCGAGCCACGCTGCGGAGGACTTGGGCGTGCGCACGAAGGTCTATCCGTCGACGGCTATCAACCCGAATGTCGGAACAAGACTGCCTCATTCGTGCTTGTCCAACGCGTTCCAGTGGTCGTAGCCGCGGATGTCGATGCCGTCGTCCAACGCATCGCGCAGTCCCGTGAGGGCACCTGATGCGTAGGCGACCCTGCGTGTGTCATCGCTTTCGGGGATGACTTTCTCGGTCACGATGAAGGGAATTCCCGCGGAAGCATCCTCTTGTTGATCGCGCCAAGAACTACATCACGGCGTGGGCTCCGCCGTCGACGACGAGATGGGAGCCGGTGACCCATTTAGCCTCGTCGGAGGCCAGGTACAGCCCGGCGTACGCTACGGCAAGCGGATCGCCCGGCTTGCCGTCGATCGTGCGCTCGAGGATCGGCGCGACCGGTGCGTTCTCGCCGAACTCCTCGAACATCGCCAGCACGGGCGGGGTTCCCATGACCCCGGGGCTCACGCAGTTGACCCGAACCCCCGCAGCCACGCCCTCGGCGGCCAGCTGCCGGGTCAGGGCGATGACCGCGCCCTTCGCCGCAGCATGGGCGGCCTGCGGCAGCGCACGTGCGCCCTGGATTCCCGCCACGGATCCGATGTTCACGATGGCTCCGCCGACCTTGGCCAAATGCGGCCAGGCTGCCTGGCAGGCATCCCAGACCAAATCCAGCTCGTTCTGGATGGTGAACCGGTAATCGTCACCGCTCATCTGCGCGAACGGCGCGAATTTCGGCTTGCTGGCGTTGTTGTAGAGCACATCGATGCGGCCGTGGCGCTCGAACGCGCCGGCTACCCAGGCATCGATCTCTTCCCGGTTGCCCAGATCCACCGGGGCGCTTGACTCGATCGATCCGCCCCCGGCCTCGATGAGCCTCACCGTCTCCGCGGCCCCGTCGGCATCGAGGTCGCAACCGACAAGTATGGCGCCCTCGGCCACGAACAGCCGGGCGGTCTCCCGGCCCATGCCGCCCCCGATGCCGGTCAACAGGACTACTTTTCCTTCCAGACGGCCACCAGCCATGGTTCCTTCTCCATTCATCTCGCCATATTTAGTGAGCCCCATGCAACCACGGCGGACAGGGGCGCGGAGGCTTCGGCGGGGCGATGGTGCAGTTTGTGCACACTTCTGTGCACGGACTGCACCATCGCCCCACGGACTCACCGCTCGGAGCCAGGTTGGCGCACCATGGACAACACACACCACCACCCACACCGCAGCAATCAGGAGACCAGAAAAGATGAGCAACACTTCCGCGACATCGACCCGCCCGCTCCCTCCCGGCGTCACCGAGGACGACCTCGAGGCCGCGTTCGCCGCCTTCGTCGAGGCCATCGGAGCCGAGAACGTCGCAACCGATGCCGAATCCCTGCAGGGCTTCCGGGATCCCTTCCAGGTGCCGGGCTCCGCCACGAATCTTCCCTCCGCCGTCGTGAGTCCCGCGAGCACCGAGGATGTTCAGGCCATCGTGCGGATCGCCAATAAATACCGCGTCCCGCTCTGGCCCATCGGCCGTGGCAAGAACAACGGCTACGGCGGGGCGGCGCCCCAGGTGCGCGGAAGCGTGATGCTCTCCTTCCGGGAGATGAACCGCGTCTTGGAGATCAACGAGGAGCTCGGTTACGCGATCGTCGAGCCCGGCGTGAGCTGGTACGACCTTCACGATGCCATCAAGGCCGGCGGGCACGACCTCGTTGCATCCATCGTGGACATCGGCTGGGGAGGCGTCGTCTCAAACACGCTCGAGCACGGGCTCACCTACATGCCGTACTCGATCGACCAAGCCTCGCACTGCGGCTTCGAGGTCGTGCTCCCCAACGGCGACCTCATGCGCACCGGCTCGGGCGCCATGGACAACAACCCGACCTGGCCGCTGTACAAGCGCGGACTCGGGCCGACATCGACCGAGATGTTCATGCAGTCCAACTACGGCATCGTCACCAAGATGGGCTACTGGCTGATGCCCAAGCCCGAGGTATACATGCCGCTCTGGCTGCGCGTCTGGGACGAGGCGCAGATGCCCGCCGTGGTCGATGCGCTGCGCGAGCTCATGCTGGCCGGCACCATCGACATGCGCCCGCAGCTGTCGAACACGCTGTGCATGGCCTCGATGCTCACCACCCGCGCCGAGTGGTACACCGGAGAGGGGCCGATGCCGGAGGAAGTCATCGACAAGATCGCCAAGGAGATGGGACTGGGCCGCTGGATGATGCGGTTCGCGCTCTACGGCGACGAGGCGGTGGTCGACCACAATTTCGCCAAGCTTGAGGCGCGCTTCCTGCAGATCCCCAGCGTGGACCTCGTGGGCCAGAAGCATGGGGCGGATGCGTGGGAAACACTGCCCAACCCGCACGAGCGGGTGCAGATCGGCGTGCCTAGCCAGGACCTGTACAAGATGGCGGGCTGGTCGGGCGGCGAGGAGGGTGGCCACGTCGACTTCTCGCCGGTCATCCCGCTCACGTCCCAGCACGCGATCGCCGCGCAGAAGCTGATGGCCGAGATGTGCGCCGAAGTGGGCCTGGACTTCCTAGGCGGCATGCTCCCGATCAACGCGCGTGCGACCACGTTCATCAACGTGATCCCCTTCGACACGAAGAACCCGGAGCAGGTCGCCAAGGCCTACGCCCTGGCCAAGCGCATGGTCGCCGAGGCGGGCAAGCGCGGCTACGGCGAATACCGGGCGCATTTGTCCTTCATGGACCTGGCGGCCGACCAGTTCGGCTTCAACGACCACGCGCTGCGGCGCTTCAACGAGTCGATCAAGGACACGCTTGACCCGAACGGGATCATCGCCCCGGGCAAGTCGGGGATCTGGGGCGCCCGTCTGCGCGAGGCGGGCTTCCCGCGGACCTGATCGCGCACGTTGGGGGGAGCCCCCGCCCTACCCGGCGGGCGGGGGCTTTCCCGTCCGTAAGGGCAGCTGTCTGGCATCCCTTGGTGCACAGCCGTGGACCTCGCGGAAGGCCCGGCTGAAGCTCGCCGGATGGCTGTATCCCCACCTCGCCGCGACGGCCGCGATCGTTGTTTCCGGGGACCGGCGCAGTTCGCCCACGGCACCCTCGAGCCGGCGTTCTCGGATCCAGGACGATACCCCGGTGCCGGAGGACGCAAAGATCTTGTGCACGTAGCGCGTGGATACGTAGTGGGCCTGGGCGATTCGCTCGGGTCCGAGTTCAGGGTCATGCAGGTGCTCCATCACATACCGCTGCATCCGGGCGAGGAGTGCCTCGGGACGCGACCGCGGATCGGAAGCCTCCTGCGATCCGTACATGCTGCGCAGCAGGGGGAGCAGCATTTCTGCCGCGCCTTCCGCGTCAGGTCTAGAGAGTCCGCCGCCGCTCGTGGTGGTTCGGGCGAGTTGCGCGAGGAACGGCGTTGCCGGCCCGGCGATTCGTCCCTGGCCCGAATCCACCCGCGTTGCGGAACGCCGCGCGATGCCTTCCGCCCGCGCCCCGATGAACCATTTGGGAATGCTGAAGACGAGCACCTCGAAACTCTCGCGACCCTCAAAGGCAGAAGGCAGAGAGGTGTCTTGGCACGCAATGTCGCCGGGGCGTAGGGTGCAGCTGCGATCGTCCTGCTCGATATGGATCGAACCCTTGGTCATCAGATACAGCAGGACGCATTCCGGGTCGGCGGTTGCGATCATCCGTTGTGTTCTGGCCACCCGGTGCGCTAGCCCTTGGATGGACTGGACCCCGACGGGTCCCATCTGGCCGCCGGCCAGGCGCGCCTCGAAGGAGGCCGCCCCGACGGATTCGACCTGCATAGGGAAGAATTGTTCGGCGATCCCTGCGGACCAATAGTCCCGGCGCTCAGCCGGAGGAACCGACCGGGTGTCCAGTATGGAAGTCATCGAACCACCTCGAATGTAGCTGCTTGATGGGGTTGCAGCGCCGGCAAACTCATGGTGACCGGGGAGTGGCGGTCGTTGCCGTCGACCCAGGGTTGGGTCGACGTCGAAGATGGCGGGTCGATTGCGGGCATCGCCGATGCACCCGACGAATGCATGCCTCGACGGCTCCCGGCGGCCAAGCCACCGGCCCGCGAAGAGCCTCCGGCTTCCATGAACTTCGGGGTAAAAGGTCCCGTCACGGCGCCTCCTTAGAAGATTCGATCCGTTGCGTACCGAGTGTAAGGTGCGGCACAATCCAACGCAAAGGCGCAGTGTCATCTCGCAGGCGTCCCACTTGGCGCGCGGGAATTCCGTTGCACGCAAGCCGACGCGCCTTGGTCGGCCCGCCAACGGAAATCGCTTCGGGATGCCTTGGCGTCAAATCGCCCGAAAATGATTGTGTACGTTTCGTATTGCATGCCCTAGCACGTATTGTTGACGCATGGCAATTAGAAGCGAAGAAAGTCGTCGGGCGGTTTTGGAAGCAACCATGAAGTTGCTCGAAGATTCCGGGCCGACCGGGTTCACTGTGCAAAAGCTCTCGATCGAGCGCATTGCCCGCGAAGCCGGCGTCAGCAAGACCACGATCTACAGGTGGTGGTCGAGCAAGGTGGCCGTGGTTATCGATACGTTCCTGGACAACCACGTCGCGCGAACCCCGGTGCGCGAAGACGTGCCTGCGATCGACGCGCTCCGCGAGCACTTGGCCTCGCTTGCGGAGGTCTACGGGGGCAATGAGGGCCGCCTCGTGGCGCAACTCATTGGCGAGTGCCAGCAGGACGAAGCGACGATGGAGGAGTTCAAGAAACTTTTCTGGATCCCGCGCGCTCTGGCCGTTACGTCCCTGGTTGAGCGGGCCATCAGCGAGGGGTCGATACGCAAGGATCTTGATGCCCAGGTCGTCACGGAGCTACTCTATGCCCCCGTGTACTTCCGCCTGTTGTTCCAATCGGGCCCCCTTGACGCCAAGGCTGCCGATGCCATCATGCAGACGGCGCTCGAAGGGCTCGCCGCAGTCTAACGGCTCTGATGAGCCGAGGAACCCCCTTCGCGTCCTATCGGCACCCATGGATGCCGATAGGACGCGAGGCGGCGGGGCCGATCCGACAGCCCGCGAGGTCCGCAGGTCGGATTGGGGCGGCGCTGCTGCTCGAGTCGTCGGTGAGTGGCTTTCCGCCCCCGTCGAGCGGCGTCCACCCCTGTTGGGACGCGCAAGAATCCTTTGGCGTCCGCGGCGGCGCACGGACGGACCTTGAGTGGTGGCCTGTTCGGGTTGACATCCAACGTCTTTGAGATGCGTGCGGCGGATTTCGCGCCTCCCCAACACACTTTGATCCCGCGTTTCCGGCACTCGTGGGCAAGTCCATGAAGAGACTTGCGCCTTGTGCAATACGATACGGTTCGTATATATTCGGCTGAGCGATGGATAAGGAACTTGGCCGTCGTGCCTGTTAAGACGTGGACCATGCTTCCCTGCCCATATCGTCCTTCCCGGCCCGTGTGGCCGGCCCGTCGTGCAGCCGGGCCGCAATGAAAGGAAACATCATCGTGAACACCGCCATCACGCCGAATGACGCGGTCATCGTCGCTTACAGGAGGACGCCGATCGGGCGGGCCCGCAAGGGATCGCTGGCCGGCGAGCGACCCGAAGACCTCGCGCTGGCGGCCATCCGGGGCGCGCTTTCGGTGGTTCCTCAGCTTGAACCTGCCGAGTTTGCGGACGCCTATATGGGTTGCGCGGTCCCTCAGGGGCCCCAGGGTGACAACATCGGACGCCGTGTCATGGTGCTTGGGGGAATGGACAGTGTCCCTGCGGTCACCGTGAATCGTTTCTGTGCCTCCTCGCTGCAGGCCACCGCGATGGCGGCCCAGGCGGTGCGGGCCGGTGACGGGGAAGCGTTCCTGGTCGCGGGCGTCGAGTCGACCAGCTCGACACCGCCGGTGGTCGAGTCCCCGTATCCTGCCTTCGCGGACGCGGCGCGCAGCGCCGACAGCGTCTTCGAATCCGGCCAGCAGTGGGTCGATCCCCGCGAACGCGGGCAGCTTCCCGACGTATATCTCTCCATGGGCAAGACCGCCGAGTTCGTGGCACGCCAAAGCGGCACCACGCGCCGGGACCAGGACGAGTGGGCCCTGGAGTCCCAGCTCCGGGCGGAACGGGCGATCGGGTCCGGGTACTTCGTGCGCGAGATCGTGCCTGTGACCACCGCCGCCGGCGCGGTGGTGCACGCCGATGACGGTCCGCGCCCGGGCACCACCCTCGAGGCACTCTCCAGCCTCAATCCGGCGTTCCATGAATCAGGTAGCGTCACCGCGGGCAACGCCAGCCCGCTCAACGACGGTGCCTCCGCATTGGTGGTGATGAGCGCCCGGCGCGCGGGCGAACTGGGATTGACGCCGCTGGCCCGCATCCTGGGCAGTGCCGCAAGTGGCCTCTCACCGGAAATCATGGGGCTCGGTCCGGTCGACGCGTCCAGCCGCTTGCTGGCGCGTTTGGGTCTGTCGATCGGCGACATCGACATCGTCGAGCTGAACGAGGCTTTCGCCGCACAGGTGGTTCCAGTGGTGCGGAAGCTCGGTGCCGATCCGGAGCGGGTCAACCCGTTTGGCGGCGCGATCGCCCTGGGCCACCCCTTCGGTGCGACCGGCGCGCGGCTGGTCGGAACGCTCATCAACGGACTGCAAACCACCGACGGTTCCCTCGGCCTGGCCACGCTCTGCGTGGGCGGCGGCCAGGGCATGGCGATGGTAGTGGAGAGGCTCTCATGAACCCGTCAACGCTCATTGCCGACCCTGCCCGATCGATGCTGGCGGCGGACAAAAGCCTGGGAGGCCTCGGCATCCAGGTGCTGTGCGCCAGCGAGGGTCGCGCCACGGCAACCCTGACGGTCACGCCCGAGATGGCCAACGGGCATGGGATTGCCCACGGCGGGTTGGTCTTCGCGCTGGCGGACACCGCTTTCGCCATGGCCGCCAACACTTTCGGCGCCGGGATCGCGACCGCCGAGGCTTCGATCTCCTACATTTCCCCGGCGCACATCGCCGACGAATTGGTGGCCTCCGCCGAGGTGAGCTTCCACGAGGGTCGCCGGATGATTGTGGATGTCATGGTGCGGGCGGGGGAGAAGACCGTGGCCATCTACCGCGGAACCGGCAGGGCCCTGCGTCCGGCGGGCTGAGGCTTCCCAAGAGGCAACCGATCTAAAGGTCAAAACACGTGTGTGCCCGGACTCCTCGGAGTCCGGGCACACACGTGTTTACAGCAAGCATTGCCGCGCCGGACCCCGTCACGGGTGGGGATCCGGTGCGGCGCAGGTGTCAGCCCTTTGATGCCTTCGAGCCGGCGGTGGCCAGCTTGTCGGCGATGCCCATGAGGACCGGGGAGCCGGTCGCGGCGATCAGCAGGCTCTCCACCGGACGCTTGAGCATGATCGATACGGGTTCCTTTGCCCCCGCGAGAATTGCTTCGCGTCCCATGGCCGGGTTCTTGTGGCACCTCACCGGCACGTTGAAGATCAGGCGGCGCAGGCAGGAATTGTCGTGGTCGCACCACACGATCTCATCCTGTCGTCCCTGTATCACCTTGTTGGGGAATTCCGGGTCGGCCAGCATCTGCCTGGCCAGCATGATTCCGTCGGCGAACCCGTCGCTGATGGCCTCCGCACACTGTTGCGGGTCGTAGGTGCTGCTCAGGAGCAGGGGGACGTTGGGCATTGCGGCGCGGAAGGCCTGTGGCTCGCCGTGCTCCAGGATTGCACCCGAAAAGGAGGTGACGTTGTGGTCCATCGACTCGTAGTTCGCATCGCTCAGGGCGATGTATCCGAGCCCTTCAGCGGCAATGATTGCCGCGACCTCCGCGAACCCTTCGGGTCCCTGGCCGTCGGGAAGGTGGTCGTTGGTGGTCATCCGCAGGCCCACCGGATAGTCGGTTCCGACCTCGGCGCGAATCGCCCGCATTGTGTCGACGAGGATGCGGGAGCGGTTTTCGGCGCTGCCGCCGTATTCGTCCGTCCTCCAGTTGGTGCGCGGCGAGAGGAAGGATGAATAGAGGTAGCGCATGTGCGCGCCCAGCTCGATGCCGTCGAAACCGGCCGCCTTGGCACGCCGGACAGCGGCAATGGCCTGTTTCTGGACCTCGAGGATTTCCTTCTTGGTGATTTCGTCCGGAGTCGGGTTGGTGCGTCCGCCGGGAATGTAGAAACCGTGCGGCAGGCGGGGCGCTGCCATGCGGACTGGCTTCGGGCTTGCGGCCCGTGTGGGTCGGCCCTCGCCCGGGACGCCCATGGCGCCGAAACTCGGGAATATCTGGGCGAAGATCGGTACGTCGTGCTCGTGCACGGCATCGACCATGCGCTTGAGTCCCGGAATGAAGTCGTCGCTGTCGAAGCGCATCAGGGGTTGGAACGGCGCTTCCTGGTTCCCGCGCTCGGTGGCCACGCCGCCACCGATGATCAGCAGCCCTGCGCCGCCGCGTGCCCTGGTGGTCAGGAACGCGATCGTCTGGTCGCTGGGGTGCCCGTCCTTCGTGGGTTGGAGCACGGCCATGGGGCTGAGCACATAGCGGTTCTTGATGGTCAGGCCGTCGATTTTCCAGGGGCTCGAGAGGATCTCGGCAACAGTGGCGGTCTCGTGGGACATTCTTCTCCTTGGGAGTTGGGAAAATGATTCATTTCAATTCAGATTCGATTTTGTATCGAATGGTTTTGATCCGATGGTGCAAATGGACTATCGGATCAAGTCGGGGCCGAGATCGGGCCCGCGAAACTTTCGAGGCGCTCGGCCGGCCCAGCAATGGACGGTGTGGCCCCGGGCAGGCCTTCAGAACCTGTCGCGCACGTGGCGTTCCCGGCCGTAGAGCGAGACCACTGCAAGGATGATGAGCCCGAAGATGATCCGGCTCTGCGCCTCGGACAGCCCGTTGCTCACGATGATCGTGGACAGCAGGGTGAGGGTGAGCGCTCCGAGCAGTGTCCGGGTGTAGCTGCCGCGGATCGAACCGAAGATGGTGCCACCGACCAGGACTGCGGCCAGGCCCGAGAACAAATACGGCTCCCCGATGGTTTGCGACCATCCCGAGCCGTAGGAAGCAATGAAGATGCCGGCGATCCCGGCCAGGGCGCCGGAGGAGGCAAAGACCAGGGTCCACACGGCGGAGGTGCGGATCCGTGTCAGCCGGGCGGCCCGGAAATTGACTCCAGTCGCATGGAAGCGGCGTCCGGCCGCCGTGCGGTTGAGGAAAATCCACATGCCCACTCCGCAGGAAAGCACGATCAGGATGATCGGCGGGAACGGCAAGCCGAAGGTGGTTCCCCGCAGGCTGGCCAGGGATCGTAGCGCCGTCGGCGGGGCAGAGGAATAGTCGCCGCCAGCCAGAAACAGCGTCGCGCCCGTCAGGGCCGCGCCGGTGCCCAGCGTGACGACCAGCGGCTGGACCGCGAAGCGGTGGCAAATCCAGCCGATCAGGGCACCGATGCCGGCGCAGACCAGGACCGTGACCAGCACGGCGACAAGCGGCGGGACCGCGAGCTCGCCCGCGACGTTCGCCGCCATGAAGGCGCCGAAGAGGATGTAGCCGGGTGCCGCCAGGTCCAGCCCGCCCAGAATCACCACGAGCGTCTGACCCATGGCCGCCAAGGCCAGCAGGGAGGCGATGACCAGGATCGAGGTGACGGACCTGGGGTTTGCGATGGCGGGAATAGTGATGACGAGCCAGGCTGCCAGGGCCAGGACGACCAGGACCTGCAGGGTGGGCGCCTCGAAGACCCAGGCCTTGAACCTGGTCCAGGAATGCGCCCGGGCCTTGGGTGCAAGGGGTGCCGGTGCGGGGGACAGGGCGTCATTGGTCATGATACGTTCCTCTTCAAACGGGGGGCCAGCAGCGTCGCGCCCAGCACTACGCCAAGAACCAGGACTGAGCCGTAGGCGAATTGGATGAGGCTGGGTGCCACACCCGAGGCCGTGAGCAATTGCTGGAGCAGGTAGATGGAGACCGCTCCGAAAAGCGCGCCCAACAGGCCGCCGCGGCCGCCGGCCAGGGAGGTTCCGCCCAGCACCGCGGCAGCGAGCCCCAGCAGGGCGTAGGTGGAGGCGAGTGATGACTGCGAGGACTGCACAATGGCGGTCAGCGCGATTCCGGCGATTCCGGCGAACAGGCCGCCGAGGGTGTAGGCCAGGATCCGGACCACCTTGATGTTGACCCCGGAGCCGTAGGCGGAGACATCGCTCTCGCCGGTGGCCAGGAGATTGCTGACAAAGGCAGTGCGGCGCAGGGCGAACCAGATGAGCCCGGCGGCGCCGATCGTCACCAGCGCCCCGGGGAGAATGCCGATGCCTCCGGCGAAGACCTCGGTCCAGTTGTCCGGGGCTGCCACGGGATTCTGGGCGATGGTCAGCGACAAGCCCACAAGCAGGAACAACATCCCGGTGGTGGCGACCACCGGGTGCAGGCGCACCACGGCGACCAGGATTCCATTCAGGGCGCCGATCCCGGCGGCAACGGCCAGGATGATGGGCGCCGCCAGCTGCCAGTTACCCAGTCCCGCGGGAATGAGGATGGCGACAAAGAAGCAGTTGATGAACGTGGCCAGGGGGCCGACCGAAATGTCGATGCCGCCAGCCAGGATCGAGGGCGTGGAAGCGAATCCCACCAGCACGAACGGTGCCAGCGTGGCCAGGGTTCCGGGCAGGCGCGCGGGGGAGAGGAATGACGGTGAGACGAAAAGGTTCAGCACCAGCAGTACCAGCGCAAGCAGCAAGGCAAAGGCGAAGGGCCAGCGCTGGAACAGGGTCAGGACGCGGTTCATGTGAGGACCTCTGATTTCTGGCCGAAGTAGGCGGCGACGATGGACTCGGTGGAAAGCTCCGAGTGGGGGATCCGGGCAAATACCGCTTGGTCGCGGAAGACCAGGACGCGGTCCGCGAGGTCGACGAGCTCGTCGACCTCGCTGGAAAGGACCACGATGCACATGCCCGTGGCGCTGAGTCGGTCAAGGATCGCGTAGATCTCGCGCTTGGTCCCGATGTCGACCCCTCGCGTGGGGTCGTTGAGCAGCAGTACCTTGGGGTCGGTGGCAAGCCACCGCGCCAGCAGCACCTTCTGCTGGTTGCCGCCCGACAGGGTGGAAATGGCATCGTGTGCGGTGCCGAAGCGCAGGGACAGCAAGTGGGCGAAGGCGTCGAACTTCCGGGCGATGCTTCGGGTGTCCAGCAGCCCGCCGCGGCGGTGCATCCCCAGGGTCGGGAGCGCGAAGTTCTCCCGGATCGACATGGACTCGAACAGCGACTCGCCGCGACGTTCGCGCGGCAGGTAGGCGACGCCCAGGGCATCCCCGTTCCGCGCGGTCAGCACCGCGGTGCCCTCGGAGAGGACACGCTCGACGCTGCCGGACCCAGCTGCAACGCCGGCCAGGCGCTTGATGAACTGGTCCTGTCCGTGGCCCTCGAGCCCCGCGAGTCCCACGATTTCGCCGGCGCGCAGCTCGAAGTCGGTGGGTGCCGAGCCCGGCCCCAGGCGGACGGCGGCTCCCTTGAGGATCAGGTCCCCTGGTTCGTGCGGTTGCCGCAGGGTCTCGGTGTGGCCGGAGTTTCCGGTCATGTCCGAGATCAACCGATTGATGGAAAGCCCAGAACGCTCCACTGTGGAAACTGTGCATCCGGAGCGCAGGACGGTGACCCGGTCCGAGATCTCCGCGACCTCATCCATGCGGTGGGAAATGAACAGGATGGCCGTCCCCGCGGCCGCGAGTCGGCGCATCTCAATGAAGAGCCGATCGCGGGAGCTGACGTCCAGGGAGGCCGTCGATTCGTCGAGGATGAGCACCTTGGGCTTGCGCACGAGTGCGCGTGCAATGCACAGCGACTGCCGCTCGGAGAGTGAGAGTTGCCCGGCGGGAAGATCCAGCGGGATCCCGCCGGTGATGCGTGTCAGCACATCCTGGGCGATGGAGCGTTGCTCGGCGCGGCCCAGTCGACGACGGAATGTCCCGTGGGACCCGAGCCAGACATTCTCGAGGACCGATTGGCTCCCCGCGGTGAGGACTTCCTGGAACACCGTCGCAATTCCCAGGTCCATGGCGTCTCGGGGCGATCGGCTGGTGACGGGAACGCCGTCCAATGTGATGGCGCCGGAGTCCGGGCGGTGGACGCCTCCCATGATCTTAACCAGAGTGCTCTTCCCTGAGCCGTTTTCGCCCAGCAGTGTGTGGATTTCGCCCGGCCTCAGATGCAGGTCGCCGTCGATGAGGGCACGGGTGGCACCGAAGCGCTTGCTCACCCCGGCGAGCACCAGGCCGAGTGGTTGGTTGTTCACGGCGGATCTCCTTACGTGACAGAAATGTGTCGTGGGTCATATGTGAAACTAGACGAATCGTACCGCATGTGGCACTCTCATTCCATACGATACGAATCGTTTCACTCGGCAAGGAGATAGACCATGAAGAAGACGTCATCTTTCCCCCGTTTCACCACGTTCGGCGCCGCGATCCTGGGGGTCGGCGCCCTCGTATTGACCGGATGCTCGGCCTCGGCACCGGCTGCCCCGGTCTCCTCCGGCGGAGCCACGGCCGCGCAAGAGCCTTCGGCGGCGGCAGCGGGGACCTGCGGGTCGGTGCCCACCGGCGCTGCAAAGGACCCCAGCGGCCTGCTCGCGGATTTCCCCAAGGAAATTGCGGCGGGCTACGACCTCTACCCCTACGAAATCCGGAAGTCGGCATGGGCCGACTACAAGTCGAAGAAGACTGGCGGATTCACTGCGGCGATCGTGGGCATGCCGCCTGCCAGCCCCTTCATCGCCTCCATGTCGGAGTCGATCCGCAAGAGCCTGAAGGCCGAGGGCGTCGAGATCGTCGGCGAATTCGCCCCGGACGACCCCTCGAACGTGCCCCTGCAGCTCCAGCAGTTCAACGAGGCTCTCTCGCTCAAGCCCGACGTGATCATCTACACAGCCATCGCCCCGGAACCTTCAGTGGACCTGGCCAAGGCTGCCCATGAGGCCGGCATCCCACTGGTCGCCGCCCAGGTGCCGATTGATTCCGAATACGCGGTGAGCGTCACGCGGAACACCCCGCTCGCCATCGCCAAGGTCACCGCCGGAACGGTGGGAGCAATCGGCGGCAAGGGCAACGTCCTGCGCGTCGAGGGCATCCCGGGCATCCCGGTCTCGACCTTCGCGAACATGGGCATTGACGCAGTCCTGAAAAATTGTCCGGACATCAAGATCGCAGGGTCGGTCACCGGATTCTTCCAGCCGGCAACCGCCCAGGCCGAGGTCCAGAAGTTCCTGGCAACCAACCCCGCCGGGGTTGACGCAGTGCTTCAGGCCGGAACCATGGGCGTGGGCATCCGCAACGCCTTTGAGGAATCGGCAATGGACGTGCCGCCGATCGCGGACGACGGGTCCAGCCACGGATTCTCCTCCTGGGCACTGGCAAACGCCGAGTACCCCTACTTCGGCACCACGACCCCGTCGGTGCGCACCGGTGAGGCAGTGGTGGATGTGGCCCTGCGTATCCTGAAGGGCGAAGGGCCGAAGATCAACCAGATCGTTGAACCTTCGGTGATCGTCTCCCGAGAGAACCTCGCCGCCATCGCGGACCCTTCGTGGGACGTCAACGACCTGACCGACCTGGCCGGCGAACCCGAGGACTACCTGCCCACCGAGCGCCTCAATGAGTTCTTCGCAAACCCGGGCGCATAATTCCCGTCCGGGAACCCGAACCCCTGGATATTGATCCGGACTCGAAGGGTCTCTTCCACGGGTCGGATGTCGAATCGACATCCGACCCTGGAGGGGGCCCTTTCCCTTTGCCCGTTGTCGGGTGGCTTGGGGGAAGTGCGAGCGGCACTGATGTCCCATGCGGAATGAGTACGAAATTGCCAGGGGTTTCCCCGCAACCGCATGCGGGGGCGCCGAGGGAAGCCGTGGTTGTTGGCGCCGACAGCGGTGCGTGTGCCGCGTCCTTCCCCTGCGCAGTCTGTCACACGCAAAAGCCCCTTGGAGCGCCGAACCAGCAATTGGCTCGGTGCTCCAAGGGGCCTCCCGATGCCGGCACCAGGCCGGCTGCGATTAGGCGCTGACGCGTCCGCGCAGGAACTCGGAGTCTGGGGAGTCGGTGACGGGCAGTCCGGAGGCTTCCAGGCTTGCGCGCAACTGCTTCATGAAGCGGTCCGGAAGCCTGACTGCCGGCGGGCGCAGGGCGCCGCCGTTGAATCCGGAGAGCCATTCCTGGTACTTCCACTGGGTGCGGTTGATGGAGCTGGTGCCCGGGGTCGACGTTGACGACACGGCCATGTTGGCCGCACGTGCAGGCTGGACCTCCCAGTAACGCTTCATGGCTTCCTCCCACTTGCCCGTGCGCGCCATCTCGAAGGCCTTGGGGTAGTAGTCGCCCATCCAGTTCGTGTTTGCCGTGCCGGAGAACTGGACGTCCAAGACCGACATGAGGGGGAGCAGCTCGGCCTCGATGGGGCAGGAGATCACCACTTCGTCGCGGAAGTGGTGGTACATTTCCATGACTCCGGGGATGCCCGGGTAGCCCTGTTCGGCCTTGATGGCGACGATGCTCGGCATCGCGTCAAGAACGCGGCGCACGAAGTCAACGCTCATGCCTGCGGGGTGGATGCGTTCGAAGCCCCAAGCGGGCAGCGGGAACAACATGGTCGCCAGATCGGTTTCGTCGGTGAAGCGCTTGGTGTAGTCGAATACCTCGTCGTACGAGGTCGGCCAGAACGAAGAAGGGTAGGCAAGCAGCGCGCGGTCGGCGCCGGCCTTGGTGGCCAGGTTTGCCGCGTGGATGTTCTCTTCCAGGGTGCCAAAGATGGCGTGGAAGAAGAGGCCGAAGTCCGGGCCGGCAGCTTCGCGGGCCACTGCGGTGATCCGGGCGTTCTCCTCCGGGGTGATATTCGCTTCGGCGATCAGCAGCGAACCCTTGTAGCCACGTTCCTTGAGCAGGAGGATGTCGTGGCGGATCGCGTTTTCGTTGATGCCGGAGAAATCCGGCGTGAAGGACGGGTGCGTCACGGCGACGGTGCCGACGAAGTTCTCCCGCGCCCAGGAGCGGGCTTCGGATTTGGTGTATTCCACCATGGTGTTCTCCTTTGTGTCTGTGTGGTGTTATTTGCGGCTGGTGACGATGCCGACGGGCAGGACGGTGCCGATGCCCTCGGCGCGGGCGCGGTCCACGAGCATCTCTGCAACCACGATGTCCTGCAGTCCGGAACCGGTCGATTTGTAGATCCTGATCCCGTTCTCAGGGTCGATTTCGGTCTCTCCGGTCAGGACGGAGTTGAGGGTGACTACGAGTGAGTCGACGTCGACGCCGTGTGCCCGGGCTGCGATCATGTCGCCGCTGCCGTGGACGACCTCGTCGCGCGTATCGACCACTACGACCGAGGCGCGGGCTATCAACTCCGGGGGCAGCTCTCGCTGGGCCGGGGTCGTGGAGCCGATCGATACCACCGCGGTGTTGGGGCCGACCCATTCTGCCTGAAGCGTCGGGGATTCGTCGCGGGAGCGCGCGGCGCACAGGATGAGATCCGCACCTTCCGCTGCCTCGCGGGGCGAGCCGACGGCGCGGGTGGGTGCACCGAACGCACCGTCGAACTCGGCCGCAAAGGATTCGCGGTTGGCAGGGGTCGGGCTGAATACGCGGATCTCGGCGAACTCCAGCAGGTGGGAAAAGGCCGTCAGGTGGGAACGGGCCTCGAAGCCGGAGCCGATCACGCCGACGCTCAGCGGCCGCTGCGGCACGATCGTGGAGGTGCCCACCGCCGTGGTCGCGGCGGTGCGCAGGCCGGTGACGCGATTTCCGTCAACCAGCGCCACCAAATCCGCGGTGTCCTTGTCGAAGAGCGAAATCAAGTAGCTGACGCGCAGGCCGTCCGCGAAGGAGCCGGCGATCGATTTGGCGCCGAACAGCTGGCCGCTGGGCGGCACCGAGGGCATGATCCGCAACCATTCCCGAGGTGTCTGGGCGAAGATCCGCCCCGGGGTGCCAGCCTCGTCGGCGGGGGCCTTGTATGCGGTGCGAATGGCCTCGATCGCCCCGGACCAGTCCGAAAGGCTGGCCACATCGGCGTCGGTGAGGAAGAGCGGAAGGCTGGTCGGCAACTCGCCATTGGTGCTCACGGGGGCACTCCTAGGATGTCGGGCAGCCGGTCCATGGGCTGCGGGCGTGGGTGGATCCATCTGGCAAGCCCGAATGGTGTCCGATACGAATCGTATCCTATATAGTCGTGACCGAGAACACGTTTCGAGGAAAAGGATCCCACCCATGGCAATCGCAACCGTCAACCCGACCACCGGTTCGACCGAAATGATCATCGAGCCCCACTCTGCCCAGGAGGTCCTGGATCGCATCGCGGAAGCCGCCGAAGCCGCGCGCCTGCTGCGCGGCACCACCTTTGCCCAGCGCGCGCAGTGGATGCTCGCCGCGGCGGACGTCCTGGAGGACCAGGCCGATGGCCTGGGTGAATTGATCACCGTCGAGATGGGAAAGCCGATTGCGCAATCGGTCGCCGAGGTGCACAAGTGCGTCAAGGCCATGCGCTTCTACGCCATGCGGGCCGAGGAATTCCTGGCCGATGCCCCGCTGTCCGACCCGTCGTCGGTCGGCGCAAGCCGCGCGTGGACCCGCTACGAACCGCTGGGGACGGTCCTGGCGGTCATGCCGTGGAACTACCCGCTCTGGCAGGTCATCCGCTTTGCCGCCCCGGCGCTCATGGCGGGCAACTCCGGCCTGCTGAAGCATGCCTCGAACGTGCCCCAGGCGGCACTCTTCCTTGACGCGCTCTTTGAGCGGGCAGGGTTCCCGCGGGGGTCCTTCCGCACCCTGCTGATTGGCGGCTCGGAGGTTGGCGCCGTCCTGGCCGATGCGCGGGTCAAGGCGGTGACGTTGACGGGTTCCGAGCCCGCGGGGCGCTCGGTGGCCTCCATTGCCGCCGACCACGTGAAGAAGTCGGTGCTGGAACTGGGTGGGTCCGATCCATTCATTGTCATGCCGTCGGCGGACATCGCCGCCGCTGCCGCGACGGCCGTGCGTGCACGGATCGGCAACAATGGCCAGTCCTGCATCGCCGGCAAGCGCTTCATTGTGCACGCCGAGGTCTACGATGCGTTCGCCGCCGAATTCGTGAAAATGATGTCGGAACTTGTCGTCGGGGATCCGCTGGATCCGGCAACCCAGGTGGGACCGCTGGCCACCGAGTCCGGGCGCGACGAGCTTGCCGAGCTTGTCGAGGATGCCCGCGCCCTGGGTGCCCAGGTGCTGACGGGCGGGACGATTCCCGAGGCCCCCGGCTTCTTCTACGCGCCCACGGTGCTCGCCGGCCTTAGCGACGACATGCGGATCATCCAAGAGGAGACCTTCGGGCCCGTGGCATCGCTTTACCGCGCCGAAGATCGTGAAGACGCCCTGCGCATCGCCAACCAGACCACCTTTGGTCTTTCCAGTTCGGTCTGGACCAACGAGGCCGAGGAGGAGGCATGGTTCACGGGCAACCTTGACGCCGGTGCGGTGTTCATCAACGGCATGACCGTCTCGCACCAGGAGCTGCCGTTCGGCGGGATCAAGCGTTCCGGCTTCGGGCGAGAGCTTGCCGCGGACGGCATCCGGGAGTTCTGCAACCTCAAGACCGTATGGAAGGCCTGAAGCGCTTTTGCGCCCGTCCGGACCCCTTGTGCGGCAATGGTGACGGGTGTTACATTTATTCGAAACGGTACGTACTGAATGCTAAGGAGTGAGATGGCAAACATCGTTGATGTTGACGTAGTGGTGGTCGGCGGAGGGCCCGTGGGGGTTACTGCCCTGGCGCTGCTGGGCCGTGCCGGCCTGAGCGCCGTCGGCGTGGAACGCGAGGTCCAGGCCTGGCCCACCGCGCGTGCCGTGCACTTCGATGGCGAGATCTTCCGCACGCTCCAGTCCCTGGGGGTGGCCGAGCGCTTCGCCGAGGCAACGTTGCCCATGGCCTCGTTCCACATCGAGAACGAGGAGCGCGAAGTCCTCGTTTCCGTGCCGACCGGCCAGCTTGGCAACCAGGGTTGGCACGACGACCTCACCTTCCACCAGCCGGACATCGAGGTCCTGCTTCAGGAGGTCGTCCAGGAGCTTCCCGGCATCGAGTTGCGCCGCGGCATGACAGTGCTCTCGGTGCGCAACGTCGGGCAGGGAGTCGAGGTCGAGGTACGTAACGCGGACGGCGAGGAATCCCTCATCCGTGCCCGATGGGCCATCGCCGCGGACGGGGCCCGCTCGCAGAGCCGCAAGGCACTGAACATCGAGACCGAAAAACTGGGCGAGGATGCGCAGTGGCTGGTCGCGGACGGGATTCTTGATGGGGACTCGGGCCTGACTTCGGACATGATCTTCCTGGGCCACCATACGCGGCCTGCCCTGTGGATCCGCCTCCCCGGCAAGCGGGTGCGGATGGAGTTCATGTTGATGCCCGGGGACGACCCCGAGGAAATTGCGACTCCCGAGGCCGTTGAACGGATCAGCCATGGCGTGCTGCCGGCAGGCAAATTCACCGCGGACCGGCTGGCCATATATACGTTCCGGGGGCGAATTTCCCAGCAGTGGCGGGCCGGGAACATTTTCCTGGCCGGCGACGCGGCCCACCAGGCCCCGCCGCTCTTCGGGCAGGGCCTGTGCGCCGGCATCCGAGACGTGGCCAACCTGGTGTGGAAGCTCGACGCCGTCAAGCGCGGTGCGGCCGACGACAGCCTCCTTGACACCTACGAGTCCGAGCGCCTGCCGCACGCGCGGTTCTGGGTCGAGCAGGCAACCAAAGCCGCGGGCTTCATGCAAACCACCGACGCCAACGTCGCGAAGCAGCGTGACGCCTTCATCAGGGCGAACCCCGCCGCGTCGGCGCCCGTCGCTCCCGCGCTGGGCCCGGGCCTGCACGAAGGCGACACCGACGAACGCGCAGGCCGTCTCGGCATGCAGCCGATCCTGGCCGACGGCGTGCGCCTGGACGACATGGTGGGAAGCCGATTCCTGTTGGCAACAACCCCCGAGCTCTACGCCGCCGTCCCGGCGCCGCTGCGCGAACGACTCGAGGAGCATGGCGACGTCGTGGTCCTGTTCGATCCGGCCAAGGTCGGTCAGATCCTTGAGGCAGCCGGCGCCCGGGCGGTCGTCGTGCGCCCCGACCGCTACATCCTGGGCCTGGGGGACACCCCCGAAGCCCTGGAACGCCTCATCCGCAGCATCCCGCAGGTCGGCCGCCCCGTGCCGGCACACATCTAAACCCACGCCATCGTCCAACGGACAGAACTACAGGAGAACATCATGGCATTCAGCCCGATCACACACCTGAGGCACTTCGACATCGCGGTGCCCGATTACGAAAAGCAGATCGATTTCTACAAAAACCACTGGGGACTCACCGAAATGGAAAACGACGGCGGAGTGACCTACTTCGCCGCCGAGGGCTCCCCGGAACAGTACTCGGTCCGCGTCCGCAAGGCCGACGAGAAGCGCCTCGACATGGTCGCCTTCGGCGCGGCCGACAAGGCCTCGGTGGACCAGCTCGCCTCGGACCTGATCGCCAAGGGCGTGAAGCTCATTGGCGAACCCGATGACGTCAAGACCCTCGGCGGGGGATACGGCTTCCGCTTCTTCGACCTTGAGGGACGCACCATCGAGGTCTCCTCGGACGTCGAGGTGCGCAAGCACCGCAAGATCGAGGAGCGCGAAGCCATCCCGGTGCGGCTCTCCCACGTGGTGCTCAACTCCCCGGAACCGGAGAAGATGCGCGCCTGGTACGAGCAGCACCTGGGCTTCCGCCTCTCGGACACGCTGAACCACCCTCACATGGGTGACCTATTCTACTTCATGCGCTGCAACGCGCAACACCACTCCATCGCGATCTCCCGCGGCCCGCACGCCTCGCTGCAGCACGCGTCCTTCGAGCTGCGCGGGATCGACGAGTACATGCGCGGCAGCGGCCAGCTGCTGCGTTCGGGGTTCAAGAAGATCTGGGGCCCGGGCCGCCACAGCGCCGGGGACAACACCTTCACCTACTTCCACGATCCCAACGGCAACACCATGGAACTCACCACGGAACTAGATTCGGTCGACGAGGACACCTGGCACCCCAGCATCTACGACACCAGCGACCCCCAAACCTCCGACCAGTGGGGCACGGGCGGCGACATGGACGAGTTCATCGCCCGCGAAATGTTCAACGACAAGGACAAGGGCCTGTTCGTACCGCCACCGGTATAGCGGCACCAAATGAGGACCAATGGAGGATTCATGAATGAAACACCCGTCAACGAATTCAAGCTGGGCACCTTCGAGGGGGACGGGGAGGTATTTCCCGGGGCCGTCTTCGGGGGCTACGTCATTGACCTGCGCACGGTGGTGCCGGGCATCACCCGGATCGGGGACCTGTTCGCCGACTGGGATGCGCACCTGGACGTGATCGGGTCCCTCGACCCGGCCGCCGCCGGCGCGCGCCCGCTCGAGGGCCTCAAGGTGCACCCTCCGGTGCAGCCGATGGGCACCATCATCGCCGCCGGGGCGAACTACCGCGAGCACATCCTGCAGATCAGCGTGGCCCACAAGCTCGGCAAGGAAGGCGCCGACGCGGCGCAACTCCACGCCGACGCGGCAGTCGAAACCGACGAACGCGGCCGCTCGGGCGACCCGTACGTCTGGACCGGGATCCCCTCGGCGGTCTGCGGCGCCTACGACGACGTGCAGTTGCCGGATGTCGGGGGCAACGTCGACTGGGAGCTGGAGCTTGGCGTGGTCATCGGCCGCAAGGCGCACCGGGTCTCGGCCGCGGACGCCTACGACTACGTGGCCGGCTACACCATCGTCAACGACGTCACCGCGCGCACGCTTGTCCCGCGCGGAGACATGGCCATGATCGGCACCGACTGGTTCCGCGCGAAGAACCAGCCGACGTTCTTCCCCACCGGACCGTACGTGGTGCCGAAGCGGTTCGTGCCGGACCCGGCGAAGCTGCGGATCTGTTTGAGCCTCAACGGCCAGGTGATGCAGGATGCCCTGGCCGATGACCTGCTCTTCGACATCCCGAGCCTGATCGCCTACGCGTCTTCGGTCGCCGTGCTGCAGCCCGGGGATGTCCTCATCACCGGTTCGCCGGCGGGCAACGGTTCGCATTGGGGCCGTTTCCTGCGGGACGGCGACGTGATGGAGGCGGAGATCTCGGGTCTCGGCATCCAACGTTCAACGGTTCGCGGGCCCAGCGGGCAGCTGCCTCCTTGGTACGTGGATCGCCCGAAAGCGGTGGCAGCCGTCGCCGCGGCCACCGGAACCGGCTCGTGAGCCTGCGCCAAAGCCACTTCGTGACGCCGGTCTCCTATCTCCTGGCGGCCGAGCTGGGATTCCTGCGAGGCGTTCAGGTGGTGCCCACCCGGACCCCCTCGAGCGCCGAGCAGCTGCGGGCCCTGCTCGCCGGTGAACAGGACATGGTGGTCACGGCGATCGACAACCTGTTCGAATGGACCCGGGCCGGCGCCGACCTGCGCCTGGTGGCCCAGGTCGAGGCGAGCACGTCGTTGGGCATCCATGCGGGCGGAAACATGGGATCCCTCGCGGATCTGTCCGGCTGCCGGTTCGCGGTGGACGCACCCGACAACGGGTTCGCGCTCATCGCCAAGCGCCTGATGCGGGACGCCGGCGTCGAGGTCGATTACGTGGTGGTCGGTGGCGTGCGCGAACGCCTGGATGCGCTGCTCGACGGCAGCGCGGACGCGACCCTGCTCGGGCCGCCCTTCGACAAGCTGGCCGAACAGGCCGGTTTCGCGCGCGTGGCCGACGTCAATGCACTGCTGCCGGAACTGCCGGGCCAGGGTTTGGTCGTCCGCGCCGAGGTTCTCGAATCCGAGGAGCTGGCACGCTACCTGGGCGCCTTGGTGCGCGGGGTGGAAGTCGGAGAATCGATGGAAGAAGCCCAAGGCATCGAGTTGCTTGAACACTGCGGTTACCAAGCCGCGGCCGCTAGCACCTGGGGCTCACGGGCCCGCACGCTTGCCGTGGACCGCCGCGGACTGGAACTGTTGACCGAGATCCGTCGAGGCCTGGACATGCTTCCGCCGGGCATCAGCCTGGAAGGGCTCTGCGACGCCGAACCGCTCCAGCGGGCCACACGCTCCGCCACGGTTGACAACTGAGAGTCCTCTTTGGACATGGGCGGATTCTTCGCCGAAGCATCAGGCATGGGTGCGGGTCGAAACCATCGACCCGTACCCATGCCTTTCTGTTGCTGTACCTCAACCGTTGCCGCGGCGTGGACGGACCAAGACCAATGGGTCGGGCAACCCGTTTGGCCAATTGCCACGTATATTCGGACGGGGCGCATGCCCGGACGGATCCGGCGGCAAGAGCCTGGGCCCGGAGAATCATCTCCCGAGAACCGGGACCGGTCCCGGGCGCAGCGGATCCTCACTGTCCCGGACGCACCCAAGAAAGAACACCGGTCAACGCCCCACAGGGACATTGACCGGTGTTGTGGTGGAGTGGAACCGCCATGTTCCGGCGGTTCCACTTGGCGCGGGCGGGGCCTATGCCGGTGCGGAGGCCAGGGATTTCGCGGCAGCCTTGAGCGTGAAGCCCTCCGTCTCTGCCTCGTGCCGGGTTAGCCGTGCGGAGCCGGCCAGCAGCTTGCGGGCGGCGAGATGGTCGCCCGGCAAGTTCACCGATTCGACGGCGGTGAGGAATCCGTCGCGGAAGCACAGCACGGAGAACTTCGCGGCCGCCGGATCTCCCAGGACGAGGGTGTCGTCCTGGGGATGGGCCAGTCCGGCCATCTGCAACCGATACGGGCCCTGGGTGGACCAGAACCACGGGAGATCCGCGTAGACGGTCGCCTCCGCTTGGCCGCCCGCTGCCGCCATGATGGTGCGCGCGGCGTGGCGTGCCTGGTCGGTGGCGTTCTGCACAGACTCGAGGCGGATCCGGCCCCCGGCAAGGGGGTGGGGGAAATTGGCACAGTCCCCGACCGCCAGGATGCCGGGATCCGAGGTGCGCAGCCGCGCATCGACGAGGATCCCGTCCTCGGTCTGGAGCCCGGCTTCGAGCGCCAGGGAGTCGTTGGGCAGCACGCCGATGCCCACCACGACGAGATCGGCCGGGTAGCTTTCCCCGGTGGTGGAAACGGCGGCTGCCACGCGGCCGTGCTCCCCGGCTTCGAACCTGTCGATGCCCTCGGACAGTCTGAGGTCGATGCCGAGGCGCGCGTGGGCGCCGGCAAACCAGTCGCCCATCACCGGGGTCAGTGCCCGGCCCATGGGACGGGGCGCGAATTCCAGGACCGTGGTGTTGCACCCGTGGGCGCGTGCGGCGGCGGCAAATTCGAGGCCGATGAACCCGGCGCCGATGACCACGACGTTCCGTGCGGCAGGTAGCGCCGCATGCAGTTCCTCTGCGTCCGCAAGGGTGCGCAGGCCGTGGATGCCGGGCAGCCCGGCCCCCGTACAGCCCAGGGTGCGGTTGCGGGTGCCGGTGGCCAGGATCAGCTGCCCATAGGGCAGCGTCGTTCCGTCCGCCAATGCAACGGTCCGGGCCTGGCGGTTGATGGCGGTGGCGGACACGCCCCTAAGAAGTTTGATGTCCTTGTCGTTGAAGAAGGCTTCGCCGCGCAGCGGCAACGGCAGCGCTTCCTTGCCCGGCGTCAGGTAGTCCTTGGACAGCGGAGGGCGCTGGTAGGGGAGTCCCGGCTCGTCTGCAACGATCGTGATTTCCCCTGCATATCCCTCGGTGCGCAGCGAATCCGCGCTTTGGAGGCCGGCCTGGCCGCCTCCGATGATGACGATGCCCATGTCCTCGCCCGCCTAGACCTGGTCCGCGGGGATGTCGACGACGATGGATCCCAGCGATGGGCCCACGGCAACCTGGCAGCCCAGGCGCGATCCGGAAGTGCGCTCGGCCGTGGTGCAGTCAAGCATCTCGTCCTCGTCTTCGGCGATCTCGGGCAGGTTTCCTGCATATTCGGGGCGGACGTAGATGTGGCAGGTCGCACACATGGCCTGGCCGCCGCATTCACCGACGATTCCGTCCACTCCGTTGGACACTGCGGCGCGCATCAGCGTGGTTCCGTCGGCGACCTCGAGGGCCTGTTCGGTCCCGTCGGGCTGGGCAAAGGTGATGGTGGGCATCTTAACTCCTGATGGTGGGGGTTCTAGTTCCAGGTGACGGGCAGGCTGGTCAGGCCTCGGAAGACCCACCCGCCCCAGCGTTCGGGACGTCGGTCATCCAGTCGCAGCGAGGGGAAGCGCTCGTAGGCCTTGGGGACGGCAATCTGGCCGATCGCGGCCTTGGCAGCCCAGTGCCCGGCGCAGAGGTGGACCCCGGCGCCGAAGGCCAGGTGCGGGCGCTTGGGCCGGTGGACGTCAAAGCCCTCCGCGCTGTCCCCGAATTGGGCCGGGTCGCGGTTCGCGGAGGCGACGACGACGCCGATGCCGGCACCGGCGGGGATCCGGACTCCCTCCAAGACCGTGGCATGGGTGGTCTGCCGCGGGTACATCCCGATGGGGGACTGCCAGCGCACCGTCTCGTCGAACACCGCAGCCCAGAGCGGGGGGTCGGTCAGCACCGCCTCGCGTTGCGCCGGATGCAGGCTCAGCGCCCACACCATGTTGGTAATCATGTGCTGCGGTTCATTCATTCCGCCGGAGATCGCGAGCTTGACGTTGGTGACGACGCGTTGCGTGCTCATGCCGCTATTGGCGAGGGCGGAAATCAGCGACGCGTCGGGGTTCCGGCCGTAGAACGGAATAAGGTCGGCCAATAGCACGTCGGCCTCGGCCGTGGAGGTATCGCTGCGCTCCCAGATAGCCGGATCGTCAAGTACATTGCCCATGCCGGCAATGAAGTCGTGGGACCAGCGGCGGACCTGGTGCACGTCGGTGTCGCGGAGCCCCAGGAGGTCAATGAGGTTCTGCGAGGCCAGCGGTGCCGCGTAGTCGGTGTTCAGGTCCGCGGTCTCGGGTCCTTTGTCCTCGAGTGCGTCGAGATAGGTCTCGGCGTTGCGAGCGAAGACCGGGGCCCACGCTTGCTGGATTGACTTCGGGCGCAGGACCGGATTGATGGGAGCGCGCTCGGCCGCATGTTCGGGATCGTCTTTGCGCAGCATCGGCTGCGCGCCGATGGCCCGGGTCATCGTTGCCCCTGAAACGTTGGCGCTGAAGATATCTTGGTCCTGCTCGACGTCGTGGCACCCGGAATAGCTGGTCACGAGGAACTTCTGCAGTTTCGGGACCCAGGCCACCGGCGATTCCTCGCGCAGCCTGGCATAGGAGTCATAGGGATCGGCCGCGAGGCCTTCGACATCCAGCCAATCCGCAACCGGGTAGTCGGCACCCGCACTTGATAGCTGATCGACCTGTGGTGCGGGGTTAGATGCGGCGGCGGTGGACGCCGTGGTGTCTTGGAACGGGCACTGGGCCGCTGGGCTCGTCATCGGGTTTCTCCTCATTGGTTGCTTGTAACCAGTGTCACGGCGAAAGTTCTTGCAGTAAACTGCGGATATTAGTGATACTTCTTCGAAAACTTAGGAATAACGTTGGCCCGGTTCACCTTGCGGCAGCTCGAATTGTTCGCCGCCTTGCCCGACCACACCACCTTGAGTTCCGCTGCAAAGACCCTGCACGTCTCCGAATCCGCCTTGTCACATTCCCTCTCCGAGCTGGAAGCCGCGGTCGGCGAGCAGCTATGCATCCGCCGCAAGGCCCGCGGCATGCACCTCACGCCAACGGGGCGGCACTTCGCGGCAAGGGCGCGGGAGATCATCCGCTCCACCGACACGCTGGTCGGCGAGCTCGCGGAGGTCCGCGGAGAACTGCGCGGCCCCGTTGCGCTCGGCTGCTACACCGAGTTGGCCAGCAATGTCCTGCCTGCCGTCCTCGAAGGAGTGGGGCGCAGGCATCCCGAGGTGAACATCGGCATCACGGTGGGGGACCACACCGAACTGCTGGCGGCCCTCGAGAGCGGCTTGCTGGACCTGGCGATCGTCTACGACATCGGCTTGCCTTCGGGGCTGCAGCGGAGCGTCGTCTATGAGACCGAGGTCTTGGCCGTCCTTGCCGGCTCCGAGCCGCTGGCGCAGGAACCCGACATCGATCTGGCGGACCTCGCCGCACTGCCACTCATCATGCTCGACACGGCCCCCAGCAGCGGATACACCGAACTCATGTTTTCCCAGCGCAACTTGACGCCTCGCATCGGGTCGGTCGTTCCGCAGATCGATCTGGTCAGGGCGATGGTTGGCCGCGGACTGGGATACAGCCTCTTGATGTCGCGACCCCACCAGATTCCGGTCTCCAGCGAGGGCCTCCCTCTGGTCACGCGACCTCTGCGCCCACGTAGCGGCGTCACCTCTGTGGTGGCCATTTGGCCCACGGGGGCAAGGCTTAGCAAGCGGGCCAAGGCTGTATTGGACTACGCGGTTGAGGCATTGGAGGCCTCCGACCCGAACTAGGGAACCCCGGACCTGGCGCGATCTGGAAATGCGGGCGGTCCGGGACCTGCGGACGTACCCGCTTCTCGAATGCCGCCGATCGGCAGCCGGGCGTGCGCGTCAACGATTGCGCGCTTCCGGAAGATCGGTGATCGCGCGCAGCAAACCGAATTCCAGGCGTGGCAAGGCCCGCGGCCCCATGAGCCGCCCGGGCCTCGGGGGATGTCCCTGTTGTAGTGGGTGCCCGGGAGACAGTCAATTGCCATGAATTTTGCCTATTGCAACTCCATGAGCCCAATGCGATACTGTACGTATCGTATGAATAGTGCTCAAAGGAGTAACCATGAAACTGGGAAGAATTGCAGTGCCCACGCCCGACGGCGAACAGATTCGACTCGTCGCGGCCCAGCCTGAACAAGGACGGGTCATTGACCTTGCCCGCGCCTATGCCCTGACGCTTCAGCGCAAGGCGGCAGAGCCGGACCGCGCTCGGGCAATCGCCCTGGCGGTGCTTCCCGGAAGCCTGGCAGCGGGAATCGGCGGAGGCTCCATCTTCCTGGACGCCGCGCACGATGCGCTTGCCGCCGCGGACGACGCTTCGTACGGAATCGACGAGGTCTCGTGGCGCGCGGCGGTCGACTCGCCCGTCATTCGCGACGGACTGACCTTCGAGCAGCACATCCAGAACTTCCACCGGATTGTCGCCAAAGCGCAGCCGGCACGCTCGATCTACGAGCGCCCGGGGTATTTCAAGGGCACCACGGCCATGTCCTACGGCCACAACCAGGAACTGCCATACCCCGACTTCACCGAGGCCCTCGATTGGGAGCTCGAGGTTGGCTACGTCGTGGGCAAGTCCGGCAGCGACCTGACCCCGGAAACGGCCATGGACCACCTCTTCGGCATCACCGTCTTCAACGACTTCAGCGCACGCGACGTGCAGGGCCCGGAAATGGCAATCGGCATGGGTCCGCAAAAGTGCAAGGACTTCGGCTACGGCATCGGCCCCTGGGTCACCACGATGGACGAAATCGATTCCATCGAGGGGTTGCGCGGCCAGGTCCGCGTCAATGGCGAGGTGCTCTCCGACACCAAGGTCGAAGACTTCGTCTACAGCCCCGCAGAGCTTTTGGCCTACGTCTCGATCTCCGACCGCCTGCAGCCGGGCGACCTCATCGGCTCCGGCACCATGGGCTTCGGCGCCGGCGTTGAAATCGGGAAATTCCTGAAGCCCGGCGATGTCATCGAGCTGGAGCTCGAGGGGGTCGGCACCCTGCGTACGCCGATCTCCACCGAACGCCAAAAGGCCCCCTGGTGGCCCGAACCCCGGACCTACCCGCACGATGAATGGGTGGCCTGATGTCCCGGCCACCAGTTCGCCGTATCGTCACCGGGCACGACGACCAAGGCCGCGCCATCATCCTCTCGGACGGGGCGTCGCCCAACCACTGGTCCTCGGATCTGATTCCGGGATTCGGTGCCACCGTGCCCTGGATGACAGCAGCCGGAGCAATCAACCACGTCGACGACGCCGACCCGGCCACGGCCGAGACGGTAATCCCCAGCTTCCCCGCCCCGGGCGAAACGATCGTGAGGATCGCCGATTTCCCGCCGGATGCCGTTTATCCGGACGAAGCGGGGTCGGTGATCTTCGACGAGCTCGACGGACACGACGAGGCCGAAGCCGGCGCCGAGCACAGCGGTTCAAAGCACTTCTGGTTCCACCGCACCGACTCGCTGGATTACGCGGTGGTTCTCGAGGGCGAAATCACGCTGCTGGTAGACGAGGGCGAGGCGACCATGCGCGCCGGCGACGTGGCAGTGCAACGTGCCACCAGCCACGCGTGGTCAAACCGCACAGACCGCACGGCCAGGGTCCTGTTCGTGTTGATCGGAACCGAGCCGCAAACCGCGGCCGAGATTGCCGAGCAGCGCAAGGCAACCTCCCGGCCCTTGGAGAGCGCATGATCACCGACGTCCACGCCGCGGACGGCGAGGTGATCTGGGAACCTGACCTTGCACTTGGCGCGGAGACCGGCGTCGGGCGTTTCGCCTCCTTCCTGGAGGGTCAGGGGATCGAGGTCGGCCAGGGCTACGACGAGCTCTGGCAGTGGTCCGTGGATGAGCCCGAGCGGTTCTGGGCCCAATTCGCCCGGTTTGCCGGCGTCGAATTCGGCGGGACCGTCGGGCCCGTCTGCACCGGCGACGCCATGCCGCACACGCGCTGGTTCCCGGGACGCACGCTCAACTTCGCCCGGCACTTGCTGCAAGGCCACGAGGGGACCGCGCTGATCGGCATTGCCGAGGACGGCACGCGGGAGGAAACCACCTGGGATGCGCTGCGGCGCGAGGTGGCCTCCCTGGCGGCGCACCTCCGTGCCCGTGGCGTCGGCCACGGGGACCGGGTTGTGGCGATCCTTCCCAATGTTGCCGAGGCCGTTGTCGGGTTGCTGGCCACGGTCTCGATCGGTGCCGTGTGGTCCGTCTGCGCCCCGGAGTTCGGCGCCGGCGCGATCGTTTCGCGGTTCGCCCAGCTCGATCCCAAGATCGTGATCGCCACACCTGGCTACAAGCTCGGCGGGAAGAACCGAGACCGTCGCGGCGAGCTGGGGGAGATCTTCGCCCAGCTCCCCACCGTCGAGCACGTCATCTGGGTGGGGCGGCACACCTCCATCCCGAGCATGCCGACCGGGGTTCCGGCCGTGGACTGGGCACAGGCCGTGGGTGAGCCGGCGGAGCTCGTCTTCGAGGACGTCGAGTTCAGCCATCCCCTATGGGTTTTGTTTTCCTCCGGGACAACGGGCATTCCCAAGGGCATCGTGCACGGGCACGGCGGGGCGCTGCTTGAGGAAATGAAGATGCTCCTCATCCACTCGGACCTGCGGCCCGGGGACCGTTACCTCAACGTGGCCTCGACGAGCTGGGTGCTGTGGAACGCGCTCGTCTCCGCCCTGGGCGCGGGGGCGACTGCGGTGCTCGTCGACGGAAACCCCACCTTCCCCTCGATCGACAGGGTGTGGCAGATTGCCGCAGACGAACGGGTCGCGGTCCTCGGCGTGGGCGCGGGATTCGTCCATTCCTGTGCGAAGGCCGACCTGGTGCCAATGCGCGACCATGACCTGGGCGCCCTGAAATCACTTCAAGTCACCGGATCGCCGCTCTCGGCCGACGGCTACCGCTGGGTCTACGGCAATGTGGGTGACATCTGGCTGAGCTCGATGAGCGGAGGCACGGATATCGCCTCCATCTTCGTAGGCGGATCCCCGACGCTGCCCGTCCACGTCGGCTACATCCAGGCTCCGGCGCTTGGTGTGCGCGTGGAGTCGTGGGATGAGGCGGGCGATCCCACCCTGGGCAAGGGCGAGCTGGTGGTGACCGGTGCAATGCCCTCGATGCCGCTGAGTTTTTGGGGCGACGATGGAAGCCGGTACCACGAGAGCTACTTTGCCATGTACCCGGGGGTGTGGCGGCACGGAGACTACATTGAATTCACGTCCCGCGGCATCTTGATCCACGGCCGTTCCGACTCGACGCTGAACCGCAACGGGCTACGGCTCGGTTCGGCGGATATCTACGCGGTGGTTGAGTCACTGCCCGAGGTCGCAGAGGCGTTGGTCGTCGGTGTGGAACTTGGTGAGGACTACTACATGCCGTTGTTCGTGCACGTAGCTGAAGGCATCAAGCCGGAGTCGGCACACGCCGCAATCACCAAATCCATTCGGGAAAACCTCTCCGTCAGGTACCTGCCCGACGAGATCGTCTTCATGCCCGGCATTCCGCATACCCGCACCGGAAAGAAGCTGGAGGTTCCCGTCAAGCGGCTTCTGCAAGGGGCGCAGCTGGAAACGGTCGCGGATCTCGGGTCGGTGGATGATCCCGTGCTGATGGAAGCGTATGCCCGTTTTGCCCAAGAACGGCAGACGGTCTCGCTCTAGGTTGTTCCATTGTCGGCCCGCGGCTTCCAAGGATGCCGCGGGCAGACAGCCGACCGGAGCTGTCGGGCAAGGTTTGGCTCGAATTCATCGAGTGACGACGACCCGCCACCGGCACGGCGCATTGGCACCGAAGTCGGCGCCAAGGTTGGCAGAAGTGCGCCCTCAGGCCATCAGCGCGACGAAGCCGAGGCCCAGCCCGGCGACCACGGCCCAGGATCCGAGCGCGGCGGCCGAGGCGCGGCCAGCGGTGGAGAAGAGTTCGCGCAGGTCGATGGCGAAGCCCAGGCCCACGAGCGCCAGGCCGAGGAGGATTTCCTGCCCGGCCCTTGCCGCATGCAATGCCGGTTCGGGCATCCAGCCGGAGGAACGCAGCAGCACGCAGGCGATGAACCCCAGGACAAAGAGCGGCACCAGCGGCGGGCGGGCGCCCGGCGCCGCGGCGGAACCCGCGCCTGCGAGGGCCGCGTGCCGACGCCGGACGGAGATCGAGCCGAGCACCGAGATCGGCGCCAGCATCACCACGCGCACCAGCTTGACCACCACGGCCGCGCCGAGCGCCGTCAACCCGGCTCCCGACGCGGTGGCGACGACCTGGCCCACATCGTGCACCGAGGCGCCGACCCAGCGGCCGAAGCCGGGTTCGTTGAGGTTCAGCCAGGTGTTGGCCAGCGGCAGCACGGCGATCGCGAGCGTGCCGCAGAGGGTCACCAGCGCCACGGGGATGGGTGCGTCCTTGGCCGAGCCGCGGGCCTGGCTCATGGCGCCGATGGCGCTGGCCCCGCAGATGGCAAAGCCGCTGGCCAGCAGGACCGGCTGGTCCCCGGGGAGCCTCAGCGCCCGGGCGATCAGGTAGGTGCCACCGAAGGAACCGGCCACCACCAGGGCGATCAGCCCCACGCCCTTCCAGCCCAGGCCCAGCACGTCGGCCAGCGCCAGCTGGAACCCCAGCAGCACGATGCCCGCGCGCATCAGGTGCGTGCCGGCCCAGCCCATGCCCGGCGCCAGCCGGAGCTTCGGGGCCGCACGCAGCGTGTTTCCGGCGATCGCGCCGAGCAGCACGCAGAGCGTGAGCATAGGGATCGCCGGGACCAGCAGGTGCCCGCAGAAGGCGATGGCCACCAGGCCCGCCGCGGTCAGCAGCCCGGGGAGGAGTTTCTTGTTCATCCCGGGAAGCATCACGTTGAGCAGGGCCTGGAGGCTTCTCACCATGGCGAGGGTTCGTAGTCCTTCAGGAAGCAGCCGTAGAGGTCGATGCCGCGTTCGCCGTCGACGATCGGCTGATAGACGCGTGCCGCGCCGTCGATCAGGTCAAGCGGGGCGTGCCAGCCCTCGGCGACCATGCGGACCTTGGAATCGTGCGGACGCTCGTCGGTGATCCACCCGGTGTCCACGGCGGACATGAGGATGCGGTCGGTCTTGAGCATTTCCTCGGCACTGGTGCGCGTGAGCATGTTCAGCGAGGCCTTGGCCATGTTGGTGTGCGGGTGCCCGGCGCCCTTGTAGCGGCGGGAGAACTGCCCCTCCATGGCGGAGACGTTCACGATGTACTTGCGGTGCGCGTCGGACGCGGCCAGCGCCGGGCGCAGGCGCGAGGCCAGCAGGAACGGCGCGGTGACGTTGCACAGCTGCACCTCGAGCATTTCCAGCGCGTCGACGTCGCCCAGGATCTGGGTCCAGGAGTTCTCGGTGACGACGTCGGGGACCAGGCCGCCGGCGTCGATCGCGGTTCCCGCGGCGATGCGCTCCAGGCTCGCCGAGCCGGCCTTCATGGCCAGGTCGGCGACCGCCTGCGCGTCGTAGCTGGCGTGCGGGGTCGGGGCCAGCAGCGCCGAGTCCTCCAGGTGGAAGGCGCTGGCCAGGGCCTTGGGGTGCTCCGAGGGGGGATTCGCCTCGCCCCAGACCTCCGGGCCGCCGTGCACGAACTCGAGCTCGGCCGGCAGCGGCTGCGCCTCGGATTCGATCAGGTGCAGGTAGGAGTTCGAGGTGCGGCGCACGGTCTGGGCGGCGTTGTTGATCAGGATGTCCAGCGGGCCCTCGGCCGCGATGCGGTCGGCCAGCGAGATGACCTGGGACGGGTCGCGCAGGTCGATGCCGACGATGCGCAGGCGGTGGATCCAGTCCGCGGAGTCTTCGAGCGCGGCAAAGCGGCGGGCGGCGTCGCGCGGGAAGCGCGTGGTGATGGTGGTGTGGGCGCCGTCGCGCAGCAGGCGCAGGGCGATGTGCATGCCGATCTTGGCGCGCCCGCCGGTGAGCAGCGCGCGCTTGCCGGTCAGGTCCGCGCGGGCGTCACGGCGTTCACGGCCGGCGGCCGCGCACTCGGGGCAGAGGTAGTGGTGGAAGGCATCGACCGTGGTGTAGCGCTGCTTGCAGATGTAGCAGCCGCGCGGCTTGATGTACTCGCCGGCGGTGTGCTCGTCGGTGAGCGTGCTCAGGTCCAGGCCGAGGGTCTCGTCGTCCAGGCGCTGCGGGGAACCGGTGGCGGTGCGTTCAACGACGGCGCGGTCGGCGGCGTTGATGGCCGAGCGCTTCTCGTTCTTGCGGTGGCGCTTGGCGGCCTTGAACATCTTGCCGGTGGCGCGGCGCACCGCGACGTGGCGCTCGTCCTCGGGCTCGAGCCGGTGCACCAGGCCCAGCACCTTGATGGCTGCCTCAAGCTCGGCTGCGGTAAAAAGTTCGTCGGTACCGGCCTGATCGGCCTCAGAAAAATTCTCAGTCATGTCGCCATCAAGTCTACCGGCAGGGGCGGGAGCGCCTGAATGCGGGTGCCGAACGCCACGGCGGTCGGTTCCTTCCGGCGATGCAGGCCGCCGTGGCCTAACTGATGTGCCGCACGGATATTGCGGGGTTGCCGCGCAGGCGGGGGATTTCGTATCCGGCGGCGGCCAACAAGTCTGCGACGTAGCCGCTGGCGATGGCCCGCAGAAGCTGTTCGGGTTCTGCCTGCGCCAGGCCCAACAGTTCCACTCCCACGGGCCGATTTGCCGCATCGACATCCAGATTGATGTCGAGCGTTATCGAGCTGGTTTCCAGTATCACGGTGTCATCAATGCGGGACTGGCTTAGGTGGATGTACGCAGCCCCGGCCTCGCGGTCGTAGGTCATTTCAGGTGCCATGGTCATAGTCTTGCATGGCCAGCGGCTGCCATGGCCGAGGTTCCGGCTGTCCGGGAATGCGCAGGCGTCGGGCCTGTTGATGGGCTGGTTGAACAGCCGCACGAGCATGGCCGATTGCGGGGGTCGTGAAGCTCCGGCCCCGCAATCAATCCATTCCGGGAGGGGTGAGCCCCATCCGCGCTATGCGGTCGGCGGGCCAGTCATCCGTCGCACCGTGGCGATCGTCGATTCAACCGCCTTGAGATACTCGGACTTCATGCCCTCTGCGTAAGCAGATTCCTCGGCGGAACCCGGCTCCACGTCCGGGATGACGAGCGCAAAGCTGAAGCGGAGCCTGAGGTCGTCATCGTCGCCCTCGATCTCATTGGCGATCGTGCCCAGGACGCTGCCCGCAATGCGCGTAAAGACAACTCGTTTTGGTTCCTGCAGGGTGATTCTTTCGGTGGACGCCTGGCCGTTGACCACGATGTCGCGATCGAACACCGTGTCGCTGATGCGGTCGGTGACGGTGCACTCGCTCATGGCAGCCACGAAGGGCAGTGCATTGTTGGCCTTCATGACAAGGCCGTCCCAAAGTTGGGCCCTGGTGAGGGGAGCGCTGTCGATGTTGTTCACTGGCAGTACATGGGAAACGTAGATCATGGGACCACCCTAGACCGCCCGAATCGTACTGGACCAGTCGGTCCAGATGATGCTAAGTTGGTCTTTTGGACCAATCGTTCCGGAATGCGAAACTCCTCCACTAGCATGCCGAAAGGCGTCGGAGCGAGCCAAGCGGAGTGGTTCCGTGCCCGCTGCTTGCGGGGGTATCTCCTACCAAAGGGCAATCCTGCCTGCAATTGGTACGGTGGATTGTCCATGACCGACCGGCCCACAACAGCGAGGAGCAGCACGTATGGCACGCAAACCGGAGTTCGACCGGGACGCTGTTCTCCAGAACGCCATGGGGGCGTTCTGGGAGCACGGCTATGAGGCGACTTCCCTTGCCAAACTCCTGTCAGTCACCGGGCTGAGCAAAAGCAGTCTCTACGCAGCTTTCGGGGACAAACACCAGCTGTTCGTTGCCGCCTTCGACCTCTACAGGGATCGCCAGATCGGGCATCTCACCAAGGTGCTGAACGCGCATTCGGCCCCACAGGGAATCAGGGTGTTCTTCGAGGAAGTCATCGGGGTGGGGGTGGAAGGATGCCAGCGCTTTGGGTGCATGAGCACCAACCAGGCCGCCGAATTGGCACCGTCGGACGGTGTCGTGTCTGACCGTGTTGCCGAAGATCACCGGAGGCTGGAAGATGCTTTTGCGGAGCACCTCCGTGCCGGGCAAGACGCTGGGTCCATCCCTGCGGACGTCGACGCCCGGGCGGCGGCCAGCGCATTGGTCACGGCGCTCTCCGGCTTCCAGCTAACCGTACGCGCGGGCATGGATCGCACCCGGCTGGAACGGTCACTGGACTATCTCTTGGCCCCGCTTGAGGTTGCCGCGAACTGATCCTGCTTCGCTCGCAAGTCCAGCGCCATTGCGCACCCGAACTTATAGGAGCCCGCTCATGATCGAATCGCCGGCGCAAATCGCCACTGGCTTCGCCGAGGCCTGGAATGACGCCGACGCGGATGCCCTGGCGAATCTCTTCGCGGAGGACGCCGATTTCGTGAACGTGGTGGGCCTCTGGTGGAAGACGCGTTCCCAGATCAAGCACAACCACGCCTACGGCTTCCGCCGAATATTTCCACGGTCCGTGATGACCCTGGGCAATGTGGCCGTCCGAGAGTTGGGATGCGACGTTGCCGTCGTCCACGCCTCGTGGAGCCTCTCCGGTCAGACCGGTCCATCCGGAGGCCCTGCGGGAGACCGATCGGGCGTCTTGAGCTTCACACTCAGCCGTGGCGCCGACGGACAGTGGCTCGCCGTAAGCGCCCAGAACACCGACCGTGTCCCCGGCGCTCAGACCTACGTCGCCGCTGGTCGATCCCTCACCCCGGCAACCTACGCGCGCCCCTCTTGATGGACATGCATCAATGACAGCTGGCTATCATCGAGCACGCTATCGATGAAGGCGGTCCGGCGACGGTAGCGAAAGCCGCCTCGCCGTGCTCCGGCCATGAATCAAGCCCCCACAGTGAGGTCTTCCCCCACGGTGGGGCTCAGGCGGAGAACCGATCCCCGCATCGGGATTCCGCAAAACGAATACCAGGAGAAAACATGAAGCATGAGGGCAAGGCACTTGCTGCCGACGAAACCGACACGAACCATCACCGGAGTCCTGGCGTCGCATCCGTACACATCCGAGCCATCCTCACGTGGTGCGCGATCTTCCCGATGGTCGCAATCGGGATGACGGCCATGGGCTCGTTTGCCCAGGAGTGGCACCCCGTCCTGCGCGCACTCGTCCTCACGCTGGTTGTCGTCCCGATGGCCGTCTACGTGGTCGTACCGAGGCTGCTGCTCCTGCACGGCCGATTGAGCGGCGCGGCTCATGATCGAAAGCTGCGCCGTGAGGACCAGCGTGCGGTCCGCAAACTTCGACGGAGCACACCCGGTTCGTAGCCGGATCAGGGGCGGATCCGCAATCTGGGCCAGGCTTTCAGCGGTCGCTGTGTGGATCCGGGCAAGCGATACAGGGTAGGGCCGAGCTCGCCTGGCTTGTTTCCTTTTGTCCGTATCCGCCATCCCAAGCGGTCGGAGGTGCCGGTTCGGCTTCGCCACTGAACGGTCCCGTATTCCAACGGCCGCTCACTTCGCGGAACTCTCACGAACGATGTATTTCGAGAATGAATTGAATCGAGAATCCCCGAGGCCGGTTGCTCTTCTGCGTAGTTGCGGTTTTCAGCGCTGAATGGTTCTGGCACGAATTTCGTGAATGGTGCCGGATTGTCGCTGCATGCGGTGTTCTCGCACCAAAACAGATCGGGGGTTAGGGAAGATGCGCCGTGTCGACGGAACGACGTGGGCGTCGGGCCGGACTCGCACAAACGGTGCGTTCTCGGACCCGGACCCAAGGAACCTTGAGCGGATAACCTCGCCATCGTGCTCGCGGGATTCGCGCTGGCCGGATGCGGTTCTGCGACTCTGGTCCCAAGCCCAGCCAGCGCCGCTGCGAGGTTCTCGGGGTCACCGAAGACGCGGGCGTTACGATCGTCAGCTGGCTGATGCGGGGCGGGCTCCTCACCAGCCAGCCCGATCATCGTGACGTAACCAACGCATCCGAGCCGCGATGGGGACTGAGCGCTCTAGTCATAGTGGGGGCGGCAACCACGCTTTTCGCCACGTCGCTCAAGGGGAGCCGCACGGCGACAACGGTTGCTGACCTCACCCAAAGATCTCATGATGTTCATTGACCATGTCGCCCGGCCCGCCATCAATTTGGTTTGCCAGCTAGATCTTCGCGGGCCGGACGAACCGCATCAAGGGCCTCTCGAAACATACGTCTACGTTCTGCAAGAGGGCGCTCCTGCGTAGCAAGTTCAACTTCGTTGAGCACAGCGAACACAGAACTCACCAGCGCGCGGAAAACAACTCGAGTGTCGGCATCCGCCTGGTGACTGAACTTCCATCGCGTCCAAAGGACTTCGCACAGTTCCTGCTGGGAGGCGTGAACTCGGGCGAAGTACTGGGCCAAGATCTGGGGCGCGGTCTCGGTGATCTTCCGAAAGAGTGCCGCACGTTTCGCAACTGATTCTTGATCGAGGTTCTCCAGGGCGCTCTCAAGGGCATACCGCAGAGTCAACCAGGGCGCTTCGTCTGGGGGGCGCGCCTCGATGGCCTCGACGAGACCATGAGTGTCGACTTCGAATCTTAGAAAGAGAACCTCAGCCTTGGATGCAAAGTACCGAAAAAACGTTCTTTCCGAAATTCCAGCTTCACGAGCGATGTCCTCCACGGTGGTGGCGTCATAACCGCGCGAAACGAATAAATCCTCCGCTATCTCGCCTATTCGCTGGCGCATGGCCTGTCGCGAGACTTCTCTGAGGGTGCTTTTCGACATTGCAACAGTCTATCAACGTTTAATGACATATGCTGTCAAGGGTGACAGCGAATGACTAACTTGGCAGTCACTGACAAAAGGAGAAAATCATGGAACATTTCCACCCGCTAGTGAGGGATTTCTGGCAAGGACCATTCGACGGAAAACGTGTGCATCACGGCACTCACCTGAGCATCATTCTCAACGAGACCCTGGACGAATCCGAGCGGATCACCGTGCTTAAAACTGCAGGCGATGGTCGGACGGCCGTTGCGATGCGCCCCGAAGTTGCCGCTCAATTCTCGGAGGTGTTGGCGTCAACCGAGGAACTGGATGTGAATGCACTCCTTGCGCGCTTTGTTGAAGAAGGCATCATTCTTCATGGCGCCGACAACATCTACTACCTGCCTGCAGACTCCCGTGAACCGTTGTTCTCTGAACCCACGCCATCTGACATCCGCCAATTGAGCAAGCACGATGCAGCACAATTTGCGGAGTTTCAGGCAGGCGTCTCCGAACAAGATCTCGACGATGCACAAGTGGAACTCGATGACTGGGCCGTATTCGGTGTGATCGACGCAAATGGTCGTATCCTCAGTGCCGGCAGCATGTATCCCTGGCAGCAAGACAGCAAACTTGCCGACATCGGCGTTCTAACACTTGCCGAGGCACGTGGCCGGGGCCACGCCCGCCGTTTGGTGCGGGCCATGTGCAGGCACGCGCTCAACCGGGGGTACGAACCGCAGTACCGATGCCAGCTGGACAACGTTGCCTCGAATATCCTCGCCGGTGCATCGGGCCTCACCCTCTTCGGCCAATGGCAGATCGTGACCCCCGAGATTGAAACAGGTGGTTCGGAAGCCTCCTGACCGGGATGGTTACCAACGCCTCCGGGTCGCCATGGTGACTGAGCGCTCTAGCGAAGGTGGGCGTGGCGACCACGCTTTTCACCCCAACGCCCAAGGGCAGCCGCACGGCGACAATGGATGCCGACCGGACCGTGAAGATCCCATAGTGGTCATTGACCATGTCGTCTGGTTTATCGAAGATCCTGAGCCTGCACCGTACAAGTAATTGCGCGAAGTCCGACTTTCCGGTGAGTCCGAAGGCGCAACGTAGGGGCCAGGAATGGGTTGAGTTCCGCCAATGGCTCTCAGTCGAGACACAGTTAGATTGCTTCGTGCAAGTGTTGACGCGGCAAATTTCCGATCAGAAGAACAACTCTCACAATCTGACAGGGTGGCCACTCAGTGGTCCTCACGTCAACGTCCCAGGAGAAATACCGCATGATCCATGACGTCCGCCTTGCCACTTCTTCAGACCTTGATTCCGCGGCGTTGGTCCTCGCCGCAGCATTTAACACGTACCCATGGACACGATGGGCGATTCCGGCAGACGGATACGCTGAACGCCTTGAAGAAGTCCAGCGACTATATCTAGACCACGCCCTCAACCACGGCATCGTAGTCGTGGATGAACAAATAGGTGCAGTCGCCGCGTTCCTCCCCCCCAGATGCCCCTGCCCCCAGCGAACACACGCAACAACGGGTAGGAGCGCTGCACGGATCACGCCTCTCGGCACTCATTGGATTGTCTCTGCCTCAGGCACCAGCGGGTTCGTGGACGCTTGAAACCGTCGGCGTCAATCCTTCGCTTCAAGGAGCTGGCCTCGGGACAGCCGTTGTGGCAGCGGGTCTGGAAATTATAGACCGGCAAGGAGGCGCCGTCGCTCTCGAAACGTCGGACGCGCGAAACGTGTGCCTTTACGAACGCCTAGGGTTCACTACCGCCGTCACGACCACGGTCCCCGAGGGGCCCATCGTGTATTCGATGATCCGCGCCACGCAGTCTCAGTAGCCCCTTTACTTGAGGCTCGGTATCAACCTTGGGCAGCGTATCCGCAGAAACGAACTTGCAGCTTATTAAGAGGACCTCATCAGGCAGCCTCAATCATTTGGTGAGCGCAAACAGGCAGAGCCCGATGATGTATGGAAATGCCAGCGGGATATCAGGATTGGTCGGATGTACAGCGACCACACTTAGGCCTCACCGAAACGTATCGGGCGTTGTCGAAACCATGGCCATGTTGGTACATGGCGGAACACGCCTCACCTGGAAACGGAAAGCACACATGGCACGTGTCAGCATCAGCAAAAAGCACCCCGACGTATACAAAAAGGTGGCGGAACTCAGCAAGGCCGCCGAAGAGGCTGCACTGGCTGCAGGCCTCGGCCCAAGACTCATCGAACTTGTCAAAATCCGAGTGTCTCAGATGAACGGTTGCGCATTCTGCTGCCGCCTGCATACCCGGGACGCACTCAAGTTGGGCGAAACGGCAGACAGACTTGCGGTCCTTCCCGTGTGGTGGGAGTCGCAATACTTTTCGAGCACCGAGCAGGCCGCACTGGGCCTCGCAGAGGAAGCCACTCGATTGCCAGGCCGCAGGGATAGGCACTGGGACAGCGGTGCTCTCACGGACGAACAAATCTCAGCAGTGACCTGGGTTGCGCTCGTTATGAACACGTGGAATCGCGTAGCGGTCCTCAGCGAGTATCCAGTAGCACCCTAAGCTACACGACAGTCGGCACAAGCATGAAGAAGCGCCTTGCCGAGCGGAATGTTCCATCGGCCTGCCAAACGCTCGGTCATGCCCGTTGTTTTGGAGCGGAGTCTCAAGCTGTGGGGCTCGCCGGCGGCGGCACCCACAACTTGAGAATCGACAGTCAGAGAATCTTAGGGGGGCGGGCGCTTCGGTTTTCCTGCTCCTGTCCTAGCGGTTCACGTCGCACACGGATCGGGGAGAGGGAAATACCCGGTGTCGGCGCGGGCGGTTTCCATGTCGTCAATGTTTATCGACGCAGTAATTAGATCTTCCATTCCCCAGGCCGTGGCAAGGCGTCGCCCGTAGGGGTCGGCGATGGTGCTGAGCCCGGCAAAGTCCGGGCCGGAATGGTTCGCGTAGGCGATGAACATTTGGTTCTCCAACGCTCGGGTGGGCACCACCATGGAAGGAATGAGCCTCGTATCGAGTGGGTGCGCTCCGGTCACTGTAGGTGGCCGCAATGGTACTGCGGTGGGGACGCATAGCAGTTGGGCGCCGGAGACGGCGGCAGCCCGGACAAACTCGGGAAACTCGACGTCGAAGCAGATCCCCAGTGCGATCCGAATCCCGTCGAAGAGCACCACTTCGGGTGCTTCGGTGCCGCGAGAAAAGACCTCGTTCTCCGCCGTACCAAACAGGTGCTGTTTGCGGTAGCGGGTTTGTTCCACGCCGTTTCGGTTGAAGAGGGATGCACAGATGTAGTGCTTGCCTTCATCGTGCTCCACAGTGGAGGCGACCAGACCGATGTCACTGATGGCTGCTATCGCCGCCAGCTGGTCCCGGTGTGTCTTCCCGTCGGTTTGGTGGACTTGCTCCGGAGCGTACCCAACACTGTAGAGCTCCGGGGTGACCAATAAATCAGCCCCAAGGTCGCGCGCTTGGTTGGCGATGTAGGCAACATTGCTGAGATTGTTTTTTGGGGATGAGGTGTTCCCGGTCGATTGCATGACAGCGACTTTGAGGAACCCCGCATCCGCCGCTCGGGGAGATTGGCGTATCACTGTGCTCCGTCCAGATCTCCTCGGCAAAGACGGGAGACAACTTCGGTGAGCATGTCCACCCCCGCGCGGGCGTCTTCGTCGTGGGTGTATTCGTGCTCATTGTGCGAGATGCCTGCAACGCTTGGCACGAAGAGCATCACTGTTGGCACGGTGTCCTTCATGTTGATGGAATCGTGCCCGGCCAAGGTGAAGACGGGACGGTGGCTCAGCCCCAGATCTACGGCGCACTTCGCAGCCAGCTCAACCCCGGCCGGTTGGTAGGCGTTTAGGCCCCAGGAGTGGGATTCTTCGACTCCGACGATTGTGTTGGTTTCTGTCTCGATGCGGGCAATGCCCGCGGTCAACAAGGTCTTGGCAACGGCGAGGACTTCTTCGTCCGCGCTGCGCATGTCCATGGTCAGTTCCACCCGGCTCGGAACGACAACGGGGGAGTTTGGGAAGACGGTGAGCTGTCCGACGGAGGTATGAAGGACGGCACCGGGGAAGTGGTCGGCGATCTCGCGCAGCAGGACCACGATCCGTGAAGCGCCGAGCAGGGCGTCCTTGCGGTCGGCAATGACGGTGGAACCGGTGTGCGCCTGCTCGCCGTCGACGACAACCGAGTATTTCACCGCTGCCCAGCAGGAGTGGACTAGGCCAATGGTGGTGCCGGAGTCCTCCATGGAGCGGCCCTGTTCGATGTGGATCTCCGCGTACGCTGCCGCAACTGGGCCATCGCCCGTTCCTAGCGCACCGATGGTCGTCAGTGCCTCGCGCACGGTGATCCCGTCTCGGTCGGTGACGGCCAGGGCATCAGACGCGTCCAGCTTTCCTGTGTAAACGGAGCTGCCCATCATGGAGGGTGCGAATCGGCACCCTTCCTCATTGAACCAGTCCACGATGGCCAAATTGTACTTGGGCGCTGGTCCTGCATTTACGCGCTGTTCCTGAGCCAGTCGCCGGCCGGCGTGCAGAGCGGCGGCGACGCCGTAGGCTCCGTCGTATTTTCCTGCTCGTGGCTGGCTGTCCAAGTGGGATCCCGCAAGGACGTAGGGAGCGCCGGGGTTCCATTCAAGGAGGGCGAAGACGTTGCCGATTCTGTCGGTCTCGGTGCGGAATCCGTAGTGCGCGGCCAACGTGGTGAACCAGGTTCGAGCCTGGGCATCGGCGGGTGTGGCAGCTTGGCGGTCCACGCCACCGCCGGAGGTCGCCCCGATTACACCCAAACTCCGGAAATCGCGAAGAAACGCAGCAGCGTCGCTGTCAATGGCGTGTGTGGTGGGAGTGCTCATTACTTGGGTTCCTTAGATTCGTGGTTGTACTTGGCAAGGATGGTGGGAAGAACGTGGCCGCCTGGGTTGGCGCTGGCGAGTTCATTGACCCTCTTGCGCACGGCAAACCAGCCGGCAATCAATGCCGGAACGATGAGAGCCAACGAAGCCACGGTGTAGGTGCCGACGGGGAAATCGAAAACCATGAGTATCAGTACCCCTCCAAGGAAAGCCAGGGTCAGGTAGGAGGTCCACGGTGCGCCGGGCATCCTGAACGACGGCCGGGCAATGGCACCGGCCTGGGACAATTTGTAGAGCTTGAGCTGGCAGAGCACGATGGTGGCCCAGGTACACAGGATGGCCAAGGCGGTGGCGTTGAGGGTGATCTCGAAGGCCATCTGGGGGACGATTGCGTTGAGGGCGACACCGAGCAGGGTGAAAGCGGCGGTGAACAAGATCCCGCCGTAGGGGACCCCGCCGCGACTCATTCGCTCCATGAAGCGGGGGGCGGCACCGCTCTGTGCCATGGATCGGTAGATCCGCCCGGTTGAATAGAGTCCGGCGTTGAGGCTGGACAATGCGGCGGTCAACACCACAAAGTTCATGGCGTCACCGGCACCGGGAACCCCGATGCTGGTAAAGAACGTCACGAACGGCGATTCGCCGGCTTTGTATGCGGTGTAAGGCAGAAGGAGCGTCAGCAATGCGGTGGAACCGACATAGAAGATGCCGATGCGGAAGACCACGGCATTGATGGCTTTGGGCATGACCTTTTCGGGGTTCTTCGTCTCGCCGGCTGCAACACCAACCAAATCGATGCCCGCATAGGCGAAAACGATGCCCTGGACGATGATGACGGCCGGAAGGAGGCCGTTCGGAAGAATTCCACCGTGATCGGTAATGAGCGAGATCCCGGGTTCATATCCGGCTACCGGGAAATGGCCGGCGAGGATGATTCCGCCAACGAGCAGGAAGATGATGAGCGCGCCCACCTTGATGACCGCGAACCAGAATTCAAGCTCTCCGAAGAGCCTGACCGAAATCAGGTTCACCGCGGTGACAACGATGAGGGCTATGAGCGCCAAGACCCATTGAGGAACCGAGCTGAATGCGGACCAGTAGTTCAGATAGACGGCGACAGCGGTGATGTCGACGATGGCAGTCAGAGCCCAGGACAAGGCGTAAACCCACCCGGAAACGTAGGCGGCCTTCTCGCCGTAGAATTCCCGTGCGTAGGAAACAAAGGAGCCGCTGGATGGCCGATGCAGAACCAATTCGCCCAGGGCCCTGAGGATGAGGAAAGCGAAGAAGCCGCAAACGGCATAGACAATTGGTAGGGCCGGACCTGCGGATGCAAGTCGGCCGCCAGCGCCAAGAAACAAGCCGGTGCCGATGGCTCCGCCCATGCCGATCATTTGAACTTGCCGGTTTGACAGGCCTTGCTTGTATCCAGCTTGTTCGTCAGGGCGGACGGCTATCGTCAGCCCTGCTGCTGGCTCTGGTGTAGTCATTGGAACTCCTGAAAGATAAACATGTGATCACTGCCACAAGTAGCGTCACAATCCTCGCATTCGACTGGAGGCGTGCCCATGATCAAACAACGCCAAAACAGGGGCACTATTTGTACGAAAGTACAGTGCCATGCGAACCGTGCTGCATGAAGATGGAGATAGGCACAAAGCAGTGGAGAGCACATTGAACGAAGACGAAAACTGGCAACGAACCATCGAAATATTGACCCACCAAGTTGCTGAAATTTCGGAGAACTTCCTAACGCGGATCCTCGTCGATCCGGCCTACGCGGAGTCCGGTTTGACGATGGACGACCTGGGCGCAAGTAGCCGCAAGTCCTTTGCCGCCATGCTGGAGGCGCTCCGGACCGGAGGGGCCGAGATGGCCGCGGTCGAATCCATCGCTGCGGAATTGGGCTCGAAGCGAGCGCGCCAGGGAATCCCACTCGAGAGTCTTGTGAGGGCGATCCGGATGGACTTCACGGTGCTGTGGGAGGCGCTTTCTTCACCGTCCCTCGGCGTGAATCCCGCTCTGCTTGTCCGCCGCACGGAACTTGTGTGGCGAACGGTTGATGCCTTTGCCGGGAAAGTCCAAGAGTGGTATCGCGCTGAACTGGAAGACATGGAATTGGTCGACGCCGACCTTCAGCAGCAGTACTTGACACTGTTGCTTGCAACGCCGGAGCCTTCTGAATCGGATCTCATGCGGATAGCAGGAGCATTGACCGTCGACACAGACGCCGAATTCGTTGCGGCGGCCATTAGCCGCGACGATAGTTTGCTGGTCAAGCGGCGCATTTTGGGGGTGCGCCGTAAGAACGACAAGATCTTCACCTACGACCAGGGGCACCATACGCTCGTCATTTGGCAACGTCGCAGGGGAAATCAGCCGTCACTTGATTTCGACGAAAAATCCCTGTTCGAGGGAGTATGCGCGGCCGTCGCACCCATGGCATCGGGCTTTGCAAGCGTCCGCAAGGCGACTGTGACCGCTCGAGAGATCATGAGCGATCTCCCCATGGGAAGCAATGGCATTCATACGCTGGGAGACAGATGGCAATCCATAGCCCGTCACCGCCTTGCCCAGGTTGGCTGCGATCCTGGCCAGCTCGTCTACCCGCTCTTGCGTCGCTGCACGGAGGCGGAACGAAATCGGCTATTGGAAATGGCGGCGGTTTACCTGCGTACTGGAAGCCTGCTCGGCACTGCTGCCGAACTCCACTGCCACAGGAACACCATCGTCAACCGGCTGGAGTCCTTCAAGCGATACACGGGTCTGGATTTGCGGTTGCCAGCGGATGCTTCGGTCGTCCTGCTGGCACTTCGGTGACGGCAGCAGGGCGAACTTCGGTGCCCCGGACTTTCCGCGGGGCAGGACCTGCCAGGTGAAGAATCGCGTGAAATTTTGGCGGAATTACATGAAGGGCCGTCGGGACGCGTAGGAGATTATCAGCACCGGGAAAGTGTGTCATCCAGGACGGAGCTGTTCTATGCCAGGGAGCCGGCGGCTGCGTTCTCCTTTCGTCTCGAGGTGCTGTAGCGGTCAATGTCAGCGCTCGGCTTGGATTCGGACTCCATCACGGTGCTCATGCATGTGCCGGGACCCAGTGCCTTGTCGCAGAACCCACACAACGGAGAAGTCATATGTCTTCGCATCGATTGTGGCCAGGTAGGTATGTCCGTTGAGGTGGAAGACACGTACCTGCTCCTCGACCTTTAGCCCGCTCCAGTTCTCGCGTGAAAACCACGGAAAATCTCCAGAATTCGACTTCTTCATCAAGAATTGAACTTTCTAGTTGTGTGAGGTCGGAGTCCCCAAGAGCCTCCGACCTCACGTCAGATCCAATTGGCCGCTGTCCCGCCATAGCCAAAGTCGGTGCCTAGGGGAGTCGAATTGGTTTCAGCTCTTCGAACCGATCGCCCGGGCCGGGATTGTCGGCGTGGGTTTTGCCGCCGAGTTGGTTCATTACGCCCCAGACGGCATTGAGACCGGTGGTTACGGCGCCGTCCGCCCATCCTCCAGTCCACGAAACGTCATCGCCCGCCAGATAGATCCCGCGATGTGCCGGCTCGTGTTCGTCTTGCATGAAGTGCGTGTATAGGCGTTCCTGGTAGCGGTAGTGGCCGGGTAGGTTGTCACTGAATGCGCCCATGAAGTTGGGGTCGTCTTCCCACGACACGGTGATGGGATCACCAATGATGTGGGAAGCAATATCGACGGTCGGGTAGATCTGCTTGAGCGAGTGCAGCATGAGTCGAACACGCTCGTCTGCGTCAAGTGGGAGCCACTTGAGGGCGTCATCGTTCCAGGTGTAGGACAGACAGATGAGTGCCGACTCATCCTGGCCGTTGTCGAGCAGGTAGGTGCCGCGCGTCAGACGGTCGGTGAGGGTCGTGCTCATGGTTTCCCTGCCGGTGGACGGGTCTATGTCCTTCCAGAACGGGCGGTCAACCACTACGAATGTCTTGGATGATTGCAGGTAGTGGCTACGTTCAATGGCCGTCCAGAGTTTGTGGCTGAACAAGGATTCGTCCACGTCGATCCGAGCCGAGAGCAGCCAATTCTGGCAGGTCGCGATCACCGCTGGGTAGTTCCCCTGCTTGCCCCATTTGTCGGTGACGGTGATGTCCCCGGGCGAACCATCGCTTTGTAGAACACGTTTGACGGAAGCGACGGCGCCTCGCGGATTTCCCCCATGCATCGAGGCAAGGCTCGTGCCCGCGGGCCAGTGCTCCAGGTTTTCTGGAGCGTGGTTCCACAGCCGTTCCGGGACGAGCTGTGCTCCGCCCAGGATCCGGTGTTGGTCGGCGTCAGCGTCCACGTAGACGACACGGAGGATTTCCAAGAATGAGTCCGGGAAATTGGTGTCCCAGCCTCCCGTCCCGAATCCGACTTGTCCGAAGGCTTCGCGGTATTCGAAAGGTAGCGCGGAGAAAGCCTTTGACGTTGCGAGATAGCCGGAAAATGAGACATCGTCGAACCTCGGAACAAGCTCGTTCCAAAGCTTCTTGATGGTGGGAAGGTCGCGGGATCGGATGGCTTCTTGCATGGCGGAGAAGTGGGCGCGTTCCTCGAGGCAGTCGTCCCATGCCCCTGCCACATCTGCGAAGAACTGGGGGAGGTCTGCGGGAGTCTCGGCATAGTGGGATTTCCCGGCGAGCTCGATGACGGTGCTTCCTGCGGCCGGGGTCAACGGGTTGGGAAACGGCTGCGTTTCGATGGAAAGCATGTCCGCATAGTGGAAGAAGGACTTTCCCGAACGTGGAAAACGCATGCCGCCGAGGTCGGCAACGGGCCCGGGCTGGCCGCTGGGTCGTCCCGCCCTGAGGCGTCCGCCGATTTGGGAGGATTCATAGATCACGGGCCTGAGCCCCATTTTCATGAGCTCATAAGCGGCGACAAGCCCGGAGACTCCGGCGCCGATAATGGCTACCTCTGTTCCATGCATGCTCTCGGGCACGCTGCCGACACCTTCGGGGTGGCTGAGGAACGAATCGTATGGGAATGGAAAATCGGGGTTCAACATGCTGATTGTCGGCTCAGATGCGGTGCTTGTGGCTGCTGTGTTCACTTCTATCCTTCAATGGTCTTTGGTGGAACGCGTTGGGTACATTGCGACTGGTATTCATCGGCTCCGAGGGCCTTGCCTGGCTGCGGCGAGGAATGCCTGCGTTCGGCGCGGCGGCCGGACTTGGAGTGGCAAGGTTCAGATGGCCACCGGCAGCGCCGACCTTGGCCTGTCCATTTGGCAGAGCCCTTCTTGCGCCCGGTTGCTAGTTTCGGCATGCAGCCGTGGACGTGACTGCGGCGGTTCCACTGTCTCCTTCAAGACTGCCGAAGCGGGATTGCCGACGCCGTTCGCCAGGTATCGATTTTTTCAAGGAAAGCGGCGCCAGCACATGACGAGTGTGCGCGAGATCGCCGTCAATAATTGTGCGAAAGTACATCTCAAGGGCGGTTCTTAAAGAACAAAAGGGTGGCTTGCCGTTGTTTTAGGCAAACCACCCTTGGCGGGTTCGGGCGCGGCTGCGGGGTTTCAAGCAATCAAAAAGCACGCTTGACCTATGTCGTCAGACGCGAATACCGATCGATCATTACCCCTGGAAACCCGCAATCCAAGATGCGAAACGTCATTGAGCGGCGCATTCGCCACCACACGGCAGTCGCCATCTGGCCCGGCATGAATCAGACGGGACCTAGCCGCGTTTTTTGCCCGGCTCGTCGCCCTTGCCGAGCGCGTGCAGGCGCAGCTGCAGCCACAGCGCGAGCAACGCATCCGGATCCTTCGGGTGCAGGGTGATTCGCTCACGCAGCTGCCGGATCCGGTAGCGCACGGTCTGCTCGTGGATGTTCAGCCGGTCCGCGACCCTTGATGCGTTGCCTTGCTCCTCGCACCAGACGAGGAGGGTAAGTCGGGCCTCCTCGTCGCGCGCGGTGTCCCCGTCCAAGAGCGCCGCCAGCTCCGGATCGATGAGGTGGCGCTGATCCACCAGCTGGCCCTGGCAGCCGAGCAGCACCAGCTGCGGGCGCACCTCGTCCAGCGTTGCCACGTCGAGCCCCCTGATCCGGGCGCATTCCAGCACGCCGACAGCCTCGTCGCGCTGTCGGGTCAACGTGCCGGAGAACCGGCGCGGCTCGCCGACGCCCACCCTCCACTCCTGCGCACTGGCGCGAACCAGCTCGGGGAGTAGCTGCCGGAACACCCTGCGTGCCTCCTCCGAGGAGCCGGTGGGCAGCAATGTGAGCACGGCGTCGTTCTGGGTGATCGTGATGGAGCCGGGGAAATACACAGATACGTGCCGGTGCACGGCGAATCGCAGGTCGTTCAGCTCGGCGGCGTCGAGCCTGTGGCTCGCGGAGCTCACCGCGGCGAGGGTCACGAACTGCTTCGGGCGCAGCCCGAGCGTGGTCAGTTCGTTCTGGTTCGCGGTTCCGTTGATCAGCCGGAGGAAGCTTTCCTCGCGGGGCCGGTCGCTGGAGTTGTCGGTGCGCCACGCGTCGACCAGATAGCGGGCCGCGAGGATCGCGGCCCGTGTGAGAACCTCCTGCTTTTCTTCGGACAGCGGGATGTCGAGGTCGTGGCCGTCCGGGTCGATCACCCAGATCGATCCGAGCGGGATGTTGCCCGCCCGGATCGCGACCGCCGCGCGGTGCGCCTCGCCCTGTTGCTGGGAGAAACGGGAAATCCCGGTGCTCGCGAACACCTCGCGGTAGCGGATCTCATTCAGCGGCGCGTCGGGCGTGCGCCGGTACAGGATGCCGTTTGCACGCAGGTCGTCGATCGCCTGCCCGGGCATTGCGGAGTAGGCGAGCATGTTGCGGCGGTGGTCCTCGATGGCCACGGAGCCGCCGAAGACGGAGGCGACCGTGTTTGCGAGGGCGAAGAGACGGTCGCTGGCGCTCGGCGCCAGGTGGAGGCCGGAGTCGTACTCGGCGAGCAGCCGGCTCACGAGCGCGTCGAGCTGGCGCCAGGAAATGGAGACGCTGAGGCTCACGAGCGCGACGCCGTGCGTGTTGGCGGCCTCGGTCAGGGCGTTATCCCCTTCAGGGACTCCTTTGCAGACAACGGCGCTGTGCCCCTGCTCCGCGGCAAAGGCAAAGGCGGCGTCGAGTTGCTGTTTCGGCAGCACCGAGGCGGACGTGAGCAGCAGGAGGTGGCCGGGGCTGGGCGGTTCCGCCGTATCCGCGTCGTAGTAGCTCACGCCGAGTACGCGGGGGCCCTGGTTGCGCGGCACCCGCAGCCGGCCGACGGTTTCGCCGAGTTGCTCGACGAGCTCATCGAGCGGCAGTCCCCTGGCGATGCCGGCAGCGGCCATCGTTGTCGTAATCGCAAAACTCATGCACGAACTTTATCAATATCGATAAAGATTGGAGCGTTTTGGTCGCCTAATGTCATTCAGGCAAGCGCATCCAAGCGCTTCGCAGCGGAGAGGAGACAGGGTTGTCTGAGCACGAATTTTATGATGCGGCACTCGCTGAGGTGTTCCCGGTCCACAGTTCGGTGAACCTTCGGGGGGAACTGGAAATCGGGGGATGCTCGGTGGTTGAACTCGCCCGGACCTTTGGCACTCCCGCCTACGTGGTGGACGAGGAAGGCCTGCGCGAGCAGATGCGCCGCTACCGGGACGGGATGAGCGCGCGGTGGCCCGGAGGGGCCGTCACCTTTGCCTCGAAGTCGATGCCGGTGCTGGCCACCTACGCGATCGCGGCCTCCGAGGGGATCGGCGTGGACGTCGCCGGGGCCGGCGAGTTGATTCTCGCCCTCGAGGCGGGCGTGCCGCCGGAGACGATGTACCTGCACGGCAACGCGAAGAGCGTCGAGGAGCTGCGGCTTGCCGTGGAATGCGGGGTCGGAACGATCGTCGTGGACAACCTGGCGGACATCGAACGGCTGGAGCGGCTGCTCACCCGCAAACAGCCTGTGCTGATCCGCGTCATCCCCGGCATCGACCCGAACACGCACCGCTCGGTGGCCACGGGCGGCAGCGACTCCAAGTTCGGGCTGCCGATCGAGCAGGCGCGGGCGCTGATCGCCCGGCTGGAAGGCCACCCCACGATCGAGGTGGAGGGCGTGCACCTGCACATCGGCTCGCAGATCCTCGACGTGGAGCCGTTCCGGCGCGCTGTCCAGGCGATCGCGGGCTTCGGCACCTTCCGGACCTACAACATCGGCGGCGGGCTCGGCGTGAACTACAACGTGGGCCATCGCGCGCCCACCGTGGAGGAGTACCTCGACGAGATCACCGCGATCGCCCGCGAGGTCCTGCCGGCAGGCTCCCGGTTGCTGATCGAGCCCGGCCGCTCCCTGGTGGCACGGTCGGGGATCACCATCTACGAGGTGAACAACGTGAAGACCACCGGGAAGACTTTTGTGGCGGTGAATGGCGGACTGGCCGACCAAATGAACGTGGCGCTCACCGACACCACCTTCTCCGCGGTCGTCGCGAACCGCGCGGGGGAGCAGCCCAACGTGACGGCGCAGCTTGTCGGCCGCCAGTGCGAGTCCGGCGACCTGTTGGTCGACGGCGCCCGGCTCGCGGATCCGGCCGCGGGCGACATCATCGCGCTTGGCGCGACGGGCGCCTACGGCTACACCCTCGCCAACAACTACAACGGCGCGCTGAAGCCGCCGGTGGTGTTCTGCCGCGACGGCGACACCCGCCTGGCCGTGCGCCGCGAGACCTACGAAGACTACCTGTCCACGCACACCCCCGCGCGTTCCGTGCCGTGGGCGGACGCCGCCCGGACGGCCCCCGAAACTCCCGCGCGCATCGTCGCGTGGGGCGCATGACCCGCACCCGACCCCGGGCGGCCTGTCGCCAGGGACGCAGCATAAAACCCCCAGCAGGCGGAGGGATCCGCCCCTTTCCCCAGATGACGAGGAACCCCATGAAAATGCAGAAGAAGCTCCTGACCGGCACCGCGATCGCTCTCGCCGGAGTGTTAGGCCTCAGCGCCTGCTCCGCGGCGGACGCCGTCCCGGAAGCACCCGCGCAGGCGCTCACGAGCGGCGTCAACGAGGCCGCCGCCAAGGCCGTCCCGCAATCCTTCCGCGATTCCGGGCTGGTCAGGGTCGCCTCCGGCATCCCGTACCCGCCCTTCATCCTGATGGACGACAAGGACCGGCTCAGCGGCTTCGACTGGGACCTGTCCCAGGCGCTCGGCGAGAAGCTCGACCTGACCTTCGAGGTCAAGCACCAGAACTTCGAGACGGTGATCCCGGCGCTGCAATCCAAGCGCTTCGACGTGATCATGGCCGGCATGAACGACTCGGTCGAGCGGGAAAAGACGCTGAACTTCGTCGACTACCTCCGGGCCGGCTTCACGATCGTGGTGAAGAAGGGAAATCCCGAGCAGATCGGCACCCTGCTCGATCTCTGCGGCCAGACCGTTGCCGTGCAGAAGAGCACGATCCAGGGCCAGATCCTGCGTGATCTAGTCGCCGAGTGCGAGGCAAAGGGCAAGCCCGGGGTCGCGGTCCAGGAGCTGCCCGTCGCCAACGATGCGCAGACCGCACTGAAGGCGGGCAAGGCCGACGCCTACGTGACGGATGCACCCGTTGCCGCTTACACGATCAAGACCTCCGGCGGCGGCAACGACTTCGAGGGTGTCGAGGACCCCGAGAACCCGCAGGGCTTCAAGCCCGCCTACACGGGCGTCGGGATCCTCAAGGAGCAGGCCGGGTTGACCGAGGCGATCCAGCTGGCACTCCAGTCGCTCATCGAGGAGGGCGTTTACCAGGACCTGCTCGCGAAGCACGGCATGCCCTCCCTCGGCGTTGACGAGGCCATCGTCAACGCCGCCGGCAAGTAGGCGGGCGGGTTGAACATGAGTGTCACCGAAAACCACGACGTCGTCGCCAAGCCGCTCCGGCGGCCCGGCCGGATCATCTGGACCGTGGTGCTGCTGTTCCTCGCGGCCGCTTTCATCCAGGCGATCGCGACGAACAAGAACATCGACTACCCGGTCATCGGGAAGTACCTCTTCAACGAGCGGATCATCGCGGGAGTTGGACTCACGATCCTGATCACCGTGGTCTCGATGCTGGTCGCGACGGTGCTGGCGGTCACGCTCGCCGCGATGCGGCTGTCCGGGAACCCCGTCATGGTGGTCTTCTCCTCCCTGTACGTGTGGCTGTTCCGCGGAACCCCGCTGCTGGTGCAGATCGTGATCTGGGGCTACTTCGGCCTGATCTTCGAGAAGATCACGCTGGGGATCCCCTTCACGGGCATCACCTTCTGGTCGATCGACACGAACGTCCTGATCACGGCGTTCGTCGCCGGCATTCTCGCGCTCACCCTGAACGAGGCCGCCTACGCCGCCGAGATCGTCCGCTCCGGCATGCTGTCCGTGGACGAGGGACAGCAGGAGGCCGCGGCCTCGCTGGGCATGAGCCCGCTCTACACCTTCATGCGGATCCTGCTGCCGCAGGCGATGCGCGTGATCATCCCGCCGATGGGCAACGAGCTGATCTCCATGATCAAGAACACCTCGCTGCTGTCGCTGATCGCCGTGATGGAGCTGTACACCGTGGCGACGCAGATCTCCGCGCAGAACCTGAAGCAGGTGGAGCTGCTCATCGTGGTCAGCATCTGGTACCTCGCGATCGTGTCCCTGCTCTCGATCCCGCAGTTCTACCTGGAGCGCCGGTTCGGGCGCGGATCATCCCGAAACCTGCCCCCAACCCCCCTGCAGAAGGCCAGGGAGATCGCGGGCCTGCTGAAGGTGCAGCGCGGCCAGACCAACACGAAGGAGCGGGTAAATGTCTGAGGCACAGGGCGCCACGGCGCAGATGACAGCGGCACGGGAGACCGACCCGCGGGCAGGCCGGGAGCCGCTCGTCAAGATGCGCGGGGTGCGCAAGCACTTCGGTCAGCTTGAGGTGCTCAAGGGCATCAACATGGACGTCTACCCCGGGCAGGTCACCTGCCTGCTCGGGCCCTCCGGATCGGGCAAGTCCACGCTGTTGCGTTGCATCAACCACCTGGAAACGATCGACGGCGGCCGGATCTCGGTCGACGGCGAGCTTGTCGGCTACCGCGAGAAGCACAGCGTGCTGCACGAGATGAACCCGCGCGAGGTCGCTAGGCAGCGCCGCTCGATCGGCATGGTGTTCCAGAAGTTCAACCTGTTCCCGCACAAGACGGCGCTGGAGAACATCATCGAGGCACCCGTCGGCGTCGCGAAACGGCCAAGGCAGGAGGCCATTGCCGAGGGGCACAGGCTGCTGCGCCAGGTGGGTCTCGACAAATGGGCCGACCGCTACCCGTCCCAGCTTTCCGGGGGACAGCAGCAGAGGATCGCGATCGCCCGGGCGCTGGCGATGAAGCCCAAGCTGATGCTCTTCGACGAGCCGACGAGCGCGCTCGACCCCGAGCTGGTCGGCGACGTGCTCAGCGTGATGCGCGACCTCGCGGCGGGCGGCATGACCATGGTCGTCGTCACGCACGAGATCGGCTTCGCGCGAAGCGCCGCCGACGAAGTGGTGTTCATGGATGGCGGCGTGGTCGTGGAAAGCGGGCACCCCTCGCGGGTGATCGATGACCCGCAGCACGAACGCACGCGCAACTTCATCAACAGCGTGCTCTGACGAAGAGCCGACACGCGAAGCGGCCCCGCCCGGACACCGGGCGGGGCCGCTCAACCAGCCGTGTGGACAACGCCGGACTCGTTGCAAAGGACCATCATGTGGCGTTGCGATTCAGATGCCTTCGGTGAGCAACGCCCGGGGTTGTTCAGGAATGGCTCACTACGCGCCAATCCGGGATCAAGAGTGCTGTTTGTAGTTCTCCGCGATTTCCTCGGCGGTGACAACGCCGATGCTGCCGGTCAGCGGGTGTCCGTTCCTGATAAGCCGCTTCTTGGTGAACCACCAGAACACGCCGAGCAGGCAGAACCACAATGGCGAGAGGATCAGGGCGATGCGGGTGTCCTCCCCTGCATACAAGGTCACGGCAATGAACGCGAAGAACGCGAGCACGAGCCATGGGGTGATGTGAGGGAAAGGCAACTTGAATCGCGACGCGGCATGGCGTTCTGGGAATTTGCGGTAGTAACGGATGTAGCTGACAACGATGATTCCCCAAGTGAATAGGATGTTGGCTGCGCAGATCGAGGTGACGATCGTGAAGGCCGCCAGCAACGTGTCGCCCGCATAGAGCAACGGGATCGCAGAGAAGAGGAACACCGCGGTGAAGAAGACCGCGTTCCGCGGAACCGAACGCGCCGTCCGTGTGCCCAGTTTTTCCGGCGCGTGGCGGTCCTTGGCGAGACCGAACGCCATGCGACTGGCAGAGTAGACACCGGAATTCGCACTGGAGGCCGCCGAGGTGAGGACCACGAGGTTTATGGCGAACGCGGCGCCGGTGAACCCGACCATGCCGAACATCGAGGTGAAGGGGCTTTGCCCGGGGTTGATCTCGTCCCAAGGAGTCACTGCCATGATGACCGCGAGGGCACCGACATAGAACACCAGGATGCGGACCACGATCGAGTTGATGGCGCGGGGCAGGTTGCGGTGCGGGTCTCGGGTTTCGGCGGCCGTGGTGCCGACGAGTTCGATGCCGATGAAAGCGAAGATTCCCAGCTGGAAGCCGAGGACGAACCCGCCGAAGCCGGTGGGGAAGAATCCGCCGTGCTCCCAAAGATTGGCAAGGCCGGCATCGGCACCTGTCGGGCTGGTGAATCCGGTGAAGACAAGAATGAGGCCAACAACAATGAGGCCGAGGATGGCCACAATCTTAATGATGGCGAACCAGAACTCGGTCTCGCCAAAGGCCCGCACGGGTTGCAGGTTCAGGATCAGCAGGGCCACGGCGGTGATTACCGCCGGGATCCAGACTGCGACGCCCGGGTTGAAGTACTGCACGTATGCGGTGATCGCGACGATGTCGGCGACACAGGCGATGACCCAGGAAAACCAGTAGTTCCAGGAGACAAAGAAGCCCGCCCAGGGGCCGATGAGATCCTTGGCAATGTCACCAAAGGTCTTGTAGTTCAGGTTCGAGAGAAGGAGCTCCCCGAGTGCGCGCATGACGAAGAACAGCATGAAGCCGATGATCATGTAAACGAGGATCACCGACGGGCCAACGAGGCTGATGACCTTCCCTGAGCCAAAGAAAAGTCCGGTGCCAATGGCTCCGCCGATGGCAATCAGTTGGAGATGCCTGTTGCTGAGGCCTCTTTCCAGCCCCGATGAGGAACCACTGGTGGCGCCTTGTGGTGTGGGATGTTGTGACATGAAGTTCCTTAATTCCGGTACATCGACTGGTGCAATGAACGGGCGAACAGACCATGCGGGTCGTGGGTGGCTTTGCCCCCAAGAGCGGTGGCCACCACCTCGATGGATCCGATCCGCGAAGATTCAATCGTGGTGGGATCGTCGGCCAGCACGGTGAGGTCGGCGAGGTAGTTTGGGCGTAGCTGCCCGAGTCTGTCACCGGTGCCGGTCGTTGCCGCGGATCCAACGGTGTAGGCACGCAACGCCTCGGTGGCGGTGATGCGTTCGCCCGGTCCATACTCGGCGCCGCTGGCGGTGGTGCGTTCGACAAAGGACTGCATGACCCGCAAGGGCCTGCCGTCCGCGACGGGGCGGTCCGAGCTGCCGGGCAGAACAGCGCCGGCTTCCAGGAGGCTCTTGACCGGGTAGGAGTAGCGGGTTCGCTCTTCACCCAGCAGCTCACGCATGCCGTCGCCGAAGGCGTTGATGAAATGCGGCTGAGGCACCAGGACGATGCCATTCGCGGCGATCCGGGCGATCTGGTCTGGACGCACGTAACCGCCGTGCTCGATCCGGTGCGGGCTGCGCGGGGCGCCGTGGCGTTCCCGGGCCTTTTCGATGGTCTCAACCGCGAGATCCACCGCCGCGTCGCCAATGGCGTGCAGGGCCAAGGTCCATCCGGCGGAGGCCGCGGCCAACGCCGCTTCGGTGAGCTCCAGCGCGTCCGCCTGCAGGTAGCCGGTGTTGTTTCCGTGGTCGCATCCGCAATATGGTTCGGTCATGGCAGCGGTGGCGCCCAAGAGCGAGCCGTCGGTGAAGATTTTCACCGGCCCCAGCCGCAGCCGGTCATCGCCCAAGCCGGTGCGGATGCCGGTCTGCAGGGTGCGGGTGCCTCCTGCATCGAGGTTGAGCGCATCGAGGGTGATCATGGGGCTCATGCGGGTGCGCAGGGTGCCGCGTTCCAAGACATTTTGGTAGGCGGCGAACTCGATCGGGCTGTTGCCGATCCAACCGCCGGCGATCCCTGCATCGGTCACGCTGGTCAGGCCCTCGGATGCGTACACGGCGGTTGCACGTTCCAGCGCGTCCTCAATGCTCGCGAGTGGGTAGGGCATGAACAGCGCCTGGACTAGACGCAAGGCATTTTCCTCCAGCAAGCCGGTTTCGTTTCCGTGCCGGTCGCGGACGATTCCGCTGCCTACCTCGAGGGAGTAGCCCGCGCTCTGCCGGATCCGGGCCAGGACGGGAGAGTTGACCAACCCGCTGTGCCCGGAATTGGATTTGAGGAACAGCATGTGGTTCGGTGCCGCGGCGTCGAGTCCGGCCAGCGTGGGCTCCGAGGCAAGGTTGAGCAACTCGAGGTTCGCGCCGATGATCCACTCGCCTTCGGGAAGGGACGCGGCCTTCGACGCAACCTTCGTGTAGACGTCCAGTGCCGTGCGCGCGGCGGACAGGTCCAGTTCCGTCATGGACAGCCCAAACCAGACGCTGTGTGCATGGACGTCGTTGAAACCAGGGACGACCACTGCGCCGTCCAGATTGACCGTCTTTTGCGCGGTGAGGCCGTCGAGCTGGCCGTCCACGCCCATGATGCGGCCGCGGTGCAGGCCAATGCGCTGGGCCTGTGGATAATCCGTGTCGCAGGTGAGGATCCGACCGTTGTCCAGGATGGTATCGATCATCATGGCAGTACCACCGGCTTCAGGTCGTTCCAGCGTTCGCCCGGACCGGGGTTCTCCGCGGGGGTGGAGCCACCCAGGGCGCGTTGCACGCCCCAGATCGCGTTCAGCGCCGTGGTGACGGCGCCTTCGATCCAGCCGGCCGTCCAGGAGACGTCGTCGCCGGCCAGGAAGACCCGTTGAGGGCCTTCCTCCGGCGCGGCCTCGATGAAGTGGGAGTACAGGGAACGCTGGTAGCGGTAGTGGCCGGGCAGGTTGATCTTGAAAGCGCCTGCAAAGTTGGGCTCGGTCTCCCAGGACACGGCCACCGGGCTACCGATCACGTGGCTGCGCAAGTCCAGCCCGGGGTAGATTTCCTCGAGGTTCCGTATGGCGATGTCCGCGCGTTCCTCGGCGCTCAGCGGTGCCCACTGGAGGGAGTCATCATTCCACGTGTAGGACAGGCAGATGAGTCCGGGGCGGCCGGGGCCGTTGTCGAACAGGTAGGTGCCGCGGGTGACCCGGTCCGTGAGCGTCGTGCTCATGGCGTTCAGGCCGGTTTCCGGGTCGATGTCGTTCCAGAACGGGCGGTCCACCGCAATGAAGGTCTTGGAGGACTGCAGGTAGTGGGTGCGTCGCATCGCCATCCACACTTCGGGGGTGAAGAGGGATTCGTCGGTGTCGATCTTGGTGGAGAGCAATCCCTTGTGGGCGGTGAGGATGGCGGCGGGATATTCCCGCGTGGTGCCGCTCGCATCGGTGATCGCGACACCGTCGCCGGTGTTCCGGATGTGGGTGACGGCGCCCAGGGGAGCACCGTCGTGCAGGGAAGAGAGCGTCGTGCCGGCCGGCCAGTATGCAGGGTTCTCCGGTGCTTGGGTCCACAGAAGGTCGGCGAATGTCTTGGCACCCCCGGTGATACGGCGGTGGTCTTCCTCTGCGTCGACGAATACCACTCGCAGGATTTCCAGGATTGCGTTCGGGAAGCTGACGTCCCAGCCGCCGGAACCGAATCCGATCATGCCGAAGGCCTCCTTGGCCTCGAACGACAGGCGACCGAATGCCTCGGAAGTGGAAAGGTATGCCCAGAAGGAGGTGTCGTCGAAGCGCGGCACCAGCTCGTTCCAGAGTCGCTTGATGGATCCTTCGTCGCGCGAGCGGATGGCTTCCTGCATCTCATCAAAGGTTGCCCGTTCGCCCAGGCACGCCTTCCATGCTTCCTGCACGGTACGGTAAAGCTCCGGCAGGTCGGCAGCGGTGTTGGCGCGCACGGTGCGGCCGAGGATGTCAATGGTGGTTCCCGGCGAGGCACTCGTGAGCGGGTTGGGGAACGGCGTCGATTCAACGCCCAGGAGGTCCGCGAAGTGCCAGAATGCACGGCTCGACTCAGGGAAGCGCATGCCGCCCATGTCGGCCACCAGGCCGCCGGAGCCGGGCACCTCGACGCCACGCAAGCGTCCACCGATGCCTTCGGCGTCGTAGATGACCGGCTTCAGGCCGAGCGCAACCGCCTGGTATCCGGCGAGCAGGCCAGCCGCGCCGGCGCCGACGATGGCGACTTCGGTCCCCAGCCGGTCATCGGGCACGGATCCAATGCCTGCGGGGTGGCGCAGGAACTCGTCGTAGGAGAACGGGAAGTCCGGCAGGAGCATGCTGACGGATGGTGTTTTGGGCACAGTGAAGCCTTTCGGGTGGCGGGAGCGTGGTCGATTGCGGAAAAGTTGTGTGGTCGGCGGCTAACGCGACGGGTGCACGGAACGTGCGATCTCGAGGTAAGCGACAGCCTCGCGGGCCTGGGTGAGTCGGGAGCGGTCCAGCTCGGCCAGCAGGATCTGGTCATTCTCCCGTGCCGTGGCCAAGCACTGCCCGAAGGGATCCGCGATGGTGCTGTGTCCGGAGAAACCACGGCCCGAGTGGTTGGAGTAGACAATGAAGAGCTGGCTTTCATAAGCGCGGCAGGGCACGACCAAGGTCGAAATGATCCTGGTGTCCAAGGGGTTGGGGCAGCCATCGACATCCGGGCGCAGTGGAACAGCGGTGGGGATCAACAGCATTTCGGCACCCCCAAGCGCGGCCTGGCGAACGAACTCGGGGAACTCGACATCAAAGCAAATGCCCAGGGCGACCTTCCAACCCAGTACCTCGAGGATCTGCGGGGCCTTGGTTCCGGGCGTGAACGAGGAAAGTTCCGCATCGCCAAACAAGTGCTGCTTGCGGTACCGTGCAATTTCCTCTCCCTCGGGAGTGAAAAGGGAGGCGGAAATGTGGCGATGTTCGCCCTCCGCCTCGACCGTCGAAGCGACAAGGTGCAGCCCGGATTCCACGGCGATCGAGGCGAGTGTCTCCCGGTGGGTCTCGCCCGGGTCGTTGGCGACATACGCTGGATCGTAGGAGCTCAGGAACAGTTCAGGGGTGACCAGAAGCTGTGCCCCCTCGTCGGCCGCGTGGTGTGCAGCCTTGCGCACGATGTCCGCGTTGTACTGCCAGTTCCCTGGGGTGCTTCGTGCTTGAAGGGCGGCTACTCGCATCGCCTGGTCTCCTTTTGCTGTTTTGTTCGGGGCCTCGGTCAGGAAAGTCGCGGGATGCGAGTACCTGCCCTGGGTATCGGCGCATTCCGCGACGAATCATCGTGGAAAGTCCCCGCACCCGTGTTGACCCCGCGCAGTTTTCAGTCCGCCCAGCCCCCGCGGCCCCGGCCGCGGGAAGGGACTGCGCCATGAGCATTCTCCGACGCGTTAGACATACTCACAGACGCTCAGGGGCAACGTCTAACCAATTTAGTCCTTGAGCCAGTACGGCGACAATGGGAGAAAAGTGCTATCTTCAACTTGATAACTGTGCATGTTCACAGTTTGGTCAGGTGGATATGGTTTGGCAAAGGTGGAGACGATGACGGAACAGACCTGGGTGGGTGCGCTGGATCAGCTGCTCCTCGACGTGGATGCCCTGGTTGACCAGTTCATGCAAATCCTGGCCCCCGATCCCGCCTATGGGCAATCCTCAATTCCGTTTTCCGAGCTGCGTGCTGTCGACCGGGAAGTATTTGTGGCCCTGATCCAGTTCCTGATCGACCCGGTGGCCAATCGTGGAGAACTCAAGCAGCTTGCCTCGGATCTGGGGGCACGCCGCGCCAACGACGGCATTCCCTTGGAGAACCTCGTCGCGGCGATCCGGCTCGATTTCAGCATCCTCTGGTCGGCGCTGAGCAATCCCAAGTATGGGCTGCCGGCGGAAATTCAAGTCGCCCATGGCCAGCGCGTCTGGGAAGCGGTGGAAATCTACACCGCCCAGGTGCATATGCATTATTCCGAGGCGCTGCGCGCCAAGGACCAGCTGGATCGCGAGACCGTGCTACGGAACCTGGCGCTCTTGTTCGGCGATTCGGCCCCCGGCCAAGCGGACATGGCGCGCATCGCGGGAACGCTGCGCATCGACGAGAACGCGAACTTCAGGCTGCTGGCCGTCAACCGCACGGACTTACCCAGCACCTTGCAGAGATTGGCGCCACGAGTTCCCGGGCGAATATATGGCCAGGAACTCGCGCATCAGGCAGTGGTCTTTTGGGAGACCAAGGCTCCGGCTTGGCAGGACCTTACCGCCGAAGAATCGCTGGCCGTATCTGTGGTGCCCTGTGCCGTCGCACCGATTGCCCGGGGAGTGGGCGAGCTGCGCTCGGCGGCGGTCATCGCCCGCGAGGTCCTCTCCGATCTTCCCGTGGGGTTGGTGGGCCCGCATACACCGCTGGACCGTTGGCGAACGATTGCGCATCATCGAATGGCGCTGGTTGGCTGCGACCCGAGGAGCATGATCGCACGCAAGCTAGAGCGGGTGCCGGAGACTGATCGCGAAAGACTGTTGCAAACCGCACGGACCTACCTGCGCACCGGCAGCTTGTCGATCACCGCTGAACGGGAATACTGCCATCGAAATACCGTCATCAACCGCTTGGATTCCTTCGCGAATCTCACCGGCATCGATGTGCGCCAGCCGTCCGGGGCCGCTCTCGGCCTACTGGCGCTTGACGATCAATAGCGTAGGAGGATGCGTGCTGCCGGGTCCTTACCTGTAGGTCCCGGACCTGGCGCGGCCATGAGTGGAGCACCACCGCGACTTCTTGACTCGATACGCCACGACTCATCGCGCACAGTTTCAAGGTCGTCAGCCGGCGACTCGAAGGCGGGGGGGATTTGACCGTCGGAACGCGTCTCGGCCTGGGTCTGCAGTCAACGATGGCGATACGCATCGGCGCACGCACCGTGTCCGGAAACAACCCGCATGCTAGTCGGCGGCCTTGCCGTAACCGGGTGCCGGCTGGAGGCCACCGCGAGGATCCGACCAAACCGAACGACCTTCCATCCCCATGTTCCGGTGCATTCGTTTCCAGGTGCGTAGGTGCAGGATGGTTTCGGTCACCGTGACGCCGGCACTCGAGTCCAGCAGACGCGCTTCAAACGCCGCCGATTCCTCGAGCGTGCGGCTCAACGCCGTGATGACAATATTCGCATCGCCGATCGTCACCGCCACGAGGCGAAGCCCCCGATACTCGCGCGCCACCGCAGTGAGTGCGTTGATGCCACCGCCCGGAACCCGCAGGAACCACGACCGCTCGATCGGCCAGCCGCTCACGTCGTAGGACATCTCACAGCGCACGGTTACGGCACCCGACTGCAAGAGCGCCGTCAACTGCCGGCGCACCGTCGCTTCGTGCCGGCCGACTTCGTCGGCAAGGTGCGCAATGCTTGCACGCGGCTCGCGGATCAACGCATCAGCCAGTGCCTTCTTGTCCTCGTCGAATATCGGGCCCGATGATTCACGCCACGCGCCGGGGGCGGTGCGGACCGCACTCTCTTCGGCAAGCTTCCGCTGCCCGGCATCGAGGGCGTCCAGACGCCATGAGGCGCCCTCCGCAAGCAATCGAGCAACGAAGCGGGCGTGCACATCGTGTACGCCCGGAATTCGTGTGACTTCATCGAGCACGTTGCCGATCAACATCTCCAGGCGATCGGCGGAAATTGTGACATGCATTTGCGAGGCACGTGCGCCTTCGCTCAACGCCATGACGGACTCATGCGCGCAGAGAGCAGCAATGGTTGATTCCCGCCGGGCCATGTCAACGGTGACGGTCGCGAACGCCATGGCGGCACGAGTACCGAGTGATTCGTAAGCAACGAGCCACGCGAGCCCCTGGGTTTCAAGTCGTTCCCAGCGCTGCGCCGTGGCGGCTGGCGACCGGCCTACGATCTCCCCAAGTGCCGACCAAGTGATTCGGGGCGCTATTTGCAACGCATGAACGATTTGTCGATCGATCTCATCGACCGAACGTGACGCATTCGTCATTTCAAGTACCTTCGTCTTCACGGGATCATCCGTCGGCATGGCCAATCGTGCAAGAAATCCGCCATTGTGTCTGATCGCACTTTCTTCGAGCCTAGTATCTTACACAACCACAACGCGGCAGCATTAGTGCCGTTGCGATCACTTACAAACGGAAGGACCAAGCGTGGACGCTAGAACATTCGCCTCCGACTTGGCCAAGCACCTCACTACGCTACGTCGCGACATTCACCGGCGACCAGAAATTGGCCTTGACCTGCCCGAGACACAGCGTCGCGTGCTCAGTGAACTCGAGGGCCTCGGCTTGGAGATCACCACCGGACACTCACTCAGCTCAATCACCGCAGTGCTGCGCGGCACTTCACCGTATCGCCCCGAAACCGACGCTCCGGTGGTGCTTCTCCGGGCCGACATGGACGCGCTTGCCGTACAGGAAGAAAACGACCTCGCGTTTGCCTCCGAAATCCCCGGAGCGATGCACGCCTGTGGCCATGACCTGCATACCGCAATGCTCGTCGGGGCAGCCAACGTGCTTGCCGCGCACCGTGACGAAATTCCCGGTGACGTCGTGTTCATGTTCCAGCCTGGCGAAGAGCTCCACGATGGTGCCGCGATCATGGTGAAAGAGGGCGTCCTCGACGCGGCCGGACGGCGTGCCGATGCGGCATACGCGCTTCACGTGTTCGGAGACCGAGGGGAGGTCGGCTCCTTTTCAACTCGTGCGGACACGATCATGTCGGCGGCGGACACGCTGAAAGTCACTGTCATTGGACGCGGCGGGCACTCATCCGCCCCCTATCGAGCCATCGACCCTGTCCCTCTCGCCGCGGAGATGATTCTTGCTCTCCAAACGTTTGTGACGCGTCGTTTCGACGTGTTCGACCCGGTAGTCATCGGTATAGGCGCGATCTCCGGCGGCGACCTTGCTGCTCCGAACGCGATCCCCGAGCGGGTGCGATTCAGCGCCTCGGTGCGGTCCTGGTCGAAGGCCTCGCGGGACCGGTTCCAGGATGAAGTCGGCTCATTGCTCAGGAGTATCGCGAACGGCCACCAGGCAAACGTCGACGTTGAAATCGTGCCCGGTTACCCCGCCACGATCACCGATCGGACCGAAACCGAGTTCGCCGCCAAGACCATTGAGAAAGCCTTCGGTGCGGATCGGTTCACGCGTCTTGAGAATCCGCTTTCCTGCTCGGAGGACTTTTCCCGCATACTTGCAGAAGTCCCAGGCTCATTCATCGTGCTCTCCGCCGGTGAGGTTCCCGAAGGCGATACCGTTCCTGCGGATAATCACAGTGCGCGGGTGCGATTCAGTGAATCGGTGCTGACCGACGGCGCGGCGCTGTATGCCCAGCTCGCCGCAGACCGCCTCGCTGAACTCGCCCTCGGCAGCGCCGAGGCGTATACATCCGCGATGACTGCGACCGGCCCGATCAACGCAGCATCCCCAACGGATTCGCCGGACGCGACATCAGTTTCCGTACCCACCACAGCACTTGAAGAGGTAGTTCGATGACCCAACAAAGCTCAGCGGTCGACACCAAGCGCGCATTGGTCGGCTCCGGGTTCGGAAACGCACTCGAGTGGTTCGATTGGTCGATCTACGCGACGTTTGCGCCATTCTTTGCGTCAAGCTTCTTCAATGCAGATGACCCCGTATCGGCGTTCTTGTTCACACTCGTGGTGTTTGCAGTTGGATTCGTCGGTCGTCCAGTCGGCGGAATCATCTTCGGGCGACTCGGCGACCGCATCGGGCGACGCACGACAATGGCTCTCACCGTCGGTCTCATCGCTGCCGGTGCACTCACCATCGGCCTGAGCCCGAACTACGCAACAATCGGTGTTTTCGCATCGGTGCTGCTGCTCGTGGCTCGACTCACGCAGGGCCTGGCCTATGGTGGCGAGCAGCCTTCGGTAGGTGCGTACTTGTCGGAGCGTGCCCCGGCCAAGCATCGTGGCCTCTGGTCATCACTCATCTACTCCTCCGGAACTGTCGGCGCCACGGCCGGGCTGGTGCTCGGCGGCGTCTTGTCCGCGCTACTCAGTTCGGAGGCCATGAACGCATGGGGCTGGCGCATCCCGTTCATCATCGCCGGCCTTGGCGGCCTCTACGCGCTGCGGATGCGACGCAACATGCCCGAAACGGAACAGTTCGCCGAGCAGATCGAGACGGCAACCGACTCAACCGCCAAGCAATCCTCTGCGCCGAAGCCGAACCTAATTCGCGACATGTGGACCATGCGCCGATCGGTGCTCCAGGTCGTGGGCATGACCGTCGGCATGACGGTTGCCTACTACTACTGGGTAGTAGCCGCTTCCTCGTATTCGATCAGTGTGCTGCATGCCAATCCCACCGCGATCCTTTTCGCCGGAACCGGTGCAAACCTCCTGTTCATCGCGATGCTGCCGCTGTGGGGAATGATTTCTGACCGCATCGGCCGCCGGCCAGTCATGCTCATTGGATATTTGGGCCTCATCGCCACGGCGTTCCCGCTCTCCCGTCTCATCGACGGGAATCCGGTGCACTTGTTCCTGGCAATGTCGGGCGCGGCCGTCTTCATGACCGCAATCGTGTCGATCGCGCCCGCGGTCATGTGTGAGCTCTTTCCGACCCGCGTCCGCACGGCTGGTGTCGCGGTGCCGCTCGCGGTTGCCACTTCGGTCTTCGGCGGTACCTCCCTGTACCTGCAGACTTGGCTTTCGACGACGTTCGGTCCGCATGCTTTCCTCATTTACCTGACCGTACTCTTGGCTATTTCGGCAGCCACAATCTTCTCGATCCCCGAAACCAAGGGGCGCGTGCTCAACGATGACACCGATTCGTTCACTGGCGCCGGAAAGGCGCAGCGCCGCTTCAAAGTAGCAAACGGGGCGCTGGCACATACGGAGTAAGCACTCGCCTAATCAATACCCCGGAGTGTGGCCGCTATCCAATCGACCAAGATTGAAGAGTAGCGGCCACGCTCCGTCGTCACCTGGTAAGGCAGCTCGAGGCGGTGAGGAGTGCTTCCCGTACGGCGGTTGAATCTCGAGCTCACCACTGCTTCGACTCCGATCGCCCAGCAAGAGTAGATTGCCGCGGTAGCGAACGTCAGCAGCCCCAACCCGCAGGAAAGTCTGAGCCGGTTCCAAGGTGGTACCCGCACGGACACCAACTCCATCAACGTGCCAATCGCCGGAAAATCAGGACCGCCGCCATGATCTTGACGTTTGGCTATTTCATCCACGTACTCCGAGCTTGTATGGCCCTGTGAATCAAAGACTTACCCGGACACGGATGCCACACCTTTTGATGAGAAAGCCAGAATCAAGAACCGCTGTCCGAGCGTCAGCCACTTAATTCCACCTCACCTGTTCGCATGGTTATCTATGTCAGCGGCAGCGAGTACTGCAGGAAAAGCTCGTCGCGGACCCAGCCGAGCGATTCATACACGGATTGGGCCTTCACGTTGCTCTTCGCCGTGGACAGGTCCAGCCTCGAGGCGCCGTTGGCGCGGGCATATTCCTCGGCCGCGGCCAGCAGCGACCGCCCGACTCCGAGTTGCCTCGACGCGGGGGAGACATACAGGTCGTAGAGAACAAAGATCGGGCTTGCCTCGACTGAACAAAACGTTGGATACAACTGGGTGAACCCCACGACATCGCCGTTGCCGGTTGAAGCGATGAAGACTGTCGACTCACCCCGACCGATTCGGTCCGCCAAATAGGCGCGCGCTAGCGGAAGATCTGGCGGGCAGTCATAGAACTGCCTGTATGCATCGAAAAGCGGTGCGAGGGCTTCAAGGTCTTCCATCCCGGCTTGATGGACGGAAACTGCCGCGGATTTCTCCATGTTCGGGCTCCTCCGTTGGATACGGAACGATGTCCGCGAATTGTGCAAATCAGTCGTATCCACGACTGTACAGCGCCGTTGCGGTGTCGGCGGCAGGTCCGCAGGACATGACCACTGCCCGGTTCACGGATCGACAGGTACGGCGTATGCCGGCGACAACCGCCGCCGGCATACGCCGCTATTTCCCTGTTCGAATGCGTCCGTGGCCAATTCGGACAGAAGGCCAAGCGACCGTCGCCGATTCGAGAGCGGAAGCTACTCCTGGTCCCGACCGCCGCCGGCGGCCACAGCGAGTCCCTGACGCGCCGAGGTCGATGGCGCCCCGTCGGATTCGTTTCGGGCGGCGGCGATCTCGTTGATGCGGCCACGTGAGAGGTACCAACCCACCATCAGCGCCGGGATGATCACGATGATGGAGGCCACGGTCCAGGTTCCCACCGGGGAGTCGAAGGCCATCAGCACGATCACTGCCAGCAGGAATGTTAGGGTCAGGTAGCCGGTGTACGGGGCGCCGATCATCCGGAACGCGGGACGCACGGCCGCGCCCCGCTTGGCCAGGCGGTAGAGCGCCAGCTGGCACAGCACGATCATGCCCCAGGACGCGATGATGCCCAGCGCCGCCATGTTCAGCACGATCTCGAAGGCCTGGGCCGGGACGATGGCGTTGAGGACCACGCCGAGGCCCGCGACCGCGGCGGTCAGGGCGATGCCGCCGTAGGGCACGCCGCGGCTGTTCAGCTTGGCGGCAAAACGCGGCGCGGAGCCGGCCAATGCCATAGAGCGCAGGATCCGTCCCGTGGAGTACAGGCCGGCGTTCAGCGAGGACATGGCGGCGGTGAGCACCACCAGGTTCATGATCGAGTCCATGCCGTCGACCCCGATGGAGCCGAAGAACGTCACGAACGGCGACTCGCCCGCCTTGTAGGCGGAGTAGGGCAGCAGCAGCGACAGCAGCACCAGCGAACCGACGTAGAAGACGGCGATGCGGATGATCACGGTGTTGATGGCCTTGGGCATGACCTTCTCGGGATTCTGCGTTTCCCCGGCCGCGGTGCCGATCAGCTCGATCGAGGCGTAGGCGAAAACGACGCCCTGCATCACCACGACCACCGGCAGCAGCCCGTTGGGGAAGAGCCCGCCGTTGTCGGCGATCAGCGAGAAGCCGACCTCGTGCCCGGCAACGGGCGTTCCGAAGATGACGAAGTAGGTGCCCACCAGCAGGAACCCGACCAGGGCCACGACCTTGATGAGGGCGAACCAGAACTCCATTTCGCCGAAGACCTTCACCGATACGAGGTTCAGGCCCAGCACCAGGAGCAGCGCGGCAAGCGCCCACACCCACTGCGGGACCGCCCCGATCCACGGGACGTACTTGGCGAAGAAGTTCATGTACAGCGCGATGGCGGTGATGTCCACGATGGCGGTCATCGCCCAGTTGAGCCAGTACAGCCACCCGGTGACGAACGCCGCCTTTTCCCCGAAGAACTCGCGGGCGTAGGAAACGAAGGAACCGGAGGACGGGCGGTGGACGACCAACTCGCCCAGCGCGCGCAGGATCAGGAACGCGAAGAACCCGCAGATCGCGTAGCTGAACATCAACGCCGGGCCGGCACCGGCCAGGCGCCCTCCGGCGCCCATGAAGAGCCCGGTGCCGATGGCCCCGCCGATGGCGATCATCTGGATCTGGCGGGATTTCAATCCCTTGTGCATCCCGGCGTCCTCGGCCGTCAATGCCGGATTCGGGGTGTCGGGAACAACGGTGGTGCGGGATTCGGGAACTTCATTGTTCATGCGCAGGTGCCTCTCGGGGGAGTGTCTTGGGCGTGCCCAGGGATCGGAAACAGTGAAACCGGTTGGAGCGGTGGGAAGTTATTCGCTGAGGTTGGCCAGGCGTTCGGGACGCAACAACTCGTTGAGCTGCTCGGCGGTGAGCAGTCCGTGCTCGAGGACCAGTTCGGCCACCCCGCGCCCGGTGGCCAGCGCCTCCATGGCGATCTTCGTGGAGGCGGCGTAGCCCAGCTGGACGGTCAGCGCGGTGACCAGACCGATGGAGTTCTCGACCTGGGCCCGCAGCTTGTCCTCGTGGGCGGTGATGCCGACGATGCACTTGTCGGCCAGCGTGATGCACGCGGCCTCCAGGTGGCGCATCGACTTGGTCAGGCTGTGCACGATGATCGGCTCGAAGGCGTTCAGCTGCAGCTGCCCGGACTCGGCGGCCATCGTGATGGTCACGTCGTTGCCGATGACCTCGTAGGCCACCTGGTTCACGACCTCGGGGATCACCGGGTTGACCTTGCCGGGCATGATCGAGGAGCCGGACTGCACCGCGGGCAGGTCGATTTCGCCCAGCCCGGCGCGCGGGCCCGAGGAGAGCAGGCGCAGGTCGTTGCAGACCTTGGACAGCTTGACCGCCACGCGCTTGAGCACGCCGGAGAGGTGCACGAAGGCGCCCACGTCGGCCGTGGCCTCGATCAGGTCGAAGGCCGTCTCCAGCTTCAGCCCGGAGATCGCGGCCAGGTGCGTGCAGGCCAGCGCGGCGTAGCCCAACGGCGCGTTCAGCTCGGTGCCGATGGCGGTGGCGCCCAAGTTGATCTCGTGGATGAGCAGGGTGGATTCGGCCAGCCGGGCGCGGTCCTCGCCGAGGGTGACGGCGTAGGCGTTGAATTCCTGGCCGAGGGTCATCGGGACCGCGTCCTGCAGCTGGGTGCGTCCCATCTTCACGACGGTGCGGAACTCCACTGCCTTGGCGGTGAAGGCCGCGCCGAGGTGCTCCATGGCGGCGACCAGCGAGGTGGCGCCGAAGATGGTCGCGACGCGCACGGCGGTCGGGTAGACGTCGTTGGTCGACTGGCTGAGGTTCACGTGGTCGTTGGGGTGCAGGAACCGGTACTCGCCCTTGGCGTGGCCCATGATCTCCAGCGCGCGGTTGGCGATGACCTCGTTGGCGTTCATGTTGGAGGAGGTGCCGGCGCCGCCCTGGATGACGTCGACCACGAACTGGTCGTGGAACTTGCCTCCGATGATCTCCCGGCAGGCGGTGATGATGGCGTTGGCGCGGGCCGCATCCAGCAGGCCCAGCTCCTGGTTGGCCTGCGCGGCGGCCTGCTTGACCATGGCCAGGGCGACGACCAGGTGCGTGTTGGTGGACAGCGGCTGGCCGGTGATCGGGAAGTTTTCCACGGCGCGCAGCGTGTGGACGCCCCAGTAGGCCTCCGCGGGAATGTCCCGGTCGCCGATCAGGTCGTGTTCGCTGCGCACGGCGAGGCGGCTGTGGGGCTGCAGGGTGGCGGTGGTTTCGGGCATGGTTCTCCTCGGGTCGCGGTGGTGGGGGATGGGTTTTTGGGCGCGCCGAAGCGCCGGATGGCCCCGCAGGGCGGTGATGGGGAAGGTGTGTCCGGCGGTTGTGGCGCTAGGGCAGCGGCAGCCCGTAGAGGGCACCGACCGGGTGGCCGCCGCCGAGGGCGGGGAGGTTGTTGAATGGTTCCAGCGATGGCGCATCCACGCCCAGGGCCAGCAGGGCCGGGACGGCCGCCGGCATGCGTGCACGGTCGCCGCCGTCGGAGACCTTCAGGGCGAGGGCGGCGCCGTCGGCGAGGGCAATCAGCTGGATGCCCTCGAATCCGTCCTTGGCCAGCAGGCCGGGCACCGCGTCCATGAGCTCGGTGACGTCGCGTCCGCGCCCCGCAACCATCTCGGGGTGGGCGCGCATCGCGCGGGCCACCTGGTGCTCCGCGGTCCCGGCGGGCGCGGTGACGAGTTTTTGGAAGGCCCGGGCCATGCCGGCCAGCGAGAGCGCGAAGACCTCGGTGCCGCAGCCGTCGGTGCTGATCAGGGTGGTGGGTTCCCCGGTGAGTTCGGTGATCACCTCGCGGATGAGCGTGGGCAGCGGGTGCTCGTGCTGCAGGTAGGTTTCCAGCGGCCACCCGTTGAGCACACAGGCGGCGAGCATGGCCGCGTGCTTGCCGGAGCAGTTCTGGGCCAGTTGGGTGGGCCCGTTGCCGTCCTGGATCCAGGCGTGGCGTTCGGCCACCCCGTAGGGCAGGTCTGTCGAGTTGCCCAAGGACGCGGGTTCCAGCCCGGCATCGGCGAGGATCTTGGCCGCCTGGTCTTGGTGCTCGGCGGAGCCGGAGTGGCTGGCCGCGGCCAGGGCCAGTTGCGCGGGGGACAGGTCCAGTCCCGCCCGCACGAGGGCGACGGCGATCAGCGGCTTCAGGGCCGAACGCGGATAGATGGGCGCTTCGGGTTCGCCGCGCGTGAGTACGGTTTCACCGTTCGGGGCCAGTGCCACGAGGGAGCCGAAGTGGACGCTTTCGACCGTCTCGCCGCGGGTCTGCACCGCGAGCGGGGCATGGGCGGGGAAGTTGCTGGGGATCATGCTTCGTTGGCTCCAAGGATCAATGTCAGTGCTTCATCAACGGCCGTCAGGTGTGCGGACATGGCCCGTCCTGCAGCGTCGCTGTCGCCGGCCTCGATGGCGGCGAGGACTTCACGGTGTTCGTCGTGGGATGGATGTCGGCGGCCGGTGATGAGGTTGATGGTCTCGGATTGGTTGACCATGGCCTCGCGGATGTCGTTGACGACCTGCTCGAAGACACCGTTGCCGCTGGCGCGGGCAATGGCGGCGTGGAAGCTGGCATCCAGCGCTACCCAGATCTCGGGATCGTCCTCTTCCTCCATGGCGTCGAGGACTCCGTGCATTTCCTCAAGCTGCTCCGCGGTGGCGCGGGCCGCGGCCAGTTCGGCCGCGGGAACCTCGATGTGCGGGCGTGCCTCCATGAGGCTCCGTGCAGAGAACCGGCCGAGCTTCAGGTCGCCGCCGGCGCGGCTGGCGATGACAAAGGTTCCCTTGCCGGTCTTGGTTTCGGTAAGGCCCAGGGCTGCCGCGGAACGCAGCGCCTCACGGATCACGGAGCGGCTCACCGAGTACCGGGTGGCAAGCGCTGCCTCGGCGCCGAGTTTGCTGCCGACAGGCAGCTCACCGGATTCGATGGAGTGGCGGATGGAGTTGAAGACGGCTTCGGCGGCACTCGTCCTCACGATCGATTGCAGTCCGACTGTCCGGCTGTCTGACAGGTTCATGTTTGTGACTATGTCATGCCTCACAAATCGCTGTCAAGGCGGGCGTGCTGCTCCCTCGGCAGCCCGTGGGACTGCCGTCGCGGAAGCATCATGGCCGTCTCGCGCAAAGGGGCATGTCAGCTCAAAATCCATGAAGTGAGTCGGCGGAGAAATGCCCATCGCTGTACGGTGCGACCGGAAAGCGGGTACCACGTGGGGGGCCAAGCAGGGGAGGGGGCGGCGGTCTTTCGGGAACCGTGAAGGGCTCCTCCGTGGCCCAGTGCATGGGGGAGCTGTCTAGCCGTCTCAATCTTTGCGGGCATCTCAGATGGGTAGCCCCGGTGTGACCATAAGGCCGTACCGGGACTACCCATTAGAGAAAATGCGGTCCGTTGATGAGTGGGTGCTTGCTGCCGTGGCTATGTATGCGGCCGCTGCGACTCAAGGATCGACTTGAGGTTTTCCAGGTCCTTGCTCATGGCCCTGCGCATCATGGGGCCCATGAGCACCCCGGCAACAACGGAGAATCCCCGGGGTTCGCCGTTGTTCCGCAGGGTCATGAACGTTCCGTCCCCGGCGTCGGACGACGTGTAGGTTGTCTGCATCGGAAACGGGCCCTGGTTGGTCCGCATGACGAGCCTTTCCTTCGGCATGAGTTTGACGACCTCATAGGTGTAGTCCAACGTCCGGCCCAGGAAGCGTGCGCTGAACGCCACCCGCGACCCGACAACCAGCGGCGGTCCGGTCAGCCACGCGGCCGAGGTGATGTTGCCGTACCACCGCGGGGCATTGCCCGGGTTTCCCGCAAAGGCCGCGACCTCCGCGCGCGAGACCCGGATGTGTACTTCGGTCTGGACGTCGACCACATTTGCTCCTTTCGGACGCAGGCTCAGGCCTTCGTGACCTGCCTGCCGGTGAACGCAACGAGCCGGTCCAGGCTCTCAGCGGATTCCTCGACAAGGGTTTCCTCGGCGAAGCTGTGTCCGCGCATGCCCGGGGCGATGGTGTTCCGGGCCAGCCCCAGGACGTAGTCGGAAAGAGCCGGCGCAACGTCAAGGGACTGTCCCTTCGCGGAGGCGAAGTCCCAGGCGTGGATCAGGAACTCGATGTTCAGGATGTTGGCCACGATGTTGGCAGGCAGCACCGCGAAGCCCATGTCGATCGTGCCTTCCAGTCCCCGGGCGTTGAATGCCTCCAACGTGGCGGCTGCGGCATCCGCGACTCGGACCTCGGGAGATGCACTGGCATCGTCGTCCATTTCGAGGCCCAGGGCCTTGCCGATGCTGGTGACGGACCCCACCAGGTGCTCGACGAGAGCGTCCACGGTGAAATCCTCGCAGGGCGTTTGCAGGCCCATGTCCGACGATTCCAGGGAGGCCAGGGTGCGCTGGGCAATGGCCAGGGTGGCTTCGGCACTGATCAGTTCGTTGATCGGGTCCGGTGCGGCGGCCCAGTCGTCGGCGCCGGCATCGCCCGTGGTGGCCAGGGCTTCGAGGCGGCCCAGGAAGTGGTTCCAGCCCTCGGTGTGGGCTGCGACTTGCTCGCCGACGAGGCCCTCGTGGACGAGTCGGACATTTGTGCCGCCGTCGACCGGCTCAAGGGTGATGGCGACGGTGGACGGATTGGCTTCCGGAGCCTCCGTGCCCTGCCAGCCCCACGTGAACACGACGCGCTTGCCCGGCTCGATTTCGGTGTAGGTGCCTGCCGCCGAATGCCCCGGCGTGACGGTCCACCGGTACTCTCCGCCCACCCTCAGGTCCACGCGGGCGGCCACGGTTTGCCAGCGGCGGAGACGCTCGGGTTCGGTGATGAGTGCAAACGCGGTGTCCGGATCGACCGGAATGAAGACGGTTTTATCGATGATCATCGGAATTCTCCTTGGGATGGGGTGCTGATCGGGAAGTCTGGGTTGCTGCGGCGACCGCCGCAAGCTGGTCCAGTTCGGTGTTCCAAAACGATTCCAGCGAGTCGCGAAGCCGGGCCATTCCGTGCGGGTCCAGGCTGTATAGCCGTCGCCGGCCGTCCTTCCTTGCCCGGACCAGTCCGACATCAGCCAGCAGTTTGAGGTGCTGGGAGATCGCGGATCGGCTGACAGGAAAGTTCTCCGCCAATTCGTTGACGCCCGTTTCCCCGCGACCCAGCAGTTGCAACAGGCGTCGCCTGTTGGGTTCGGCTGCGGTTTCCAGGAGATCGAGCATGAAGAATACGTTAGTCGTGACTAACGTATATTGCAATGGGCGGGTGATATTGCCGTCGCGCCACATAACCCTGGCGCCTTATCTGTACCTGTCGGAGTACTTCTGGCACGCCAACACGCGCCACCTCATAGGCCGCAGTAGCCCTGCAGGTATCCGGCGGCATTATGTTGGCAAGCCAACCATGAATACGTCCCGGGTGCCATGAACACTGGCGCGGCCCCGTTGCGCGGCGCCCCTCCAAACCAGCAGTTTGCTGGCGGGGTGGTCGTGGTTGGAGATCCGTATGAATGGATGAAGCGGTGGCCACGGCGAAACGCCTAGAGACACTGGAATGACGGGCCTATGCTTGGGGCAGTAGCGGTCAGGGGATGATGGCGGACGCGCCGGAGGCCTGCCGCAGACTGGCAGGAGAACGGTCATGGACGACGAATCGGGCGTGCGGCAGCAGCTTTCGGCGCGTATCGAGGCCAGACGGGCGAGTATTGCGCGATTCTTGCTGCACGCACGGCCCCGACGAAACCGCTTGGCCAACCTCAGCATCCTTGGCAGCGCCATTGCCGCGGTGATGACCGCGGGGCCGGCGCTGGGCGGCCAGTCATTCACCGCCAGCGTGCAAAGTACCCTGGGCATCGAGGACAGCTCGACTGTTTGGCGGGTCTTGTGTCTTGCGGCCATGCTGCTATCGGTCGCGGCGGCCGTGGCCACGAACCTAAGCAACTCCCGTGACTTGAACGGGCGCGTCACCGCGGCCGAAACCTGCAACGCCGAACTTGAGGGTCTGGAAACGCTGCTGGAATTCGGGCAGTTGCCAGTCCCCGAGGCCGTCAAGCTCTACCAGCAGTACGTCGCCAAGGTGCCCTTCGTGGACGAAGCCAAGGTGCCCGGGTAGGCATGCCGGCAGCGGTGCGGTCGTGTTCCTACTGCGCCGGCGACGTCATGAATCGTTCCTGCAGTCGACCCCCGATGTGAAGCGGCGGCCCACGCCTGCCTGCCCATGCCCGACAAGCCGCCGGAGCGGGGTCTCCGGGGGTTGCCCGCCAACGCTCACGGCGAAAGTACTTGCCTCTCCCGGAAGCCGATTGAACCCGCGCAAGGTGCCTTCACGCACCGGGTTCCGGGCGACCCACCCGGTCACGAATCCAGACGTTGCTGCCCGACTGCCCTTGGCACTTCGCGCCAGGTCTAGGCACGGCGGGTGCGTTTTGGCGGTCTTCTCCTTCCGTTGCCCGTACTAATGGCGGCTCCCTGCGATATCTGGCCTCCCGTCACTCGCGTGCGCCCCGAGGTGACCCGGCGAGCCATCGGTGGATCGGAACCCCCACTTGGTCCGGAAATACCGTGCATCGACAGGGGAGTATCGTCGAGCCCGAAGTATTGGCCGCCTCCTAAGATCATTTGTTTTGCCTGTTTGGATCAGCCCGGATTGGATTTCCAGCTGATGCCCAGAGTGCTGCCTTTAACGACTTTCAAGTGGCGAGCGTGTCGGAAAGAATTCCCGTTTAGGCGGGTGAATAGAATCAAGGAAAATCTGAACGAAGGAATATTGCATGCTCATGCCCAACAAGGCTGCCTCCATAATCCTGGCCGCGGCCCTAGCGATTGGTGCCGTGTCGGCTCCGGCCATGGCAACGGAAATTTCGTCAGCCGTGCAGGTCAATGCCTTGAGCAGGCCAAACATTTCGGGGGTGACTTCCGGTTCAGTCAACTTGTCGTGGCCCACGCATGAAGGAGACCACAGCTACGAGGTCAGATACTCCGTTCGGCCCGATTTCAATGACGCAAAGATGGAGGTCAAGTTCGACAGCCGGACGATCAGGGGCCTCGCCGATGGCACTAAATACTATTTCCAGTACCGGGTCCGCACACACGTCCCCAAGACCCCATCCGGCGTCTATGAGCGATCCGCGTGGTCTGCGACGTCCAGCGCCACCACCGACGCACTTTTCCCTAACGCCTTCTCCAGCGTGAAAACAACCGGGGGAGTAGACAGCATCAATGTGCGATGGAGCAAGACGACCAACACCACCCATTACACGGTGATCGTGGCGGACGACGTCAGCTTGAAGGAGAACAAACGTGTCTTCACAAACATCAAAGGCACCAGCTTCACCGTAAATGACCTTAACAACGGTTCCCGCTCGGGCATGCCCACTTTCGTCCAGGTTCAGGCCCACAACAAGGGTTTCCACACACGCAGCGCCCGCCGGATCACGGCCTACCCGGCAGCCCCCAAGCTGTCCGGCTGCGAGGCTGTCACGATCGCGTCCCAGAACCTCATGTGCGCCACATGCATCGTCCCCGGGGCAAAGCGCGCCCACTGGAACACAAGGGTCAAGATTCACATGGACACCATCAAGGCCGAGAAGCCGGATGTCATCCTGATCCAGGAGGGCCTCAACCAGCACATCCCCGGCAGCAAGACCAAGGCAAAGAGCATGGAAGACCTGGCCAAGCGATTGAAAGCCCAAGGGTACGTGCTGGAACGCAAGCCCGAGAAGCCTGGATCGAAGCAGTACTCCAACCGCGTCGCCTACAAGAAAGCCGAGTTCAAGGCCCTGAAGCACGGCGTTTTCAGGATCCCGAACGCCAAGGGTGAAGACCGGCGCGGAGCGGCTTGGGTGCTGCTCCAGTCCAAGAAGACAGGAAAGCAGTTCTATGCGGTTTCGGTTCATATTTCCCCGAAGTTGCCACAGACCGGGAATGTCTCCATGGCTTCGAGCGCCGAACTGATCAACGCCAAACTGGCCACGATCAACAAGAAGAGCTTGCCGATTGTGACTGGAGGTGATTTCAACTCGAGCTACTACGACAGCCCCAACAGCCCGCACACCACCCTGGTGAAAGCAGGCTGGACTGATGCCGCGTCGAGTGCCAAGCGCACCAACTACATGAGAGCCACCACGAGCCAGGGGACCGGATCCAAAATGGCGTTGACCTACGGACGTATCGACTACATCATGACCAAAAACATTTCGGGCACCGTCTCCTACAAGAACGTTGTCAGCACCAAGAACAATCGGATTGTCTCCCAGCACGGCTCGGATCACCACATGGTCGTTGCCAAGATCAAGATCAAATAGCCCTTAGAAGCCAGGTCGGGCCCGTTTTTCCATGTCCAGGGAAGACGGGCCGAGCCATTTAAGCGCAGAGTTTTCCCGGGTCAAGGCCTTGACATGGAGCGTGTCCCGAAGCGCATGCTGGAACTTGCCGTGTGTCGTCGATGAACCCTGGAGTCTTCGATCCGCGAGGGCCCGGCAACCCGGGAAGTTGCTTCACCGACGTGAAAGTGGACAGTTCATGAAACAAGTCGCATTAGGCAGTCAGGGATTGGTTGTTCCAGTCCAAGGGCTCGGCGCCATGGGGATGAGTGCGTTCTACGGAGGGCGGGACGACGTCGAATCGGCGGCCACGCTGCACCGGGCCGTGGACCTGGGCGTGACGTTGATCGACACGGCCGAGATCTACGGACCCTTCCTCAACGAGCGGCTCATCGGCCGGGTGCTTGGCCCGCGGCGCGGGGAGATCACCATTGCCTCCAAGTTCGCGCGGGAGGTTTTCGACGACGGCACCTTCGGTCCGGTCAACGGTAGTCCCGCCTATGCCCGCAAGGCACTTGAGCGGTCGCTGGTGAACCTCGGGACAGACGTCATCGACCTCTACTACATGCACCGGATGGATCCGAAGATACCCATCGAGGAAACCATGGGTGCCCTCTCCGAATTCGTGCAGGAGGGAAAGATCCGCTTCATCGGGCTGTCCGAGGCAGCGCCCGAAACCATCAGGCGCGCCCATGCCGTACACCCTGTGACGGCCTTGCAGACCGAGTACTCGCTCTTCGAGCGTTCCCCGGAAGAGAACGGCATTCTCAAGACGGTGCGTGAGCTCGGGATCGGGTTTGTTGCCTACTCGCCGCTGTCCCGCGGCTTCCTCTCGGGGACCATCACCAAGATCTCGGACTTCGCCGAAGACGATTTCCGTCGGCATGTCCCACGCTTCAGCGAAGCGAATTTCGGGGAGAACCTCAAGCTGGTTGACCTTGTTCGCGCCATGGCCGTGGACAAGGGCGTCACCCCCTCTCAGCTGGCCCTGGCCTGGCTCCAGGCCCAGGGCGTGGTGGCGATCCCCGGCACCAAGCGCCGGCGCTACCTGGAAGAGAACGCGGCGGCCGCGGACCTTGAGCTGGACGCCGCTGAGATCGCGGAGCTCTCCTCGATCATCCCTGGTTCCGCGGTGCACGGTGCCCGCTATGACGAGGCGGGCATGAAGTCGACCTACTTGTGACCCGTCGGAGCCACATCCAAAAACGGATCCCCGCCTCCTGGTGAAAACCGGAAGCGGGGATCCGTTGTGCGTGCGTCGCGCGAGTCGTTGCGACCGCGCAGGCATCGGCAGGCTTGCTAGACGCCCTGGGCGTTGTTCTTCTTCATGGCCGCCAGGCGGGCTTCGATCTCCGAAACCTCGGGGGCCGCTGCCTCGACCGCGGGGGTGGCCGGGGCTTCGTCAAGGATGTTGCTGCTGGTCTTCATCGCGGCGAGGCGTGCCTCGATCTCGGTGCTTTCGCCGAGATCCTCGAGGGCGGCGAACTGGGAGTCGAGGGAAGACGCCGCGATTTCGGCGGCTCCGCGCACCTTTGCCTCGTCGGCACGGATCTTGGATTCGAAACGGCCGATTTCGGAGGTCGGGTCGCTCAGGTCAAGCGCCTTGACGGCTTCCATCATCTGGCCCTGGGTCTTGGCGTTGCGGGCGCGGGCAACCAACTCGTCTCGCTTGGAAACGAGTTCCTGACGCTTGGTCTTCATGGTGGTCAGGCCGGTCTTGAGCTGCTCAACGATCTGGCGCTGCGACGTGATGGAAGGTTCCAGGTTTCGTGCGGTCTTTTCGCTGGCCATCTGGCGCTGGATGGCGACGGTGGCGAGCTGGTTGAACTTCTGGGCGTTGGCCGTGTCGCCGGCCGCCACAAATTCCTCCGCCTTGTTCGACGCCGCAAGCGCCTTGCCGCCCCACTGCTGGGCTTCCTGAAGGGCCTTCTTGTAGTCGTCTTCCTGCATGCGCAGGTTGCCGATCGTCTGGGCAACCGCGGCCTCGGCCTCGGCTATGTTGTTGGTGTAGTCGCGCACCGACTGGTCCAACATCTTTTGTGGGTCCTCGATTGCGTCCAACGCCGCATTCGCGTTTGACTTGCCGATCTTAAACAGTCGAGAAAAAATTGAGTTCTTCGCCATGGGTGCTCCCTTTCAAGTGCCGCAGTCATTAACTCTATGCGACGGGAGGGCCACGGATTAAACGGTGTTGCGGTGAGCCGCCGGCGTATACAGCCAATTTCGCGCATCCGCTGCGCCGCCCAAAAGGCCGCGGGGCGTGCGATGCAATCCGGCGTCTGGCGACGAAGGATCAGGACACCCGCCCCGCGGCGGTCCATCCGTTTCCGGGCGCTACTTCTTTGCGCCGTGGTGGGCAGCCTTCTTGGCGGCCTTTTCGCGGGCGATCAGCACCTTTTCATCCAGCGGCGCATCGGCGCTGGCGCGCAGCCGTCGGTAGTACTCCATGGCCTCGTCCTGGCGTTCGGCTTCCCCGCCGCCGGCAATGGCCGCCCGCAGGTGTTCCGGGCCGTAGCCGAAGGCGTCGACAAGATCCTGGGCGTGCGGGCGCAGCCGATCCAGCAGGATGTTGACGTAGCCCGAGAGTGTGCGTGCCCGCTGCATCGAGAGGCGACCGTTCATCAGGTACCAGCCCAGGTTCTCCTCGATGAGGGTCAGCGCGAACACGTCGCGCAACCACGTGAGCACCGTGCGGGTGCCGGTGTCGGTGGTCTCCGCGATGGCCCGGGTGAAGGCCTCCCAGCGCAGTAGTTCGCCGTGGGCCATGGCTGCGGCGATCAGCTCGTCCTGGTGCGAGTTGAAGGCCGCAGCGCTCTTGGCGCGGTCCTTGGTGGAGACCCCGCGCAGGGAGTCCGCAATTTCCCCCACCATGGCGTTGACGCGGTCGGTGAGCAGGGCGCGCTGGTTGGCCTCGTCCTTGAAGAAGTTCGCGCTCTTGCGTTCCGAGCCGGTGTCGGCGACGGCCTGGGCCACCGAGCGCAACCCCGAACGGTTCAGCGCGACCTTTTCCGCGTGCTTGACCACGTAGCGGGCCAGCACACCGGCGTTGAGTTCGCGGAATTCCTGCCCGTAGTCGGTGAGCAGGCGCTTGCCGACGAGCTGCAGCAGCACGTTGTTGTCGCCCTCGAAGGTGACGTAGATGTCCAGATCGGCGCGCAGCTGGGTGAAGCGGTTCTCGGCGATGAAGCCGGAGCCGCCGCAGGCCTCGCGGCATTCCTGCAGGGTGTCCAGCGCGTCCCAGGTGCTCAGCGACTTCAGCGCCGCGGCGAAGGTCTCAAGGTCCTGGCGGTCCTCGTCGGTGTCCGTCGCGCCGGAGAAGACCCCGTCGAACTTGGCCAGCAGTTCCTCGTGCGCGAAGGACGCCGCGTAGGTGCGGGCCAGGCGGGGGATCAGGCGGCGCTGGTGGCGCTGGTAGTCCATCAGCGTTTCCTCGACGGTGTCCGAGGATGCGTTGAACTGGCGGCGCTGGTTCGCGTAGGTGACGGCGATCTGCAGGGCGACCTTGGACGCGGCGGTTGCGGCGCCGTCAAGCGAGACGCGGCCCTGGACCAGGGTTCCGAGCATGGTGAAGAAGCGGCGGCCCGGGGAGTGGATCGGGGAGGAGTAGGTGCCGTCCTCGGTGACGTTGCCGTAGCGGTTGAGCAGGTTGGTGCGCGGGATGCGGACGTTGGTGAAATGCAGGCGGCCGTTGTCGATGCCGTTGAGTCCGCCCTTGAGCCCGTCGTCCTGGCCGCCGACGCCGGGCAGGAACCCGTTCTCGTCGCGGATGTCGACGTAGAACGCGTGCACGCCGTGGTTCACGCCGCGGGTGATCAGCTGCGCAAAGACCACGGCGGCCTTGCCGTGCACACCGGCGTTGCCGAGGAATTCCTTCCAGGCGGCCTTGAACGGGGTGTTGATGACGAATTCCTGCGTGTCGGCGTCATAGGTGGCGGTGGTGCCGATGGAGGCGACGTCCGAACCATGTCCGATCTCCGTCATGGCGAAGGCGCCGGGGATCTCCAGGCTCATGATGCCCGGCAACCACTTGTCCTGGTGTTCCTGCGTGCCAAGGTGCAGCACCGCGCAGCCGAAGAGGCCCCACTGGACACCGGCCTTGATCTGCAACGACGGGTCCGCCACGACGAGTTCCTCGAAGCTGGCAATGGACCCTCCGTGGTTGTCCTCGCCCCCGAGGTGCTTGGGGAAGGCGCGGTGCACGGCGCCCGAATCCACGAGCACCTTGAGCTGGCCGAAGACGCGTTCGCGGTGCTCGTCCATGCCCAGGCCCGGGGTGCCGCGCACGGCCTCGGTGCCGGCCAGCGCGCGCGACTGCTTGCGGATGTCGGCCCAGCGGCCGAGCAGCTGTTCGCCGAGTGCCGCCACGTCGATGGTGGCGTTGGCGGTGTCTAGGGTCAATTGTTCCTGGGTCACTGGCTTTCTTGCCTTTCGGTTGTGCTGCCCTCGCCATGCGGGGTAACTGTCGTCGGATCCTTGAGGTGTTTCGCTTCGGTGATGTGTCTGGTGTTTCGGTTCTTGCTTTGCCGCTTCGGGCAAGTCCTGGTGGAGGCTAGCGGCTTTCCGCGGAAGCCTGGTGGGCGACGCCGTGGGTCAGCCATCCGGTGATGCTTTGCGCCAGTTCCTCGATGCTCGGGCGCTGGCTGGTGTCCGGGGCCCGCAGCCACAATTCGCCGGCCGCGCGGACCATGCCGATCGACGCGCGCGGCCAGAGCTCCAGTGCCGGGCTGGCCAACTCGCCCGGGGCGATGCCCATGTACGAGTGCATGCGCTCCCGCATCATCGAGGTCAGTTCCTCGAAGAAGTCGTTCAGGGCGCCGTCGCGGACCTTTCCGCCCGCACCGGCGGGATCGGTGAGCACGTCGGTGGCGGGGCCCGCCGTGACAAAGAAGTAGATGTTCGGCGAGTTTGCCGCCATCTGCAGGTAGGCGAGCATCATTGCGTGGAGCGCGTCCCCGTTGTCGCGGGACTTGCGTCCGGCGGCGATCACCCCGGAGCGGAACTTCTTGATAACGTACTCGCCGACGGCGTGTCGCAGCCCGTCCTTGTCGCCGAAGTACCGGTAGAACACCGACTTGCTGGTGTTGGCCTGCGCAGCGATGTCCTCCATCGAGGCGTTGGGTCCGAGCTCATGGATCGCGCGTCGGGCCAGCTTGATGAGCTCCAGCCGGCGGGAGGCGCGGTGCGCGTCCCAGCGTGCGGAGCGGCCATCGCCACTGGTTTCGAGCTGTTGCGACGTGGTCACGTCGGCGGGTTGGTTGTTCACGATACTCAGCGTATCAGGTACGCTGGGTATCAGTAACGCATCTCACATTTCTGCTCGAGGAGTTTTTACATGTCTGCACAGTCCGACACCCAACTGGTCCGTCCGGCGGTCATCATCGGCGGCAACCGAATTCCCTTTGCACGCTCCAGCGGCGCCTACGCCAAGGCAAGCAACCAGGACATGCTCACCGCGGCGATCGACGGACTGGTGGCCCGCTTCGGATTGCAGGGCCAGCGGTTGGGAGTCGTCGCCGGAGGCGCCGTGCTCAAGCACTCCAAGGACTTCAACCTGGTGCGTGAATGCGTGCTGGGAACCTCGCTCTCCCCCGAGACCCCCGCCTATGACGTGCAGATGGCCTGCGCTACGGGCATGGAAGCCATCGGCTCGCTGGCCAACAAGATCAAGCTCGGACAGATCGACTCGGCGATCGGCGGCGGCGTCGACACGACCTCCGACGCTCCGATCGCCGTCTCCGAGGGCCTGCGCTCCATGCTGCTGGACCTCTCCAGGGCCCGCACCACCGGGGCCAAGCTCAAGGCCATGAGCAAGTTCCGTCCCGGCTTCCTGGCCCCCAACGCACCGGGCACCGGGGAGCCGCGCACCGGCCTGTCGATGGGCAACCACCAGGCGCTGACCACCAAGGCGTGGGACATCAGCCGCGAGGCGCAGGACGAACTGGCGCTGGCCAGCCACAAGAACCTTGCCGCCGCCTACGACCGCAACTTCTTCGACGACCTGATTACCCCGTTCGCCGGGGTCAGCCGCGACACCAACCTGCGCGCGGATTCGACGCTGGAAAAGCTCGCGAGCCTCAAGCCCGTCTTCGGCAAGAACCTGGGCGATGCCGCCACCATGACCGCGGGCAACTCCACCCCGCTGACCGACGGCGCCTCCGTCGTCCTGCTGGGCAGCGAGGACTACGCGCGCGCCAACGACCTGCCGATGCTCGCGAACTTCGTGGACTTCGAGGCCGCCGCAGTGGACTTCGTGCACGGGGCGGAGGGCCTGCTCATGGCGCCCGCCTACGCGGTGGCCCGCCTGCTCGAGCGCAACAACCTCACCCTGCAGGACTTCGACTTCTACGAGATCCACGAGGCGTTCGCCGGGACCGTGCTCGCCACGCTCGCTGCCTGGGAGGACGCGGAATTCTGCAAGAACAAGCTGGGGCTCGACGAGCCGCTGGGAGCCATCGACCGCTCCAAGCTCAACGTCAACGGCTCCTCGCTGGCAGCTGGCCATCCGTTTGCCGCCACCGGCGGGCGCATCGTGGCCACGCTGGCAAAGATGCTCCACGAAAAGGGGTCCGGCCGCGGACTCGTCTCCGTGTGCGCCGCCGGCGGGCAGGGCGTCGTGGCGATCCTGGAGGCGCGCTAAACCATGGCCGACAAGTACCTTGAACTCGTGAACTCCGGCTTCACCAAGAACCTCGCCAAGACCCTGGGCCTGCCGCGGCCCTCCATCCTGCGCCGCCACACCCCCGGGGCGCCGCTGGTGCCCGGCCCCGTGCTGCTGCTTGGCAGCAGCACGGCCGCGCAGGGACTCTCCGACACCTTGCTCGGCTGGGGACTCGATGTGCGCAGGCACGCCGTGGGCGAAGGCAAGATCGGCGCGATCATCCTGATGCTCGACGACGTCGCCACACCGGGCGAACTCTCCGAACCGATGCTCGCCGCCGGGCACGCCCTGCGCCAGCTGGCCCCGGGCGGCCGCGTCGTCTCCTTCAGCCGCCCGGCCCTGGCCACCGACACGCCCGCGCAGGCCGCGGCCCGCCAGGGCATCGACGGCTCGGTGCGTTCCCTCGGACGCGAACTGCGCGGCGGGGCCACCGCCAACGGCGTGGTGCTCGGCGAGCGCGTCGACCCCACCGCACCCTCGGCGCTTGCCGCGTTGCGTTTCCTGCTGTCGGGGCGCAGCGCCTACGTGGACGGCCAGTTCCTGCGCGTCGATTCCACGGACGGGGAGCTCCCTGCCGACTTCGAGAAGCCGTTGGCCGGGAAGGTCGCCGTGGTGACGGGTGCCGCCCGCGGCATCGGAGCGGCGATCGCCAAGACGCTGCGGCGTGACGGAGCGACGGTCGTCGTCGTGGACGTCCCGGCGGCGGGGGATGCGCTGGCGAAGGTGGCCAACCAGGTTTCGGGCACCGCGCTGCAGCTGGACATCACCCGCGAGGACGCCGGGGCGGTGATCATCGAGCACGCGAGGTCCCGGCACGGGAAGCTGGACATCGTGATCCACAATGCCGGCATCACGCGCGACAAGCTGCTGGCCAACATGGACGCGGCCAGGTGGAACTCGGTCGTTGCCGTGAACCTGGAGTCGCAGCTGCGGATGAACGAGGCGTTCCTGGCGGCGGGGCTCCCGGGGCTGCGGATCGTGGCGCTGGCCTCGACCTCGGGCATTGCCGGGAACCGCGGCCAGACCAACTACGCGGCCTCCAAGGGCGGGGTGATCGGCATGGTGCGCGCCAGTGCCGCGGCCTTTGCATCCCGGGGTGGCGGCATCAACGCCGTGGCGCCCGGCTTCATCGAGACGGAGATGACGGCCAAGATCCCCGTGGCCACCCGCACCGTGGCGCGCATGCTCATGCCTTCGCTGATGCAGGGCGGTTTGCCGTTGGATGTCGCCGAGGCCATCGGCTTCCTGGCTTCGGATGCGGCGGCGGGCATCAACGGGTCGACGCTGCGCGTGTGCGGGCAGTCCCTGGTGGGTGCGTGAGCATGCGCAGCACCCTGGAACTGGCGGAGGTCCCCTCGCTGGGTTCGCTCTACGCCAAGGCGCTCGGCACCCAGGCCAAGGGCCTGCTCCCCGGCAGGGAATCGCCGCTGTTGGTCCTTCCCCGGGTTGAACACCGGGTGGCCGGGCTTCGCGTGGATCGGGACCACCTGGTCGCCTACCAGCGGCTGATGGGCGACACCGTGCGCGAGGAGCTGCCCAGCGTCTTCGTGCACGGCCTGGCCTTCCCCGTGGCCATGTCCGTGATGGTGCGCGGGGACTTCCCGCTCCCGTTGCTGGGAATGGTCCACCTTGCCAACTCGGCCGAACACCTGCGCCCCGTTTCCCCCGCGGCGGAGCTCAGCGTGCTTGCCTATGCGGCGGACCTGCGCGAGCACCGTGCGGGGACCCAGCTGGACCTTGTCGCCGAGGTGCGCGAAGGCACGGAACTTGTCTGGCGCGGCGTGTCGACCTACCTGGCCCGCGGCGTCTGGCCGGGACCCAAGCCGGCCGGGGAGCCCGCCCCGCGGGATCCGTTTGCGGCGCCGACGCGCACCGGTTCCTGGGTGCTGCCGGCCAACACGGGGCGCGCCTATGCGGCCGTCATGGGCGACTACAACCCCATCCACCTCTGGGCCCCCACGGCCAAAGCGCTGGGCATGAAGCGGGCCATCGCCCACGGCATGTACCTGGCGGGCCGGGCGCTGGCCGGCGCCGCCCCCCACGGTTCGGGGTATTCGTGGAACATCGAGTTCTCCACCCCGGTGTTCCTGCCCTCTACGGCCGACGTCGCGTTCAGCGACGAGGAGCGGACGACAGTGTTCAGCGGATGGGGCGCGCGCAGCGGCAAGCCCCACTTTGCCGGATCGATCGTCCGCAGCTAGCGGGGGCCATCCAGCGAGGCACGGGTGCCCGGTCCCTCGGGGATCGGGCACCCGTGCCATGTCAGGACGTGTCATGTTCGAACGTCCACCTTGCCAAGGGCCGCTTCCGCCAGCCTGGTCGCCGGCGGCCGTTCGTGCCGTGTTGCCTGAGGTCAGGGACGAGGTGCTGGCACGGGAGGTTGCCGACGAAAGCCGTTCCGCGCGCCCCTGCTCCCGCGCCGGGGGAGCAGGGGCTGTTCGGCGTCGGCAACTTGGCATACGCAGCGGGCGCGCGGCTGAGTATCATGGGGACGACCCCCACGCGATGGCCAAGGCGAACACCATGGCCGGGCTGTTGGGGACCAACAGCCCGGCCAACGCCGCGGCCCCCTGATCGAAAGAGCTGATGCAATGGCCGCCCCAACCTCCTACGCGCGCGAGGTCGTCCGGGTCTTCATCCCCGTCGTCCTGCTGCACGCCCTTGGCTTGGGGACGTTCTTCGTGGTGGTCTATCCCCAACACATCCAATGGGGGTCATCCGTCTTCGGCGTGGGCGTGGCCGTCACGGCCTACATCCTCGGCGTCAAGCACGCCTTCGATGCCGACCACATCGCCGCGATCGACAACACCACCCGCAAGCTGGTCGACATGAAGAAGCCGGCCGCGGGCGTCGGGCTGTACTTTTCCCTGGGGCATTCCAGCGTCGTCTTCCTCATGGCGGCGATGCTCGCGCTCGGTGTTTCCTGGGCGGTCGGGCTGGCCTCCGACGGCAACGGCATACGCACCGTCCTGGGGGTTTTCGGCACGCTGGTCTCCGGCGTGTTCCTGATCCTGATCGGCCTGATCAACGCGGTGTCCTTCTTCGGCATCCTCAAGGTGTGGCGCCGGGCCCGGACGGGCACGTTGAACCAGAAGGAGCTCGAACGGCAGCTGGACGGGCGCGGCTTCATCAACCGGCTGCTGCGGCCGCTGGTCAAGTCCGTCGACCGCCCCGCAAAGATGTATGGCGTCGGGTTCCTCTTCGGCCTCGGGTTCGACACCGCCAGCGAGATCGCCCTGCTGCTCCTGGCCGGGACTGGGGTGGCCGGTGGCCTGCCCTGGTATGCGGTGCTGTGCCTTCCAGTGATCTTCGCGGCAGGCATGAGCCTGTTTGACACGCTCGATTCCGCGGTCATGGTCAAGGCATACTCATGGGCGGCCATCAACCCGGTTCGCAAGGTGTACTACAGCCTGACCGTCACCGGAATCTCGGTGATGGTGGCCGTGGTGATCGGCGGGGTGGAGTTGATCGGGCTGCTCAATGAAAAGCTCGGCCTGAGCGACCCCTTCACCCTGTGGATTGCCGGATTCGACCTGGAAAACATCGGGTACCTGGTGGTGGGCGTCCTCGTGGCGGCCTGGTTGGGATCGACGGCCTTTTGGAAGTTCGGACGCGTCGAGGAACGCTGGGCCCGCAAGAATGAATCCAGCGGAGTTGTGGGCGAGCGGAGCTAGCAATGGGCGGCACGGCGGCAGGGCGAAGCGTTGGGGCACCGGCGGGACGGGGCGCGGCGGCAACGGTCCTCCACGGGCTGTCGCAGATCTTCTTCCAGACAAACGTCCTGACCGGCCTGCTGATCCTGGCGGCCTTCGTTGCCCAGAACTGGTGGATGGCCGTCCTGGTGGTGCTGGGTTCGGCCGCATCCTCGGCGGCGGGGCGCCTGCTGGGCGCTCCGGGCGCGGACATCCGGGCGGGCTGCCAGGGGTTCTGCGGCGCCCTGATCGGCGCATCGACCTACTCGGCCCTGGGTGCTCCCTGGTTCTCCTATCCCCTCGCCATCGCCGGTGGACTGCTGTGCGCCCCGGTGACCAAGCTGACCGTCCGGCTCTTGGAAACCAAGCCGTTCAAGAGATTCGACCTTCCCTCCACCACGGCCCCGTTTTGCCTGGTGGCAACGCTGATCTGGGTGGGTATCGACGGACTTCGCCTGAACTCGCCGTTGCGGTTGTCCGGAACCGATCCCCAGGAGTTCTTCGCGTCGCTTTTCACCAACATTTCCCAGGTGGTCCTGGTCGACAGCGTCTGGGGAGGAGCGCTGATCCTGGCCGGGCTGTTCATCGCGCACTGGAAGGTCGGCGTTGCGGCGATCGTCGGAAGCCTCGTGGGTACCGTCTGCGCCATCGCCATGCACGAGAACCTTCAACGGACGGCCAACGGCCTGAGCGGGTACTCGGGTGTGCTGACGGCCATCGCCTTCGCCGTGGTCTTCGCGAAGGGACGCTGGGTGCCCTGGGTGTTTGCGGTGGCCGGTGCCGCGATAACGGCCGTGGTGACGCTGGCGATGCACCAGCTCCCGGGGCCCACCTACACCTGGCCGTACGTGCTGACCACATGGCTGGGTCTGGTCTTGATCCAGGTGTCGCCCCGGTTGCACCGGAGATAAGCCGCGGCCCGTGATTCGGCGGCTAGAACGCGCCGCCCAGCCACAGGCCCAACCAGGCGGCGGCGACGGCCGCAATTGCCAGCGCCAGGCCGTTGCCGAGGGCCGCCGCGTACCGGCGGTCCCGAACGAGCTGGACGGTTTCGTAGCTGGACGTGCTGAACGTGGTGTACCCGCCGAGGAAGCCCGTGCCCAAGACGATGAGGAGGTCCGCCGGGAGCAGTGTGTCCATGGCCATGCCAGTTAGGAACCCGAGGACCAGCGAGCCGGAAACGTTGATCAGGGTCGTCGGCCAGGGGTAGCCTGCCGGTGCCTTGGACCTCATGAATCCGTCGGCCGCGTAGCGCACAGCGGCGCCGATTCCGCCGGCCACGGCCAGGGCCAGGAACAACCAGGGCGTCACCGGCTGCCCTCCCGCGCGTTCTTGGTCGACCGGGAACCGAGGACGATGCCCGCCCACGTGGCACAGGCGCCCAGCGCCACCGTCCCGAACACGTAAAGCAGCGCCGTTCCGGGGTGCCCGTGGATGCCGAGCAGGGCCGCGTCCACGGCGAGTGAACTGTAGGTGGTGAACCCTCCGCAAAAGCCCGTGCCGAGAAGCAACTTGAGGCGGCTTGCCCGGTCGCCGGGAATTCCGGGGCGGGTGAGCGCCTCGTAGAGGACGCCAAGCAGGAACGCGCCGAGGATGTTGACGGTGGCAATGGCCACGGGCACGCCGTCCGCTGCGGGAATGAGCAGGGAAAAGGCCTCCCGTGCGGCGGCCCCGAAGGCGCCGCCGACGGCCACCACCGCCCACATGCGCCACTTCAGGTGGTTGGGACGGTTCGTGCCGCCCATCAGTCTCCCCGCCGCGGCAGCCTTGATTCCGCTCCGGGCGCACGGGACGGGATGACCACCACGGGCCTGCCCTGCCTGTGGGCCAGGTGCGTCGCGACGGAGCGGTTGAAGAATTCCTGGATGCTGCCGCCCACGGAATGTTCGTGCGTTCCGACCACGATCATGGCGGCATCGAGTCGTTCCGCAAGGCGCCCCAGGGCGGCCGACACCTCGCCCGCCAGCACCAGGGTCCTCCAGGTGACACCCGAGTCCCTCAGGATGAGTTCCAATTCCGAGGCCAGCTCGGCGTCGAAGGCTTCCTCTGTGTCGTCGGCAGGGTCGGGATCGATGGGCGCGGAATGCTCGGACCCGTTGGTTCCCGCCGGCAGCGGCAGGCGGGCCTGGTCCACGAACGCGCACACCAGTTCGGCGCCGAAGCGGAGGGCGAAATCCGCTGCCTGCTCCACGACGCGGGGAGGCTGCCCGGGTGCCACGCCGACGATGACCGGACGCGGCGGATTCGGATTCTGGCTCATAGGTGGAGCCTATCGGTTCCTCCGGGGCATGTCCTATGCGGCCGGCGGGGAGTGCAGTTCGCGCGGCCCCACACGGGGGCTGCCCGGCCGGGCCCGGTCGTAGGAGATCACGGACGCCGCGGCAGTCTCCTCCCACCCGTGGGCGGATGCGAAGGCCGCGGCCCGGGAGCCCAGGGTCCGGCGCAGGTTCGGGTTTTCGGCCAACCGGGCCAGCTCGCGTGCCCAGGACTCCGGTTCGGTGTCGTCGATCAGGATTCCGGTGACCCCGTCCTGCACCGCATAGGGCAGGCCGCCCACCCGGTGCGCAAGCACCGGAGTTCCGCAGGCCTGCGCCTCGAGTGCCACCAGGCCGAACGATTCGCTGTAGGACGGGACCGCAACAACGTCGGCGCAGCGAAACGCGCGTGCCAGGTGCCCGGCCGGCATGGGCAGCGAGAACCTCACCATGTGCTCCACGGACTCGGTCTCGACGAGCCTTTGCAGGTTCAGCTCCTTGGCGCCGGACCTGGCACCGATCACGGAAAGCTTCACGTCCAGTTCGGGTCGCTCGCGGGCCAGGATGCCCAGGGCCCTGACCAGGATCTGCGGTCCCTTCAGTTTTTGGATCCGTCCCGCAAACACCACGCGCAAGGAATTCGGGGCACCGATGCGCTCGGCACACACCCCGGGGTGAAACGCCTCGAGGTCGACGCCGGGCGCCACCACGTCCACCCGGTGGGCCTGCGCTCCGTACAGCTCGATCAGTTCGACAACCTCGGCCGGGGTGTTGGCTGTCAGACGGTCGGCCTGCTCGCAAATGAACATTTCCCCGGCGATCCGTGCCCCCGATTCCTCCGTCTTGGCCGACGCCTTCTTCACCTTGCCCATGGTGTGCATGGTGTGCACCAGCGGAATGCCCCAGGTTTCGCGCAGCCGAAGGCCAACGATCCCTGACATCCAATAGTGCGAGTGGATCACGTCGTAGGCGGCGAAGTCCGCGGCATAGTCGAGGATTGCCTCTGCACACGCATCGAGGTGGTTGCCCAGCTCCTCTTTGGTGAGCTTGCCCGGCGGACCGCCCTGCACTTCGTGGCAGGTGACGCCGGGAGCCATGGCCGTGGCGCGGGATTCGGTGGCGCCGCGGGTGAAAACATCGACGATTGCGCCGTCCTTGGCCAGCGCGAGGGCAAGGTGGCGGATATAGACGTTCATCCCACCCGCGTCTCCGGAGCCTGGCTGCTCCAACGGCGAAGTATGGAGTGAGACCATCGCGATGCGCCGGGGATGAATCGTTGGATCGAGCATTGGTGCGGTCCGCCTACTGGATGTGTCTGGGAAATTCGGGTGGTTGTGCCCGTCCATGGGCCAAGGCCCTCGGCAGGTGCAACACTGCTAATCCTAATAACACCGGGGAGCGGAAAATGATGCCCGTTTCCGGCCATCAAGGCGAAATCAACCCGCACGATATGACGCTCCCCACATATTTTGGGCAATCCAGGCTTTTTGCCTCGAAAAAGACGTGAAATTCCTTGTGAATACGGCTTTTTTGGCCGCAAGAGGCACCGAATTGGAGTGTGCGCCAAAGCCGTGCTAGAGTCTTATCTCGCCGCGAACAACGGATGCGAAGTTCTTCGGAACTCGGCCGGTTCGATGGTCACCAGCGAGGGTGGCGGAATGGTAGACGCGCTAGCTTGAGGTGCTAGTCCACTTATGTGGGTGGGGGTTCAAGTCCCCTCCTTCGCACAGATCAACCCCTGGTCAGATGAGAATCTGACCAGGGGTTTTCTTGTATTTGCACGCAGTTGCGCCCTCGGGTTGCACTGATTGCGGGGTGTGCGCGGGCGGGTCAAAACCGTGCTAGTATTTTATCTCGCTGCGAACAACGGAAACAAAGTTCTTCGGAAATTCATCCGGTTCGACAGTCACCAGCGAGGGTGGCGGAATGGTAGACGCGCTAGCTTGAGGTGCTAGTCCACTTATGTGGGTGGGGGTTCAAGTCCCCTCCTTCGCACAGATCAACCCCTGGTCAGATGAGAATCTGACCAGGGGTTTTCTTGTATTAAATGCATTTCGCCACGCGTCGTGCTCTCGCTCTCCGAGCCTGAAACTGGATATGGTTGAAGTCGTCATCCACCCCGTGAAAGGCAGATCCCACCATGTCAGCTGAAGAGAGCGTCTCGGCCCGAATCGCCGCAGAGGACGAAGTCGCGGGCATCTGCCAGGCGTTGATCCGCATCGATACCAGCAACTTCGGCGGCAACGAGGGGCCGGGGGAGCGCAGCGCGGCAGAATACGTCGCCGGGCTCATCTCCGAGGTGGGGCTGGAAACAACGCTACTTGAATCCGCCCCTGGGCGCGCCAACGTCGTGGCCCGCATGGAAGGCACGGACAAGTCCCTGCCGGCATTGATCGTCCACGGCCACCTCGACGTCGTTCCGGCCTTCAAGGATGAATGGTCGGTGGACCCGTTCGGCGCCGAAATCAAGGACGGCATGATCTGGGGACGCGGCGCCGTCGACATGAAGGACATGGATGCCATGATCCTGTCGGTGTTGCGCGAGATGCAGCGTGACGGCATCCGCCCGCGCCGCGACCTGATCTTCGCGTTCTTCGCCGACGAGGAGGCCGGGGGAGACTACGGTGCCCGCTGGATGGTGGAGACCCATCCCGAACTCTTCGAGGGTGCCACCGAGGCCATCAGCGAGGTCGGCGGATTCTCCGCGACGATCGACGGCAAGCGCGCCTACCTGCTGCAAACGGCCGAGAAGGGCATTGCCTGGCTCAAGCTCACGGCCGCGGGACGTGCCGGGCACGGTTCGCAGACCAACGACGCCAATGCAGTCACCCGGCTTGCCGCCGCGGTCACCCGCATCGGCGAACACGACTGGCCCATCTCCTACACCGACACCACGCGGGCCTTCCTGGAGGGCGTCTCCTCCATGACGGGGATAGAATTCACCGACGACAACCCCCAGGTGCTGCTCGACGAATTGGGCAATGTGGCCAGGTTTGTCGGCGCGACGTTGCAAAACACCTCGAACCCCACGGCGCTGAGCGCCGGGTACAAGCACAACGTGATTCCGGGTGCCGCCGAGGCGCTGATCGACGTCCGTACCCTGCCGGGCCAGCACGAGGAAGTCATCGCCAAGTTGCGCGAGCTGGCCGGCCCCGACGTCCACCTGAGCTCGGTCCACCAGGATCGCGCCCTCGAGGTTCCCTTCGCCGGAAACCTGGTCGACCAGATGGTTGCAGCTCTGGGGCGCGAGGATCCCGAGGCCGTGGTGCTTCCCTACATGCTCTCCGGCGGCACCGACAACAAGTCGCTCTCGCGCCTGGGCATCACCGGCTACGGTTTTGCCCCGCTGCGCCTGCCCGAGGAACTGGACTTCACCGGAATGTTCCACGGCGTCGACGAGCGGGTGCCCGTCGATTCGTTGAAGTTCGGGACCCGGGTCCTGCGCGACCTGCTGACCACCTACTAGGACCTACCGGCCGGGCTGCACCGAACGCCACCGCGCGGTGCAGCCCGGCCGTTCTTGAATGAAAGCGAACGTGACCCAGGTGAAAACCATTGCCGACGTGCTCGACACACAGATGCTCGAGCGCTTCCGGGCGCGAGCCGCCGCCTACGACGCCGAAAACACCTTCTGCATCGACGACTTCAACGAGCTGAAGGACGCCGGCTACCTCAGGGCGATGCTGCCGGCGGAGCGCGGAGGATTCGGCTGGGGCATGGAAACCATGACGGCAGCGCAGCGGCTCCTGGGAGCCCACGCGCCCGCCACCGCCCTGGCTGTGAACATGCACCTGGTGTGGACCGGCGTGGCCACGCTGCTCGCCGCACGCGGGGACAACCGGCTGGACATGGTGCTGGACTGGGTCGCAGCCGGCGAGGTGATGGCCTTTGGCGTGTCCGAGGCCGGCAACGACGAGGTGCTCTTCGACTCGGTCACCGCCGCCGTCCGCGCCGCCGACGGTTCATACGCCTACACCGGGGTCAAGGTCTTCACCTCCCTGGCGCCCGTCTGGACCAAGCTCGGGGTTTTCGGGAAGGACGCCGATGCCGAGGCGCCGTTGCTGGTCCACGGCTTCCTGGACCGGGAGACCCCTGGCATCGAAATTCCCGAGAACTGGAACACGCTGGGTATGCGGGCCACGCAGTCGAACGCCACGATCCTCACCGCGGCGCGGGTTCCCGCCGGGCAGATCCACACCGTGCTGCCCGTGGGCCCGGTGGCAGACCCGCTGGTGTTCGGAATCTTCGCATCGTTCCTGTCGCTGACGGCCTCCGTCTATGTGGGTTTGGCCGAACGCGGCATGCAACTGGCCGCGGCCCAGCCCGCGAAGCGCAAGTCCCTGAAGTACGACGGGCGAACCTACGACCAGGACCCCGACATCCGCTGGCAGGTTGCCGACGCCGGCATGAAGGTGCTGCAGCTGGATGCGATGCTGCGGATGACCACCCGTGACCTGGACGACCTCGTTGACCACGGCCCGGAGTGGTTCCCGCGGCTGGTCACGCTGCGCACGCAGGCGGGGGACACTGCCCGGGCGTGCGTCGAGATCGCGGCAAGGGTCTCAGGCGGAGGCCAGTACTTCAGGGGTTCCGAACTCGAACGCCTCTACCGTGACGCGCTTGCCAGCCTGTACCACCCCTCGAACGCCGAATCCGCGCACTCCACCGTCGCATCCTGGCTGTTGGGGCCCGTGGAGTCCTAGGCCCGGCCGCAGCGCCCAAGCCGATCTGCGCGGGCGCTGCCTCACGTGGTCAGCGCGCGATCTGGCTCGGCTTGTTCCGGGTGGCAGGGGTGGCTATCCGCCGGCGTTGCCGAAGCTAGGCTCGAATGTTCAGGGTCGGGCGCACGCGCATCACCCGGCGCCGCATCCAGTACTTTTGCCCGCCGCCTTGGTAGAGGCAGCTGCGCATGAGCTCCCATTTTCCGTATTCCGCATGTTCGCGCAGGATACCGCGCACCATCGACCGCTGCTCATGCGGAAGTGTGGTGATCACCAGATACTCATACCTCTGGGTTACCGTGTCGGGCGATCCGGCAGTCATTCTTTGCGGCGGAATTATCTTTTCGATCATGTCCCTGTCCATCGTGTGGCTGTGCCTGTAACGTCTAGCCCATGAGTACAGACCCGCGCGTTGCCCTCAGCGTCTTGATTAGCTGCCTTGAAGAGCACCTTGCCGCAGTGGCTTCGAAACGCGGTGCCGAGGATGCGAATCTCAGCTCCGCTTTTCTGGCCGTTGCAGATGCCTTCGAGGAATATGAGGATGCACTCTATGAAGCCTACGAAGAATTCTTACCGTTGAGCGTAGTTGATGAAGACGACGATGACGAGGGTTTCCGGGACTTCGAATCCGGCCCGGATGCGTTGCGTGAGTAGGGTCGTTCAGGGATCCGGGTCCGCCGGTAAAAGATAGTTCCCTGGTATTAACTTTGGCCGTCCAAGGGGTGCCGGTAAGGCCCAATGTGGCTCGGTGAAGTAATGTCGGTACGTGAATTGGTTTGAAGCAGCCTTCCTAGGGCTGATCCAGGGTCTGACAGAATTTCTCCCCATCTCCTCGAGTGCGCACCTCCGCATCGTCGGCGAATTACTGCCCAATGCGGCGGATCCGGGGGCGGCATTCACCGCCATTACCCAGCTCGGCACGGAAACAGCGGTCCTGGTGTTCTTCTGGAAAGACATCGTCCGCATCATCGGTGCTTGGTTCAACGCTCTGCGCGGAAAAGTCCCGCACAGCGACCCGGACGCCAAAATGGGCTGGTTGATCATTGTCGGCTCCCTGCCGATCGCGGTGCTTGGCCTGCTCTTCGAGGAGCAGATCGACACGACCCTGCGTTCCCTGTGGATCGTTGCGACCACGCTGATCGTCTTCGGCCTGATTCTTGCCGTCGCCGACCACTACGGCAGGCAGGACCGCGAGCTTAGCGAACTCACCCCCAAGCACGGCATCATTTACGGTTTCGCGCAGGCCATGGCCCTGATCCCCGGAGTTTCCCGTTCCGGCGGCACCATCACCGCCGGCCTGTTCATGGGTTACACCCGCGAAGCGGCGGCGCGCTATTCCTTCCTGTTGGCCATCCCTGCGGTGTTCTCCTCGGGGCTCTACAAGCTCGTGAAGTCCCTGGACGAGCCGGGCGTTTACTCCCTGCCGCAGACCGGCTTGGCAACCGTCATCGCGTTTGTCGTCGGCTTTGTCATCGTCGGCTGGTTCCTGAAGTACGTTTCCACCCACAGCTACCGGCTCTTTGTCTGGTACCGCATCGCCCTGGGTCTGGCCCTCTACCTGGCGCTCGGGTTCGGCCTCATCAACGCCTGATTCCAGCAATCCCGCCGGTGTACCGATCGTCGGTGGAATAACTGAGCCCCGAACGGGCTTGTTGAAAGTAAGTACTCCCCATCCACTTGGGACATCTCCCAAGAGAAAGGACGCCCCGTGCTTGCATGGTCCGCGCCCACCATCCCGCATATCCCGGGAAACGCTCCGATTCTGGAGGTCCACAACACCTCCAGCCATTCGCTTGTTGACACCGCCCCCGCGGAGAAGTCCAATGCGCCGGCGAGCATGTATGTCTGCGGCATCACCCCATACGACGCAACGCACATGGGGCACGCAGCCACCTACGTTGCCTTCGACCTGTTGCAGCGCACCTGGCGCGATGCCGGACGCGATGTCACCTACGTGCAGAACGTCACCGACATCGACGATCCGCTGCTCGAGCGCGCCGCGGCCACCGGCGTGGATTGGGTCGCCCTGGCCGAGGAACAGACCGACCTGTTCCGTGCCGACATGGAAGCGCTCAACGTCATTCCGCCGCAGCACTACGTCGGTGCCGTCGAGTCGATTTCCTGGCTGGTGCCGCTCATCGAAGAGCTGGTTGCCAAGGACCTTGCCTACCGGGTGCCCGGAGAGGGCGGGGACCCCGACGGGGACATCTACTTCGACGCCATTGCCTCGGCAAACAGCGCGTGGGAACTCGGCAGCGTCAGCGGCTACGACCGCGAGACCATGATGGGCTTCTTCGCCGAACGCGGCGGGGACCCGAAGCGCGCGGGAAAGCGCAACGAGTTGGATCCGTTGCTCTGGCGCGTCGCACGCGAGGGCGAACCGCGCTGGGACGGCGCGAGCCTCGGTGCCGGCCGTCCCGGTTGGCACATCGAATGTTCGGTCATTGCCCGCCGCTTGCTGCCTGCGCCGTTCACGGTCCAGGGCGGCGGCTCCGACCTGATCTTCCCGCACCACGAATTCTCCGCCGGCCACGCCGCCGCCCTGGACGGCAAGCCGTTGGCGGAAACCTACGTGCACACCGGCATGGTGGGCCTTGACGGCGAAAAGATGAGCAAGTCCCTGGGCAACCTGGTGCTGGTCTCGAAGCTGCGTGCCGCGGGCGTTGAGCCGGTTGCCATTCGCGCAGTGCTGCTCGGCCAGCACTACCGCTCGGACTGGTTCTGGACGGACGAATTGCTGGTCGAGGGCCAGCGCCGCGTCGAGCGCTGGCGCAACCGCATTCCGGGCACCACGCTCTCCGAAGCCACCGCCGTGATCACCCGGATCCGTTCCAAGCTGGCCAACGACCTGAACGCACCCGCGGCCCTTGCCGTGCTTGACGCCTTTAGCGTCCAGGAACCTGCCGTGCAGGACGATTCGCAGGGAGCCGGCGGGAAGCTGCTGGCCGACGCGCTTGACGCCCTGCTGGGACTCAAGCTCTTCTAGATTCCGTTTCCGGCCGCTTTCCGGAAACCAAAGGGGGCGCGTTTCGCGTTCCGCCATCAGCCCCGCAGCCAGCGGGAAAGGTTGCGGTTCGCGGAACGCGCCCTTTGCGTTGCAAACAAGTTTCACTTCGCGAATTCGGCCCCTATTTCGAGGCTGGTCTCAACCGGGCAGGGCAACGACCGGCACAATGAGGTGGCCCGCTGGCGGTCACGATAACCGTGCGGATAGGGTTGGCGGCCACCAGGAATTCCAGGTCAAGGAGGATCCGCGCCCGACCGTTGACGCTTTTCGGGATCCCGGACGGTGGCCCTCATGCCGCATGGGGTGAGCAAATGTTGCTCATGGAAGGCAATGAACAAGACGTATCAGGGGCTCCGTGTGCGTAGACACGATTCGGGCCCGAGCCTATGATGAGCCTTAGATTTGGGCTCGTTCTAGCCTATCGAGGTCACCGACATGGAAAACGACCGAACAACTGCCGCCTCCCTTCGTGTTCCGGATCCGGGTTCTTGCGGTCTTCCGGCCTACGATGCCACGGATCCGCATTCGCATTTTTCACCGATCCGGTCAACACTTCCACCACCCGGAGCGCCAAACGTGCGCGTCACCTTGTTGGATGATGTCGCCTTCTGTACCGCAAGCACCTACGGGGCAGCCTGTGCCACCCCAACCGCAGATCGGTTTGCCACCGCCGGCCCGAGATTCATCCGATTCCACACCACTGCGCCGTGCTCGCCGACGCGAGCCGCTGTTTTGTCCGGGCGAAACCATCACACGGTCGGGATGGGCGGCATCACCCAGCGGCACTTCCGAGGTATATCGGGCCTGAACGAGCACTCGGTCACTGACACCAAGAACAAGGCACGCACCATCGCCGACGCTGCCATGCGCCAGCCCGATTCGAGCAGCACCATCATGGCCCAGGATTGCGGGTGGGCACTCTCCGTCGACGGCGGACACAGTCTGGGACAGGGCGCAAGAGTCACAATGCGCGCGGACGACAGCCCGGTAGCAACCGGCCACGTCGATCACACTCAATCGACGATCTTCTTGAGGACGAAGCAGCAGACATCGGCATCGATCACGGATCGGACGTCTCGGACCGGTACTCAGAAACCGACGGCGGCTTCAGCGGGGAGATCGAATGGGCGTGATCGAACCCGAATATGCCAGCCAGGACCACTTCATCACCGCCGAGGACCGGCTGAAGTTGGCCATGGAACGTCAGTGGGAAGAGTAACGCCATGACGCAGGGGGCCAGCGGCCCGTCCAAGGCCCGGGTGCTAGCCGTTATTGCCACTATCGGCCCACCCATCACGCTGATTAGCTCGGTACTGGTCTTTTTCGGCTGGGTCAAGGCCGATGCCGAGGCCAAAGCCCTGGGCCTGAACGTGGAGCTGTTCGGGTACACCACCCAGGACTATGTCCGCTTCAGCATGATGCACGCGGCCATCCCGATGGTCTGTTTGTTGATTGTCGGTCTCTTCTGGCTGGGCCTGGACCGGAGACTATCCGAACGGCTGAGAGACGGCCGTGCCTGGCCCAGGGTACGGCTCATCGCCGGGGTCGCAGCCGTCGCCGGATTCGTGCTGGCCGGTGGCGCACTGTTGCTGGTGGTGTTGGACCCCGACCAGACTGTCTTATACGCTCCGTATGTCGTGGCAGTGGGGGTATTGCTGGCCGCGTGGGCGGCGCGGTTGCGTCGGCTGGCACAAGCCGTTCCACCGCCGCCGCTGTCCATCGAACAGCGTGCGGGCGAGGCGGCACTGCTGCTCGGATTGGTGGCGGTGTTGCTGTTCTGGGGCGCCGCGGACCATGCCCGGACCGTGGGCCAACGCATAGCCTCGGACCTGGAACAGCACGTGAATTCGCTGCCCGAGGTGGAGCTGTACAGCACCGGGCGGTTGGCGATCGGCGCCGAGGGAGTCACCGAGGAAGCGCTGGGCAATAGCACCGCCCCGCTTTACCGTTACGCCGGGCTCCGCCTGCTGGACCTCAGTGGCGGGAACTTGTTTTTTCTGCCGGACGGGTGGAAAGCAGGGAGCGGAACCGTGGTGGTGCTGCCCAATAACGGCACTGTGAGGGTTGAATACGGGCCATGAGATGCCGCCGGTGTCGCGCCCGCTTCCACGTATTCCCACTTCGGATGCAGCCTGGTCCTACTGTCCCAGCAGTTCTTTCCTCGCGGCTTCCAGGCCGGTGACGGTCGCGACCCAGTCGGGGCGCTTGAACTCGGTTGGCGTTACGCTTACTTCCTGCTGTTCCGCCAGTTCGCCGGGGCGCGCGACTACGCGTTTGACGCTGCCCCGGGAGTATCCGAGGCTGCGCGAGACGCCCAACGACGAGCGGTTCCAGACGGCGGCCGAGGATTCAGCGACTTCCGCCCCGAGATGGTCGAAGGCGAAAAACAGAACAGCTGCACGCATTTCCTTACCGAAACCCAGGCCGTGGTGACGACGCGAAAGCCATGAACCGGTGGTCACGGTCTTGCGGATTGAAAAATTGCGTGCACCGATGTCCTGCATGCCGATCGGTGTGCCTTCGTGGCTGACCACCAGGTTCAACGTCCAGTTGTCCGGGGAAATGCCGGAACGGACGTGCCATTGGTGCCTGGCGGTGTTTCGCATGAGTTCTTCCTTGGGCGCATCGGTCCAAGGCGTGGAGAAGGGCATGACGGCGGGGTCATGGATCCCGCTGATGGCTGCTTCGATGATCCCTGGCAGATCTTCGTCCCGGACCGGCCGCAGTTCCAGCCGCGGGCTGTTGATCGTGAGGCCAAAGAGGGGCCATACATCCGTTAGTTCAAGCATTCCCCAAACCTATCCGTGTGCAGTCGTCATGCAAAGCAGCAAGTCACATGGATGTTGCTGAACAGAAGCACCCCGTGCCGCATGGACCGACCCCGGTGCCAAAGGGCCGTTGTGCATGTGGAAGGCCGTACCCTACGGGCTTTCCGGGCTCTCTGGGCTCTCTGGGCTCTCCGGGTTTTCCGGTCCGCCGGGCTCATCGGGGGAGTCGACATCGGGGGAGTCCGGCCGGTTGCGGCGTTTCAGGTAGCGCTCGAACTCCCTGGCGATCGCCTCGCCGGTGGCCTCGGGCAGCTCGGTTTCGTCCTGGGCCTGCTCCAGCTGGCGCACGTACGCCGCTATGTCGCTGTCGCCCTTGGCCAGTTCGTTGACCCCGCGTTCCCAGGCCAGGGCGTCCTCGGTGAGTTCCTCCAGGTCGATCGTCAGGGGGAAGAATTCCTCGACCCTGTGCAGCAACGCCAGCTCGGCCTTGGGCGAGGGCGCCTGCGCCACATAGTGCGGCACCGCCGACCAGATGCTCAACGTCGGCAATCCCGAGGCCTCGGCAACCTGTGCCAGCACCCCGAGGATGCCGGTGGGGCCCTCGTATCCGGATTCCTGGACGCCGAGTGCCTTGCGGACCCCGGGATCGTCGCTGGTCACCGACGCCTGAATGGGGCGGGTGTGGGGGACATCCGCGAGCAGGGCGCCAAGGGCCATGACCCCCTGCACGTTTTCCTCCTCGGCCCGGAGGAGGATCTCAGCAATGAAGGCCTTCCACCGGTAGGTGGGTTCCACCCCGCGCAGCAGGACCAGATCCACGGGACTGTCTTCCAGTTCCGCACGGTACATGTGGGTGGTCGGCCATTTGATGATGCGTTTGCCGGAGGAGTTGCGGCGCACCTGCGGCCTGGAGAATTGGTAGTCGTAGAAGTCGTCGTCGCTGATGCCGGGGATCTTCTTGGCGCCGCTGGCGCGGCGGATGAGCCGCAGCGCCTCGCTGGCCGCATCGCCGGCATCGTTCCAGCCCTCGAACGCCACGATCATGATGGCGGGTCGAACTGTCGAGTCCCCGGGGGCGGAGGCCACGAGGGACGAAAGTGTCACCGGATCGTTTATATCTTCGCTCACAACCACACACTAGCGCGCGAAGTCGTCAGCATGTGAACCCCAAGCCTATTAGAATTGGCTCATGCCAACCCAGAATCCAGCCGTTTTGCCCGTGCAGACCCGCAACACCCATGTCCAGGGCGTGCTCTGGGACATGGACGGAACCCTTTTGGACACCGAGCCGTACTGGATGAGCGCCGAAGAGGAGCTTGTCGCCGCCCACGGCGGGTCCTGGACCCACGAGGACGCGTTGTCGCTGGTCGGCAGCGCGCTGCCAGACTCCGCCTTGGTGCTGCAGCGTGCCGGGGTCGACCTCGATGCTCGCGAAATCATCGACTGGCTGAACGAACGCGTCATGGCCGGGATCAACAACCACGTCGAGTGGCGCCCCGGCGCGCTGGAACTGCTCGAGGAACTGCACGCCGCCGGCATCCCGTGCGGCCTGGTCACCATGTCGGAGGGCCCGATGGCCACGCAGGTGCTCTCGAAGCTCCCCAAGGAGTACTTCTCTTTCCAGGTCACCGGGGACCAGGTGTCGCGCGGCAAGCCGCACCCGGACCCGTACCTGCTGGGCCTGGAGAAGCTTTCGGCCCTGGTGCCGGACCTTGAGGCCCGCCGGGTCGTCGGCATCGAGGATTCGGCACCGGGCATCGCCGCGGCGGCCGCGGCAGGCCTGACGGCGCTGCTGGTGCCGCACCTCAGCCGGGTTCCCGAAACGGGTCCATGGCACACCATCGACTCGCTGGAACGGGTCGGGCTGTCGACACTTTCGACGCTGATCGGCATCGGGGCAAACTAAATGACTGAAACACCAGCCAAGCGCGAGGGCATCCCGCTGGGATCCTTCTTTGGCGTTCCGGTGTCTCTGGCCTGGTCGTGGTTCCTGATCGCGGCGTTCATCGTCGTGGTCTTCGGCCCGCAGGTCAGCCAGGCCATCCCGGGGCTCGGGTACGGCGCCTACGTCGTCGCCTTCGCCTACGCGGTGCTGCTGGCGCTCTCGGTGCTGGTGCACGAGCTGGCCCATGCCGTGACGGCCAAGGGCTTCGGCTGGCCCGGGGCGCGGATCGTCCTGAACCTGTGGGGCGGGCACACGCAGTTCTCCTCCTTCAACGCCACGCCGGGACGCTCGCTGGCCGTGGCCATGGCCGGGCCGGCCGCAAACTTCCTGATCGCGGGCATCGGCTACGTGCTGCTGCACCTGGTCCAGCCGACCGGCGTCGTCTTCCTGCTCTGGGACATCCTGGTGTGGGCGAACCTGCTGGTGGCGCTGTTCAACATCCTGCCGGGCCTGCCGCTGGACGGCGGGCGCCTGGTTGAATCCGCGGTCTGGAAGGCCACCGGATCCCAGGACCGCGGCACCGTCGCCGCCGGCTGGGCCGGGCGCGTGATCGTGGTGCTGATCGTCGGCTACTTCGTGATCAGCCCGCTCACCCGCAACGAACCGCTGGACTTCCAGGTGCTGCTCGTGGCGATCCTCGTCGGCGGCTTCATGTGGACCGGAGCGTCCCAGATCATCACCCACGCCAAGCTGCGCCTGCGCCTGCCGCTGGTCTCGGTGCGCGCGCTGATGGAACCGGCAACCGCCCTGGCCGTGGATTCCACGCTGGCCGACGTCTCCGCGCGCATCGCCAGCCGCGGCGGGCGGGTCATCCTGATCGACCAGGCCGGCACCCCGCAGGGCGTCATCGACGAAGCGACCCTGGGCCAGGTCGATCCGGGCCTGCTGGCCGCGAGCCCGGCGTTGTCCGCGGCCCGCGCGTTGAGCCCCGGGGCGGTGGTCAGCGACACCGCCGACGGCCGCGCCCTGATCGGCTACCTGGCAACGCTGGAAGGCAGCGAGTACGCGGTGATCGACGACCAGAACCGCATCATCGGGCTGCTCGACCAGGCGAACATCGTCGCCGCGATCACCGGCAAGCCGCAGCAACCCCACGCGCACTAGGCGCCCAACACCCGTGCCTCGCCGCCGTCCCGGAAGGGCCGACCGGAGCAGGCAAGCAAAACGACAAGATCCCCAAGCACAAAGGACACCCAGCAACACATGAGTGACATGCCAGCAGCGCCGCACGGCGCAATGAACCGCCGCGGCCCCTTCCGTCCGGGCGACCGGGTCCAGCTCACCGACCAGAAGCGCCGCATCAACACCATCACCCTGACCCCGGGCGGCGAATTCCACACCCACAAGGGCGTGCTCTACCACGACGATTTGGTCGGCCTGCCCGAGGGCTCGATCGTCGAGAACACCAACGAGGTCCGCTACCAGGCCCTGCGCCCGCTGCTGAAGGACTTCGTCCTGTCCATGCCGCGCGGCGCCACCGTCGTCTACCCCAAGGACGCCGCCCAGATCATCCAGATGGGCGACATCTACCCGGGCGCCCGCGTGGTCGAGGCCGGCGTGGGTTCCGGCGCGCTGTCGATGTCGCTGCTGCGTGCCGTGGGCGACCAGGGCTACCTGCACTCCTTCGAGCGCCGCGAGGAATTCGCGGAGATCGCCCGCGGCAACGTGGACACCGTCTTCGGCGGCCCGCACCCGGCCTGGCAGATCTCCATCGGCGACTTCCAGGAGAAGGTCCTGGAGACCGAGGAACCGGGCTCCGTGGACCGCGTGGTCCTTGACATGCTCTCCCCGTGGGAATGCGTGGACGCCGTGTCCACAGTGCTGGCACCGGGCGGCGTGTGGGTCAACTACGTGGCCACCGTGACCCAGATGTCCCGCACCGTCGAGGCCATCCGCGCCACCGGCCTGTACACCGAGCCGGAGTCCTTCGAGACCATGGTCCGCGGCTGGCACGTCGAGGGACTGGCGGTGCGCCCGGACCACCGCATGGTCGCGCACACCGCCTTCCTGATCACCTGCCGCCGGCTTGCCGACGGCGCCGTGGGCATCCCGGGCGCCAAGCGCGTGAAGGAGCACACCTACTCCGCCGAGGACCTGGCCACCTGGACCCGCTCCGAGACCCCGGAGGATTGGAACCACGAGGCCCTGGGCGAACGCGGCGTCTCCGCCCGCAAGCTGCGCCGCGCCGCCAAGGACGCCAAGTCGATGACCCAGCGCGGCTCGCTGCCGCAGGGCGAGGCCGAGCTCGAGGAAGAAGAGCCCTCGGGCGAGTAGCCCGCGCAGCGCACCCTCCGGCGTGCGGTTCGGTGGTCACAAACCCCCGAACCGCACGCCGGAATGCATAGTATGAGTGTGTAGTTGCATCTTCCGGCTCCATCGGGGGATGCGTGCCTCGGATAATGCGAAACGGGTTGATGATGAGCGAAGATACAGATCGCGCACGGTTAGAGGGCCAGGTTACGGCCGCCGAACGGCAGTTGAACGTGCTGCGTGACAAGAACCGCCAACTCGACCGGCAACTGGCCTCCGCCGGGTCCAACAACTCGCGCCTGGTCGCCATGCTGGAACGCACCCGCGAGGAAATCATCAACCTCAAGGCCGGCCTGGAAAAGGACGGCGACACCCCGTTCAGCCACGGCACCATCGTCGAAAAGCACCCGCGCAGCCACCCGGTGGGCGGCGTGGCGATCTCCGCCACGGGCGTGCAGTCGGTCGACATCCTGCAGGGCGGGCGCAAGCTGCGCGTGGCCATCAGCCCGCTGCTTGACTTCGACAAGCTGCACGTCGGCCAGGAAGTCCTGCTCAACGAATCCCTCGTGGTCGTCGCGGGCCTCGGCTACGAACAGGCCGGGGAACTGGTCACGGTCAAGGAGGTCCTGGAGGACCACCGCGTCGTGGCCATGGGACGGGCCGACGACCAGCGTGTCATCCGCCTCGCGGACCCGCTGCTCCTGGACAAGGTTAGGGTCGGCGACGTGCTCTCGCTCGATTCGCGCACCGGGCTCGGCATGGAAAAGATCCACCTCTCGGACATGCAGTCCCTGGTGCTGGAGGAGGTGCCGGACATCTCCTACGCGGACATCGGCGGGCTGTCGGACCAGATCGAGGCCATCCGCGACGCCGTCGAGCTGCCCTTCCTGCACCCGGACCTCTACCGCGAGCACGGGCTCACCGCCCCCAAGGGCATCCTGCTCTACGGCCCCCCGGGCTGCGGCAAGACCCTCATCGCCAAGGCCGTGGCGCACTCGCTGGCCGAACGCACCAACGAGCGCAACGGCAACGGCGGCACCGCGCGCAGCTTCTTCCTGAACATCAAGGGCCCGGAGCTGCTTGACAAGTACGTCGGCGAAACCGAACGCCACATCCGGCTGATCTTCGCCCGCGCCCGCGAAAAGGCAGCCGGCGGCAGCCCCGTCGTCGTCTTCTTCGACGAGATGGACTCGCTCTTCCGCACCCGCGGCACAGGCGTGTCCTCCGACGTGGAAACCACGATCGTCCCGCAGCTGCTGGCGGAGATCGACGGCGTCGAGCGCCTGGACAACGTCATCGTCATCGGCGCCTCCAACCGCGAGGACATGATCGACCCGGCCATCCTTCGCCCCGGGCGCCTGGACGTGAAGATCAAGATCCGCCGCCCGGACGCCCAGGGCGCGTCGGAGATCTTCGCCAAGTACCTCACCGACGACCTGCCGCTGCACCCTGCGGACCTGGCCGAGCACGGCAACGACGCCACCGCCTGCGTGCGCGCCATGATCCAGGCCACCGTCGACTCGATGTACTCCACCGGGGCCGAGAACCAGTTCCTTGAGGTCACCTACGCCAACGGGGAAACCGAGATCCTCTACTTCAAGGACTTCTCCTCCGGCGCCGTGATCCGCAACGTGGTGGACCGCGCCAAGAAGTCCGCCATCAAGGCGTTCCTGACCAACGGCGAACGCGGCGTGCGCATGGAGTACCTGCTGGCCGCCGTGGTGGAGGAGTTCCAGGAGCACGAAGACATGCCCAACACCACCAACCCGGACGACTGGGCCCGGATCTCCGGGCGCAAGGGCGAACGCATCACCTTCATCCGCACCATCGTCGCGGACAAGAACGGGCGCGGAAAGACCCTGGCCGCCGGGCCCGGCGAAGAGACGGGACAGTACCTGTGAGCGTCCACCGTGTCATGGGCCTGGAGACCGAGTACGGCGTGCTGGCCCCGTCGATGCCCGGCGCCAACGCCACCCTGCTCTCGGCCCAGGTCATCAACGCCTACGCGGCCTCCGTCCGTGCCGGGTACGGGCATCTGGCCGGCACCCGCTGGGACTACTCCGACGAGTCCCCGCTGAATGACGCGCGCGGCTTCACCCAGCCGCGTTCCCAGGCCGACCCCTCCCAGCTCACCGACCTGGAACCGGAGCTGGACGCTGAGCAGGTGGCCCTGGCCGGGGGAGACTCGATGATCGGGTCGACCCTCTACGATGAGCCGGACGAGGGCCAGGAGGTCCTCATGAACATGGTGCTGGGCAACGGGGCGCGGCTCTACGTCGACCACGCGCACCCGGAGTACTCCTCCCCGGAAACCACCAACCCGTTCGACGTGGTGCTCTACGACCAGGCCGGGGACCACGTGGCGCTCACCGCCGCCCGGCGCATCGAGTCCACGCCGGGGTTCGTTCCGGTGCACTTGTACAAGAACAACACGGACAACAAGTCGGTGTCCTACGGAGCGCACGAGAACTACCTCATGCCGCGCAGCGTCCCCTTCGACTCGATCGCCGCGCACCTGATCCCGTTCTTCGTGAGCCGGCAGGTCATCTGCGCCTCCGGCCGGGTGGGCCGGGGCATGCTGGGCCAGTACGACGGCTTCCAGGTCTCCCAGCGAGCCGACTTCTTCGAGGCGCAGGTCGGCCTGGAAACCACCATCCGCCGCCCGATCATCAACACCCGCGACGAGCCGCACGCCCACTGGGACAAGTACCGGCGGCTGCACGTGATCATCGGGGACGCGAACCTCGGCCAGGTCTCCACGCTGCTGCGCACCGGCACCACGGCCCTGGTGCTCTCGATGATCGAGGCCGGCACCGCCCCGGAACCCGCGCTGCGCGAACCCGTCGCCGCGCTGCAGGCCATCAGCCACGACCCGACCCTCAAGACCCGGGTGGAGCTGTCCGACGGGCGCCGGCTCACCGCGTTGGAGATCCAGCGCATCTATCTGGACGCGGCCGTCGAGCACTGCGCGCGCACCGGGGCCGACGACGAGGCCACCACCGAGATCCTGCGCCGCTGGGAGCAAACCCTCACCACGCTGGGCACCGACCTCTTCGCCGCCGCCGGCACCGTGGACTGGGTGGCGAAGTACAAGCTGATGAGCGGCTATGCCGACCGCCACGGGCTGGAGTTCACCGACGCGAAGATCGCGCTCATGGACCTGCAGTGGGCGGACATCCGCCCGGAAAAGGGCCTGTACTACCGGCTGGCCGAGCGCGGCCTGATGGAGACCCTGTACACCCCCGGGCAGATCGCCGCCGCCGCGTCGACCCCGCCGGAGGACACCCGGGCGTACTTCCGCGGCCGGGTGCTCAGCCAGTACCCGGAGCACGTGGTGGCGGCCAGCTGGGACTCGGTGTCCTTCAGCGTTCCCGGCGCCCGGAAGCTGGAACGGATCTCCACCCTGGAACCGCTGCGCGGCACCAAGAAGCTGGTCGGCGGGCTGTTTGACGCGGAACTTTCGATCAGCGAGTTCATCGGAACGTTGAAGCGCTAAAGCGCCTCGGCAGTGACAAGATGGACACATAAGTGAATTTCGGGCCGGCCGCCGCCACCGGCGTTCGGCCCCCGACCACGGCACGTGCCAGCCACGTTCCATCCGGATAGACGACAAAGGGGCAGGACCATGACGCAGGAAAGCTTTTCGGCACGACGCACCGAGGAAACCGCCGAGCAGGAGCAGGAAACCGAGGCCGTGAAGGCCACCACGCAGGACGCCGGCGTGGATGACCTGCTCGACGAGATCGACGGGGTGCTTGAGCAGAACGCGGAGGAATTCGTGCGCGGCTTCGTGCAAAAGGGCGGGCAGTGATTGAGCTCGGCCCCGGACCTTCCTTTCTGGAGTACCTGAACCGGGACCGTCCGGACCTGCTTCCACACACCAGCGCCCCCGCGGCCGGGGTGCCGCACGCGACCACCATCGTGGCGCTCTCCTACGCCGGGGGCATCGTGATGGCCGGGGACCGGCGCGCGACCATGGGCAACGTGATCGCCAGCCGCCACATCGAGAAGGTCTTCGAGACCGACAGGTTCTCGGTGGTCGGCATCGCCGGCGCCGCGGGCCTGGCCATCGACATCGCCAAGCTCTTCCAAGTCGAGCTCGAGCACTACGAGAAGATCGAGGGCACGCTGCTGTCCCTGGAGGGCAAGGCCAACCGGCTCGCCTCGATGATCCGCTCCAACCTCGCCATGGCCATGCAGGGCATGAGCGTGGTGCCGCTGTTCGCCGGCTACGACACGGCCCGGGAGACGGGCAGGCTCTTCTCCTTCGACATCACCGGCGGCCTCTACGAGGAGGTCGAGCACCACAGCATCGGTTCCGGCTCGGTGTTCGCCCGCGGGGCGCTGAAGAAGCTGTGGCAGCCGTCGATGGACGCCATGCGCGCCATCCGCGTGGCCGTCGAAGCACTCTACGATGCGGCCGACGACGATTCGGCCACCGGCGGCCCGGACACGGTGCGCAAGTTGTGGCCGGTCGTCTACACTGTCACGGCGGAGGGCGCCACGCGCGTCGCCGAACCGGTGCTCGCGGCCATGGCCCAGCAAATCATCGACGAACGAACCAGCCAGGGAATGGAGGCCTAGATGAGCGCGCAGTATTACGTTTCCCCGGAACAGCTGATGAAGGACCGGGCGGATTTCGCCCGGAAGGGCATCGCCCGCGGGCGTGCCGTCATCGTGGCCTCCTGCGCGGAGGGCATCGCGCTCATCGCGGAAAACCCCTCCGGCTCGCTGCACAAGATCGGCGAGATCTACGACAGGATCGCCTTCGCCGCGGTGGGCAAGTACAACGAGTTCGAGTCCCTCCGCCAGGCCGGCGTGCGCTACGCGGACACCCGCGGCTACTCCTACGCGCGCCAGGACGTCACGGGCCGCGGCCTGGCCAGCGTGTACGCGCAGTCCCTCGGCGCGGTGTTCACGGCCGAGGCCAAGCCCTTCGAGGTCGAGCTCGCCGTGCTCGAACTGGGGGAGACCCAGGAGGAGGACACGCTGTTCTCCCTGAACTTCGACGGTTCGATCGCCGAACAGCCCGGCTTGATCATCATGGGCGGCGACACCCCGGCGCTTCGCACGGCGTGGGCCACCATCTGGGGCGAGAAGGTCCTGGCCGAGTCGAGCGCCGCCGCCGTGATCCGCGCCGCGGCCGCCGTCCTCCCCGGCGTCGGCGAGGGTCCGGACGGCGCGGGGCTCCTGGAGGTCGCGGTGCTCGAGCGCCTCAATTCACGGGGCACCCACCGGCATTTCCACCGGCTCGACAAGCCGACCATTGCAGCGATTTTGAGTTCAGGAGAATAACGGGTTCATGGACCGCAGGATTTTCGGCATAGAGACCGAGTACGGAATCAACTATTCGGACCCGACCGGGCGCCCCCTCACCCCCGAGGAATCGGCCCGCTATCTTTTCCGCCGCGTGGTGGCCTGGGGCCGAAGCTCCAACGTCTTCCTGACCAACGGGTCGCGGCTCTACCTGGACGTCGGCTCGCACCCCGAGTACGCCACCGCCGAATGCGACGACCTGGCCCAGCTCATCGCCCACGACCGCGCTGGGGAGTCCATCCTCAACGACCTGGTCGCCAGCGCCGAACGGCGCATGGCCGCCGACGGCTTCAACGGCAAGCTGTACCTCTTCAAGAACAACACCGACACCGCCGGCAATTCCTACGGCTGCCACGAGAACTTCCTGATTCCGCGCAGGCTCGAATTCGCACGCCTGGCCGAAATCCTGATCCCCTTCCTTGTCACCCGCCAGCTGATCGCCGGCGCCGGAAAGATCGTCAACGTCGAGGGCGAGTCGCTGTACGCGTTCTCGCAGCGCGCGGACCACGTGTGGGAAGGCGTTTCCTCGGCCACCACGCGTTCGCGCCCGATCATCAACACCCGCGACGAGCCGCACGCGGACGCCGAGTACTACCGGCGCCTGCACGTGATCGTCGGCGACTCGAACATGAGCGAGACCACCCAGCTGGTGAAACTCGGCGCCACCGACCTCATGCTGCGGATCATCGAATCAGGCAAGATCATGACGGACCTGCGCCTGGAAAACCCGATCCGCAGCATCCGCGACATTTCCCACGACTTCAACGGCCGGACCGTCGTGAAGCTGGCCAACGGCAGGGAAATGACGGCGCTGGAACTGCAACGTCAGTTCCTGGCGCTGGCCACAGACTTCGTCGCCCGGGAGGGTGCGCACCACGAGAGGGTCCCGCAGGTCCTGGACCTGTGGGAGCGGACCCTGGACGCGGTGGAGTCGGGGGACTTCTCGACGATCGACACCGAAATCGACTGGGCCATCAAGCACAAGCTCATTTCCTCCTACGCCGCGCGCCACGACCTGGGCCTCGAGTCGCACCGCCTGGCCCAGCTGGACCTGACCTACCACGACATCGACACCAAGCGCGGGCTCTTCCACCTGCTGCGCAACCGGGGGCAGGCCGCCAGCGTGGTCGACGCCAAGGACATCGCCTACGCCGTGGACAACCCACCGCAGAGCACCAGGGCCAAGCTGCGCGGCGACTTCGTGCGTGCGGCCAAGGACGCCGAATGCGATTTCACGGTCGACTGGGTGCACCTGAAGCTCAATGACCACCCCGGCCAAACCGTGCTGTGCAAGGACCCCTTCCTGAACGAGGATCCGAGGGTGGAGGCCCTGATCCAGAGCATCTGATCCGCCATGCGGCTCGAATACACCGTTCGATAAGGAATTTCACAGAATCAGCGATTAAGCTGAACAAATACTTTGACATCTACTCACCACCGTGTGTGGGTTTGCCTTGTCTCCATGCCCCAACTGAAAGTTGATTTCGTGCGCAAAGTTATGGCACTCGCCGCGGCGGCATCATTGCTGCTGCTTTCCGCCTGTGGTTCGACCGCCCCGGCCTCCAGCGGTGATACCGCCCCGTTCGAGTCCCTCAAGGTCACGCCCGGGAAGGACGACTCCTCGGATCCGACCGTCACCTTTGACCACCCGCTGGTAGCCACCGAGACCGCCGCCAAGGTCGTTGTCGAGGGCAAGGGCGAGACGATCAAGGAAAACCAGAACGTCAAGTTCAAGTCGGTTGCGTACAACGCGGAGGACGGCAGCCTGATCGGCTCCGGTTTCGGCCAGGCTCCCTTGACCTTGCCGACCACCGCCGAGATGAAGACGCAGATGCCTGCGCTCTATGACACCTTCCTGGCCGCAAAGGTCGGATCCTGGATCGCGTTCGTCGAGCCGGCAGCCGAGGCAGCCGCGACCCCAAGCGAGTCGGCGTCGCCTTCGGCATCGCCCGCAGCGGCCAAGACCCTGGTGGTCCTCAAGGTCATGTCTGCCGAAAACATCCCCCCGGCTTCCGAGAAGCTCGGCCCGGACGAGGTCAAGAAGCTCAAGGACTCCGGCGCCCTGCCGACGTTCGAGATGAAGGACGGCAAGCCGGCCATCACCATCCCGAAGGACAAGACCGAACCTGCGGGCCTGGTCGTTGACGTCGTCAAGGAAGGCACCGGCAAGGTCGCCACCGCAACCTCCGATGTTTCCGCCAACTACACCGGCGTGCGCTGGGAAGACGGCAAGCAGTTCGATTCCAGCTACGACCGTGGCGCAGCCTCCGATTTCAACCTGTCGCAGGTCATCAAGGGCTGGACCCAGGGCCTGACCGGCCTGAAGGCCGGAACCCAGGTCATGCTGACCATTCCGACCGACATGGCCTACGGCCCGGACGCCGCCTCCCAGGGACGCCCGGCCGGCACCCTGGTGTTCTTCGTTGAACTCAAGGAAGTAAAGTAGCTAGGACGCTACAAGCAATCAATCGAAAGGATTCAAGCATGTCATTTGGACAGCGTGAATACGACCGCACCAAGCCGGAAATTGAATTCCCGGGTACCGATGCCCCGACCGAGCTGAAGATCGTGGACATCGTCGTTGGCGACGGCGCCGAGGTTGTTCCCGGCTCGACCGTTTCGACCCACTACGTGGGCGTTGCCTGGTCGACCGGCGAAGAATTCGATGCTTCCTGGAACCGCGGCACCCCGCTGGACTTCCGCGCCGGCGTCGGCCAGGTCATCCAGGGCTGGGACCAGGGCCTGATCGGCATGAAGGTCGGCGGCCGCCGCCGCCTCGAAATCCCTTCGGAGCTTGCCTACGGTTCCCGTGGCGCCGGTGGAGCCATCGGCCCGAACGAGGCACTGATCTTCGTCGTGGACCTCGTAGCCGTACGCTAGGCACCCCCGCTTCCGAGCCGCCCTTTGGCCGTGTTTCTCCTGTTCATCAGGGAAAACACGGCCAAAGTCCGTTTAACCGGCGTTGCATTGGCACGCGGTGACGGCCACGGGGTAATCTTGCGAGCGTGGCTCAAATTAACTCCGGCGGCCCTTCCAGGGCCGAGAAGCTCGTCAGTCTCACCTACGCCCTGATCAATACGCCCCACGGCTATTCCAAGCGTGAGCTGCGCAAGATCGTCGATGACTACAAGGGGCTCTCCGAGGCCGCATTCGACCGGAAGTTCGACAGGGACAAGAAAGACCTCAGGGACATGGGCATTCCCTTGAAGACCCTGGGCGATGGAGGCGAGGAACGCTACCTCATCCCGCCCGAAAGCTACCGACTTCCGGAAGTTCGCTTCACCACCGAGGAATCCGCGGTTCTCGGGTTGGCCGCACAGCTCTGGAAAGACACCGAGCTTGAATCCTTTGCCGCCCGCGCCACCGGGCGACTTGCCGTGGGAAACCGCGACGCCGGCGAGGAAGCGCAATTCACCGAATACGTCCCGCGCCTGCACGCCTCGGGGCCCTCCTTTGGCGCGTGCCTGAATGCCGTATGGTCGCAACAGATTCTCGACTTCGAGTACCTTGATGCCCAAGGGCACAACAGCAAGCGAACCGTGGACGCCTGGGGGATAGGCTCGCGCTTCGGCAACTGGTACCTGGTGGGCTTCGACCACAACCGCCAAGACACCCGGATGTTCCGACTTTCACGGATCCTCAGCGACGTGACGACCGGCAAGACCCATTCATCGCGGCCGGCAGGATTCAAGATTGCCGAAGCCCTGGACCGGCTCGATCCGTTCATTGCCGGGGACGCGGCGCGGGTCTCCCTCGTCAAGGACACCGGCTGGTCCCTGCGGTCGCGGGCGACCAACATCATCCCGGGCGAGGAATACGACGAAGTCATTGTCCAATTCCACGACCTGGTGACCCTCGCGGCCGACATCGCAAAGCTCGGCCCGAACGCCAAGGTCATTGAGCCGGCCCCGCTGGTTGACGCCGTGCAGCGAAAGCTCGGCGATGCGTTGGCCAAGCAGCGCGATTCCGTGCCCGCCTTCAAACTCAGCAAGCGGCGCAACCTTGGCCGGCCCCCATCCACCGATGCGGTGGCCCGCAACCTCGACATCATCTCCTACGTCGCCAAACTGGGGTCGCCGACGGTGGCCCAGACGGCCAAGCATTTCGGGCTGAGCGAGAAGCAACTGCTGGAGCACCTGCAGACCATCATGATGTGCGGCGTTCCCAACGGCCTGCCGGACGAGCTGATCGACGTGGAGTGGGAAACCGGCGCGATCAGCATCAACAACGCCGAAGCCCTCAACGCACCGATCCGCCTGGGCCTTCAAGAGGCAGCGGCGATGCTCTCGGGGCTCGCTTCGCTGCGCCAGCTGCCAGATTTCGAGCACTCGGCCTCGATCCAGGGCGCCTTCGCCAAGTTGCAACAGGCTGCCGTCGGATTCGAGGGGCTCGAATCGGTGCTGTCGATCGCGTTGCGCTCCACCGAGGAGAACGAGAACTACGCCGTATTGCTGCATGCGATCCGCGACAACCAGGTCGTGAACCTGAAGTACTACAGCGCATCCAGCGACGCCGTCAGCGAGAGGCTCGTGGAACCCATCCGCTTGGTGGAACACGCGGGCCGGCAATACCTGCGCGCCTGGAGCCAGCGCAATGAACAGATCCGCAGCTTCCGCGTCGACCGAATCCAGGCGGCCACGACAACAGGTTCGGGATTCGAGGTGGATCCGCGCAAACACGAGGACACCGAGGACATCTTTTTCACCCCGGGCAGTGACGACGTGCAGGTGGTCCTTGGCTTCGGCAAGCGACTGGCCCTGGTGGCCGACGAATACGCGCCGGAGCAATGGGCCAGGGTCGGCGATGAATTGATCGCCGAAATCCGGATGTCCTCCACGGCCGTCCTTCCGGGCATGATCGCCTACCACGGCGGCGACCTGAGGGTGCTTGCCCCGGATAACGTGCGTGAAGAAGTCGAATCCTGGCTGCAGCACGCACTGTCGATCACCGAGGTGGCTTGAACATGTTGCCGTGGTGGTTTTGGGTATTGCTTTGGATAGTCCTTATTCTTGGAATGCTTCTTTTTCTCGTTCTTTCCGGCATCAGGCTGTTCCGCGGATTCATGAAACTCATGGATGAAGTGGGCGAAGCCGCCGACCGGATAGGAACGGCAATGGAGACACCTGCCGGACCCATTGACTACGGGGTTTTCCCCGATCGAGGACCGAGTGGTGTGGCTGCGCTCTTCCAAGACCCCGAGGATGCACGCGCATCATTGGAAGCCGGAAAGGCCCGTCGCGTGGAAGTTCGGCGCGTGCGTCGCGTGGAGCGTAAAGCTCTGCGCGGACAAGCGCAACGCGTGGCCGATCTGGATCTGTTCTGACGTAGAATTAAACCAATTGAAAGGTAGGTTCCCCATGTTCGGTGGACTGCAAGGATGGCACCTGGTCATCATCATTGTTTTGGCTTTGTTGCTCTTCGGTGCCCCGAAGCTTCCGGGCCTGGCTCGTTCCGTGGGACAGTCGCTGCGTATCTTCAAGTCCGAAGTTCGCCAGATGAAGGACGATGACAAGAACCCCTCTGCAGCGGATGAAACCGTTGAGGGCAAGATCGTTGATCCCGACCGTCGTGAGAACAACGCTTAATATTTCGTGAGCGACAAGGAAACTGCCCAGAAAAAGGGGCGGAAGGATAATCCTGAGGGCCGCATGGCCCTCAAGGCCCACCTCGTTGAGGCGCGCAACCGCCTCTTCATTTCACTTATTGCGTTGGTGTTGGGTACCGTCGGCGGGTTCTTCCTGTACAACGATGTCCTCAGTCTTCTCGTGGCTCCGGTGCGCGAGTACGGGGGAGAAGTCAACTTCACTTCGGTGATGTCCCCGTTCGACCTCATGCTCAAGACATCGCTGCTCTTGGGCCTGGTCTTCTCCGCTCCTGTCTGGATCTACCAGCTGTGGGCCTTCATCGTGCCCGGTTTGAAGAAACAGGAACGAAATACGGCCCTTGCATTCGCCGCGGCTGCAGCCCCGCTGTTTGTCATGGGCGTCGCGATGGCCTACTGGGTCCTGCCGCATGCCCTCAAGTTCCTAATCTCGTTGGCGCCGGCAAATACGTCATCATTGATCTCTTCGGATAACTACCTTCCGTTTGTCTTCCGGTTGCTGATCGCCTTCGGCCTGGCAATGTTGGTTCCCGTGCTGATGGTCGGGCTGAACATGGTTGGCGTGCTGAAAGCCAAGACGATCATGAAGCACTGGCGCATCACTGTGTTCCTCATCGCGTTGGTGGCCGCAATGGCGGCGCCCGGCGGCGACGCGATCACCATGTTCGCGCTGGCCGGTCCGCTCTTCCTCACCTTCGCAGCCGCAACATTCATCTGCCATCTGAACGACCGCAAGCGCAACAAGAAGCTCGCTGCGTTGGAAGCTGAGAACGCGGCGAATGCCGGACAAGGTTCGACTCTTCCCGAGGTGCCGGATCTTCCATAAGCCGTGCCCAATACAGCTCACCAGCGCGGGACCACTTACAACCATCTTGAAAGGGGTCGCAGCGTGAACACGCCGGCCGAGCGTTACGCCGCAGCCAAGGAACGGGCAAAGGAGGCCGACACCGGCCTCCCGGAATTCCGGGCCACACTTGGCTTTGACCTAGACCCATTCCAGGAAGATGCCTGCCGAGCTGTCGCCTCGGGCAGCGGCGTTCTTGTTGCCGCGCCCACCGGTGCAGGCAAGACCGTGGTGGGGGAGTTCGCGATCTTTGAGGCCCTTCGATCCGGTCGAAAGGCGTTCTACACGACCCCCATCAAGGCGCTCAGCAACCAAAAGTACAGCGACCTTGTCGCCACGTACGGCCCGGAACGGGTCGGCCTTCTGACCGGCGACATGACGATCAACGGCGAAGCCGACGTGGTCGTGATGACCACCGAAGTCCTGCGCAACATGCTGTACGCGGATTCCGACACCCTCCAGGGCCTGGGATACGTGGTCATGGACGAGGTCCACTACCTCGCCGACAAGTTCCGCGGCGCGGTGTGGGAGGAAGTGATCATCCACCTGCGCGAGGACGTGCAGGTGATTTCGCTTTCCGCCACGGTCTCGAACGCCGAGGAATTCGGCGGCTGGCTGGACACGGTGCGCGGGGATACCCGGATCATCGTCTCCGAGCACCGCCCGATCCCGCTGTACCAGCACGTGATGGTCGGCGGCAAGCTCATGGACCTCTTCGCCGAGGACGTTGCTTTCGACCAGGTTGCCGAAACCCCCGAACGCTCCGCCGCGGTGAACCCCGAGCTGAGCAAGCTTGCGCAGCGTGGATTCTCTTCCTCTCGTTCGCGGGCCTTCCAGCGCGGCGGACGTCGCGGTGGCAACGGAAACGGCAGCCGCCAGCGGGAGCAGATCAGCACCAAGGTCTCCCGGCCGGACATGATCATGGCCCTTGATCGGGCCGGACTGCTGCCCTCCCTGGTCTTTATTTTCTCGCGCAACGGCTGCGATGCCGCGGTTGCGCAATGCGTGCGCTCCGGTCTTGCCCTCACCACCCCGGCCGAGGCGACCGAGATCGAGCAGGCGATCGACCTGGTTGCGTACAAGCTGCCGGCCGACGACCTCGAGATCCTCGGTTTCTGGCCCTGGCGCGAGGGCCTCATGCGCGGATTCGCTGCCCACCACGCGGGCCTGCTTCCAATCTTCAAGGAAGTCGTCGAGGACCTGTTCGCCCGCGGCCTGGTCAAGGCCGTTTTCGCCACCGAAACCCTGGCGCTGGGCGTCAATATGCCGGCCCGATCCGTCGTCATGGAGAAACTCGAAAAGTTCAACGGCGAATCCCACGTCTCGATCACCGCCGGCGAATACACGCAGCTGACGGGTCGAGCCGGGCGCCGCGGCATCGACGTGGAAGGCCACGCGGTCGTGCTCTGGCAGGCGGACACCGATCCTGCCGCCGTCGCCGGTCTGGCGTCCAAGCGCACCTACCCCCTGAACTCCAGCTTCCGCCCGACGTACAACATGTCGTTGAACCTGACTTCGCAGTTCGGACGCGAACGTGCCCGCGGCATCCTGGAGACGTCCTTCGCGCAGTTCCAGGCCGACCGCTCGGTGGTCGGCCTGGCCCGCCAGGTTCGCTCGCGCGAGGAATCTCTCGAAGGCTACAAGAAGGCCATGACCTGCCACCTCGGCGACTTCGGCGAATACGCGGCACTGCGCAACGCGCTGTCCGAGGCCGAAAAGGAAGCGTCGAAAACGATCTCCCGCCAGCGGCGCTCCGCGGCCAGTGAGTCGCTAGAGTCGTTGATGCTTGGCGACGTCATCGAGGTCCACGGCCCGCGAAGGCTCGGACGCTGTGTGGTCGTTGAGCTGGACACGGCCTGGAACAATCCGCGCCCCACGGTGCTCACGGAGGAAAAGCAGATCCGGCGCATCGACGTGCAAGACCTGGACGGTCCGGTCGAGATCATCTCGCAGATCCGCATCCCCAAGGGTTTCACGGGCCGGAGCCCCAAGGAACGCAAGGACCTTGCGGCTTCCCTGCACAACGCGATCGCCGACTCCCGGCCTCCGCGCCGCGGCGCCGCCGGCTTCAATTTCTCCGGGAGCCAGGAGCAAGAGGAGAAGATTGCAGAGTTGCGTCGTGCCCTGAAGGCGCACCCGTGCCACGGCTGCTCCGAGCGCGAAGACCACGCACGGTGGGGCGAGCGCTACACGAAGCTGCTGAAGGACACCAACAAGTTGCGCTCACAGATCAGCGGGCGCACCAATACCATCGCGAAGACGTTCGACCGTGTGGCGTCGGTGCTCGAGCAGTTCGAGTACATGATTCCTGCCTCCAACGACAAGGACCAGGCCCAAATCACCGAGGCCGGCCAGCGCCTGCGGCGCATCTACGGCGAACGTGACCTCCTGACCTCCCTGGTCATGGAATCGGGGGTCCTGAATGAGATGAACGCGGAAGAGCTGGCCGGATTCATTTCCGCCTTGGTCTTCCAGGCGCGCCGCGAGGACAACTCCGACGAGCCGCGAATGCCGAGCGCCAAGGTGCAGCTGGCCTGGGAAGCCTCGGTCAACTTGTGGTCCCGACTCAGCGATGCGGAAGTGATTGCTCGACTTCCGGAAACAGTGGCCCCGGATTCCGGACTCATCTGGCCCATGTACAAGTGGACCAAGGGCTCCGACCTCCGCGAGTGCCTGCGCGGCACCGACCTTGCGGCCGGGGACTTCGTGCGGTGGGCCAAGCAGGTTATTGACGTGCTGGACCAACTGGCCAAGATCCCCGACCTGAACAGCGGCCTTGCCCGTTCCTGCAATCGCGCGGTCGACCGGATCCGGCGCGGCGTCGTGGCCTATTCGAATGTCGTCGACTAACCGACCGAGTCTTGCCGTTTCGGCTTTCAGCGCCCTGGTTTCCCGTGCGCGGTTCTCAAAGTAAAGGTAAATAATGTCACTTGATTTGTATCGTAACGGATCCATTTACTCGCCCGCGGACCCCTTTGCGACGGCGATGCTCGTGGAAAACGGCACAGTTGCCTGGATCGGTTCCGAATCGGCCGCCGGAGCATTGCTGGATGCACGGATGAACGAGATCGACCTGCAGGGCGCACTTGTCGCCCCGGCCTTCGTCGATTCCCATGTGCACCTCGGTGCACTCGGGGCCAACCTGGCGGGCCTGGATCTGGGCGGTGCGACGAACGGCTCGGACATCCTCGATTTGGTGTCGTCCGCCGCAAGCGCGGCGCCCGGAATCATCCAGGGGTTCGGCTGGGACGAAACCAAATTTGGCGATTCATCCTTTCCGACGCTTGAAGAGTTGGAGCGTGCGGCCCCCGGCCGAGAAGTCTACCTGTCCCGGGTCGACGTCCACTCGGCACTGGTCAGCCCGCAGTTGGCGCAACGCCTCGGGCTCGTGGCGGGTTCCGAGTTCACGGGCGCCTTGGTTCGTGGCAGCCTCCACGCCCAGGTTCGCACGTCCGTTTTCGCCTATGACGAATCGCTGAACGCCGCCCATCGGGAGCGGGCGCTGGCGCATTTGGCAGCTACCGGCCACGGCACCGTTGTGGAGATGGCGGCGGAGCACATCTCCGGACGCAGCGACCTGCAGGCCCTGTTGGCCCGAGGCGAAGAAGAAACAGCCCTCAGCCCCAAGCTCTACGCCTATTGGGCGCAGGCCGTGTCCGAGGAATCCGAGGCCCGCGAACTGCTGGCTTCCTTTGGTTCCCCGGCCGTGGTCGGTCTCGGCGGCGACTTGAACATCGACGGTTCCATCGGTTCACGTACCGCCCTGCTGCGTTCCGATTACCAGGATGCCCCGGGCAACCGCGGTACCTGCTACCTTTCCGTCGACCAGATCAGTGCGCACGTGGGCGCCTGTTCGCTTGCCGGGATCCAGGCATCGTTCCACGTGATCGGTGACGCCGGGCTGGATGCGGCCCTGGAAGGATTTGCCAAGGCCGCGGAAACCGTCGGCCTTGCAGCTGTCCAGGCCGGCCGGCACCGCCTGGAGCACGTCGAAATGGTTGATGAGCAGGCGCGTGCCAAGATGCTCAACTTCTCACTGACCGCTTCGGTGCAACCGCAATTTGATGCCCTGTGGGGTGGACCGGGTGAACTCTACGAACAGCGCCTGGGAACCGGGCGCGCGACCGGAATGAACGCGATCGGCAAATTCCTCGCCGCCGGAGTGCCGGTGACGGTGGGATCCGATGCCCCCGTGACCCCGACCAGCCCCTGGGTAACCATCAAAGCCTGCCTGGAACTCAACGATGCCCAGGCGCGGATTTCCGCCAAGGCCGCGTTCATGGCGCACACGCGCTCCGGGTTCCGTGCACTGGGGGAGTCGAACCCGTTGGCGGGCCAGCTGGTGACGGGAGCCGAGGCGACGTTTGCGATCTGGAACGCCTCCGAACTCACCGTCCAGACCCCGGACGTCCGTGTTTCCTCCTGGAGCACCGACGCCCGGGCCGGAACGCCGATGCTGCCGGTGCTGGAAGACGAGATGCCCACGTGCCTGCGCACGGTCCGTGCCGGACGCATCCTCTTCGACACAATGGGCGTATAGCTGCCCCACATCGGCCGGGGCATCGAATTTGTCCATAAATGGCTCCTGACCTGACAATCTCTGCAAGATTCCGGACCTAAAACGGTTGACAGCTCGGCCGGTGGCGGTAGGCTGTAATCATTGTCCGGTTTTAAGGTCGGACTTGCTGGTTTTCCGGCGCGCGTTGACGGGTTGGCCCCCGGAGCACTAGATAACACCTTGGCGTACGCCGTCGAGGAATGGACCGAAGCTCCGGGGGCAAATCTGTATCCAGCGGCGGATCTCCCGCCGGGGGTCTTCGGCATCACACGAGCCGTTCGTCCCGGGTCCAGAAAGCACGCGTATAATTGTGCCTTGACCTCATTAAGATCCTGACATTCATGGTCCAGACACTTAATCCTGTTCGGAACAATCACGGTGAAGCGATTCGCTCCCGTCTCCATGAGGATCACCTCTTCAGCAGAAAGGGACTTTCGCGTGCGCGTAGTCACGATCATTCCGACCTACAACGAGCTCGAATCGTTGCCGATCACCGTGGGTCGCCTACGTGCCGCAGTCCCTGACTCGGATGTATTGATCGTCGATGACAACAGCCCGGACGGCACCGGCGACCTCGCCGACAAGATGGCCAGCGAAGACAGCGCCATCCACGTCATGCACCGCACCGGCAAGGAAGGACTCGGGGCCGCATACCTTGCGGGCTTCCGCTGGGCCCTCGACGCCGGCTACGACGTGCTCGTTGAAATGGACGCCGACGGTTCCCACAAGCCCGAGCAGCTGCCGTTGCTGCTGGCCGAAATCCCCAAGGGCGCCGACCTCGTCATCGGCTCGCGCTGGGTCAAGGGCGGTTCCGTCGTGAACTGGCCGCTGCACCGCAAGGCGATTTCCCGCGTGGGCAGCTTCTACTCGCGCATGATGCTGGGCGTCAACCTTCGCGACATCACCGCAGGTTACCGCGCATTCCGCCGCGAAACCCTCGAGGCGCTCGATTTCAGCGCTGTCGAGTCCGTCGGCTACGGTTTCCAGGTCGACATGACCTTCCGCGTGGCACAGCTGGGCAAGAACATAGTAGAGGTTCCCATCACCTTCGTCGAGCGCGAACTCGGCGTCTCGAAGATGAGCGGCAACATCGTTGTCGAGGCGATGCTGAACGTGACCAAGTGGGGACTTGGCGCACGCTGGAAGAAGCTGACCGGCAAGAAGTAGTCGCTGGCCAGACACACGCATTAAAGCCTGCGGGGCCCGGTGGAAATCCACCGGGCCCCGCAGGCTTTAATGCTGATGTTGCTTAGGACTTGGCTGCTGCCTGGGCTGCGCCACGGGTGGCACGCAACTTGTCCAAGCGATCCTGGAGGATCGTTTCAAGTTCTTCCGGGGTGCGACGCTCGAGGAGCATGTCCCAGTGAGTACGAACCGGCTTCTCGGTCGACTCCTCTTCCTGCTTCTCACCATTGACCAGCGTTGCTTCCTTGCCGGTCTTGGAGGTCCAGGTCTGCGGGATCTCTGCCTCGGCGGCAAAGATCACAAACACCTGTTCGCCGTCCTCGCAACGGTATTCAACGCGCTGGCGCGCTGCTGGCTCGACGCCAGCCTCAGTTTCCATGCTCTGTGCGCCAAGGCGCATTCCACGCAGGCTGCGATCGCTCATGTTGTCTCCCTACTGCGATTACAAACGGGTTCGGCTACCGATTTCAACGTCCCGGTTCAGCATAAAATTCCCGCGGGGCGCAAGTCTCGAAGTTTCTATTATACGGCCCCGACAAGGCTTCGGGCGGGCAACCTCGTTTATGAGGTCGCCCGCCCGAAAACCCGGCCAGTATTGGCATCGATTACATCAGGGTGCTGCCGCCGGCCGGCGGCTTCTCGTCCCCGCTCGGGGCGCCGAAGTTGCCCAGTGCGCCGCCGATTCCCTTCAACGCCTCGCCCACCTCGCTGGGGATGATCCACAGCTTGTTGGACGTACCCTCGGCGAGCTTGGGCAGCGTCTGCAGGTACTGGTAGGCAAGCAACTTCTGGTCCGGCTTGCCCGCGTGGATCGCGTCGAAGACCTTCTGGATGGCCTGAGCCTCGCCGTCCGCCCGCAGGATTGCGGCCTTGGCGTCGCCTTCGGCCTTCAGGATCGAGGCCTGGCGCTGGCCCTCGGCGGTCAGGATCGCCGACTGCTTGGTGCCTTCGGCGGTCAGGATGGCTGCGCGGCGGTCACGCTCGGCACGCATCTGCTTCTCCATCGAGTCCTGGATCGACAGGGGCGGGTCGATGGCCTTGAGCTCGACACGGGAGACACGGATGCCCCACTTGCCGGTGGCTTCGTCCAGCACCCCGCGGAGCTGGCCGTTGATCTGGTCGCGGCTGGTCAGGGCCTCTTCCAGGTTCAATCCGCCAACGACGTTACGGAGAGTGGTAGTGGTCAGCTGCTCAACGGCCTGGATGTAGTTCGCGATCTCGTACGTCGCCGCGCGGGGCTCGGTGATCTGGAAATACACGACGGTGTCGATCGAGACAACCAGGTTGTCCTCGGTGATCACCGGCTGCGGCGGGAAGCTGACGACCTGTTCGCGCAGGTCCAAGATCGGGAGCAGGCGATCCACGAACGGAATCAGTAGGGTCAATCCCGGTAGAAGGGTGCGGTGGTATTTGCCCAATCTCTCCACGATCCCGGCCCGTGCCTGCGGAATGATCCGCACTGCGCGCAAGAGCACGATGATCACGAAGACTGCCAGTACAACCAGGACGACCGTTAAGCCCAGACCCGATGTTTGCATCTCTTCTCTCTTTCGTTGGGGCACCCGGACAGGGCGCCAATAAACCTAAAGGTGCGGGTGGAGCAAGGACTAGTCCAGCCCGGTCATGTGGGTACGGCGGGTGATGTAGGCGGTGGCTCCCTCGATGCGCACCACCGAACCATAGGTTCCCGGCTGCAGTGCAACCTCGTCATCCGTGCGGACGGACCAGGTCTCCCCGCCGATTTTTGCGCGACCGTTCATCCGGTTCGTCGGTTCCAGCACCAGCGCGTCCTCGCCGATCAGGCGATCGACATTGGTGCGCAGCGCTTCCGGGTCCTTGCGCAGGTGTCTCAGTGCGATCGGCCTGACCAGGATGATCATGGCCAGTGACGTGATGCAGAAGACGACGACCTGTAACCATGTCTCCCCGCCGACCAATGCGACGGCTACACCGCCGAGCGCCCCAACGCCCAGCATGATGAAGTACAGATCAAGGGAGATCATCTCGATGATGGCCAGCAACAGGAATAGCGCTAGCCAAACCACCCAGGCATTTGAAACTGCCCACTCAATCATTTTTTCCCCTCAAGGCGTGATGCGTTGGATCCACACCAACTCGTGCTTCCATTTTGCCCGACGGGGTACCCAAATCGAATCAGCACAAGGGAGTATGTTCGGGCGCCCGCGCCTCATCATTCCGGCTTCCCGCCGCGGATCGGCGGCGGGAAATCAGCGGCGCCTGAATTCCTGGACCCTGAAGGCGGCCGCAAGTTCGATGGCCCCGGGATGCGCCTCGATGCGTTCGCGGAGCACCGCGGGATCCAGGTGGTGGCCGGCCGGACCCATCATCGCCAGGTCGAAGGCCTGATCGGGGGAGAGCTCCAGCGGCACGCGGATTTCCCGGGTCTTCTCCAGGACGAAGGATTCGCCCATGGATGCGACAACTCCCGCCGCCTTGTCGCCCGCGATCCCCAGCAGGCCCAGCAGCTGCGCGCCGTCCGCCAGGTGATCGGGCAGGGGAGTGACAACCAAGGCCAGGCCGCCCGGGCGAAGCACCCGTGCGAACTCCTGCCCGTTGTGCGGGGAGAAGACGTTGATCAGCGCGTCAAAGGAGGCGTCACCCATCGGCAGCTCGCGCCACAGGTCCCAGACCAACGCAAGGGTGCCCGGAAGCTTCGCGGCCCTGCGCATGGCGAACTTGGAAATGTCCACGGCGATGGCCGTGGCCGATTCCGGCAGTCCGTGAAGTACCTGGCCGAGGTAGTAGCCGGTTCCGGCGCCGGCATCCAGGATCCGGGGGCCGGAATTTCCCTCGACCGCGGCGGCAACGGACTCGGTGAGGGCCTCCGCCAACGGCCCGTAGTGGCCCGCCTCAAGGAAGGCGGCCCTGGCAGCAACCATGGCGGAGCCGTCCTCGCGGAAGGCGGTTCCCTTCCCTGTCAGCAGGTTGAAGTACCCCTGCTTGGCCGCATCGAAGGCGTGCAGGTCAGCACAGGAAAGCTGGGCCGGTCGGCCCGGGCGGGTGCGCAATCGCAGCTCGAGTCGGCAGACGGGACAGAGAAGTCCCAGATCCAGGTTTGTCGGCTGCGCCACTTGCTTCCTTCGGGTTGGGGGCTTTGGGTAGGCTAGCGCGGTGAAACCAGTGCAACTAGAACTACTCACTACTGTATCGGCGCCAAGCCTCAGCCCCGATTCCACCCGCGCCGTGGTTGCGGCATCGCGGCCGAGTTTCGCCAGCAACACCTACGTCGGCCAGCTGTGGGAAATCCGCGTGGATGGCTCCGTGCTGCCGAGGCGCCTCACCCGAGGGGAGTCGGACCGCCAGCCCCGGTACGCGCCGGACGGATTGAGCATCGCCTTCCTGCGCCCCGACGCCAAGGGCAAGGCCCAACTGGCGGTGGTTGAGGCCGGCGGCGGCGAACCACGGGTGCTCACCGACCGTCCGATGGGAGTCAGCGGTTTCACTTGGTCTCCCGACTCTCTGGCCATTGCCTTCACCTCACGCACCGCCGAACCAGGGCGCTACGGGTCGATCGAGGGCGTCGGGGCAGGCGACGAGGCGCCACGGCGCATCTCCACCTTCAACTACCGCGGCGATGGCGTGGGATTCGGGACTGACAAGATCCAGGGTCTGTTCAGCCTGGACGTGCCCGGTCCGGATACCGAACCGTTCATCAAGCCAAGGGGCCGGGCTGCCCACGGGGTGACCCCGCTGCCCACGGGCCTGCCGGTCGTGCGCAAGCTTGCCGTGGCAACCCAGGACATCAACGAACCCGCCTACGGCCCCGACGGCCAATGGGTCTACTTCACCTCGGCGCTGCACGAAGACCACGATTCGGATCTGCGCTCGATGATCCACAGGGTTCCGTCCGGTGCGCCTGAACCGGCCGAACCCGAGCTGGTGCTGGGCGACCCGGTCGGGGAATGGGCCTACCGCTCGGCGTGCTGGAGCCCGGACGGATCCACGCTCTTTGCCCTGGCCCAGCATGTGGGGAAATCCGGCACGGACTTCCTGGCCAAGCACACGGTGGTGGTATCCGTGCCGGCCACGGCCCTGCCCGCCGCAAGCGCCCTTGCCCCGGACGAAGCCCAACAGGCCGACTACACGGAGTCCGAGTCACTGGTGCCCTTCGGCGGCAACTCGGTGCTGGCCTGCGCCCGCGTGCGCGGCACCGGTGAACTGCACCGGATCGCCGCCGACGGCGCGGTGGACGTGCTCAGCTCGGGGCCGAGAATCATCCACGGAGCCGCCGCCAGCGGCGGGACGGTCGTGGTGTCCCACGTTTCCGAGGATTCGCCGGGGGAGTGCTCCGCGCTGGAAGCCGGCGGACTGCGCCGGCTGACCGATTTCGCGGAGCCCCTGCGGCAACAAGCGGGCATCAGCCTTCCGCGGGAGGCGACCTTCGCCGCACCCGACGGATACCCGGTCCACGGCTGGATCCACCTGCCCGCCGGTCCCGGCCCGCACCCGGTGCTGTTGAACATCCACGGCGGTCCGTTTTCCCAGTACGGACCCGGCTATTTCGACGAAGCGCAGGTCTACGCGGCCGCAGGGTACGCGGTGCTGCAGTGCAACCCGCGAGGCAGCTCCAGCTACGGGCGCGACCACGGGCTGGCGATCCGGCACGCCATGGGAACAGTCGACCTGCTCGACGTGATCGCCTTCCTGGACGGCGCGTGCGATGCCAACCCCGAACTGGACGCCGACAGGGCGGGTGTCCTGGGTGGTTCCTATGGCGGGTACCTGACCGCCTGGACGATCGCCCACGAGCACCGCTTCGCCGCGGCGTTGGTGGAGCGCGGTTTCCTTGACCCGGCGTCGTTTGTCGGCACTTCCGACATCGGATGGTTCTTTGCCGATGCCTACACGGGGTCCGACCCTGCGCACGTGGCCGGCCAATCTCCCATGGCAAGGCTCGACCGGGTGCGCACTCCGACGATGGTCATGCATTCGGAAGGCGACTACCGATGCCCGCTCGAGCAGGCCCAACGCTATTACGTTGGTCTCAAGCAGCGCGGCGTGCCGACCGAGTTCGTGCTCTTTCCGGGCGAAAGCCACGGGCTGAGCCGTGGAGGATCCCCGTGGCACCGACGGCAGCGCTTTGAAGCAATCCTCGAGTGGTTCAACCGCTATTTGCCGGTGGAGGGACCTATTGCGGTCGATGCGGCGGGACAGGTCGCGGAGCCCCGGAGCTAAAACCATTCGTTGATGACAATTTGTATTCGGCCATTGAGCAATCGCCCGAAGTCCGGGAGGCGTTGGCCCAACGGAGGAGAGCGGGATGACGGCGAAATTCAAGACGCGTCTGCTCGTGGGCGCAGTTGCGGCCATTGCCCTGGCCGGCTGCGCCGTTCTTCCGAATTCAAGCCCGGGCGGTCACGGGACTGCCTCGATCCGCACCACGGCCTATACCGCCGCCGATTTCTGGGGCAATTATCGGATGAGCGCCGCACTCGAAGTCAATCCCGCGCAATCGCTCGATGACCTGTACGCGCGATCCGTACTGGTCGTGCTTGGTTCCGTCATCGACGCCGATCCAGGACCATCCAACCCTGTGCGCCTGGATGACGGATCGAACGATACGAATGGAACAACGATCCTGACCGTCGGGGTGGACAAGGTCCTTGCCGGCTCCCCGGCGGAGCAGGTCAAGGTGTGGATCTCGAACACGAACCAATCGGCAAACGACGCCCCGTCGGCCTTGATGCCCGCGGACCGGCTCGTTTGGTACCTGCGCCCCAGCGAGGAGCCCGGCATCATGTACGCAACGGCGCGTGACGGGATCATCGGAACCACCGCCGAAGGCAAGCTCACGACCGTGCTGGGTTCGCTGGGGGATGAACTGTTCCCACCGACAATCACCTCGGTCGACGCGCTTGCCGACTCGGTCGTGGCGCTCAAGGAGAAAACCGCAGGCTAGCCGGCAACACCAGACATGGAGTCTACGGACCAAAATCCCGGGCAACCGTGTGGCTTCCGGCGTCCTCCGCAGTGGGTCACCGAACCGTGGGATTCCTTCATGCGCTCACCGGCATTCAGTGGAGCGCCGTCCGCCTGACGGGGCTGGGTTGCTCAGAAATTCAGCCCGGTCCGGGCTTCCTCGATGCCGGGATTCGCCCAGCGAACGTACTCGTGGCTGGCGCACAACGAGCGAGTCAGAGCCTTGTCGATGTACACGGTTCCGTCCAGGTGGTCGGTTTCATGCTGGAAGATCCGCGCCTGCCAACCACTGAAGGAGCGCTTGTGGGCCAATCCATCTGCATCCGTGTAGGTGGTGTCGATATCGGCCGGGCGATCAACGACCCCCTGATAGCCATTGAAGGAGAGGCATCCCTCGTAGAAGGCTGCCGTCCGCTCGCTGCTCGCGGCATAGGTCGGGTTCAGGACCTCGAAGTACTCCAGGGGCATGCGTTCACGCACGGCCGCGACATCATCGTTTGTCGGGTACATGTCCTCGAGTACGGCGATTCGCAAGGGAATGCCGAGTTGCGGGGCGGCAAGGCCTACCCCGGGCGCGTCATGCATGACGGATTTCATGGTGTCCAGGAAGGCGCGAAGCAGCGGCGCATCCAACTGGTCCGTGAATTCCTGGGCCGGCATGCGAAGAACCGGGTGGCCGAGCTGGACTATGGGCGGAACCGTGCCCGAATCGTGGAGCTGAACGAGTCGGGTGACCTCTTCGCGGATCCAGTCGGGGGAGAGGAAGTCCTCTTCGGTGAATTCTGGGTTCTGGCTCATGCGTTCACACCTTCAGCTAGTGGTTCATTGGCTTCTTTGCCAGGGGCGGAATGCCGCAATGCGTTCAGCCTGCTTTCCAGCCGTGATGCATCAAGATCGGGCAGCAGCGACAACGAATCGGTGAAGTCGCCGTCAATCAAAAGATCGAGCCGGATACCGTGATCGTAGAGAACGTCGATGGCGTTGGCCAAACGGCGGAGCCCGAAGGGCGTCATGTCGGCGGAACCCGGGACACCGGAAACTACCCAGTGGCTGTGGTCCTTGGCCAGCTCGAGGTAATCCAACGTGGACGTCAACGATTCGCAGAGATCGCGGAAAACAAACCAAACGTGGTCGCCGGCAACCCGCAGGGCGCGGATTTCATGGCTGGTTGGCTTGAGCATGGTCGACTCTGTGGGATCCGGCAGGCCGATGCCGAGAGCCTGCAATTCCAAGTCCGACGGAGCGATGGCTAGCGTGCCGGTGGCGAATCCCAGCCTGTCGGCCTCGTTCCTGTCCAGCGAGCGGTAATCCAGCTTGGCGTCCAGTTCGTGGACGTTCATTTGCTCGCGAATGGCATCGACGGTCGGCAGGATCAAGTGGTGGTAGTACTCGTCGGCGAGCAATTCCTCCGGCGGATAGTTTGAGGTCGTGATCAACAGGATCCGCCTGCCCATGATGAATTTGAACATCCGGGCCAGCAACATCGCATCGCCAGGGTCGTTACAGTGGAATTCGTCGAAGCAGAGTACCTCGACATCGCCCAGCATCGACTCGATGGCCTGCTCTATTGCGCTCGTGCGAGCCTCAACCCGATCCATGCGGCCACGGGACGAGCCCAGGGAGCCGGGTTCGTCCACCCGCGCCAACGCCAGCGTCGTTGCCTTGTGGGCCGTGGAATGCAGTTCACGGAAGAAATCGTGGAAATGTACGCGTCGCTTCCTTGACGTGGGCAACGCGTCAAAGAACGCGCCGAGAATCCAGGTCTTGCCGCGGCCCGGAGGACCCCAGAGATAAACGTGTTTTCCGACGGGGGACTGGTGCCCCGGGCCAAGATGGAATGCCGCGTTGTAGCCAAGCAATTGGACGGCAGCTCGTTGTTGCTCATCAAGTTCCAGGCGTTCGACCGTTGCGCGCTCGTGAATGATTCGCTGAAGGTCTTCGTGCAATCCGTCCGATGTCCCGGATGACGGGGAAACCTGAACGTCCGAATATTGATGTGGCATACCATCGAGTTTCCCTGAATAACTATGCAACCACCAATCCGTGCCCAAATGCACTCGAACGAGTAGTTATGTCAACCAAAAGTTATCTTTCGGAGGGCGACGATGGGCGAGTGTATGGTCGTGAATTTTCGCGAATTAACTCCGCGAATATTGCGGTCAAGATCGACCGCCACTCGCTCGGCTGCGGCATCCCCGCACCGCGGGCTTCAGCGGAACGCTCGACGCGGTTGGCGACCAACGTCCGAAATTGCTGAAAAACGAAAAATTGGCGGGGGATTCGGGTCGATTTGTCGGATGGTCACCATGGTCAAAAATCTGATATTTGACCACTTCCAGGAACTGATTCAGTACGCCGATAATCTACATTATGTCAAGTAATACTTCGAGAGCCCCTCTCGGTCCAGGTGTCGCGAGTCCTGTGGGATGGAACCGCGGCAATTCGCGCCGCACATAGTGCGACGCCTAGCGATGAAAACCACACCCGTGCGGATCCGGAAACGGCGTGCGGTCGATTTTGGCGGGACACGACCACGCCTTCGGAACGAGACAACAACCGAGATGGGCCGGCTGGCCCGGCGGAGCGCCGTGAACGCCGGCGTGGATTCCCGGAATGATCAACGAAACGCTAAATTCTTCTATGCACCACGCGCCCAATCCAAGAATCGAGATTGCCATGACCGTTGGGCCTAGACGCAGCCCGATGCGCAAGACACTGCCATTCATATGGCTCTACACGGCGATCCTTACATTGTTCGCGTTTATCGCCTGGCTTTCCGATAGCTTCGCGGGCATATCCTTACAACTCACTTTCTGGAGCGGAATGTTGCTGCTGTTCGCGGGAGGCTTGTTTCTGAAGTTCGATTCAACCTAGGTGACCTGGCTCGATGACTTCTCGTTTGATCTGCCCGTAAGAGCGGCAGGCATTCAGATTGCGGTGTGCTCCGTCCCGCTATTGGTGATGACGGCGATCGTGTCGGCTACTCACGCCGACAACGGCTGCCAACCAGCGTTGCTGTTCCCACAGTGGATGTGCCAGTGAGCGTTCCATTTGCGGACGCGCAATCGCACCGAAGAGGACTTTGGATTGCGCAGTCGGCTCCTGGGAATGACACTAAGGGTGACGTCTTAGCCGATGCCCCACCGCGACACTCCCCCACCCAAAACCAACAGCGGCCGATTGATGGCTGGATACCCGAACTCATGTCTCGAAATGCAGTAGGTTATCAAAATGGCCCGCAGTCTCCGTACTGTGTCAATGATTTCAAGGAGGCGCGAGGTCGTTGGTTCATGGCGGCACCGGTGCACCATTCCCGGCGGGACCGATCGGTGCCACGTCGCGAGCAAGGCCTCTTCGTGGCGGGCATCCAGGCCACCTATTCGTGGGAACTTCTTGGCCATCACAACTCCCGCGGTTGGCTCCGGCGATTCCTTGACCGCACCCGCCGACGCTGAGCGCACCGCAGCTTTTTCGATGGGCGTCGAGCGCTCGGTCCACCAGTAGTGGCAGGCGACCTCGCCCAAGGATCAGCCACCGGCCGGCCGCTCACAGCAAAGGCACAGGCGGGTGCTATGTAGGGGGCTAGCCATCCCGCCCTAGACTGTGCACATGAGCGTCGAAGGCGCAGACTTGGGGAGAGATCACATGCGACGTGCCGAATCCGTTCCGCAGCGTTTCCACAACCATCCTCATCACCGCACCCGGCTGTGGACCGTTGCGCTGTGCGCGACACTGGTTGGCGGCGTTGCCGCATGTTCCGGCGAGCCACGGCCGCCTGTGAGGGTGGAGGCCCCACCGGACCCTTCTTTCGTGCAGGAAGTGGTGGAGCCCAGTGCGCTGACCCGGCATCTGGAGGCGTTCCAGGATGCGGCGGACGCGAATGCTGGGAACCGGGCCGACGCCACTAAGGGCTATGAGGCGTCCGCGGCGTACGTCGAGGAGCAGTTGCGTGCGGCGGGGTACGAGCCGCGGCGCCAGGAGTTCAGCTACGGCCGGCGCAATCCCGTGGACGCGTTCAACATCCTGGCCGACACCGGCAGCAGCTCCGGCGGCGTGCTGGTACTCGGCGCGCACCTGGACTCGGTCGAGGAGGGACCCGGGCTCAACGACAACGGCAGCGGGGTCGCCGCGGTCCTCGAGGTCGCGCTGCGGCTCGCGGAGGAGGGCGCCGTGTCGCGGGAACGGATCCGGTTCGCGTTCTGGGGCGGCGAGGAAGACGGAATGCACGGCTCGGAATACTACGTCGAGCAACTCTCCCGCGAGGAAGCCGCCGCGCACGTCGCGTACTTGAACGTCGACGTGGTGGGCTCGCCGAACGCGGTGGCCTTCGTGTACGACGGCGACGGCTCGGACAGCAAGGAGGCCGGGCCCGAGGGGTCTGGCGCCATCGAAAAGGTGTTCCAGGACATCCTGCGGGCCGAGGGGGTCCAGTCGCTGCCGTTCGGGTTCATCGCGGATTCAGACTACGACGCGTTCGTGAAGGCCGGCATCCCGACCGGGGGCATATTCACCGGCGACGAAGGGACCAAGAGCGAGGCCGAGGCGCGCACCTTCGGCGGGCAGGCCGGGGAGCAGTACGACGAGTGCTACCACCAGGCCTGCGACACCATCAAGAACGTCGACATGGCCATGCTGGAGCTCATGACCGAAACGCTCATGAGTGCGACGGTTTCGCTCGGCAGCATCGAGGGCGGCCTGGCCAAGGGCGCGGCAACGGAATAGGGCGACGGCTGCGGCGCAGCGAACTCAGACCTTCACGAGGGCCGCCGCCTCATCGTGGGCGGACTCCGCGGCGTCGGTGATGAAATCGCCGCGCGAACCCAAGCTTCCTCCTGCGGGACGGATTTCATTCAGAACTATATCGTTCTGAGCAGGATTGAAACTCCTAGCCTGAATTTCCGTACCGCTCGTCCTCAGACCTCGCTTCGCAAGGTTCAGCGACGACCGGGTCGGGGTCGTTGTGGATCGCCTCGGTGATCGCATCACGGTGCACGGTCTTAAGGTCTTCTCTGATCTAGCATTTTGTAGTAGCACTCCCCCGCCCGCCGGCCGTGGAATTGCACCGACCATCCAGGCCGAAGCGTCCCGTCTGCCGTGACATTGAGGGTCAGACGTCGATTATTGGGGCTTGAATCCGGGCTTTCCAAGCGGACAACGAACTGCGCGGTTCGGCAGTGGCGGTCCATTCCATGTGGACGGGCCGATCGTTTTCATCTGCCAACGACCATGGTTGCGGCGTCGAAGTGTTACCGCTGTTGTTGTCGCTTTCGCCGTGGCATCACTATAGTAAACACCGTCCACCTGAACGCCGTTCAATTGGACGGTGTTCAAGTCGATGCCGTTCAGGATTGAAACGTAACAAGGAAATCTCCAATGACCAATCCTCGCACCCTCTCAAACCGTACCGGCGGGCGTCGGCTCGACGCCACCAGCCTCGCACGCGTCGCAGTCTTCGCGGCAATCGTCGCCGTGCTGGGCCTGCCGGGCGGATTCACCGTCGCCGGCGGCGTCCCGATCACCGTCCAGACGCTCGGCGTGATGCTCGCGGGAGCCATCCTCGGACCGTGGCTTGGCGCCCTCTCGATGACCGTGCTGCTGGCGCTGGTCGCGCTTGGCCTGCCCCTGCTTGCGGGCGGCCGTGGCGGCATCGGCGTGTTCTTCGGCCCGTCGGCCGGCTACCTCTTCGGCTGGATCCTCGGCGCATTCGTCATCGGCTTGATCGTGCACGCAGGCGGGCGCAAGCCGGTGCTGTGGCGGACGGCCGTCGGCGTCTTGACCGGCGGCATCCTGGCGATTTACGCCGTCGGCGTCCCGGTGCAGAGCCTGGTGACGCGCCTGCCGCTCGGCGAGACCGTCTTGATGAGTCTGGCGTTCATTCCCGGCGACCTGATCAAGGCCGTGACCGCAACGATCATCGTGATGACGTTGGTCCGGGCCTACCCGCGCGCATTCGGCCGCGTCTGGGCCCCGAAGACGACTCCGGTTCTGGAGCGCGTCTAGTGATCATCCCGGTGAGCGGCGGGGCGCCCGGCCTGCTCGGACATCTCCAGGAGATCCGCGAGGCGGGCAACGTCCCCCTCGTTGGCGATCCCCGATGGTCGCAGACACATTGGGACGCCATGGTCGCGGCCGCCACGCAGGCAGAGATTCCCGAGGGAACCGCCTGGGCGACGCTCACCTCCGGCAGCAGCGGAGCGCCGCGGATCGTGCTGCGCACCGCGGAGTCGTGGTCCGACTCGTTCACCGCCGTCGGCGGCTTCCTGGACGCCGGGCACGGGGAGAACGTGGCATTGCCCGCCCCGCCGGCTTCCTCGCTCACCCTCTTTTCCCTCGCGCACTCGCTCTCCGGCGGCCCGCGCCCGATGCTGCGGGTCACCCCGGATGCCGACGCCTTGCACGGAACGCCACAGGCTCTCCGTGCAGTGCTCGACGCGGGCGCGCCGCCACGGCTGCGCTCGGCGTTGATCGGCGGTTCCCACCTGGACCCGGAGCTCCGCAAGCGTGCCGAAGCCGCGGGTATCCGGGTGACGGCCTACTACGGTGCGGCCGAGCTGTCCTTCGTGGCCTGCGACGAGGGCGACGGCTTGCGGCCGTTCCCCGGTGTCGATGTGGAAATCCGGAACGGCGAGCTGTGGGCGCGCTCCGCCTTCACAGCCTCCGGCTATGCAGGCGCCCCCGGCCCGCTGCGCCGTGACGGCGAGTGGGCGACGGTCGGCGACCGCGCGGAACTCGTCGACGGCCGCCTCCGCCTGCTGGGAAGGGCCGACGACGCGATCCTGAGCGCCTCGGCGACAATCGTTCCCGAGGAGGTCGAGGCGGTGCTGCGCTCAATTCCGGGTGTCCGCGACGCGATCGTGTTCGGGTTGCCGCGCGGTCCCGTCGGTGCCCTTGTCTCGGCGCTGCTGGAGCTTGACGACGATGCGCCGGTTGATGTCCGATCGCTTGCCGCCGCCCGGTTGGCGACGGCGCACCGGCCGCGGCGCTGGTTCTCAGGCGAGATCCCGCGGACCGCATCGGGCAAGCCCGCGCGTGCCGCGGCCCTGCGCCTGGTCCTGGCCGGGGAGGTGCAGACCCTTGCATGCTGACAGCGATCCAGTGATCATTGCCGCCCGGCGCAGCCCGATCGGCACGCGAGGCCGCGCCCTGGCGCAACTGCGCGTCGAGGAGCTGGCGGCGCCCGTGATCCGGGCCGCCCTGGCCGATGCCGAGGCCTCGCACGGCGCCCCGATCTCCGTGGCCGACGTGCTCCTCGGGAACTGCATGGGCCCCGGCGGAAACCCCGGCCGCATCTCCGCCCTGGCGGCCGGGCTCGGCCACGGGGTTCCCGGCGTCACCGTGGACCGGCAGTGCGGAAGCGGCCTCGCGGCCGTGCTCGATGCCGCGGCAGCCATCCGCGCCGGTGACGCGCGCATGCGCGTGGCCGGCGGCGTGGAGAGCGCGTCCACGGCGCCGGTGCGTTCCGTGGACGGCATCGCCTACGGCCGGGCGCCGTTCGCCCCCGCGGGCTTCGACGACCCGGAGATGACCCGGGCCGCCGAGGACCTCGCCGTGCGCGACGGCATCCCGCGCGCCCGCCAGGACGCCCATGCCGCCCGCAGCCACGCCCGCGCACGCGCGGCACGCGACGCCGGCCGCTTCGACGCCGAGCTGGTGCCGCTGGCCGGCCTCCACCATGACGACGCGATCGGCGGCGCGGAGCGCCTGCTCCCCCGCCTGCCCGCGCTCTTCCCGGGTGGCTCGCTCACCGCGGGCACCGCAACGCGGATCGGGGACGGCGCCGCCGCCCTGGTGCTCGCCCCGGCCGGGACCGCTCCCGGGCTCGCGATCCGGGCCTCCGCCGTGGTCGGCTGCGATCCGGCGCTCCCGGGCATCGGGGCAGCCGGCGCGATCGAGGCTGCCCTGCGCTCGGCGGGGCTGAACCTTGCCGGCATCTCGGCGCTGGAGATCGTGGAGGCGTTCGCCGCGCAAAGTCTCGCTGTGCTCGACAGGATCGGGATCGACGACGACGACCCGAGGCTGTCCGCCGACGGCGGCGCGCTGGCGCTCGGCCACCCGTGGGGTGCCAGCGGCGCGGTCGCCGTGGTGCGCCTCTTCAGCCGCCTGGTGCGCGCCGGGGCGCCGGCCGGGACCCGCGGCGTCGCCGCGGCCTCGATCGGCGGCGGCATGGGGATCGCCGCGGTGCTGGAGGTCGTCCGATGAGCCAGACGGGAATCCACCTCAAGAACGTCGGCGTGCGTCTCGGGGATACGGACGTGCTGCGGGACGTCTCCCTCGGTCTCGACGCGCGCACCGTGGCCGTCATCGGGGAGAACGGCTCGGGCAAGTCCACGTTCGCCCGGCTGATCGGCGGGCTCATCGCCAGGACCTCGGGCGAGCTGGGCATCCTGGGGATCGACCCGGCCCGCCGGGCCGCCGAGCTGCGCCGCCGCATCGCGATCGTGTTCAGCAACCCGGACGCGCAGATCATCATGCCGACCGTCGCCGAGGACGTCGCCTTTTCGCTGCGCGCGGACCGGCTCCGCCCGGCCGAGCTCGAGGAACGGGTGGCCACCGCGATGGAACGGTTCGGCCTCACCGCATTGGCCGAGCGCCCGTCCCACGACCTCTCGGGCGGGCAGAAGCAGATGCTCGCGCTGTGCGGCGCGTTCGTGCGCAACCCGGAGCTGGTCATCGCGGACGAGCCGACCGCCTACCTGGACGCGCGCAATGCCAGGCGCGTCGCCGACCACCTGTTCGAGGACGTCGGCCAGCGACTGGTGCTGGTCACCCACGACCTCGCGCTGGCCGCGCGATGCGACCAGGCCGTGCTTTTTGCCGACGGACGCCTGGTGGCGGTCGGGGAACCGGACGCGATCATCGACAGGTACGAGGCGGTGCTGCGATGCTGACGCTCTACAAGCCGGGCAAAGGCTGGCTGCACCGCATGCCCGCCGGCCCGAAGCTGCTGCTGGTCCTGTCCGTCGTGCTCGCCGTGTCGCTGCTGCCGTCGCACTGGTGGTCGGCGGCCGTCGCCGCGGTGGCGGCCATCCTGGTCTACGCGGTGTCCGGCCTCGGCGCCGGACTGGGCGGGCTCCGGGAGCTGGGCCGACAGGTGTTCTCGGTCCGCTGGGTCATCGCGATCACCCTCGTCAGCCAGCTGATCTTCATGGGCCCGGAGCCCGCGGTCGCCAACGCCGCCCGGGTCACCGCCGCGATCGTGCTCGCCGCGCTGCTCGCGCTCACCACGCGGGTAACCGCGCTGCTGGACGCCATCGAGCGCGGGCTGCGCCCCCTGGAACGGCTGGGCCTGGATCCGCAGCGGATCGCGCTGCTGCTCACGGTGACCATCAGCACCATCCCGGTGCTCGGCCGCCGGGCAAACGAGGTGCGCGATGCGCAGCGGGCGCGCGGGGCACGGAACAACCCGCGCACCTTCGTCGTCCCGTTTCTCATCGTGGCGATCAAGCACGCGGACGAGCTGGGCGACGCGCTCACCGCGCGGGGCGTTCGATGAACCTCGACCAGCCGAACGCCGGCCGGCCGAGGGTGCTCGGTCCCGTCGTCGACGGCCAGACGCGTTGCGTCCACTACCGGACCCCGCTCGACGTGATTGCCATCAAGTTCGCGTGCTGCCGCGAGTTCTACCCGTGCCACCTCTGCCACGCGGAGACCGCCGACCACGATGCGGCCCAGTGGCCCGTCGGTTCCCGCGACGAGCAGGCCGTGCTCTGCGGCGTCTGCGGACACCTTTTGGCGATCACCGAATATCTCGGCGTCGACTCGTGCCCGAAGTGCGCCGCGGCGTTCAACCCGGGATGCAAGCTGCACACGGAGCTGTACTTCCAGGATTGATGCGGTGATGCGGGGCCCGTCGTCGACTCGGGCACCTGACTCGGACGCAGACCCGACGTTCGTCATTCCACGTGGATTTTCGTTGGCGCCTGTTCCATCCAACCCTCGACCTGCCGCGTGCTTGTCGATAGTGTGAACCGCAGCGAAGCCGAATTGGGGCCGACCGGATCAACGGACGAGCAACGGCGGCACCCCGTATCCATTCATGCGAAGGAGCACGCCATGGGAATCCTCTCCGTCGACCTTTTCATTACCTTGGACGGTGTCTATCAGGCGCCGGGCGGGCCCGACGAGGACCTCGAGGGTGGCTTTGAGCTCGGCGGCTGGCAGGGTGCGTATTCCGACCACGAGACGGGTGAGGCGATCGGTGCTGGCATCGACCGCATGGACGCATTGCTGCTGGGACGCAAGACCTACGAGATCTTCGCCGCCTACTGGCCGAACAGGGGCGAGGATGATCCCATCGCCGGAACCTTCAACGCCCTTCCAAAGTTCGTCGTGTCGCGTTCACTGGCCGACCCTTCATGGCGGGGCACCACGGCACTTTCGAATGTCACGGAGGTCGCCTCGCTGAAGGACCAATTCAACGACATCCACGTCATCGGCAGCGGCGACCTCGTACGGTCGCTACTCGATGCCAACCTCGTGGATCGGCTGAACTTGTTCCTCTACCCGCTCATTCTCGGATCGGGCAAAAGGCTGTTTCCGGATGGTGCAGGCGTGCCTGCGGCGTTCCGAATTGCGCAGCCACCCAGGACATTCCCGAAGGGCGCCATCCAGCTTTCCTATGAACGTGCCGGCGATCCGATCACGGGCGTCGACATCAGCGAGGTATAGCAACCTGCTTGGGCCGGTGTAGTTCTTCCAATACCCGCGTGTGCCGTCATCGTGGAACGCAGCTGAGTTCCGGCAAGCAACGCCCGGCGCTTTGCTTGAAGAAGTTGGCGAATTCCCTTCCACTCCCCCGACGCAGATGTTCCTTGCCTTGGTTGCGTCCGTGAGTAGCTCAACCCCAATTCGGATTGCGCAACCTACATTGTCTGGGAACGCGGCTACTTCGATGAAGGTCAGCCGACGCACTTGGTCACCACGTGTGAATACCCCTAGAGGAACAGCTTGAAGCCCACATGAGACGGTTCGAATCCAAGGCGCTCATAGAACCGATGTGCGCCTTCACGGGACTTGTCGCTGGTCAGCTGGACCAACGAAGCACCTCGACGCTGACCTTCCGCGATCGCCCACTCCATCATCGCCGTTCCCAAACCATTGCCACGCAATTTCTCATCCACCCGGACTGCTTCCACCAGCAGGCGCGCCGCACCCATGCGTGCAAGGCCCGGAATGATGGTCAACTGCATGGTGGCCACTACGGTGGCCGCGTCATCGGTCACGACAACCAGCAAGTGGGCAGGATCTGCGTCGATCGCATGGAATGCGTCCAGATATTGCGTGTGCCCTTCGGCCGTAGCTGTGTTTTCGGCCCGCCTCAGCACGTCGTTGACCATAAGTTCGACAATGGGGACGACGTCAGATTCAACGGCCTTGCGCAGATGGAAGTTTTCGCCGGACAAAGTGAAGGTTTCCTGGGTCATGGATTCATCCTTGCATGTGGACGGGGTCTAGGCCCGACATTGATGCCCGAAAAGCAGGCTGGTAGGTTGCCGAACACGGCACCTGGCGCACTCCCCTATTTGACTGCTTGAATTCATCCCTCGGAGCGATCGTCGTCATTCCACCTAGCTGGTTAAAACCACTGAACCGTGCTTTTCTGGATTCAAGGAACGCCTAGGAGGCCTCATGAAACGCCGCTACGATCGGAGGCTTGTCCTTCAGGCCGTTGCCTTCACGCTCGCGATCACTGCCTCCCTTGTTCTCCTGCTGATCCCTGGATACACCGAAGTAACACAGTCAAGCGACGGGCCAGAGCAGGTCACGACTTCGACTTTGCTCGAAACCGTAGGACCGTGGATCTTCGTGCCGCTGCTAATCCCCGTCGTGCTTACCGGGTTGCCCCTCGTGTTCAGGGGACGCTCAAATATCTATGCTTCGGTCGCGGCCGCCATTGCTCTCGCCATCTTCACTGTTCTAGGAGCCCTAAGTATCGGGTGGTTCTATCTGCCGGCCACGGGTGTCGCATTCATCGCACTCTTTTCGCTCTCCACGAAGCCCAAGGTACCGAATGCCCATCCAGAAGTAAGCCAATGATCTTCACCTAGCCCGATCGAGTGGTCTATTGTCGGTGGGCAGTCAAAAACCAAGTCCCGACCCCTCTCACATATTCCTAATAGGTAGTGGCAAGCCTGAGGCTGGCTGCCCACTGCTGCGCCGAGCTTCCTGGATTCAATGTATGGGCGCGATAGCCCCGGCGGCGATACCGATTCAGAATGCGGGATACGAGGGTGTTCCCTGATGAACGAAACGACTCATTTCGGTGTGTATGGCCTTTGGAAACAGGATGGTCAGGTGGTCCTCGTTCGTAAGTCGCGCGGGCCATATTCCGGCCTTCTCGATCTCCCTGGAGGTTCGCCCGAAATCAACGAAACAGAAGATCAGACGCTGGCGCGCGAATTGGACGAGGAATGCGGCGTATTGCTGGCCTCAATCCATCGTCGAGTACGCTTCAGCATTCAGGTCGAGCTTTCCAGCACAGGAGAGGCAATCGATCTCACGCACAGTGGGCGCATAAAGTCGGTGAACGTATTCGGTCAGGTCCGGCGTCTTGGCGCCTTTGAGGATGTAGCTTCTGTTGAACTATTCGACAGCGAACGTCATTCCTTGGAAGAGCCCTCTCCCCTGGTCCGCGAAGCGATGCACCTGTATCCCGAATCCGGGTTGGTCTAGCCTGCTTCCTGCGGACATCGCCAGGTTTCTTCGACCATCGGCGACAGCCTTTCGACCCGACGCGATTCCCGGGCAAGCCATCCCCATGCAGGATCTTTCATGAGATCCCTATGGAACGCCCAATGCGGGGCAACGGAGACGATCCTTGGTCATTATCATGGGATCAAGCCCAAGAATCAGCTTGAAGCGTTCCGTGAGCCCGCACAGGACGGAGTCACGGAACGCTCCAGCTCGGATCTCCCGGGCGGCGAGGAGAACCAGCCATGGATACAGGAGCAGAGCTGTTTGGCAAGCTCAGCGCGTGGTGCAAGGATCACCGTCACGGTGTGCGCAACCGCAAGCAGTGGAAGAACATGGCCTATGGAGCGGCCGCGGATATACACCAAGAACTGATCGAAATGGGGTTTGTTCCGCTCGGTGAAGAGCACCTGCGCAGGATCGCCGCTCATGCTGACGAGTGGTGGTGGAAACAGAATTCACGCAGCGCATATGGGCGAGCACGCTCGCGCCACGGCAAAGGCAACCCGGTGAAGCCCACCGTGTTGGATACCGGCATTGACTAATCAAGAAATCTGCGTGATTTGGCCACCCGTGCCGCGTTCCAGGGACTTCAGGGCTCCGTGCAGTTGCCAACCAGCATGGGAAGATTCTTGAAACCTATCAACTTCACAGCGCTGCAGGTCATTGACGTCCCATGGGTGTTTCCCCGGGTATCCGACAGGTAGCGGTCGACCGACAGAATCCGTCTTCTTGTTACCGGGGCGGTTAAGACACGGTATTTTCGATGCGTGACCGAAGGGTAGCGACCCCTGGTCCCTGGAGGTCCTCGAGGTACGGTACGCGTCCGGCCATCGCCATCACCAGCGCAAGAGTCGACCCCGTAACCAGCGGTCCTGTTCCCGCAGCGAAAGGCCCGTCGGCTGCCCTCAGCTGAAGGCCCGTATCGTTCGAGCGGCTGGCAACCGCAAAGTTGCGGCTCGCGTAGAACTCCGCGACGGGTGTCAACGCCTCGATGCTCGGGGTACGGGAAATCCCCAGTGGGTGGCGGACGTCCTGGGCATGCACGACTACCTCCCCAAATATGCCGGGGTGTGGGAGGACGGTGCGATGTTGCTAGTGATAACGGCTCGAAACCGCTCCAGGGTCTCGGCCGGGGTGTTGCCTCGGTGCTCCTGCAGCCGACGCTGGTTGTGCACATCGGGTCGGAAACGCGCGCCGAGCATGCTGCGCAACCACTGCCACTGGTTGAGGCTCGCTGCGGCCGTGAGATGCGCAACGACCTGCTCGACATCCCACTCCCCACAAAGGGTCTTGTGATGCCACTGCTCGGTGCTGAGATCCGACAAGTCATCCGCCAGCGCGGCGCGTTCGGCATGTAGGAGCGCCCAAAGGCCGCGTTCCGATGATCTTGCCATAGCGGATGTTCCCCCATTCCGATTTGCCGGTTTCAATCCTACGACGCACTCATCACGTTTTCAGGAACCGCAATCTATCAGCGGGGGCGCGCCCCTGAGGGAACGAATTCATGTTCCGGTGGTGGCTTCCTTGGAAAGGTTGCCCAGCGGTAGCTCCATTCCGCTCATCATCGAATTTGTTGGTCATGGTTGGCCTGCTCAATTGCATATGCAAGAATCTCAATCGAGCCGCTGATCGTCGGCCGAGGAATCGACTTTAGGAGCACTGCCATATGGGCGCATGGGATGTATCGGTCTTTGGCAACGACGACGCCGCGGACTTTATGTACGAGTTTGATGAGGCCAACACCGTGGCCCAGGTCGTGCCTGTCCTTGAGGACGCACTGGACGCCGTCCTTCTATCGTCTCCGGAGGTGGACGCCTCCGACGGAGCAGCAGGTTTGGCGGCCGCTGCGCTCGTAGTTGCGTGGAGCGAACCGGAGATGCTTGCGGACGATGAAGACTACGCCCCGCAGCCATGGCCGCGAACTGCCGATCCCTTGCCCGGACAGCTGAGGGCGAAAGCCGCGAACGTGCTTGACCGTATGAAAAAAGCCGAAGGGAACGAACTGGCAGAATTGTGGGCCGAATCAGGACAATCTGCGGAGTTCGCAGCTGAAATCGGGCGCTGGAGCGCACGCTTTGCCTGAGTAAAAGCGCTTGGTTCTATTCCTTCAGGAGGAGATGGGGGGGTGAACGCAAAATGTCGCTGCTCCAAGCTGGGAACTCGCGGCAACCTACAGGTGTGCTCCCTTCGGGGACTCAGGGATCTCGGTTTCAGGTGGCGGGTACATTGAGTCGGACGGTCCTTGCTGGACTGAATGTGCTTGAGCTCTTCGATTGCCCTGGTGAAGAAGCAACAGCCAGATCGCCAGCAAAAAGGCCACGAACGCAAGAAGTCCCAGTGCAATCAAGGTATTTCTGTGCCCCAGGCTGTGGATGAGAACCGAACCGACGATGGGCGCTGCCGCTTGGGCGAGCAGGGACGGCATGGCGATGCGGCCCATGATTCGCGCGTATTGATCTTGGCCGAACATCGCCAATGGCACGGTGCCGTTGGCGATGGAACTCAACCCGATGCCGACCCCGTAAACAACGACGAGGAACGCTGGCGACAAAATCCCGATGCCGAGGAAACCGACGGATACTGCCATGGCGAGGGTCGCGGTCAGGAGCGTCCACAACGGGTGTTGTTTTCGCCCGATGACAAACTCGAGGAACCGGGCACCGACTTGGGAGGGGCCAATGGTTGCGGCGAGAACGACGGCGGACGTGCCACCGATCCCGATGCCCGCCAGCACGGCGAACATGTGGACCGACATCAACGCGGCAATGGATGTCGCAAGAGTGGAGATGGTCGCGATCAGGACAACCAACAGCCAACGGGGGCCCGATGCTCCGGATGGCTGCTGGTCTGGTTCTCCTGATCCACCGTCGGGCGTTGGCGCACATGGTCGTCGCGGAATCGTGAGCGCATACAGGGGCGCGGTGATCACCAGGTGCGCCCCGGCATAGGCGAGGGCCGTCCACCGCCACCCGACCTCGTCTACCAGCAAGGCGCTCAGTGGCCAGCAGATGGTGCTGGCGAACCCTCCAAAAAGCGTCAGTAGGGTAATGGCCGAGCGCGCCGAGGAACCATAGGTGTGTCCAAGCATCGCGAACGCCCCGCTGTAGAGGCCGCCACTCATGCCCAAGCCAAGGATCAGCCAGGCGCCGAGGTACCACCACTCGTTGGGAGCCAAGCCGAGCACGGCCAGGCCCAATGCGAGCAGCAGGGCACTGGAAATCAGGACGGTCCGCCCGTGGTTGCCGGCCACGAGTGCGCCCACCCGGGGTGAACCCAAACCTGCAACGACGAGCCCCACCGACACGCCTGCCACGACGAGGGAACTGGGCCATCCGGTATCCGTGGCGATGGGTCCGGCCAGAACCGCCAGCAGGTAGAAGGTCGATCCCCACGAGAGGATCTGCCCGACCCCCAGGCCGGTGATGACGTAGCCGCGTTTGGTGGCGAACCTCTGGGTGAGGGCCACGGTCAGACCAGCTGGGCGGTACAGCTCAACGTCAGGGATCCGGGGTCTCCCCCGGCCGGACCGGAATCAATGTCGGTGACGTTGCGGTTCGTGTCGGAGCTGCCAAAGCTCATGGGCAGGCCTTTCGGAGCGGGTGGCAAACGACGCACATGGGAGCTATTGCGAGGCGAGGATGCGGTTCTTGAGGTCCTTGACGCGTGCATGGATGTCATCGCGCACCAGCTCCATGCGGGCTCGTCCCTCGATGCCGCGCCGGCTTGGTTCGTCGGTGTCCCAAACTTCAATCTCGACGCCGTCGAGGGCCGGAACCGTGGCCTCGGTACCCAGGACGACGACGTGTCCGGCCGCCCGCATGTTCTCCTCGGTCAATGGCTTGGGCTTTTCGTCGCTGATGTCGATGCCCAGATCCAGAAGGACCTCGGCCGAGAGCGCGTTGATGGCGGTTCCGGGCTTGGTGCCGGCGGAGGTGACGGCGATGGCGTTGCCGGCTTCATGCTTCATGAGGCCGGCCGCCAATTGGGATTTGCCGCCGTTCTTGACGCAGACGAACAGGACGGCAGGCCGCTGTACTGCCGGTGACTTGGCGCTCATGGCTTAGCCTTCGGGATCAATGTTGCAGCCAGGGATTCCAGGGCACCGGGAACCAGGGAGTAGTAGGCCCAGACCCCTCGCTTTTCACGGTTGAGCAGGCCCGCCTCCACCAGGATCTTCAGGTGGTGCGAAACCGTGGGCTGCCCCAGGCTCAGCGGCTCGGACAGGTCGCATACACAGGTCTCGGCCTCGGTGCTGGAGGAGACGATGGAGAGGATGCGCAGGCGGCTGGGATCGGCCAGCGCCTTGAAACGAAGTGCCAGCGCCTCGGCTTCCGTGGCCAGCAGGGATTCGCTCCCCGTTGCCGGGACGCAGCAAGAGGCATCGGTTTCACTGGCGGAAACCAATGTGGTTTGGCCTTCGGTTTTCTGGGCAACTTGAGTAGACATGCGTCTTCCCTCGCCTTCTCTGCGGTCCCTGACAGGAGATTGACAATCGTCGATATGTGTAAGCATACTCGTTGCATCGAGGTTCGTCGATGTCTAGTTTTTGGAGAGAATTTGCCGTGACAACTACCGCCGCATCCGCAGACACGGTGCACATCACCGCCAAGCTATCCACCCTCGACCGGTACCTTGCCGTATGGATCCTGGCGGCCATGGCCCTCGGGCTCGGGCTGGGACGGCTCATACCGGGACTGGGCCAGGCGCTCGATTCGATCAAGGTTGCCGGCGTTTCACTGCCCATCGCACTGGGCCTGCTGGTGATGATGTATCCGGTGCTCGCCAAGGTCCGCTACAACGAAACCCGGCGCGTCATCGGTGACAGAAAGCTCATGATCACCTCGCTGGTGATCAACTGGGTGCTGGCACCGGCGTTCATGTTTGTCCTGGCCTGGATCTTCCTGGCGGACCTGCCCGAGTACCGCACCGGGTTGATCATCGTCGGCTTGGCCCGATGCATCGCCATGGTCTTCATCTGGAACGACCTGGCCTGCGGCGACCGCGAGGCAGCGGCCGTGCTGGTGGCCATCAACTCCGTCTTCCAGGTCTTCGCCTTCGGAGCGCTGGGCTGGTTCTACCTGCAGGTGCTGCCGGGCTGGCTTGGGCTGCCGACCACCAGCGCCGATTTCTCCGTCTGGGCGATCACCCTCTCCGTACTGGTCTTCCTCGGCATCCCATTGGTAGCAGGGTTCCTCACCCGAACCCTCGGCGAAAGGGCCAAGGGTCGCGCCTGGTACGAGGGCACGTTCCTGCCGAAGATCGGCCCCTGGGCGCTCTACGGCCTACTGTTCACCATCGTGATCCTCTTCGCCCTGCAGGGCGACGCCATCATTGCCAAGCCGTTGGACGTCGCACGCATTGCCCTGCCGCTGCTGGTCTACTTCATCGTGGTCTTCGGCGCCAGCATGCTCATCGGCCGCGGCCTGGGCATGGGGTACGAGCGCACCACCACCCTGGCGTTCACCGCGGCGGGCAACAACTTCGAACTGGCCATCGCTGTGGCCATCGCGACCTTCGGCGTGACCAGCGGCCAGGCACTGGCCGGCGTCGTCGGCCCCCTCATCGAGGTACCCGTTCTCGTGGCCCTGGTCTACGTCGCGCTCTGGTCCCGCAAATTCTTCACCACCCACACCACACAGAAGGTCTCCGCATGAACACCACCAAGCCCTCCGTCCTGTTCGTCTGTGTCCACAACGCCGGACGCTCCCAAATGGCCGCCGCCTTCCTGTCCAACCTTTCGGCCGGTCAGATCGAGGTCCGCTCCGCAGGATCGGCACCCGCAGATGCGGTGAACCCCGCCGCCGTCGCAGCGATGAACGAGGTCGGCATCGACATGTCCACCGAGGTCCCCAAGATCCTGACCACCGAGGCCGTGAAGGAATCCGACGTCGTGATCACCATGGGCTGCGGCGACACCTGCCCGGTCTTCCCGGGCAAGCGCTACGAGGACTGGAAGCTCGATGACCCCGCAGGCCAGGGCGTCGAGGCCGTGCGCCCGATCCGCGACGAAATCCGCGCCCGCATCGAGACCCTGATCTCCGAGCTGTTGCCCGCCGCCAAGTAGTTCCCCCTTCGTTGCCAGGAGTAGAAGACCGTGAACCAGAATTACCCCGTTGTTGTCATCGGAGCCGGCCCCATCGGACTGGCAGCCGCGGCACACCTGATTGAACGCAACCAGGACGTCCGCGTCCTCGAGGCCGGAGCCAGCGCCGGTGCCGCCATGGCCGGGTGGGGGCACATCAAGCTCTTCTCCACCTGGCGCTACAACATCGACGCGGCATCCCGCCAGCTCCTGGAAACGCCGACCGAGGGCTACGCCGGTGACTGGCAAGCGCCACGGGAAACCCGCCTCCCAACGGGATCGGATATGGTCGCCGAATACCTGGAACCGCTGGCCGCCCACCCAGCGCTGGCCCCCAGGATCAGCTTCGGGCACCGGGTCGCCAAGGTCACCCGCATCCAACCCGACGGCCGTGGCGTGGACAAGACCAGCTCAAAAACTCGCGAAGATTCCCTCTTCCTGGTGCGCACCGAAACCGCAGAAGGACCCAAGGACATGCTGGCCCGGGCAGTCATCGACGCCTCGGGAACCTGGAACACCCCCAACCCGGTGGGACGCTCGGGCATCGAAGCCATCGGCGAAGCAGAAGCCCGCGCGGCCGGTTTCATCACCTCTCCCCTGCCCGATCCCCTGGGGGCCGACCAAGATCGCTTTGCCGGAAAAACCATCCTTGTACTGGGTGCCGGCCATTCGGCGGCCAACACGCTGATCAGCCTCGGCCGCTTGCGCCAACAGCACCCCGACACCCAAATCCTCTGGGGCCTGCGCGGTGCGGCCAACCCCGTCCGGCTTTACGGCGGCGGGGCGGCCGACGAGTTGCCGGCCCGCGGGCAGCTGGGCACCAGCTTGCGCCGATTCGTCGGGAACGGGGACATCGCCATCCTCGAAGACGTCTCCGTCACCGCTCTGGAAACGGACGACCAATTGAGCGCGGTCCTTGCCGACGGCCGCAAACTCGCCGTGGACCTGCTGGTTCCGGCCACGGGCTTCCGCCCCGACCTGGCGATCCTCTCGGAACTCCGTTTGGACATGGATCAGATCGTGGAGGCCCCAAGCGCACTGGGCCCGCTCATCGACCCCGAGTTCCACAGCTGCGGCACCGTCAGCGCCCACGGCGAACGCATCCTCGCCCACCCCGAGACCGACTTCTACATCGTGGGAATGAAGAGCTACGGCCGTGCACCGACGTTCCTCATGGCCACCGGCTACGAACAGGTCCGCTCGATCGCCGCGTCCCTGGCCGGTGACCGTACGGCAGCGGACCTCGTCGAGCTGGAACTGCCCGAGACTGGCGTTTGCTCCACCGACCTGGGTGGGTCCTGCGACCTGCCGGCAGCGGGCGAATCGGCGGCAAGCTGCGGCACCCCCGAGCCGGAGGCCGATTCCTGCTGCGGAACGCCCGAACCGGTGACCATCGGGTTCTCCACCGGCACCCTGCATGGATACGCCGAACTGGTCAACGAGCAAACCGAGCGATAGGCGGCAGGTGCCGGGTTCCTGCCCCCATCGAAACGATCGACCGTTCAAGCCAAGCGAGGACCGTCCACCGACCGTCGGGACCGCGATGCGTGCCGGGGTCGTTGTATCCGCTCCCGGAGACGGAGCTTCGCGGTCGGCCAACGGACACGGCCAATCGTGAAGCTCCGGTCAGCGGTGCAGGCGCAGGCGCGAGAGCTTCTTCCTCGTCTTGGAATATTTCTTCGCCGCGGCACGTGCGATGTCTCTCTCGATTTTCAGAATCCGGCGGTACGCCTTGACGGTTCCCTCGGGCAAGGTCGGGTCCGTGACCAGCTCTTCAAGGAGAGTGCGAACCATGACACTGTCGTGGTGGTCACCAAGTGTCCTCTGGAGACGATGGGCGCGGAGGGAGATCTTGCGGGCGCGCTTTCCGTGGATCTCGGCTACGGAGTCGGCGACGTGCAGCAGTCGTTTGGCTTCCTTGCGGACACGGTGGAGCGCGACGTCCCGGGTGCTGCCTGCCTTGGTTCGGGTAACGGATTTGTGCGCACGGTCCAGTCGCTTGGCCGACTCGTTGACCAATTTTGCCGTTGCGCTGCGTGCGGGTCTGGAGGCCCGGGGGCTTGCCGGTGGATCGTCGCGGAACCGTTCGAGGTCGTCCAGCAGCCGGTAGTAGCGGTCGGATTCAAGAACCTTCAGCAGCTCCCTGTAGTCGACGTTGTAGGCGGTGCCGATTTCGCGCTCCATGGGTTCGGGAACGGGCCCGGCTCGGAGTGATTCGGGCAAGTCGTCCATGCGTTGGCGGAGACGGTCCCGCATGACCTCGGCATCGCGTGGTCGACCCAGAATCCGGGCGAACCATTTCAACTCGGCGCCGAGCCCCTGCGCAGCGTCCTTGGTGTAGAGGTCGGCATATGTTGACAGGGCGGACCGCAGCCGTCGGGTCGCGGATCTCATTTGGTGGACCGCATCCGGAAGCTCCATCCGCACCCCGGCATCGTTGCTGAGAAGCGCGTTGACGTGAACATCAAGGTAGGCCGTCACGACATCGATGGCCGGTCCCTTCTTGCGCGGCTTTCCGGTGCCGGTGGCACGTGCGGGTGGGAAGGAGCCGCCGAGCGCGCGGGCGAGTTCGGAGCTTTGCCGGGGGTGCCCGGCACCCGTCGCGGCCAGCATTTCCTCGGCGGCGACGAGCACGTCGTTGTCTCCGTGCACGCGCTGCAGCGTCCATTCCCGCCATTCGACGCCGGGACCCTCGGAGTGCGGCCTTTTGGCCTGGATCCGGTCGTCGACGAAGTCGGCCAAGTGCTCGCCTCGGGTTCCGTAGAGCCGATAGGTGCTGCGTTGGGTGCCCAGGTGCACGATGGGCGCAATACCCTCGCCGCGGGCGTAAGCCAGCACATGGGTGAGCAGCTCCCCCGGTACTACATCGGGTTGTCCCAGCGGGGCGATGAATTCCTGCCAGTGGGTGGTCCCGTCGGGGATTCCCAAATGCCACCCGTGCTCGATTCCTCCCGTGTGGCGTCGGAGGGTGATGCGCCGGGTGGCCAAGGCCAATGTCGCCGTGTCGAAATAGACGGCGTCGAGCCGGGACTCGACCGGATCCGACACCCGTTCCACGGCCTGAATGTCCATCAGTATCGGCAAGGGTGACGCTGCGCCGACCTCGTATACGGGTTCCGACTGGGGGTATCCGTCTGGTTTCATGGCGTTGGAGCCTCAGGCCCTGTCATGCCGTGCAACATTGCCGCGGACTCAAACATTGCGGCGGTGGCAGGCCCGTACGGAAGGTATTCGGTTCCGCACGGGCCTGCCACCGCCGCACCCCCGAGAAGCTGGGTGCTGAAGTGGCTCTGGATCTTGCTCAAGCGAGGCGTCCTTTCCCGGAACTGCAGGGACATTGGGTGGAGCATGTAGGCAAGTCCCGGGGCTCGGTCGTCGGTTGCCTCCACCCCGATTCTAGGACCCGGAGATCGCCTCTACCAGAGCTGGCGAAGATGCCGAACAAGTTCTCCAAATCGTCGATCTTGGCGCAGCAATTCGCGGTGGATCCAGCGACCGGATGACGATGACGCGCCGCCGTCCCGGCTGCGTGTGAACAATCATTTCGCCTTATGCGGGGTGTGGTCTGCTTGTTGAGTTCCTGCACCCGTGGCGCGGCCGGGTGCCGTCGCCTCAACCGGTCCCGCCCCAAGTCGGGCAACGTTTTATAGGTAGGATGGGCCCATGCCAAGGACAGCCGGAGAGAAGCTCGGATCTTTAATCATTCCGTTGTTCCTGTTGGCAATACTCACCGGGGTTCTGGCCGGCGCAGGTCTCGGTGCCGTCCTTGGCTTGTTCTTGGCCATTCCGATGGCCGCGAATCCCGAGGTTTCGGGCGTCGGGAGCCCAGGGATCTGGGCAGTGATCCCAATACTTTATGGCATTCCCGTCGGTGGCGTCGCTGCCTTGGTTCCCGCTGTCGGTGCGTTGATCGGGTTGTACGTCCACACTGGAAAAGTCCCTTTTCCTTCCACCAGACACCAAGCGCTGGCAGCCGGCATGGGTGCCAGCACGACATCGCTCCTGCTTGCTGTTTTTACCTTGATCATGAGGGACGCAAACCCGCCGGCAGCCCTTGCAGTCGGTGTTGTGTTCTCCATTGTTTCCTTCTTGGTTACCCGTCTGGTCGCGGGCAAGTTCCTCCGGCACAGGGCAGCCAGGGAAGCCGGACTCGGTCCGGCATGATGAAACGACTGCGGTGGAGGGTCCAGCACCAAGCGGCTGATGCTCCCATCACCGGGCATCGTTGCGAGGGTCATTCTCAGATGTCGCCCGCAACCTTGCCCGGTGAAGCCCCCGGTTTCCGTTCATGTTGCGGATAGGGGCCCTGACGTGCCCGTGGGCGGTGTCGGCTTTATCTCCGCGGCCTGGTTGAGCCGGCCTTCATAGGCCGGCTCAACCCCTTGGTTCCTCGCTTCAGAGCGACCCGTTTTTGTCCGGACGTCGGCGGGCCAACCGCATGACGATGGCCGTCAGCGCCAGCAGGACCGCGACCAAACCGACCACCGGACAGAAGGGGAATCCGCCAGGTGCCGATGTTTCCGGCTCTTGGGACCGGTCCGCGGTTGATTGCGGCTCGGCTGCCTGCGAAGTCGGCGCTCCGGCGGCACCGGAGTTCGCCGTGAACCCGAAAGTGCCCTCAATGGGATGCCCATCAGAAGACACCACCCGCCAGATCACCGTGTAATCCCCGCCGGGGGCATCGGGACTGACGGATTGGCTGACCACGTTGTCCACGATCTTGACATCGCCGACGGCCCAGTTCTTTCCACCGGCATCTTCAACAAGGACCTTGGTTCCGATGGCCAGGGGCATGTTGCTGAAGGCCATGTCGATGATATCCGGCATGACCTTCACCGTCTGGCCGTCTTTGGGGTTCGTTCCCGTGAGGCTGTCGTGGGCGGAGGCAGCCGAGACCGGGGCCAGCAGAGCGAGCGCAACGAGCGCCACGACAGTCAAGGACTGTCTGATCACCAGCGGGACGCTCGATCGGCGTGGCCTTGAAGACTCCACGTCCCCGACCTACTTGCCGGACGTCTTGCGGGTGCGGCTTAGCGCGATCCCTCCGGCTACCAGGCCCAACACTCCCGCGCCCAGCCCCAGGTAACCCGGGACCTGTGAGGCTTGGTTGTCCGAAGCTGGCACGGCCTGGGCGCTGCCCGCCGGGACCACACCGTCAGTGGCGGTGCTCGCCGCCTGGTGGTGTCCTTCCTCGGAGGCCGCCGTCAGTGTGTAGCTCGCGGCGGGGGCCTCAAGTGCGTGCGGGTCTTGGCCCTCCGCCGGCATCTGGGCCCAATCGGTCTCCCCCTTCTCGCAGGTCTGGAGCGTGGGGAACGCAAGGGTTTCGCCTGCCTTGTCCGGGTTCTTGACCTGGATCTCGAATGCCATCCGGTAACCGTCTTCCAGCGGGGTCTTTGCCGTGTAGACGATCTTGCCGATGTGCTTGGTGATGGTGGAGCCGTCTTCGGTGGTCAGCGGTTCGGCCAGCTTTTCCTCGATCTTCTTCACGTCCCAGCCGGGGTAAATGGTGGGTTTGGCGTCGGCGATGGATTCGGGGATGTTGATGGTGAAGCTGGTGGTGGGTGATCCTTCGCAGCCGTGTGAGGCGGCGAAAGTCAGTACGGAGTATGCGCCCGCGTCGGTGCTATCCGGCTTGACGGTAACGTGGGCGCTGGCCGAGGCAATTCCAGCGGCCATCAGGCCGGCGGTTGCTGCGGATACGAGGAGGGTACGACGGAGTTTCATGGCATGCCTTTCGCTGTGCGCGGCCCATGGTGGCCGGCACGAAGTAATGGAAGAAGTCGGAATCAGCGAAAGGCAGGTGGGCCACGTAGCGGCGGCGAGACGAGGAATGGCACGGCAGGCAGACGGTGTGCCTGGACAACAGGAATGATCCAAGCCGGCGGGCGAACGGGGGAAGTGCGCAGGACCGTGAAGAGCGGGCGCATCCACCTCGCCACCGCGTGAAGCGCTTCTTCGCCGCGGGTGATAAGGATGGCGGTTGCCAGGGTCGCAATCACGTGGGCCGCGAACATGGTGACACCACCCCCGCCCTGGACGGCATGCTGGTGTGACTCGGCGGACCCGACGGTACATGTCAGTGCGGCCGAGTGATCAAGGTGGGTGGAAGCCGAGGCGCACACCATCGTGGTGGTGGTGCTGAGAAATTCGAATGCCTGGTGGAGCGCGAACTGCCCTCCACCCAGGACCGCCAGCAGGGCCGGTAGACCCAAGGTACGCTTGGCAACGACGATTGAGGCCAGCATGGTCAGTGTGGCAAACCCGACGAGGACAGCAGGGTGCGGCAGCATTCCGCCGCCGGCCTGGTGCGCTCCTGCGGAGAGAGCCAGCACGACGACGCTGACCACGGCGGCACGGAGCATGCGCGCGTGCCGTTCCTGCATTGCCGCCCCTTTTTCTATCGCTCGTAAAAGTCGCTCCCCAGCTTAGGGCTTCGCCAGCAACTATGCTCCATCGAGCCGTAACACTCTGGTGGGCGACGCATGCCTGTACACCGTTTGCCGGATGATGCCTAAAACCGCGGCTTCCAGGGCGAAACCTTGGGCGGCGATTCCGTGGCCACCATGACCAAGCACTTCCCCGGCGGCGGGCCCCAGAAGGACGGGGAGGACCCGCACTTCTCCTACGGCCGCGAGCAGGTCTACCCCGGGGACAACTTCGAGCACCACCTGCTGCCGTTCGAGGCAGCCTTCGACGCCGGCACCAGCCAGATCATGCCCTACTACGGCATGCCTGTGGGCACCGAGTACGACGAGGTCGGCTTCGGTTTCAACAAGTCGGTCATCACCGGCCTGTTGCGCGATCGTTACAAGTTCGACGGGGTCGTCTGCACAGACTGGGGCCTGCTCAGCGACGCGGTCATCGCCGGGGAGCCCTTCCCGGCCCGGGCCTGGGGCGTGGAACACCTCTCCACCCGCGACCGGATGCTTGCCGTGCTCAACGCCGGGGCCGACCAGTTCGGCGGCGAGGCCATCCCCGAGGTCCTGATCGACCTGGTCCGGAGCGGCGAGATCAGCGAGGAACGGATCGACGTGTCCGCCCGCCGGCTGCTGCGCGAAAAGTTCGTACTCGGGCTCTTCGACTCCCCCATGGTCGACGTCCGGCGTGCCGAGGCAATCGTCGGCAGCGCGGAATTCCGGGCCGCGGGCGAGGCCGCCCAGCGCGCGTCGTTCACGCTGCTGAGCAACCGGGCAGATGCCGCCGGCGCCCCCACGCTGCCGCTGTCCCGCGGCGTCAAGGTCTACCTGCAGGGCGTCTCCGCGGAGGCGGCCGCCGGATACGGAACGGTGGTCGATTCGCCGGAGGAAGCCGACGTCGCGATCGTGCGCCTGCAGGCGCCGTTCGAGCAGCGGGACACCATGTTCGAGAACTTCTTCCATGCGGGTTCCCTCGACTACCCGGCGGACCAGCTCGAGGGCCTGGTCGCGCTCTGCGGCACGGTGCCGACGGTGATCGACGTGTTCCTGGACCGTCCGGCCATCCTCACTCCGCTGGTCGGCGAGGCCGCCGCCATCACCGCCAACTTCGGCGCGAGCAGCCATGCACTGCTCGACGTGCTTTTTGGCGACGCCGAACCGCAGGGCAGGCTGCCCATGGACCTGCCGCGTTCCATGGATGCCGTGCGGGTGAACCTTCCGGACGTGCCTTTTGACACCGTCGACCCGCTATTCCGCTTCGGCCACGGGCTGGGCTACAACACGGGGGCCTGACACCCGGGAAGCATGTGCGGAAACCCGCGCAGGGTGGAACTGTTCAGCCGGCCGGGCCGGTCGAACAGTTCCACCCCTTATTTGAGCATGTCGTCCATGACCGGCGCTTTCCTGTCGTTCGCCGTCATGGGAGTCAGGCCCCACCGGCTCTCAATCGTGTGCAGCAGGGAGTAGTGGTCGTACTTCCGGTGGGATGTGAAGGCCTGCCGGGCGGCGGGCCCGGCGAAGATGGTTGGCACGGTGTTGTTCCCGCCCTCGTCCTCGTCCTCGTCCCAGGTGAGCACCAGCAGGGAGTTCTGCGTCGTGAACGGGGGCGACGCCAGGATCTTGGGCACATGGCGTGACAGCCAGGCATCGCCCGTTTCCACGGGGCAGTCGTGCATGTCGTTGCAGACATTGGGGGCGATGAACACGTAGTTGGGCAGTCCCTCGGCTGATTTCAGGTCCTCGCTCAGCCGGGTCAGGGGAACGACATGCGCCTCGCACGAGCCCTTGTAGTCGGTGACGCTCGGGTAGTACATGAACGGATTGTGCCTCACGCCGTACAGCTCGGAATTGGTGGCCGTGCACGGGGCGGGCATACTTTCCGCATACATCTTCCAGGTCCGTCCCGACCGTTCGATGGCGTCGGTGATGTTCGGAACCTGCGCCATGCAGCCGTCCCCGGGTTCGCAGTCGTCCGTGATGCCGGCGTTCGTCCCGCTGGTCATCGCCAGGTAGTTGGGAAGGCTCGGGTGCATCACGGCTCGGTAGTTGGTCGCCAGCGCATTCTCGGCGGCCAACTTGTTGATGTACGGGGCGGCGGCGTTGCCCAGGATGTTCGAGCGCGAGTGGTTCTCCTCGACGATGATGACCACATGGTCGATCCCCGCTTGCGGAACCGCAGTGGATTCGGGACTGCCCGCCGAAGGGCTCGGGCTTGGGCCAGGCATGGTGGACGACGCCGATTGCACGGCGGAGGGCCCCGGCGAAGTGCATCCCGCCAGCAACGGTCCCGCCGCAAAGACGCCGATCGCCACGGCGACAAGGAATCTGTTTTTCCTGCCCATCACCCGATACTAATCCGGGCGATCGCATCTTTCCCATCCCCAGGCACCCTCATTCTGCGAGGGCGCTTGACCCCCAACCACCTTCAGGGCGTCGGCTGGATGAAGGAAGACCCCGCGGCCGGGCGTCGTCGACCTGTTCGCCCGACCGCACGGCCGCGGGACCGGGAACCGCTGCCCGCCAACTCCTTGACACCCAAATTGGCGGGGTCTATTACAGAGGTGTCCGATACATCCCTTTTCGCCCAAGGAACAATCATGGGAGCCACCCCATACGGAATTGTGCACTTCTTCCCAGGAGGCACCAAGGAGCAATACGACGTCTCGCTTGCCGCGGTCCACCCGGCAGACGGCAGCCTGCCGGAAGGCCAGATCTTCCATGCCAGCGGTGCTTCCGCCGGAGGCTGGACGATCATGGCCGTCCACGAGTCGAAGGAGAGCTGGGAGAAGTTCCGCGACGGCATCCTCCTTCCCCGCATGCAGGAAGGAATCGAGGGCGGATTCACCTCGCCGCCCGAAGAGACCGTCATCGATCTGTACAAGGTCATGCCCTAGCGACGTGCAAGGCCGCTGCCAAGTCCATTGGCAACGGCCTTCCTGCGTGCGGAGGCAAGACGGGAGAAGGAGGCGGCCATGGCCGAAATTCCGAATTACTTTGAGATCGGTACGCCCGACCCGGAGGAGGCGCGGCACTTCTACGGGTCGCTCTTCGACTGGACCTTCGACGACCCCTCGCCGCTCGGCTACGGCATGGTGAACGGCGGGAAGGGCGGGCTGTGGGACACCACGTCCACCGGCGGAAGCTCCTGGGCGATCTTCTACGTGCAGGTCGACGACGTCAAGGCGGCGATCGCCCGGGCCCTATCGCTGGGCGCCAGTGTCGCACTCCCCTACGTCGACAACGGCTCAATCGAATTCGCCCACCTCCTTGACCCGCGGGGCAACCGATTCGGCGTGTGGCGGCCCAAGCAATCCGATTGAACGAACGACGATGACTGCGTGGCACGCCGGTTGGTGCCCCTGGTATCGCCCTGCCACGGAGGGCATTCGCTGTCGAACCGTTCACGACGATGCGCTCGCCGAGGCGCCTCCCGCCAACCGCAACAACAACGCAGCCGGACGGAGGTTCCGGCGCTCCGGGCAATCTTGTCGTGCCCACCCTTGATAAACGCGGCTCGGCGGGACAACGTGGGTTCGAAGAAGCCCGCGGGGCAAATCGGTGAGGGAGGGCAACCATGTGTCGATTGTTCGGGATGCACACGGGCCACCACCCCGCGAAGGCCTCGTTTTGGCTGTTGCGGGCTCCCAACAGCCTGGAACTCCAGAGCCACTACGAGCCCGACGGAACGGGAATCGGCTCGTTCGCCGCGGACGGCAGCCCGTTCATCAGCAAGCAGCCGATCTCCGCATGGCACGATCCCGAGTTTGCCTTCGAAGCCAAGCATCTGGAGAGCACCACGTTTCTCGCCCACGTCCGCTACGCGAGCACCGGCGGGCACACTCCAGAGAACACCCATCCGTTCGTTCAGGACGGCCGCCTGTTGGCCCACAACGGCGTACTGGGCGGCCTCGACGAACTCGACAGTCGCCTGTCCCTGCTCGGGACCTCGGAACTGGTCCTGGGCCAGACCGATAGCGAGCGGATGTTTGCCTTGATCACCGCGGAAATCCGTCGGGCCGCCGGCGACGTGGCCGCGGGGATCGCCGCCGCACTCACCTGGATCGCGGAAAACCTTCCCGTCTACAGCCTGAATTTCATCCTGACCACTCCCACCGACCTCTGGGCGCTCAGATATCCCGCGACGCACGAGCTATACGTCCTCGAGCGGCGCATCGGGAGGAATGCGCCCTCTGAAGACCTGCGCATGCATAGCGACCGCATCCACGCGCACAGCCCGGAACTGGCCGCACGCTCATCCGTCATCGTGGCCACGGAGATGATGAGTGCGGATCCCGCCTGGCGACCGCTGGAACCGGGCGAGCTGCTGCACGTCGACAGGGCGCTCGGCGTGGAATCCAGCTTCCCCCTGCCAGGGAATCCGCTTCGGCTGATGACGTTGGAGCAGCTCGACCCAAAGACTGCGGCCTCCCAGCATCCGCAAACGCATGTCCGCCCCTCCTGAACGGCCATGGGAAGCCATGGGGGAAGCCGCCCAGCCAACAACCGCTTTCGAATATGCATTCGAAACACGCGCCTTGAGCGGGCGACGCCGTCGAGGCTCCGCAATTCATTGCAACTCCGATGTCCGAGCGGACCATCTGGAAAAATGGGATCATGACCATCACCGCCGCCCCCTGGACCTCGGACCCCTCACGTGTGGGCGTCCGGGTGAGGCTCGTGCAAGTGCCACGCGACGTACTCGATGCCCTCGCCGACGGAGACCTGGACAAAGCCCGATCCCTGACTGATCTTGACCTGACGCCATACCTGACCACCGCCGAATGCCGAGGCCTTTGGCTCAGGCGGCGGAGGCAGATCACCCGGGATGCCGCCGAGGCCCCATGGGTGACCAGGCTTGTCGTTGATGCCGAAACGGGGGCGGTCGTTGGGCGTGCGGGATTCCACGGCCAGCCGGATGCGACGGGCATGGTCGAAGTCGGCTACTCGATAGACCCCACGTGCCGCCGGCGAGGCTACGCGCGGGCCTCACTCGTGACACTGATCGATGCGGCCAGGCGCGATCCCCGCGTGAACACGGTGCGTGCATCCATCCGCCCCGACAACGTCCCGTCGCGCAACCTGGTGGATCAATACGGGTTCCGGGTGGTCGGCGAACAGTGGGATGAGGAAGACGGACTGGAAACAGTGCTCGAGCTCAACCTCCGATAAAAGCCCCCGGCCACGGATCCATCCACCACGCACAACAAGGTGCCATTCGACCGCAGCCGATTCGGGCGCATACCTCAGAGGCACATTCTCGGAATCCTGCAGCACCGAACTCCCCAGCAACCTCAGGGACGCCGGCCGGGAATAGAGCGGAATCCCTCCACCAATTGCCCTGGGTCCCGGCACAAGGTGCAACTCATCGATGAGTCCACGCTACAGCAACACGTTCCAAAGCAGGTGGCTCGCAAAGACCACGATGTCCCCACCAACGCCCGCCTTCTCGATGCGGAGCAACCGGTCGATCTCTGAGCCCGGAATGACGCGACTGCTGTCATGCCAGGCGTTGTCGACGGGCAGCACGCAACTGTCACCGACAACGAGTTTGGGAATCTCTCCGTAGAGCCGGCTAAGAACCCTGTTGGTTTCACTCAATCCAGGATTCGCGGGATCCTCGGGCGCGTCGGCGACGTTCGGCCAGAACGAACGGAACAATTCGAACGAGGCACGGCCCAGCAAGACCGTACCGGCGGAACGCATGTGCTCGAGGTTCAGCGCGTCCAACGCCGCATCCATGTTCAGCACCAGCGGATTGCCGCCGACCCCGGCGAAGTAGCCGTCAAGGCTTGAGATGTTGCAGACGATGACCTTGCGCATTTGGAACGTTCCTTCAGACAAGCGACTCACTGGTCACCTACCCAGGCTCCTCCGATTATGGCGATCTGTCGGCTTGGGTGGATGAGAACTTTCCGGGCAGAGCCAGCGGGAATGGAGTCTTGGTGGCTCTGCCCACCAAGAAGCGGTATTTCGACTGCCTAAAATCGTCCTCACATCGCGACCAAGAAGGGTAAGCGGTCGGCAGAGTGAACAAGTCCCATGGCGGTAGACGCATCGAAATCGGGTTCACGGCGCTCGCCGAGTGTCCTCTCGGGTGCAATGCAGCTTGCGTCCGGGAATACAACGTCTGGCACCGGTTACTACTGGCCGTAGAATAGCTATATGACCTCTCGCAAGACCTGGATCGCCTATTTTGCGATCGACGTGGTTCTAGTCCTGCTCTTTGCCCTGATCGGACGGCAATCACACGAGCACTCGTTGACAGTGCTGGGCGTGCTGCAGACAGCAGCCCCTTTCCTCATTTCGCTGACGATTCTGAGCCTGCTCTCGCGTCCGTGGATCAACCACTCGCGCCTTTGGCCCACCGGATTCCTTGTATGGCTCGGCACGGTTGCCCTGGGGCTGGCGTTCCGGGTGCTCTTCGGGGGCACCGCCGCCGTTGCTTTCATCGTCGTCGCCACGATCGTCCTGGGTGTCTTCTTGATGGGTCGACGGGGCATCACCACTCTTATTGCGCGCCGCCGCGTGCGCTCCGCCAAGTCCTGAACTAGGCTCTGCCTAAGCTTCGGACCGACACCATTAATTACTGGAGGTAACACCGTGGTCACTGCATTCGTGATGATCCAAACAGCTTCTGACAGCATTCCCGAGTGCGCAGAGAAGATTTCAGACATCGAGGGCATCTCCGAGGTCTACTCGGTCGCCGGCGACTGGGACCTCATTGCCATCGCGCGAGTGCGTCACCACGAGGATCTGGCCGAAGTCATTGCCAACCGACTCTCAAAGGTCCCCGGGATCAAGGGCACACAGACCCACATAGCGTTCCGCGCATATTCAAGCCACGATCTCGACGCCGCGTTCTCGCTCGGCCTCGAGTAAGTCACGGCCCCGCAGCCTCAGCAGCATCCAACCGGGTGGCTTGTTGTCGATCAATTCCTGATCAACGACAAGCCACCCAGTCGTTTAAGCGGAATCCGGGCACCCGGAACGCGGGGCGGCAAGGAGGGATCCCGTGGCTATCGGGTATGGGTCGGCGGACCTGACATGCAGGTGTCCAGGGCACGTGTCATTGACCTGGACACCCGCCGTGGTTGCTTTGGCAGAAACCCGAGACCGACTGCAACCCGCGCAGTCCTTCGGACGGCCCCACGCGCTCACCCGCGCCCCTGCAGCCAGGATCCGTACCTCCGGGTTGTTTCTCACCCCAGAGGCGCCAGAAACAGGCGTGGCACACCTTGCGTCCCCTGGGGACAGGCGTGCCACGGATCAATATTTTGGGTTGACGGTCCCAGGACTAGGCGGTCGCCGCGATCCAAGCCTCAAGCGCACGCTTGGCTGCTCCGGAATCAATCGCGTCTTCGGCCTTGGCCTTCGCCGCAATGAGCCGTTCCTGCAAGGTACCGTCGGCAGAAGCGTCCAGCGCCACCAGGCCCGCGGCAGCATTGAGCACCACCGCGTCTCGGACGGGTCCGCGGGCTCCGTCGAGGATCTCGCGAACAACCTGCGCGTTGTGTGCGGAGTCTCCCCCGCGCAAATCATCAAGGGTGGCCCGGGCCATTCCGATGTCCTGGGCGTCAAAGATCGATTCGGTGACCTTGCCGTCACGGACCTCCCACACCCGGTTCGGCGCGGTCGTGGTGAACTCGTCCAAGCCGTCCTCACCGCGGAACACCAAGGCGCGGACGCCGCGTGCAGCCAGGACGCCCGCCATGAGCGGAGCCATGCGAAGGTCGGAGCAGCCGATCGCGGATGCCGTCGGTTGCGAGGGGTTGGTCAGCGGGCCCATGAAGTTGAATGCCGTTGGCACGCCCAACTCTCGACGGGGCACCGCGGCATTGCGCATCGAAGGGTGGAACACCTGGGCGAAGCAGAAAGTGATGTTCGCCGCGTCGAGGACGTCCTCAAGCCGATCGATGGGCATATCAAGTCGCACGCCGAGCGCCTCAAGGACGTCCGCCGAGCCGGCGGAAGATGATGCGGCCCGGTTCCCGTGCTTGACGATCTTGGCGCCAGCTCCTGCGCAGACCAGGGAAGCCATGGTGGAGATGTTGACCGTGTTTTGCCTGTCACCGCCGGTTCCGACGATGTCTAGTCGGTCACCCTCTATTGTGAGCGGCCTCGCATTGGCCAGCATTGCTTCCACAAGACCGGTCAATTCGTCGACGGTTTCGCCCTTGGAACGGAGCGCGACAAGGAAACCAGCCACCTGGGAATCGGTGGCATTCCCCGTCATCACCTCGCCCATGGCCCAATACGCTTGGTCCCGATCCAGGTCGCCGCCGGCGATCAGGCTCGAGAGAATTGTTGGCCATGTGGGGAACTTTTGCTGCGCTCGAATCGTTGACACGCCTCTAGGTTATCTACGAATCGTAGAAAGTCTGAAATGTTAATCCCGCGTGTTTCCGCGGTTGTAGGCGTGAAGTGCCCAAAATTCGCGCCACGCGGGGGGCTATGCATTGGTGTCAGAGGCACTTTTATAGACATAATGGCTCTGTGACAACTGCGACTCATGCCCTAAATGCCCCGGCGCATCCTGCGCCGAACCGTCCCAACATGGTGTCGGTAGGAACTGTCGTCTGGCTATCCAGCGAGCTCATGTTCTTTGCCGCGCTTTTTGCCATGTACTTCACACTCCGCGCTGCATCGCCGGAACTGTGGGCGACCGAAACCGCGAAACTCAACGTTCCGTTCGCACTTATTAACACGATCATCCTGGTCTCGAGCTCATTCTCCTGCCAGTTGGGTGTCTTCCGTGCCGAGGATCTTAAGCCTCGCCGCACCGGCGGACTGTTCAACTTGAAGGAATGGGGAATGGTCGAATGGTTCGTCCTGACCTTCATCCTCGGTGCCATCTTTGTTTCCGTTCAGGCCTACGAGTACACCGAACTGGTTGCTCACGGCATTGCGTTGAACTCCAACGCATACGGCTCTGTCTTCTACATGACCACCGGCTTCCACGGCTTGCACGTGGCCGGCGGCCTCATCGCCTTCTTGCTGATCATCGGTCGTGCACTCATTGCACGTAAGTTCGGTCACTACGAAGCAACCGGCGCGATCGTGGTGTCCTACTACTGGCACTTCGTCGACGTCGTGTGGATCGCCCTGTTCATCATCATCTACTTCCTGAAGTAGCGCACTCCAAAAGTTGCCTACTTACGGCAGCTCCCAGTTCTAAGAAATAAGTGAGGAACCAGCAAGTGAAGGCTCTTTCGCAAAGGCGCCGCCATCCACTCGCCGCCGTCGCGCTGCTTTTGATGGGCCTGCTCATCACCGGAGGCCTGTATGTGGCCGCCGGCAGCGTCAACGAGGCTAAGGCAGCCACTGGATACACCGCTAGCGACATCGAACAAGGCAACAAGCTCTTCGTCGCCAACTGTGCCACCTGCCATGGCATGAATGCCGAAGGATCCGCAGACGGTCCTTCGCTGATTGGTGTTGGCGCCGCTGCAGTCGACTTCCAGGTCGGTACCGGCCGTATGCCGATGCAGATGCAGGGCCCCCAGGCTCAGGTCAAGCCGGTGCAGTTCGATGACGAACAGATCTCCCAGCTCGCCGCATTCGTTGCCAGCTTGGGTGCCGGACCGTCCATCCCCACCGAGGAAGTTCTTGATACTTCCAAGGGCCACGCCGCCGAAGGCGGCACCGTATTCCGCGTGAACTGCGCAATGTGTCACAACGCCGCCGCAGCTGGTGGTGCCCTTACGCGCGGTAAGTTCGCTCCTTCCTTGGCTGGGGTTTCGGAAAAGCACATCTACGAGGCCATGATCACCGGCCCGCAGAACATGCCGGTCTTCAACGACTCGAACATCTCCCCCGAAGAGAAGCGCAACGTCATCACCTTCTTGAAGGAAATCGAATCCCAGGGTTCGCCCGGCGGAGCCAGGCTTGGTTCGTTGGGTCCGGTATCTGAAGGTCTCTTCATCTGGACCGCTGGTTTGGGCATCATCATCGCCTTCACCATCTGGCTCACTTCGCGTCCTTCCTAAGGCCGCAGACGGCTAACCCCGTCGAAATCACTACGTACTAATGAATCTTGAGAAAAGGATGAGAGACAACATGGGCGACCATAGTCACGGCAGTCCGGACGATTCGGGCACCGTTGCTAAGGCTGGCACGGGAACCCTGGATAAGTTCCAGGATCCCGGCCTTCCGCCGCATCGGAAGCGCTTGGCAGATACCGACCCGCGAGCAGAGAAGCGAGCAGAGCGTCAGGTAGCGCTGCTCTTTATCATCTCCATCATCGGAACGCTGTCGTTCTTCATTGCTTACTTCGTTCTCGGACGTCCGGATAGCCTCACGGAAATCCGCGTGCAGAACTCGATGCTCGGCCTTGGCACCACTTTTGCAATGCTCGGCATCGGTATCGGCATCGTCCACTGGGCCAAGGTCCTGATGCCGGACCACGAAGTCTCGGAAATGCGCCACGAGATCCGCCCCGAAGCGGATCGCCAGGACGCCGAAGACATCATCAACCAGGTCATCGAAGAAACCGGCATCAAGCGTCGCCCGTTGATTCGCAACACCCTGATCGGCGCCATGGCGTTGGCTCCGGTTCCGGCGATCTTCATGTTCCGCGACCTTGAAGGTTCGGGCAAGACCGCAAACCAGCTGATCGAACAGCTGCGTCACACCATGTGGGCCAAGGACGTTCGCCTGACCCGCGACCCTTCGGGCACCCCGATCAAGGCCTCGGATGTGCAGATCGGTTCGGTCTTCCACGTCATCCCCGAGGGCTTGAACGAGTCCGAGGATCCGCTGAACGAAAAGGCCAAGGCCGTCGTACTGCTGATGCGTCTGGATCCGGGAAAGATGAACATCTCCCCCGGCCGCGAGAACTGGCACGTAGACGGCATCGTCGCCTACTCCAAGATCTGCACCCACGTGGGTTGCCCGGTTGCTCTGTACGAGCAGCAGACGCACCACCTGCTGTGCCCGTGCCACCAGTCGACCTTCGACCTCACCAACGAGTGCAAGGTTGTCTTCGGTCCGGCCGGTCGTCCGCTGCCACAGCTGCCGATCACGGTTGACTCCAACGGCTTCCTGGTCGCCCAGAGCGACTTCCACGAGCCTGTTGGACCGAGCTACTGGGAGCGTGGCTAATCCATGAGCACCACTACTGAGTACACCCCGAAGACCGCAACGGGTCGCATCGCCAACTTTGTTGACGAGCGCACCGGCGGCTCGGCCATGGTCAAGGAATTCGGTCGCAAGATCTTCCCCGACCACTGGTCCTTCATGTTTGGCGAGGTGGCGCTGTACACCTTCGTACTGCTGCTGATCTCGGGAACGTTCCTGACGTTCTTCTTCGACCCGTCGATGACCCACGTCATCTACGACGGTTCGTACAACCCGCTCAAGGGCATCGGCATGTCTGCCGCATACTCCTCGTCGCTGGATATCTCCTTCGACATCCGCGGCGGTCTGTTCATGCGTCAGGTCCACCACTGGTCCGCACTGCTCTTCGTTGCTGCCGTGTCGGTCCACATGCTCCGCGTGTTCTTCACCGGCGCATTCCGCAAGCCCCGCGAACTGAACTGGGTTGTCGGCGGCGTGCTGCTCATCCTGGCGATGGCTGCAGGCTTCACCGGCTACTCGCTCCCCGATGACCTGCTCTCCGGCAACGGCCTGCGCATCATCGACGGCGTCATGAAGTCGATCCCGGTTGTCGGCACGTACATCTCGTTCTTCCTCTTCGGTGGGGAATTCCCGGGTACGGCCGTCATCCCGCGCCTTTACTCGCTGCACATCATGATCGTGCCTGCCATCATCCTTCTGATGGTCGGCCTGCACCTCTTCATGGTTGTCGTGCACAAGCACACGCAGTACCCCGGCCCGGGCCGCACCAACGACAACGTCGTAGGCTTCCCGGTTGGTCCGGTTTACGCAGCAAAGGCCGGCGGCTTCTTCTTCATTGTCTTCGGAATCGTTGCCTTCATCTCGGGCTTCTTCACGATCAACCCGATCTGGAACTACGGACCGTACGACCCGTCGCCGGTTTCCGCCGGTACCCAGCCTGACTGGTACATCGGTTGGGTTGACGGCGCGCTGCGCCTGATGCCCGGTGTGCTTGGCAACTTCTCCTTCGAGTTCAACATCCCGTTCCCTTGGGCCACCAACACCCTGGTGCTCAACGTGCTGCTTCCGGCACTGGTTCCGGCCGGCATCATCTTCACCTTGATGTTCACCTGGCCATGGATCGAACGCTGGCTCACCAAGGACAACCGCGAACACCACCTGTTGGATCGCCCGCGCAACGCACCGTTCCGTACGGCCGTCGGTGTTGCAGGCGTCGTCTCCTACAGCGTGATGTGGGCTGCGGCCTCCTCCGACTTGATCGCTACGCACTTCCATGTGGCGTTGAACGACGTGACGTACTGGTTGCGTACGCTGTTCATCGTTGGTCCGATCCTCGGCTTCATCCTTGCCCGCCGCATCGCACTGTCGCTGCAACGCAAGGACCGCGAGATCGTCCTGCACGGCCGCGAAGCGGGCATCATCGAGATGTCGCCGGAAGGCGGCTTCTCGGAGAAGCACGAAGACCTTGATGTGTACCAGCAGTACCACCTGGCCGTCTTCGAGGACCGCAAGGTTATTCCGGCCCAGCCGGACGCAGCAGGCCACATCTCCGCCAAGGAGAAGCGCCGTGGCGCACTGTCCAAGTTCTTCTTCGAGGATCGCGTTGCTCCGGTGACTCCGTCCGAGTTGGCAGCCGCCAAGGCTGCACATGGACATGCAGAGATCGAAGGATCCGAACAGGATTCCATCGGTCACTAAGTTCCACCAGGAACTAGCCCAAGCTGTGGGGCCCGTCTTCGGACGGGCCCCACAGCCGCTTAACCCGAAAGTCCGCTCTGGCATGATTCATGCCAGAGCGGACTTTGCCGTTTCCCCAGGGACGGCCACACCCACTCCCCCGGGCACGGCGATCACGTTGTTCGGCAGATCGGCTTATGCGTGGGATTCAGCGTTCTTCAAGGGCATCTAGATACAAGGAACCCTGGCCTTGGTACTCTTTGATTGCCGCTCAGCATATGCGGTGTCCAGACCTGCGGACACGGAAGGCATCGCCCATGAGTATTCCCCTGCATCCGGCGCCACCACCGCCGCATCAGGGCAACGATTCCCCACCTGCCAAGACCAACGCCCTTGCCATCGCCGCATTTGTCTCATCGTTCATTGTCGGCATGACCGGCGTCGTCTTGGGGCACATCGCCCTGCACCAGATCAAGACCACTCGTGAAGGCGGCCGCTGGTTGGCCATCGCCGCGCTGGTGATCGGCTACTCGTCCACGGCGATCGGCGTTTACTTCATCACTGCTATCTTGTCCGCAAGCGGCTGACACCGCAGGAACGCCCCGGCTTCACAGCCCATACCCCGTTTCCGTGAACGCTGGCGGGAGGCCCCATTCTTTCAGAATCCCGGACTCCGCGACGATTCCAATTCGGGCACGGAAAGCTGGAGCCCGAGGCGCCCCGAGCTCCAGCCTTCCGCTACTTGGTTCTGCGGTAGCCTCGGTCCAGCAGTCCGCCGATCATTCCCGCCATCGCACCCGGCAGGGCGACAGCGGCCACGAGATGCCGGAGCAAGCTGTACGGCGCCACCAAGGCAATCCCTCCGACCAGGACAGCAGGCGCCGCCACGCACGCGGTAACCCAGGGTGGATGACCGCGCAGGAACGACCACGTGGCTGCGACCAGTGAGGCAGCCGATCCGCCCAGCAGGTAAAGACTGCCGACGCGAGCGTCCTCCTCAAGGCCCGGCACGGGGAGGTACCCGAGGAATGTTGACACCCACAAGCCAATGGCCATCAGGACAATGGATGCCACGACCAGGAGCGCCCAGAGGATGGCACCTAGCCATCCCCGACGTCGGACGGAAGAACTGTCCTGAAGCATGGTCTGCGCTCCGTTCCCCCATCATGAACACGATGTTGCCGCCAAGCCACCACAGGTTGTGCGTCGAGCCTGGCTGCCAGGCCGGCGGCTGCCTCCCCCGCCCCGTGGAAATTCGACCATGAGCGCCAAGATAGCATCCTGCCGCTGGCATTTCCACGTATTTATCCAACAACTAGACAAGGTGAACAGCCCACGATTAGGGCACAGTCAGGCGCAGGACCCCATTTCGCGGAAGGCTTGCGCAAAGAAGCGATCGATTGCCGGGGGGGGGTTCGCCGCGTGGTCCGCAATTCGGGGAATAACGGACCATTTGGCTCACGAGCAGTTTGCTAGTTACGCCTACGACCGCCTGGACGGCCTTCTAACGGCCACGCTGGGCTTACAGGGTGGTGTAGCGAGGTGTGCGGCTCCCCTGGCGCTGCAGCGGCACGAAGAGCTTGTAGCGATCGGAGCGGTAGAGCGACACCGAGTAGTCAACGAGCCCGTCTCCCACAAAGGCGTACCTGGTGATCTTCAGCAAGGGGAAACCGACCTCGACCTGGAGCAGGTCCGCGTTCGCCGCGGTGGCAGCCGTGCTTTCGATCTGGTCCTCGCCCCATTCAAGGACGAGGCCATAGCGTTCATGCAACGACTGGTAGAGCGAAATCGGCGGCGGGTCGTTGAGGAAACCGGGCACCAGGTCGCTGGGCATGAAGTTCTCGTCAAGGCTCATTGGTTTGCCGTCGGCCAGGAGCAGGCGCCTGAAGCGAATGACCGGCGCGCCCTCGTCTATTTGCATGTGCCGCGAAAGGCTTCCGGTGGCCGGGACCTCGTCAAAGCGCAGCACATGGGCATCGGGGACCATGCCGCGCCTGATCATCTCTTCACTGTAGGAGTTCAGGCGGACCTGCAGGTCGACCTTCGGGTGCGCGACAAAGGTGCCCACCCCCACGACACGTTTGAGGACCTGGTCTTCAACCAAGGAGTCAATGGCCTGCCGTAGCGTCTTCCGGGCCACGCCAAGCGAGGCGGCAAGCTCGCGCTCGGGCGGGAGCTTGAATCCGGGTTCGCACACCGTCTTGGCATGGGTGCGCAGGATTTCACGGATCTGCCGGTACTTGCCAACGGGTGAGCCTTCATCGATGGCACCGAGAACCGACGGCTGTGGCGCATAGGGTTTCACGTCTACTCCATTTGTTGAGGCCCAAGAACTGCCTGTATTAATTCTCGCGCATGAATGACGGGGTTAAAAGCAAAGAGTCGGTGTTTCCCCCAACGGGGAAACACCGACTCTTCAGAAACTGCGGTTAGAACGCACCAGAATTAGTGGGCGTGGGCACCGCGGCTGTACTCGTAAACCCAACCGACCAAGCCGATTACGGCGAGACCTGCACCGATGTACAGGACCCACCAGCCCAATGCCAAGCCGGCGAAGCCGGTAGCGGCACCGAAGCCGAGGAACAACGGCCACCAGCTCCACGGGGAGAAGAGGCCGATGGTGCCGGCGTTCTCGTGGATGTCGCCGTCAACGCGGTCTTCGGGGCGGGGGCCCACACGACGCGCGGTGTGCAACAGGTACCAGCCGATCATGATCGACAGGCCGGAGAGCATGAACAAACCGAGGAAGCCTACGGGTTCCGACCAGTTGACCATGATGCCGTAAACGATGCCTACGGGGGTGAAGAAGAAGATACCACCGAGGAAGAGCCAGGACTCAACTTTCATCTCTACTTATCCTTCTGGTCAGCCGGGCCGAAGATCTTTGCCACTGCGTTGTCCGGGGTCGAGCGTGCGCTCAGTTCCGGGTGGTGCAGGTCAAGAGCCGGTCGCTCGGAACGAATGCGCGGGATGGAGTGGAAGTTGTGGCGCGGCGGCGGGCAAGAAGTTGCCCATTCCAGCGACGCACCGAAGCCCCACGGATCATCCACGAGAACCTTCTTGCCCTTGCGGTGGGTGGTCCATACGTTCCAGAAGAACGGAATCATGGACATGCCCAGGATGAAGGAGAAGATCGTCGAGAACTGGTTCATGGTGGTGAAACCATCTTCAGGCATGTAGTCGGCGTAGCGACGCGGCATGCCCATGACACCCAGCCAGTGCTGGATGAGGAAGGTGCCGTGGAAGCCGATGAACAGGAGCCAGAAGTGGAGCTTGCCAAGGCGCTCGTTGAGCATCTTGCCGGTCCACTTTGGCCACCAGAAGTAGAATCCGGCGAACATTGCGAACACGACGGTGCCGAAGACCACGTAGTGGAAGTGGGCAACCACGAAGTAGGTGTCCGAAACGTGGAAGTCCAGCGGCGGAGCCGAAAGGATGATGCCGGTCAGACCACCGAAGAGGAAGGTCACCATGAATCCGAGGCTCCAGAGCATCGGGGTTTCGAAGGTGATCGATCCGCGCCAGAGGGTACCGATCCAGTTGAAGAACTTCACACCGGTTGGTACGGCGATCAGCATGGTCATGAAACCGAAGAACGGAAGCATGACGGAGCCGGTGACGTACATGTGGTGCGCCCAAACCGCCACGGACAGCGCCGCGATGGAGATGGTTGCAAAGATCAGGCCCTTGTAGCCGAAGATCGGCTTGCGGCTGAAGACCGGGAAGATTTCCGACACGATGCCGAAGAACGGCAGCGCGATGATGTAAACCTCGGGGTGGCCGAAGAACCAGAACAGGTGCTGCCAGAGAACCGGCCCGCCTGCTTCCGGGTCAAAGACGTGCGCGCCGAAGCGTCGGTCAGCACCCAGTGCGAACAGTGCGGCTGCCAGCGGCGGGAATGCCATCAGGACCAGGATCGCGGTGATCAGCGTGTTCCAGGTGAAGATCGACATACGCCACATGGTCATGCCCGGTGCACGCAGGCAGATGATGGTGGTGATGAAGTTGACGGCGCCGAGGATGGTGCCGAAGCCCGACAGTGCCAGGCCGAAGACCCAGAGGTCGCCACCCACGCCGGGGCTGAAGGTGGTGTTCGACAGCGGTGCGTAAGCGAACCAGCCGAAGGAGGCTGCGCCCTGCGGGGTCAGGTAACCGGACAGCGCGATGATCGAGCCGAAGGAGAAGAACCAGAATGCGAGTGCGTTCAGACGCGGGAAGGCCACGTCCGGTGCGCCGATCTGGAGCGGCATCATGACGTTTGCGAAGCCTGCGAAGAGCGGGGTTGCAAACATGAGCAGCATGATCGTGCCGTGCATTGTAAACAGCTGGTTGTACTGTTCCTTGGTCTGCAGGATCTGCATGCCAGGTTCGAACAGCTCGGCGCGGATGATCAATGCCATCACGCCGCCGATGCAGAAGAAGATGAACGACATGATCAGGTACATGTACCCGATGGTCTTGTGGTCGGTGGAGGTGATCCAGTTGACGAAGATCCGTCCCTTGGAAACCGGAACCACGCGCGGTGCGAGGCTAGCGGCCCCGTCGGTTGCGTATTCGTAAGTAGTCACGATGGATTACTCCTTTTCCGCGCCGTGGGCGGCTGCCTGGTTGACCGTGCCCGGCTGGCGATCGTATTCCTTGCCCAAGTGGCCATCCTTCATGGTGGCCAGCTGTGCCTGGAATTCGGCCTCGGAAACTACCTTGACGTTGAACAGCATCTCCGAGTGGTATTCGCCACAGAGTTCTGCGCACTTGCCGTCAAACTGACCCTCGACCTGCGGGGTGAGGTAGATGTAGTTCGTCTTGCCCGGAATCATGTCCAGCTTCTGCAGGAACGCAGGTACCCAGAACGAGTGGATGACGTCACGGCTGTTCAGCTCGAGCGTGACGCTCTTTCCAACCGGCAGGTACAGGGTCGGCAGGGTCTCTTCAACGCCCGGCTTGCCGGTGAGGTGAGCCTGAACGGTTGCGTCGTACTTCTCTACGCCCTTGTAGGTGTAGTTGTAGTCCCACGCCCACTGCTTGGCGCGGACGTCCACTACGAGCTCGGAGTCGACCTTGGTGTTGATCGTCTTTTCGGTCTGGTCGGAGAACGTGAAGAACGTCAAGACCAGGACCAACGGCACGGCCGTGTAGAAAATTTCGATTGGCAAGTTGTAGCTAAGCTGGCGCGGGTAGCCAGTATCGCCCTTGCGACGGCGGTAAGCGATGATGCACCAAAGCATCAGGCCCCACGTTAAAATGCCGATGACAAGCGCTGCAATCCACGAGTTGACCCAGAGATCCTGGATCATACTGGTGTGGTTGGTGGTGTCACGTTCGACGTTTGGGAGCCAACCTCGCTGGGCTTCCGCTGAACATCCCGTCAACAACAACGCGCCAGCGCCAGCAAGAGCCAAGACTTTGGCTCTGCCTTTGCGGCGGCTGCTGGTTCGGTCTTGCGAACTCACAGACGGCCCTTCCTCTTTGTTGGTGCTGAATGAGTCTTCGACGCTCAGCGGCCGGACTCAAGTGAATCAACGCTGATGAGGTCGAAGAAAACCATAGTTTTACTACTTATCGTAGAGCTTACCCTCTCGGGCGCTCGAATGCCGACCAAAACACCGCTCACGCGTGAAGATGTCTCAACGCGTGAGCGGTGTATTTGGTTCCGACTTAGTGGAAAGAATCTCCACAGGCGCAAGAGCCGCCGGCGCTCGGGTTGTCGATGGTGAAGCCCTGCTTGGAGATGGTGTCTTCGAAGTCAATCGAAGCTCCGGCCAAGTACGGGACGCTCATCTTGTCCACGACAACTTCAACGCCGTCGTACTCGTTGACCGCGTCGCCCTCGAGCAGACGCTCGTCGAAGTAGAGCTGGTAGATCAGGCCCGAGCATCCCCCTGGCTGAACGGCGACGCGCAACCGAAGATCGGTGCGGCCTTCCTGTTCAAGCAGTGAACGGACCTTGTCTGCAGCTACATCCGAGAGCTTGACCTCGTGGGTCGGCAGCTCGGTAGCATCGGCGGTGGTTTCGTTGGGTGCAGCTGTCATGCTTGATCCTCCATTTACTGCTCAACTTGGGCAACGCCTCAAGCGTGGCCCCTCATCTTCTATGGTACGTCGACGCCGCAAACGTTGTCGCGGCGCCCCCTGTGACTTAGAGCCCGTGGTTGTTCAAGCGTGCCAAGAGCAACGCCTCGGCCAAAATTGCATGACGGAAGTCACCCAAATGAAGCGACTCGTTGGCCGAGTGGGCGCGGGAATCGGGATCCTCGACGCCGGTGACAAGAATCTGCGCCTGCGGGAAGACCTCGAGCAGATCGGAGATGAACGGGATGGAGCCGCCGATGCCGGTTTCCACGGCCGGGACGCCCCACGCCTCGCCCAGTGCCCAGAGGCTTGCCTGCGCGGCCGGCGCCGAGGTGTCGGTGGAGAATGCCTGACCGGCCTCGTCTGATTCGAAGCTGACCTGCGCGCCTCGGAGGTCCTGGGCCATGATGTGGGCCCGGACCGCCTCAACGGCCTCCTGCGGGTCCTGCCCCGGTGCTAGACGCAGACTCAGCTTGAAGCGCGTCGACGGGATCAGCGTGTTGGAGGAGACCGCGACGGTCGGGATGTCCATCCCGATGATCGAGAGCGCCGGCTTGTTCCACAGACGGTCGGAGATCTTGCCGCTACCGGCAAGGGCCACCGAATCCAGGACCGAGGAATCGGTGCGGAAGTCTGCCTCGGGGTATTCCACCTCCGCGGTCTCGTGGGCGACCAGCCCGGCGATGGCCACGTTGCCCTCGGCATCGTGGAAGGTGGAGATCAGGCGGGCGGCGATCGTCGGTGCGTCGAGGACCGGTCCCCCGAACATTCCCGAGTGCACGGCGTGGTCCAAAACGCGGACCTCAACCACTCCCCCGGCCATACCGCGCAGCGACGTAGTCAGCGCGGGAACCCCGACCTTCCAGTTGCTCGAGTCCGCAACGACGATCACGTCGGCGGCGAGGCGGTCGCGGTGGGTCTCAAGGAATTGGCGGAAGCTCGGCGAACCGGCTTCCTCCTCGCCCTCCAGGAAGAACGTGACGCCGAGCCCGAATTCCTCGACCTTGGCCAGCACGGCGCGCAGGGCGGCGATGTGGACCATGATGCCGGCCTTGTCGTCGGCAGCGCCGCGGCCGAACAGACGTCCGTCGATCTCGGTGGCCTCAAAGGGCTTGGTGTTCCAGAGTGCTTCGTCCCCCGGAGGCTGCACGTCGTGGTGTGCGTACAGCAGGATCGTCGGCTTGCCGTCGCGGGCGGGGCGGTTTGCAACGATGGCGGGGCCGCCCATGGCGCCGGACTCGGTGGGCACGCGCAGGATGTCAACCTGTTCCATCCCCGCGTCGCGTACGAGTTGCGCCACGGCATCGGCGCTGCGGTCCAGTTGCGTGGCGTCGAACGACTCCCAGGCGATGCCAGGGATTGCCACAAGGTTGCTTAGTTCGGAAACGATTCGTCCGAAGTCGTTGTCGATGTGGTCGCTCAGTGCGTCGCGATCCACACCGAATGACGTCGATACGGCGGTGTTCTTGGTAGTCATACTCGAAAGCCTACAACCGTGCCGTGTCCTGGATGAGGCAGGCGTGCCACGCGCGGGTAGACTATATGGGTGTTTGGACGCAAGAAAGATCAGGCAGCTTCCGTAGAAGCGCCCACAGAAGAGACCATCAAGCCCACCGGCAAAAATGCCCCGACTCCCAAGCGTAAGGCGCAGGAAGCAAGCCGCCAGCGGCCGTTGGTTCCCACGGACCGCAAGCTTGCGCGTGAAGCAGAGCGCGCCCAGCGCCTCGAAGCGCAGAACCGCATGCGTCTGGCCAATGAAACCGGCGACGAGCGCTTCATGGCGCTGCGCGACCGCGGCGACCAGAAGCGCTTCGCCCGCGACTTTGTGGACCGCCGCTTCATGATCGGCGAATACCTGATGTTCGCGGTCTTCGGCTTCCTGATCATCTCGCTGACCATGTCCAAGTTCCTGCAGGTTCAGGTGTACATCACCTTTGCACTGTGGATCCTTGTCGCCTTGGTGGTCATCGACTCGTTCCTCATGTCCCGCGGCATGAAGAAGGGTCTCGTCGCCCGCTACGGAACCGTCGAACGCGGCGTCGTCTGGTACGGCGTCATGCGTGGCATGCAGTTCCGCAAGCTGCGCCTGCCCAAGCCACAGGTACGCCGCGGAGAAGACCCGCGCTAAACGCACAAGCGTTCAACAATCCACACAAGGCGTGTGTTGCACCGGAAGCGGTGCAACACACGCCTTTTTCATCCCCCGACGGACGGGGATAGACAAATGGGTCGGTTGGGTTTCCCGCACGAACTGCGGAGAAACCAATCGACCCATCGCCTTGCCAATGGTGGCCTATGCCTGGTTGCGCAGGCTGACACCCTTGGCCACTGCCTTGGCCAACGTCTTGTTGATGCTGCGCGCCCACAACGGTCCCTCGTAGAGGAACGCGGTGTAACCCTGCACCAGGTCCGCGCCCGCCTGCAGGCGTTCGATGACGTCCTCGCCGGTGGTGACACCGCCGACTGAGATGATCGCCATGCTGGCAGGAACCTTGGCGCGCAAAACCTTCAGGACCTCCAGCGAGCGGGCCTTCAACGGTGCGCCGCTCAGGCCGCCGGCACCGATCTCGGCGACCTTGAACGCGTCGGAGGACAGTCCCTCGCGCGAGATCGTGGTGTTGGTCGCGATGATGCCGTCGAGCTTCAGCTCCTGCGCAAGGGTTGCGACGTCCGCGATATCCTCATCGGTCAGGTCCGGCGCGATCTTCACCAGCAGCGGGATGTGGCGGCCAGCCACGCGGTCGGCCTCGGCGCCGACGGCGCTGAGCAACGGACGCAGGGACTCGACGCTCTGCAGCAGGCGCAGGCCGGGGGTGTTCGGCGAGGAAACGTTGACCACCAGGTAGTCGGCGTGCGGGGCGAGCTCGCGGGTGGAGACCAGGTAGTCCTCCACGGCGTCCTCGAGCTCCACGACCTTGGTCTTGCCGATGTTGATGCCGATGACCGGGCGGTGTGCACCGAAGCGGCGGTTCAGCAGCATGCGGGCGTCGCGGGTCCGCGGGGCCACGGCATGGGCGCCGTCGTTGTTGAAGCCCATGCGGTTGATGACCGCCTTGTCCTCAATCAGGCGGAAGAGCCGGGGCTGTTCGTTGCCGGGCTGGGCGGCACCGGTGATCGTTCCGACTTCCACGTGGCCGAAGCCCAGGTCGGCGAGGGAGCCAATGCCGGCGCCTTCCTTGTCGAAGCCCGCGGCCAGGCCGAAGGGCGACGGGAAGTCGATGCCCATGACCGTGCGGCGCAAGGACGCGTCCGGGGAGCAGATCATGCGGGCGACGCTCGAAAGCCCGACCTTTTCGGAGAGTCGAATGGCGTTAAAGGCGAAGTGGTGGGCCTTTTCGGGGTCCATGCCCGAAAAAAGCACACGGAAAATCGTGGGATAGATGCGCATAATCTCCAGTCTTCCCTCTGCGCTCCCTCCAAACAACTTCAACCCGGTTATGCTCATCACATGTCGCATGCGTCTTCACAAACCTCGAGGTTCCCCACTGCGCCGGACTACGACCCCGCCGCCACTTGGCCCGACTACTGCGAAACGACGCTTCCCGGCCAGTGGCTCCCGGACATCCTGGGCGATGGGTTCTCCTATACAACGCTGCCCATGGGAACCGACGAAGAAGGCGAGCTCTGCGCCACGCTCGTTCGTTACAGGCCTCAAGAGCACCCCCGGCACCTGACCGTGCGGACCGGATGGCTACGCAGGATCGCGGCCCAGCTCACCCCGCTGCGCGAAGACATCAGGCGCTTCCGCACCGACAGGAGGGCGGCGAAAACCACGCCCAACGGTTTTGTCCTCGCCATCCACGGGTGGAGCGACTACTTCTACAACACGGAGCTTGCCGCGTACTGGGCCTCGCGCGGTTATTCCTTCTACGCACTGGACCTGCGCCGCTACGGCCGCAGCATGAGGGCGCACCACCAAAACCCCGGGTTCACCAACAACCTCGAGGAATACGATGCGGACCTCGCCGCGGCGCTTGCCGCCATCCGCGATCTGGAAGGCCCCGGAGTGCCGGGCATTTGCGTCGCGCACTCCACCGGCGGACTGATCGCCAGCCTGTGGGTCAACCGCAACCCGGAGGCGTTCTCCGCACTGATCCTCAACAGCCCGTGGCTGGAAACGCAGGGCAGCTACCTGGTGCGGTTCGCAACGCAAGGCGTCTTCGAACCGATCGCCCGGGTCAGGCCGCGCGCCAAGCTGCACCTGCCCGAGTTCGACCATTATTGGCGCTCGCTCAGCCGGCTGTCGCACGGATTCTGGGACCTGCATCCCGTGTGGAGGCCGCCCGTTTCCTTCCCGGCCACGGCCGGCTGGATCACAGCGATCCTGGCCGGGCACCGGGAAGTAGCCCGGGGGCTCGACGTGAAGATCCCGATCCTCGTGCTGACCTCGCGTTCAACGCACCTCGGCACCAGTTTCGATGAATCGATGCTGCACACCGACTCGGTCATCGAGGTGCAGGTGGTGCGCGAACGCAGCCTGGGCCTGGGATCGGAGGTCACGAATGTCATCATCGACGGGTCGATGCACGACGTGTTCACCTCCCTGCCGACCCCGCGCGCCGTTGCCTACGGGGCAATCGACCGGTGGGCCGCGGGATACCTGCCGAAGGGAACGACCGCGGGATAGTCCGGCGGATGTGCGGGGCTAGGACCCTGCCTCGGGCTTGTCAACGGCTCCCCCGTAACGGCGGTCGCGGCTCGCGTACTCCTGCACGGCAGACCAGAGGGTCGAGCGGTTCACGTCGGGCCAGAGTTCGTCGATGAACACCATTTCCGCGTAAGCCGACTGCCACAGCATGAAGTTCGAGGTGCGCTGTTCCCCGCTGGTGCGCAGGAACAGGTCCACGTCCGGCAGCTCCGGTTCGTCCAGGTACCTGGCAACCGTCTTCTCGCTGACCTGGGACGGCTTCAGGCGCCCGGCCTGGACCTCGGCGGCGATGGCCTGCACGGCGTCGGCGATCTCTGCCCGGCCACCGTAGTTCACGCACATGGTCAGCTGGCAGGTTTCGTTGCCGGCCGTGTGTTCCTCGGCGGCCTTGAGCTCGTTGATGACGGACTTCCAGAGCCGCGGTTCGCGGCCGGCCCAGCGGATCTTCACGCCCCACCCGTTGAGGGTGTCGCGCTGGCGGCGCAGCACGTCGCGGGAGAAGCCCATGAGGAAGCGAACCTCCTCCGGGCTGCGCTTCCAGTTTTCGGTGGAGAACGCGTAGACGGAAACGTACTTGATGCCCATCTCGATGGCGCCTGCCATCACGTCCAGCAGGGCGGCCTCCCCCGCGCGGTGTCCCTCGGTGCGGGGCAGCCCGCGCTGGTTGGCCCAGCGGCCGTTGCCGTCCATCACGATCGCCACGTGCTGCGGCACGAACTCGGCGGGGATCTGCGGCATGGTGAAACCCGCCGGGTGCGGCTCCGGGTGGTTGGGTCCGGGGTTCCCGGTGATCTTGGTGGGTTTACTCATCTTCTCTCCACGAGCTTGAGGGATTTGACTAGACGTTCGAGGTGCCACTGCAGGTAACTGGTCACGATGGTGGCGGCCTGGGTGCGCGAGGCGATGTCGCTGGCGTCCACGGTTTCCCAGTCCCCCGCCAGCAGCGCCGCCAGCAACTCGACGGTCTGCGGCGAGGGGGAAAGCGAGCCCGCGGGACGGCAATCGTGGCAAACGACGCCGCCGAGGGGGACGTTGATGGCCTGGTGCGGGCCGACGGCGCCGCACCGCACGCAGTGGGTGAAGCTCGGCGCCCAGCCCGCGGTGGCCAAGGCCCGCAACAGGTAGGAGTCGAGCACCGTGCCGGGCTCGTGGCCGCCGCGGGCCAGCGCAGCGATGGCGCCGTGCAGCAGCCGGTACTGCGGGGCGATGGACTCGGCCTCCGAGTCGGTGAGCCGCTCGGCGGTCTCCACCATGGCGTGGGCGGCGGTATAGGCGGCGTAGTCGGCAACCAGCGCTTGGCCGTAGGGGTTGCGCAGCTGCGCCTGGATGATGGTGTGCAGCGACTTGCCCTCGACGATCTGGGCGTCGACCTCCATGAAGGGCTCGAGCGTCGCCCCCATCTTGGAGCTGGTGCGGCGCACGCCCTTGGCGGCGGCGCGGATCACCCCGCGCTCGGGGCTCAGCAGCGTGATGATGCGGTCCGCCTCACCCAGTTTCTGGGTGCGCAAGATGATCCCGCGCGTGCGGTAGCTCTTTGCTGCAAAACCTGATCGTGACACGCTACCCATCATCTCAAACAAAACCGAAAGTCCGGTGCATCAACCCGATGCACCGGACTTTCGGCTACGTCACCCCGAGGGGTTCTACTTGGCGTCGCGGACCGCGCGGTTCACCGCGGAGATCACTGCCTTCAGCGAGGACATGGTGGTGTTGGTGTCGACGCCGACGCCCCAGAGCACGCGCTCGCCCACGGCGCATTCGACGTAGGCCGCGGCCGCGGCGTTGCCGCCCTCGGACAGTGCATGCTCGGTGAAGTCCAGCACGCGGACGTCCACGCCCTCTGCGGAGAGGATGTTCACCAGCGCGTTGATCGGGCCGTTTCCGCTGGCCGAACGGCGGTGCGGGGTGCCGTCGATGACCAGGGTGGTGGTCAGCTCGAAGGTGCCGTCCTCAGCGGTGTCGGCGGTGGCGGAGCCCAGCTTGAAGCGGCCCCACGGCTCGTGGTCGGACCCCTCGGTGACCGGCAGGTACTCGTCCTGGAAGACGTTCCAGATCGCGGACGAGGAGATTTCCCCGCCCTCGCCGTCGGTCTTGCGCTGGATGACGCCGGAGAACTCGATCTGCGCGCGGCGCGGCAGGTCCAGCGAGTGCTCGCTCTTGAGCAGGTAGGCGACGCCGCCCTTGCCGGACTGCGAGTTCACGCGGATGACCGCCTCGTAGGAGCGGCCGATGTCCTTCGGGTCGACCGGCAGGTACGGCACGGCCCACTCGATCTCGTCGACGGTCTTGCCGGCGGCCTTGGCGTCGGCCTCCATGGACTCGAAGCCCTTCTTGATGGCGTCCTGGTGGGAGCCGGAAAAGGCGGTGAAGACCAGGTCTCCGCCGTACGGGGAGCGTTCCGGGACCGGCAGCTGGTTGCAGTACTCGACCGTGCGGCGGATCTCGTCCATGTCGGAGAAGTCGATCTGCGGGTCGATGCCCTGGCCGAACAGGTTCATGCCCAGGGTGACCAGGTCGACGTTGCCGGTGCGTTCGCCGTTGCCGAAGAGGCAGCCCTCGATGCGGTCCGCGCCGGCCAGGTAGCCGAGCTCGGCGGCGGCGACGCCGGTGCCGCGGTCGTTGTGCGGGTGCAGGGAAAGCACGATCGAGTCGCGGTTCGCCAGGTTGCGGTGCATCCACTCGATCGAGTCGGCGTACACGTTCGGCGTGGCCATCTCGACGGTCGCCGGCAGGTTCAGGATCATCTTGTTCTCGGGGCTGGCTTCGAGGACCTCGGCCACGGCGTCGGAGATGCGCTTGGCGAACTCCAGCTCGGTCCCGGTGAAGGACTCCGGGGAGTACTCGTAGGTGATCTTGGTGCCGACCAGCTGCTCCTCGTACTTCTTGCACAGGCGCGCACCGGTCAGCGCGATGTCCATGATGCCGTCCTGGTCCTGGTTGAACACGACGCGGCGCTGCAGCACGGAGGTGGAGTTGTAGAGGTGCACGATGGCCTGCTTGGCGCCCTCGAGCGCCTCGTAGGTGCGCTCGATCAGGTGTTCGCGGGCCTGGGTCAGCACCTGGATGGTGACGTCGTCCGGGATGCCGCGTTCGATCAGCTGGCGCACGAAGTCGAAGTCGGTCTGCGAGGCGGACGGGAAGCCGACCTCGATTTCCTTGAAGCCCATCTTGACCAGGAGGTCGAACATCTTGTGCTTGCGCTCGGGGCTCATCGGGTCGATCAGCGCCTGGTTTCCGTCACGGAGGTCTACCGCGCACCAGCGCGGGGCCTGGGTAATGTACTTGTCCGGCCAGGTGCGGTCCGGCAGGGAGATGTTGATCTGGTCCTGGAACGGCACGTACTTGTGGATCGGCATTCCGGAGGGCTTTTGCATGTTCTGCATTTCACTGGGCCTTTTCTAAGTGGGTGAGAAAGGGGGCCGGGACGGTGGTTGACTCCGCAGCGAGGGGTCGGCCGAAGGACGCTTAGAGTCCTGTCTGGGTCTCGCCGCGGCGGCTTAGTAGTAGTAGTCCGAAATGCATTTGTTTAACATAGCATCGCGCCCGCGCCCGGTGTGATTTGTTGAACAAATTGTTTCACATGGTGGACAGGGGCCCGTTCCGCATGCGGCTCGCTGCTGAAGTCCACCACCACGTCAACCGGCCTTCCACGGCCCGGACCGGCTCCGCTACGATCGACCCATGAAAGAAGAATCGCCCGCACGGTTCGGGCTTTCCCTGCCAACCCCGGACTGGCTGCTGATCGACGGTGCCCTGGACAACCTGGATGCCGTTTCCCTCGGGGATCCCTCGCTGGTCCAATGGTCCGGCGCGATCCGTGAAGCCGTCTTGCGTGACATGCCCGGCCGGACCGCCGACCTTGAGGGGTCCGAGAGCCGGCCGGCCGTGGGCACTCCCCCGGAGATACGGCTTCCCCGCGAAACATGGGCATTCATCATCGACGCGCTCGGGGACGTGGAAGCCGACCGCATGTTGGCCGACGACAGCTCCCTGCCGCCGGAGACACGGGAGCTCCATGCGAGGATCGCCGCCAGGTCGGAAGCGATTGCAGCGGAAATCCGCAAGAGGCTCGGCCCGTAGACATCGAACGCGGGCAGGCAGGCCGAAATGCCGAACGATCCCGGGCCAACCGCGCCCGGGATCGTTCGGCATTGCATGGTGAAGCCGGAAGTTAGAAGCCGAGCTTGCCCAGCTGCTTGGGATCGCGCTGCCATTCCTTCGCGATCTTCACGTGCAGGTCGAGGTACACCTTGGTGCCCAGCAGCGCCTCGATGCCCTTGCGCGAGCGGGTTCCGACGTCGCGCAGGCGGGCGCCGCCCTTGCCGATGATGATGGCCTTCTGGCTGGGGCGCTCCACGTAGAGGTTCACGCGCACGTCAAGCAGCGGGTTGTCCTCCGGGCGTCCCTCGCGCTGGACCATTTCCTCGACGACCACGGCCAGCGAGTGCGGAAGCTCGTCGCGCACGCCCTCGAGGGCGGCCTCGCGGATCAGCTCCGACACCATCTTGGCCTCCGGCTCGTCGGTCAGCTCGCCGTCCGGGTACAGCGGCGGGGAGAGCGGCATCTGCGCGGCCAGCACGTCGGCGACCTCCTTGACCTGGAAGTCCTTGGTGGCCGAGACCGGCACGACGGCGGCCCAGCCGCCCTCCCCGAGGGTCTCCACGCCCAGCTGCGCCACGGCCAGCAGCTGCTGCATGAGCGCCGCCTTGTCCACGGTGTCCGCCTTGGTGACGATCGCGACGATCGGCTTCTTCTGCAGCTGCGCCAGCTGGGTGGCGATGAAGCGGTCGCCCGGGCCGATCTTCTCGTTGGCCGGCAGGCAGAAGCCGATCGCGTCGACCTCGGAGAGCGTGTCCGCGACCAGGTCGTTCAGGCGCTGGCCCAGCAGGGTGCGCGGGCGGTGCAGGCCCGGGGTGTCGACGAGGATCAGCTGCGCGTCCTCGCGGTGCACGATGCCGCGGATGGTGTGGCGGGTGGTCTGCGGCTTCGAGGAGGTGATCGCCACCTTCTGGCCCACCAGGGCGTTGGTCAGCGTCGACTTGCCCGCGTTGGGGCGGCCGACGAAGGAGGTGAAGCCGGAGCGGAAGTCCTTCGGCCAGCCGCCATCGGGCATCATTGCGGGGGTCTTGGTGTTCCGGCTCATGCTTGCTCCTTGTGATGCGGTGCATCGTTCACGGCGGGTTGTTCGCCGGTTGTCGTTTGTACTTCCACCTTGCGCACCAGGATCTTCCCGATGCGGTTGCGCCGCCCGCTGAGCGAGACGACCTTGAGTTCTATGCCGTGGACCGCGGCGTGCGATCCGAGGACCGGGACGCTGCCCAGCTCCTTGGCCAGCAGCCCGCCGACGGAGTCGACCTCGTCCTCGTCGATGTCGATGTCGAAAAGCTCGCCGAGTTCGTCGATGGAGGTGCGGGCGGTGACGGTGTAGCTGCCGTCGCCCTGGTCCTCGATCTCGTTGCGCTGCCTGTCGTATTCATCATCGATCTCCCCGACGATTTCCTCAATGAGGTCCTCGAGGGTGACCAGACCGGCGGTTCCGCCGTATTCGTCGATGACGATGGCCATGTGGGTCGATTCGCGCTGCAGCTCCGGCAGCAGTTCGCCGACCAGCTTGGATTCGGGCACGTACCGGGTGGGGCGTGCCAGCTGCTCGACCAGTGCCCGGGAACCGGGTTCCTTGTGAAGCTTGTAGGCCACGTCCTTGAGGTAGATGATGCCGAAGATGTCGTCGGCGTCCTCCCCGATCACCGGCACGCGCGAGCAGCCGGAGTTCAGGAACAGTTCCATGGCCGCGTTGAGGTCCCGGCCCTTGGGAATGGTGACCATGTCCGTGCGTGGCACCATGACCGAGCGCACGTAGGTGTCCTCGAGGTCCATCACGGAGTTGATGATCTCCGCGGCGTCGTCCTCCAGGCCGTCTCCCTCCGAGGCCCGGTCGACCAGGTCGCGCAGGCGCTCCTTGGAGAGGAAGCCCTCGTCCTCCGCGACGGCGCGCGGGGAGATGGCCTGGCCGATGCCGACCAGCCAGGACGGGATCGGGCCCAGCACCAGGCGCAGGAAGCGGATCAGCGGCGCGGTGCTGCGCACCACGGCGTCGGCGTGGGTGCGACCGTAGCGGCGCGGCGAGACCCCGACCAGCACGAAGCTGACGGCGGCCATGGTGACGGTGGCCAGCAGGCCGGCCAGCCAGACGTTGCCGAGGCGATCGTGGTACAGGATGCCGACCGCCACGGCGGAGGCGGTCTCGAACCAGATGCGCCAGAAACGCACCGCGTGGGTGTGGCTGGTGGTGTCGTCGAGGATGCGGCTCAGGTGGCCGGCGGCGGATTCGCTGCGCAGCACCTCCGCCTGCTGCCTGGAGAGGTACAGGTAGGCGGATTCGGCCGCGGTGAGGATGGCTGCACAGATGATGAACACCAGTGCACAGAGCGCGAGAACAATCGCGGTCACTAGTTCATCGTCTCCCGCGGAGCCGGGCGGCCCAGGAATCCTTCAAGCAGCTGTCGCTGCAGCGCGAACATGATTTCCTTTTCCTCGGGCTCTGCGTGGTCGAAGCCCAGCAGGTGCAGCATGCCGTGCGTGGTCAGCAACAGGATCTCGTCCTCGACGCTGTGCCCGCCGGCGGCGGCCTGGGTGGTGGCGACCTGCGGGCAGATCACGATGTCGCCGAGCATGCCGGCCTCGGTGGGCGATCCGGGGCGGCCCGGGCGCAGCTCGTCCATCGGGAAGCTCATCACGTCGGTGGGCCCGTCGATGTCCATCCATTCGACGTGCAGCGCGCTCATGGGCTCCTCGTCCATCAGGATGATCGAGACCTCGGTTTCCGGGTGCACGTGCAGCTCGGAGAGGATGTGGCGTCCCAACGCGCTGATGCGTTCGAGATCGGCCGCGATCTCGGACTCGTTGTTGACCTCTACGCTCATGATGCGTTCTCCTGGTTGTCGGGACCGTGTCCCGGTGGTTTGCCGTGCTGTTTGTGGGATGCGTGGCCCGCTCCGGGGGCCGCGGATGCCCGGCGGCGCGCGCGGGCGGCCGAGCGGTTGAAGTTGGGGTCCTGGCGGGCGGTCCAGCGCTCGTAGGCGCCGACGATGGCCCCGACCAGCCGGTGGCGCACCACGTCGCTGGCGTCCAGCTCGCAGAAGGCGATGTCGTCGACGCCCTCGAGGATCTCGGTGACCACGCGCAGCCCCGACTTGGTGCCGCCGGGCAGGTCGACCTGCGTGATGTCGCCGGTGACCACGATCTTGGAGCCGAAGCCCAGCCGGGTGAGGAACATCTTCATCTGCTCGGGCGTGGTGTTCTGCGCCTCGTCGAGGATGATGAACGCGTCGTTGAGCGTGCGTCCGCGCATGTAGGCCAGCGGGGCGACCTCGATGGTGCCGGCCGCCAGCAGGCGCGGGATCGAATCGGGTTCCAGCATGTCGTGCAGCGCGTCGTAGAGCGGGCGCAGGTACGGGTCGATCTTGTCCGTGAGGGTGCCCGGCAGGAAGCCCAGCTTCTCCCCGGCCTCGACGGCCGGGCGGGTCAGGATGATGCGGCTGACTTCCTTGGCCTGCAGTGCGGCGACCGCCTTGGCCATCGCCAGGTAGGTCTTGCCGGTGCCCGCGGGGCCTATGCCGAAGATCACGGTGTTTTCGTCGATGGCGTCGACGTAGGCCTTCTGGTTCACGGTCTTGGGACGGATCGCTTTGCCGCGGCCGGAGAGGATCTTGAGCCCGAGCACGGACTGGGCGTCGCCGGCTCCGGAGCCCTCCAGCATGCGCACCAGTTGTTCGATGGTCTGCGCGGAAATCCGGGTGCCGTTGGCCGCGAGTGTGCGGGCCTCGGTGATGACACGCAGGGCCCGGTGTGCGACTCCCGGCTCGCCGGTGACGCGCAGGTCGTTGCCGCGGGCGTGGAGCTCAACGCCCGGATAGGCGCCGCCGATGACGCGCAAGAGCTCATCATGTGCACCCAGGGTGGCGACCATTTGGTCGGAACTGTCGAAGCTGACCAGCGCATCGGTTTCCCGTGGCTGCCCTGATTGGCTCATCTCTGGATCCATACGACTGTTGCCGCCTCCGCATTCCGTGTGGGCGACTCAGGCCCGCGGTCCTTCCGCGGCCAATGGTCCCAGCACCTCGTCCATCCTATCCTGCCCTTGTCGCACCGGCCATTGACGCGCGGGCGGCCAGCCTGTCGGCCGCGGAACATATCAATCGCGCAACAGTCACCGCAAAACCGGGATCGAAACCCCCTCGAAGGGGAATTTTGTGCAAGGCTGGGGAAAGCCCCTCGTCTCCCCCGATGCGGCTGCACCCACGTTTTCAGTTCCCTTTCTCCCAGAGAGCCACTATTTCCGATGTCCCGTTCACGCCGCACCGCCCGATCCCGCATTGCGGTTTTGGCACTCATGGCGTTGCTGGGGACCACGGCCTCCTGCGGCGTGGGGACCGGTTCCCACCAGTTCTCCATGCCCGCATCGAACACCGACGTCAATTCGGTTGCCCCGATGCCGGCGGTGGAGATGGAGGCGTTGAGCAACGACCGCCGCACGCCCGTCTACTGGCTCTCGGAATCGGACGGCACGGTGCGCCTCTACCGGGAATTCGTGCAGGTCGCCGGGGCCGGGGACCCGATCGCCGCGTCGGTCCGCTACATGCTGTCCTCCAAGCCGCATGACACCGACTATTTCAACCTGTGGCGTCCGAGCCCCTCGATCGGAACCTCGGTGAGCCCGCAGAACCTGATCACCATCGACCTGGGCAAGAAGGCGTTCGGCGCATCGCTGGACCGCGGCCTCGCTGAGCGGTCGATCGCGCAATTGGTGTACACGGCCACGGCCGCCGCGGCCAACGCCGGCATCCTCTCCGACGGCATCGAACCAAGCGTGCGGATCCAGGTCGACGGATCGAGCGACTTCCTGGCCTTCGGCCAGATCCCGCTGGACCAGACTTTCACCCGCGACGCCACGCTCGCGGCACCGCTGTGGGTCATCGACCCGCAGGCCGGCAGTTCCGTGCCCGCCGGCAAGGTCGATTTCCGCGGCCTGAGCGCGAGTTTCTCCGGCGGGGAATTCTGGGAGATCCGGAAGAGGAAGCCCATGCACCCGCTGAAGGCCAGGAGCGTGTCGACCGAGCCCGTCGCCTCCGGCATGCTGCCCCCGGGAGACGGTTCCCGGGCCACCAACGAATTTTCCTTCAGCCACGAGCTGGGGGCCGGCGAGTACACGTTCACCGCGTGGGGCGTCGATGCGGCCACGGAGAAGCGGTTCGCCCTCGAGTCCAAGGACTTCACGGTCACGCAGTAGCCTCGCCGCCGAACGAAGCAGCACAACGCAGGAATCCCTGTGCGGTTCACCCTTTTCCGGGGAACCGCACAGGGATTCCTTGTCTGTGGCGCTGCCGCCCTGGACTTCCTACATGTCAGAGCTGCCCCAGCAGGTGCCTGACGAGCACCAGCGCCGCGGGTCCGGCGGTCGAGGCGCGCAGCACGTGCCGGCCCAGCAGCGCGACCTTGGCGCCGGCGGCCAGGAACTGGTCGATCTCGTGGTCGGAGATCCCGCCCTCGGGCCCGACGACCAGATGGACCTCCGCGCGCGGGTTCTCCCCCGCGGCCAGGGCCGGCGCGTGTGCTGCCGCCCAGTCAGCCACGACGTCGGCCACCGAGGCGGCCCCGCGTTCGTGTAGCACCAGGACCAAGACCGGGGTCCCGGCCACCGCCGCGGCAGCCATGGACTTGGCCAGGGCCGGGGTGGAAACCATCGGCAGGACCTCGGGGAGGAACGTGCGCCTGGACTGCTTCAGCGCGCTGAGCACCGTCGCTTCCCACTTGCCCAGCGCCTTGGCGGCCTTGGCCTCGTTCCAGCGGACGATCGCGCGTTCGGACTGCCACGGGCGCACCGCGTCGATGCCGAGCTCCACCGCGGACTCCACGGCCTGCAGGTCGCGGTCGCCCTTGGCCAGCGCCTGCACCAGGGTGATGCGGACCGGCGGGGCTTGCTCGTGCTCGACGGAGGCCACCGTGGCGCGCAACGAGGACTTGTCGGTGTCCAGCACCTCGACGCTTGCGCGCACGCCGGTGCCGTCGACCAGGTCGATCATCTCCCCGCTGCGCACGCGCTTCACGTTCACCGCGTGGTGGGCCTCGGGCCCCTCAAGGGTGAGGACGGAACCGACGGCGGGGTCGCCGAGGGATCCGCGCTCCATGAAGAAGCACTGGTTGCTCATGCGCCCAGGTTGCCGAGCTTGCCGCGCAGGCGGGAGAACATGCCGCCGCTGTTTTCCATGCGGCCCTCGGCGAATTCCTCGCCGCGCAGCTTGGCCAGCTGCTCCAGCAGCTCGCGCTGTGCCGCGTCGACCTTGGTCGGGGTCTCGACGTGCAGGTGCACGATGATGTCGCCACGCTTGCCGCCGCGCAGGCGCGGAACGCCGTAGCCGGAGAGGCGGACGGTGTCGCCGGACTGGGCGCCGGATTCGACCTCGATGACCTGGGCGCCGTCGAAGGTCTCCAGCTTCAGGTCCGCGCCGAGCGCGGCCGCCGTCATCGGGACGTTCATGCGTGCGTGGAGGTCGACGCCCTCGCGCTCGAAGACCTTGTGGCGGCGCACCTCGATCTCCACGTACAGGTCGCCGTTGGGGCCGCCGCCGGGGCCGGCCTCGCCCTGGCCTGCCAAGTGGATGCGGGTTCCGCTGGCAACGCCGGCGGGGACCTTGAGCTGCTTGGAGATGCGTTCGCGGATGCGGCCCTGGCCGCTGCAGTCGATGCAGGGATCCGGGATGGTGGTGCCGAAGCCGCGGCAGGCCGCGCAGGTCTCGACGGTCATCATCTGGCCCAGGAAGGAACGGACCGGGCGCTGGACCTGGCCGGCGCCATGGCAGATGGTGCAGGTAACGGGCGAGGTGCCCTCGCGGCAGCAGGTGCCCTCGCAGGTGGGGCAGGTGACGGCCGTTTCCATGTCCAGCGGGTACACGGTGCCGGCCACCGCATCGGCAAGGTCGATGGTCGCGGTGATCAGTGCGTCGCGTCCGCGCTGCGTGCGCGAGGCCGGGCCCTGGGCCTGGCCGCCGCCGAAGAACTGCTCGAAGATGTCCCCGAAGCCGCCGCCGAAGCCGCCGCCCCCGCCGAAGCCGGTCTGGCCCGTGCCGTTCTCGTTGCCGGTGGCGTCGTAATTGGCGCGCTTGTCGGCATCGGCGAGCACCTCGTAGGCGCGGGTCACCAGCTTGAACTGCTCGGAGGCGTCATCCCCGGGGTTCACATCGGGGTGCAGCTTGCGGGCCAACTTGCGGTAGGCCTTCTTGATCTCTTCGCCCGTGGCGTCCTTGCTGACGCCCAGAACTTCGTAGTGAGTGCTCACAGTGCTCGCTGTGTCCTTTCGTACTTCAAAAAATTGACAATTGCCCGGCGGTCAGCCGGCCAGGATGCGGGAAAGATATCTGGCGACGGCGCGCACGGCGGCCATCGAGGTGGGGTAGTTCATGCGCGTCGGGCCCAACACGCCGATCATCGACTGCTCGCCCGGCCCGTAGCCCGTGGCGACCACCGAGGCCTCGGTCAGTGCGCCGTACTGGTTTTCGGTGCCGATGCCCACCGCGATCCCGTGGGCGTCCTGCTCCAGTTCGGAGAACAGCCGCAGCAGCACCACCTGTTCCTCGAGCGCCTCGAGGACAGGGGTGATGCTCAACGGGAAGTCGCGGTTTGCGCGTGCCAGGTTGGCGGTGCCGGCCATGACCATGCGGTCCACGGTGTTGTTGCGGGCCAGGGCTGCCAACGCGTCGGCGATCGCCCGTGCGGCGTGCAGCAGTCGCGGTTCGACCAGGTCAGTGGGTCCTCCGCAGAGTTTCGAGACATCTGCAATGGGGCGGTTGTCCAACACGGCGAGGAACACCGCGCGCAGGCGGTGGAGGTCTTCCTCCCCGGTGTCCGGGGGCAAGAGAATGACCCGCTGTTCGACCTTGCCGCTGGAGGCGATCAGGACAACGAGCGTCTGCCCGGCGCCGAGGCCGACCAGCTCGATGTGGCGCACCGTGGCGTTCGAGTAGTGCGGCACCTGGATGAGCGCCACCTGTTGGGTGATGCTGGCCAGCAGGCGGACGGTGTTTTCGAGGACCTCGTTGAGGTCGTGGGAGCCTTCGATCAGCGCGGCTATGGCACGTCGTTCGGCATGCGAGAGCGGCTTGATGTCGCCGATCTGGTCGACGAAGTGGCGGTAGCCCTTTTCCGTGGGAATGCGCCCGGAGGACGTGTGAGGGGCGACGATGAAGCCCTCTTCCTCAAGCGAGGCCATGTCGTTGCGGATGGTCGCGGCCGACACGCCGAGGTTGTGACGCTCCAGCAGGGCACGCGAACCCACAGGTTCACGGGACTTCACATAGTCTTCAACGATGGCTCGGAGGACCTCAAGCCTGCGCGGTTCGGTCATTCTCCACCCTCCTGACTACCAGATTGATACTGTCGGCGACGCATCCGGGTGCCCGGGGCAGCGAAATAGCGGCCTCTTAGCACTCGACATGTCCAAGTGCTAAGTCTAATACGTCTGGCTGGGTTGTTAGCATGGTTTGTTCAAACACGGTGATGCCGCGTTCACCACACGTCTCACCGCCGCGTCACGCGACCACCGGCACCGGAAAGTGAAACCATGACCAACTACACCTGGGGCGCCCAAGACATGAGCGCACCCGTACGACGACAGCTTCGCAAGGTACCGCTGAGCCTGGGCCTACTGCTTGAAGATGTCGAAAGCGGCTGGGTCGGAGAGGTCGTCCGCATGGAGAAATCCGGCGGCATGCGTGTGATGGCGTTGGAGGACCGGTCAGGCCGGACCAAGTCCTTCCGCACGGGCTTCGGCTTCCTGCTCGAGGGCGAGCCCGTGGAAATCACGGAACCGGTTGCCGCGCAGCCGGCCAACCAGGGCACCGCACGCAGCGCCTCCGGCTCACGCATGGTCACCGACCTGCGGGCCCGCACCGCCCGCGCAAGCCGCATCTGGGTTGAAGGCAAGCACGACGCCCAGCTGGTCGAGAAGGTCTGGGGCCACGACCTGCGGGTGGAGGGCATCGTCGTCGAGCCGCTGCATGGTGTCGATGACCTCGCCGCCGCCATCCGCGACTTCTCCCCCGGTCCGCAGCGTAAGCTCGGGATCCTCGTCGACCACCTGGTGTCCGGCACCAAGGAGGCGAAGATCGCTGCCGAGGCCATGCGGGTGCCCGGCGCCGCGGGCAATGTCCTGATTGTCGGCCACCCGTACGTCGACGTGTGGCAAGCCGTGCGCCCGACGGTGCTGGGTATCAAGGCCTGGCCGGTGGTGCCCCGCGGAACCGATTGGAAAACAGGCATCCTCAAGGGCTTGGGCTGGCCGCACCGGGAACAGATCGACGTGGCGCAAGGATGGGAACGTATCCTTGGACAGGTTCGAAGCTATGCGGATCTGGAACCGTCGCTTTTGGGCCGCGTTGAAGAGGTCATCGATTTCCTCACGGCCGGCGACCACGGGCCCGAATAGACGGGAGGGCCCGCCGCGACGCGCCCGGCCGAAGCAACGTCCGCTCCGTGAGAATGGTCACCCCGTCAACCAATCCGGGCACGTGGAGGGCCTGAAGATGACGCCGCGGCTTCAAAAACCGTTCACCTTTCGGCCAGAACTCGCCCGATGCAGCGATTCGGTTCAATGGACCCCTCGGATTGGCGATAAACTGTCCATCGATTCAGCAACAGCAACGAACAGGACACAGCAGTGGTCAACGAGGCACGACAGTCACCCGGCGCAGGCGATGGCCAGCCGGACCGATTCGAAGGTTCCTCGGACGTCCCGCTGCCACTGACGCCTTCCGAGGACCGCCAGTGGGCAACCATCGCCCACTTCGGCGCGATCATGGGTTGCATCCCGTCGGCCATCATCTACTACGTGTACCGCTCGCGCGGACCGTTCACCGCGCAGGAATCCAAGGAAGCGCTCAACTTCACGCTTCCGCTCACGGTCCTGGCCGTGGTGCTGAACCTGCTCGCACTGATTCCCGTCATCGGCTGGGTCTTCACGGTCCTCGTCGTCGGAATCTGGATCTTCCTCACCGTCAGCGGCGTCAAGGCGGGCATCAACGCGAACAAGTCGCGCCCCTACCGCTACCCGTTCAACCTTCGGCTGTTCAAGTAACCCAAGGCTTGCAGGGAACCCAAGGGCATTGCCGACAAGGCAGTGCCCTTTCCCGTTGGCGGACCCACGGGCCGTTCTTCCGTGGCATTTCCGTACACGGAACAGCTCATCGCATTCCGCGTCTGGTTTTCCGCGGCTGGTTTCTGCGCCTCGTGCGCGAGGCCGCAAGGTCAACTGCGGTCCACACGACAAAAAGGTGGGCGGCGGATTGGAATCCCTTCCAAACCACCACCCACCTCAGTAGGGCCCGTCTGTTATCGCCGCGAGGCGATCCCTAGAAATCCAGTAGCCTGCGCAACACGGCATCGGCCAAAAGCCGTCCCTGCAGCGTCAAGACGACCTTTTTGGCGAACGCCGCCTCGGGGACCACCAAGCCGTCGGCGATCAAGCCGGCAATTGCCTTCCGGCCCTCGGGCTTCAGCTCGGAGGTGTCCATGCCGTCGACGATGCGGGTCAGCAGCATGGCCCGTTCCAGGTAGCGTGCATCCTCGTCGGGGGTTTCACGTCCCGCGGCGGGCGAGGTGCCCGCGTCGATGCGCTGCTGGTACGCGGCGGGATGCTTGACGTTCCACCAACGCAATCCGCCAACGTGGGAGTGCGCACCGGGGCCCGCGCCCCACCAGTCTCCACCGCGCCAGTAGGCAAGGTTGTGCAGGCAGCGGCTGTCTTCGTCCTTGGACCAGTTGCTGACCTCGTACCAGTTGTACCCGGCTGCGGCGAAAAGTTCGTCGGCGATCAGGTACTTGTCGGCGTGGTCGTCGTCGTCGATGTTCGCGACCTCACCGCGGCGGATCTGCCCGGCAAGCCGCGTGCCTTCCTCGATGATCAGCGCGTAGGCGGAGATGTGGTCGGGATCGTAGCTCAGCGCGGTGTTGACGCTGGTGCGCCAATCCTCGATCGACTCCCCCGGAGTGCCGTAGATCAAGTCGACGCTTACCTGCAGGCCCGCGTCCTTGGCCCACTGCACGGCCAGGCCGACCCGCTCGGGGTTGTGGGTGCGGTCGAGGGTCTTGAGCACGTGCGGAACCGCGGACTGCATGCCGATCGACACGCGGGTGAACCCGCCGTCGGCCAGCAGCTGCAGGGACTCGGGCGTCACGGAGTCCGGATTCGCCTCCGTGGTGATCTCCGCGTCGGGAGCCAGGTCCCATTGGGTGCGGATCTCACGCAGCACGCGGACCAGGTCCTCGGCCGGCAACAGCGTGGGAGTTCCGCCGCCGAAGAAGACGGTGGACACGCTGCGCCGCGGCACGCCGGATTCCTCCAGGACCTTGGCGCCGAAGGCGATCTCCGAGGAGACGGCCTCCGCGTAGGTGTCCTGGCTGGAACCGGAGCCGAGCTCGTGTGCCGTGTAGGTGTTGAAGTCGCAGTATCCGCAGCGCACGGCGCAGAACGGAATGTGCACGTAGACCGAAAAAGTCCGGTCCACGGCACCGTCGGCGCAGGTTGCCGGAAGCAACCCGTCCGACGGTGCCGGATCCCCGAGGGGCAGAGCAGAAGGCATTGTTACTTTTTCTTGGGCTCGTCGGACGAAAGGGCAACGATGAAGGCCTCCTGGGGGACCTCCACGCGGCCGACCATCTTCATCCGCTTCTTGCCGGCTTTCTGCTTTTCCAGCAGCTTGCGCTTACGCGAGATATCGCCGCCGTAGCACTTGGCCAGGACGTCCTTGCGGATAGCGCGAATGCTCTCGCGGGCAATGATGCGCGAACCGATGGCTGCCTGGATCGGCACTTCGAACTGCTGGCGAGGGATGAGCTCGCGCAGCTTCTGGGTCATCATGGTCCCGTACGCGTAGGCCTTGTCGCGGTGGGTGACTGCGCTGAAGGCGTCGACCTGTTCGCCCTGGAGCAGGATGTCGACCTTGACCAGATCCGAGATCTGCTCGCCGTCGGCCTTCCAGTCCAGCGAGGCGTAGCCGCGGGTCTTGGACTTGAGGACGTCGAAGAAGTCGAAGACGATCTCGGCCAGCGGAAGCCAGTAGCGGATCTCCACGCGTTCCTCGGAGAGGTAGTCCATGCCGCGCATGACGCCACGGCGGGACTGGCACAGTTCCATGATGGCGCCGACGAACTCGTTCGGTGCAAGGATCGTGCCGGCAACCATCGGCTCGTGGACCTCGAGGATCTTCCCGTCGGGGAATTCGCTCGGGTTGGTCACGGTGCGCATCTTCTTGTCATCGGTCATGACCTCGTAGACCACGTTCGGTGCGGTGGAGATCAGGTCGAGGTTGAACTCGGCCTCCAGGCGTTCGCGGGTGATTTCCAGGTGCAGCAGGCCCAGGAAGCCGACGCGGAAGCCGAAGCCCAGGGCCACGGAGGTCTCCGGTACGTAGGTCAGTGCCGCGTCGTTGAGCTGCAGCTTGTCCAACGCGTCGCGCAAAGCCGGGTAGTCCGAACCGTCGATCGGGTACAGGCCCGAGAAGACCATGGGCTTCGGGTCCTCGTAACCGCCCAGGGACTCCTCTGCCGGCTTGGCAAAGTTGGTGACGGTGTCGCCGACCTTGGACTGGCGCACGTCCTTCACGCCGGTGATCAGGTAGCCGACCTCGCCGACGCCCAGGCCCTTGGTGGGAACCGGCTCCGGTGAGGAGACGCCGATTTCCAGCAGGTCGTAGACGGTGCCGGTGGACATCATCTGGACCTTCTCGCGCGGCGAGAGCTTGCCGTCAACGACTCGGACGTAGGTGACAACGCCACGGTAGGTGTCGTAGACCGAGTCGAAGATCATGGCGCGGGCCGGGGCGTCGGGGTCGCCGACAGGGGCCGGAAGGACGCGGACGACTTCATCCAGCAGGGCCTCAACGCCCACGCCGGTCTTGCCCGAAACCTGGAGGACGTCCTCGGGATCGCAGCCGATGAGCTTGGCGATTTCGGCAGCGTACTTTTCGGGCTGCGCCGCGGGGAGGTCGATCTTGTTCAGCACGGGAATGATCGTCATGTCATTTTCCATGGCCAGGTACAGGTTTGCCAGGGTCTGGGCTTCGATGCCCTGCGCCGCGTCAACCAGAAGAATGGCGCCTTCGCAGGCCGCCAGGGAACGCGATACCTCATAGGTGAAGTCGACGTGCCCGGGGGTGTCGATCATGTTCAGTGCGTAGGACTGACCGTCGACCTCCCACGGCATGCGGACGGCCTGGGACTTGATGGTGATGCCGCGTTCGCGTTCAATGTCCATCCGGTCCAGGTACTGGGCCTTCATATCTCGGTTTGAAACGACTCCGGTGAGCTGCAACATGCGGTCGGCCAGGGTCGACTTGCCGTGGTCGATGTGGGCGATGATGCAGAAGTTTCTGATGATCGCCGGATCTGTCGCGGCAGGCACCGGTGCGGTGCGGGCCATGGGTGACACGTAAGGGACCTCGCTAATAAGGGAGTGGAAAAGTAAGTTGGCAGCGAATTGCTTCGCAAAGGCCATTCTCCCATGCCGCGGCGCCGGTGTCGCACAATCGACCAAGGTGTTGCTCCTGATAGTTTGGCCAAATGAAGTTCAACGCCAATAAATTCTTCGGGTTTCTCGGTCGAGTCCTCGAAGGGTTCCTGAAATCCCAGAACGACACGAGCGCAAAAGAAGGCACCAAGCGTGCCCCGACTCCGCCCCGGACGACCACCACGGCAACAAAGCAGGGCACCAGGCCCCGGCCCGCGGCCCCGACAGGAGCGCGCAACGCCTCCAAGTCGGCGCGCACCGATTCAACCTCGGCCCTTGGATGGGAAAACGGCGACTACCCGGGCGACTTCCACGGTGCGGTGAAGCCCCGCTACAACCCCGAGACCGACGGACAGCCGGACCCCGGTGAAATCGTGTGGGCCTGGGTCCCCTATGAAGAGGACTACAGCCAGGGCAAGGACCGCCCGGTTCTCCTGATCGGAAACGACGGGAAGTACCTGCTGGCGCTCATGCTGACATCCAAGGACCACACCAACCCGCAGCGCTCCGACAGGGACTACGTGGACGTCGGATCGGGCCCCTGGGACAAGCAGGGACGACCCAGCGAGGTCAAGGTAGATCGCCTGATCCGCCTCTTGCCCTCCGGCATCAGGCGAGAGGGAGCCGTGCTGAACAAGCAGCTTTTCTCGCGTGTCGCGGACAGGCTTAGCTCGTAAGCAGGCGGGAAACGCGTCGGGAAATACCGGGCTGAAGTGCTGCTTCACCGCGAATCCCAGCTCCTCGGCGCCAATAGAACTTGACCCGCATCACGTTCGCGATTCCACGAATGAATCGTGAGTTCGATGTGAACCTGATAGTATTACTTCTTGTGTGTCCGCGCAGGTCGACGGGCACTTCTCCCGGGTCGCCATAGGTATCCCCACGCCGCTCAGTCAATGGCCCGGAAGATATCCCTCACCGACCATATAAGCGATGAGCAAGAGAGTTTAAAACAGTGGCAAATATCAAGTCCCAGAAGAAGCGCATTCTCACCAACGAGAAGGCACGCCAGCGTAACGCTGCAATCAAGTCCGAGCTCAAGACCGCAATTCGCGCAGTAAACACTGCCGTTGTGGCCGAGGACAAGGACGCAGCCTCTACCGCACTGGTAACCGCTGGCCGCAAGATTGACAAGGCCGTCACCAAGGGTGTGCTGCACAAGAACAACGCAGCAAACCACAAGTCGGCCATCTCCAAGAAGGTTAACGCCCTCTAAGGATTGCTTCACTGCATAGTAGGCCCTCCACCCAATCGGGTGGAGGGCCTACTTGTTTAACTTGCTCCCCGGTTTCTCCCTTGGATTCCGGGAACCACGCACGGAACGGACGTGGTTCACTGAACCGCAACTGGCCCTGGAGGGAAGCACCCAGCCAATCAGGGGCTCCCTCAGGGCGAACGTACTGAATGGGCCGGTAACCTCGTCAAGTCGGCATCCGTTGAGGGTGCTGCTTGCCCCTTGACCCCGGATGCTGAAATGAGCGCCCTGCCAAATGAACAAAGTCAGCCAGACCTGGTCAGCGTATCCGAGTCCACAAATCGACGGACGCATGCGCATGATGATTCTGCCGCAGCTGAAGTCATGGGTGCTGATCCCGACCGCAATGCTTGCGCTCGTGCTGGCCGTTGGATTCGGTGCAATGCACCTGCCCGGATACACCACAGGGGAACTAGCCGTGGATCAGGAGATCAGCCGCCATCACGACACACTGCTCAACGGCATGGCGCTTTTGCTCAGCACCGCTTTCAGCCCCTTCGGCGGCGGCATCCTCCTGGCAGCAATCTGCCTGTTCCTCCTGCTGGTGAGGCGCTCACCAGTGAACGCGATCGGTTTCGGGACCGTTGCGTCAGTGGGTTGGCTCTCTTCGCAGGTGTTCAAGGTGGTCGTGGAGCGACCCCGCCCAAATCCTTCCTTGTTGGCGGATCCGCTGGCCCCGGAAACGGGCTTCGACAGCTTCCCCAGCGGACACGTCAGCCTGGCAGTCGGCTTGACCTTCGCCGTCTACTACCTGGCCCGTGGAACCCGGTGGCGAAATGCGGCCGCAATTCTGGGTGCGGCCATGGTCGTTGCCTTGGCTCTCTCGCGGATCTACATCGGAGTGCATTATCCAACGGATGTCGCTGCCGCCGTCGTGACGGCCTCGGCAGCAGTGATGCTCTTCTCCGGCCTGTGGAACCGCCATGCTGCGCGCCTCCTTGCGAGACTGCGCTTCCTGGAACGATTCGGCCCGATTCCCCTTGAATCCCACCGCGATCGCCGCAAGGTCGGAATCCAGCGGTAGCTGCGAACCGGAAGTCCTAGCGTCTGGCAGCCAGGGCTATCTGGGTGACCGCGCGTTCGACGGCGTACTCGGGATCGCGTGAGGCACCCTTGACCTGGGCGTCGGCCTCGGCAACCAGGCGGATGCAGCGGCCCAGGTCGTCGGCACTCCAATAGCGGGCCTGCTCCTGGGCTTGCTGCACCTGCCATGGCGGCATGCCCAGTTCGCTTGCAAGTTGGCCGGCGGACTTGCGGACGCCTGCAACCTTGGCAACCTGGCGCAACTTCATGGCTAGCGTTGCGACGATCGGCACCGGATCGGTTCCCGTGGCCAGCGCGTGCCGAAGCGTGGAGAGCGCCACGTCGGCACGCCCCATCATGGCTGCATCGGCAACCTTGAAGCCGGTGGCTTCAACCCGGCCGCCGTAGTACTTGTCAACCACGTCCTGGTCGATCGCACCGATGGTGTCCTGCAGCAGCTGCGAACATGCCGCGGACAACTCGGACAGGTCGCTACCGAGCGCCGCAACCAGGGCCCGTGCCGCCTCGGGACTCAGGCGTCGCTTGGCCGCCTTGAATTCCTGGGTGACGAAGTCGATCTTCTCCGCATCCTTTTTCAGCGGTTGGCAGTCCACCAGCACGGCTCCGGCAGCCTTGAGTGCATCAAGCAGCTTCTTGCCGCGTACTCCCCCGCCGTGGTGCATGATAAGCGTGGTGTCCGGTGCAGGGGCCTTCGCGTACTCGAGGGCGTCGCCCAGGAAGTCCTCGTTCATGTTGGCCAGCTGGCGGACCTCGATGAGCTTGGTTTCGCTGAAAAGCGAGGGGCTGGAAGCCAGCAGCAATTCGCCGCGCTCGTACGAGTTGGCTTCAAAGCGCGTGAGCTCGACCTCCGCACCGGCCCGCAGGGTTGCCCGGACCTTCTCGAAGGAGCGGGAGGCAAGCAGATCCTCGGAGCCTTGCAACAGGATGATCGCCGCCGGGGAGACGTCCCGCCAGGAAATCCCGGCGCTCTTAGTTGTGCCTCGTGCCGCAGCCATGACCGAACCCTTACGTAGTGAATGAAGAACCCCATAAATACTATCCGCAACGCCCGCATCAGGTATTTTCCGACGGTTGCCGACACCAACTATTGTGCCGGTCGAAGTGATTCCAGGACCGCAACGGCAAGCCCGCCGTCCTCCCACCCCAGGACGAGCGTCCCGTGCTCGTCGGTGCGCAGCGCCGGCACGCCCCTTTCCTTCAGGGCCCCGATGATGTCCGGGCTCGGATGCCCGTAGGTGTTGTCCTTCCCCACACTGATCAGCGCCACCGCGGGGCGGACGACATCCATGATTTCGGTGCCGCCATTGGCCGCCCCGTGGTGGGCGATCTTCAGGATGTCGGCCCGTTGCACCGTCCCGGAGGCCAGCAGCGCCCCCATCGGGGTCTCCTGCATGTCACCGGTCGCCAGCATTGAAACGGTGCGGCCGGTTCCGGGAACCTGAATCTCGAAGCGAATCACCAGCGAGGCGTCGTTTTCGTCCATCTTGGTGTCAGTTCCGCCCGGCGCCAGGACCCGCCAAGCCACCGTCCCGGCGCTGCCCTCGTCCCCGGACTCCAGTTGTTCGCCCCTGAGCCCGTTGACCGCCGGCGGCTTCGCGGGGTCATCGAGCACCGAGTAAAACAATTGCCCCACTTGGCGGTTTTTCCCGGCTCCGGCGATCCCTCCGTCGTGGTCGGCATGCTGGTGCGTGATGAAAAGCGCGGCGATCTTCTCGACGCGCAGACGCCGCAGGCAGGCGTCGATGTCCGGAGGCTCCCTGCCGGTGTCAACAACGATCGCCCCCGCAGGCCCGGCATTGAGGACCAGGCCATCCCCCTGGCCCACGTCGCAGGCCACCACCAGCCATGCCACGGACGGCGCCGGGACCAGTGCCGTCACGGGAAGGGTGAGGCCCAGGAGCAACCCCGTTGCCATGCTTTGGACACCCCTCGGGATCCGCGACCGCCAGGTCCCCGGACGCTCCGGCGCATTGCCCAGCGAGAAGAAGATGGCAATGAACAACGCCCAGGCCAGGACGATTCCCACGACACCCGTCGGCCACGGCCTCAGTGCGCCCGGCAATGCCGCGACCCACACGCCGACAAGTCCCACGCCGGCCGCCGGAATGCCGGCGGCCCAGATGAGCAGCCCGCCAAGCGGTGCCGAAACCATGAGCACCACGATGCCCAGCGTGCCGGTGATCGTGATCCAGGGAATGAGCGGGGCGACCAGCAGGTTGGCGGGCACGGAATACAGCGAAAAGGAGGGGCTGAGGGCCACCAGCACCGGCAGGCAGGCGATCTGCGCCGCGACGGCGATGGCGGTTCCCTCGGCGAGGAATTGCGGCAGCCAGCGTGAGAGCTTCTCGGCGAGCCGGCGCCCGATGAGCACGATGCCGGCTGTGGCCAGGGCGGAGAGCTGGAACGCCGCCTCCCCCGCCAGATAGGGGTCGATGGCCAGCAGAACGACCACCGCAAGGCAGAGCGCCGAGAGCCCGTTGCGGCCCCTCGAGGAATGCACCGAGAACGCGGCGATGGCTCCCATGACGGCCGCGCGCAGCACGCTGGGTTCGTAGCCGACCAGCAGCACGAATCCGCACAGGGCGGCCATGCCCAGCAACAGCGTCGGCAACCTCGGCACGCCGAAGAGGCGGCACAGGGCAAAGGCCGCGCCGAGCACCATCGCGCAGTTTGCCCCGCTGACGGCGCTCAGGTGCGACAGCCCCGCGGCCTTCATGGCGTCGGAGAGTTCCTCGTCCTGGCCGCCGCGATCCCCGTAGATCATCGCCGGTAGCAGGGCCCGCCCGGGCTCCGGCAGCACCATCGCGTGCTGCCGGAATTTTTGGCGCATCCGCTCGGCAAGGCCTGGTTGGCCGTCGGTCTCCAGGACCACCAGCGGCGCCACTGCCGTGAGCCGGAAACGGCTGCGCTGCCCGGCCGGTGTCGGCGTGATGCGGGCCAGCACCTCCACGACGGTTCCGCGCGTGGGCCGTGTGCCCGCCGGGGCCAGCGAGTCCGCATACCCCAGGATGACCTCGGACTCCGCGGGAAGCCAGACGTCACCGCCGCGCATCGACCCGGCGCGGGCCTCCACCTGGTAGCGGGTGTGCCCGCGGGAATCTTCGGAGAACTTGTCGGCCACGAGGCTGGCGCGCGGAGTACCGGCCAGCTCGACCCGGACCCGGATGACCGCGGAATCTTCCGCTGCTTGGCGAAGCGGCTCGGGCACTGTGGTGGCCCCGCTGAGTGCGAGGTTTGCCAGCACCAGGCCGGCCGCGGTGCACAGCAGCGCGGGTGCCGCGAAGAGCGGCGCGGTGTCCCCGCCGAACAGGGCGTGCCTGGGCCGCAGCAGCAACAGCACGCCGAGCCCGGACAAACCCAAGAGCAGGAGCACCGCCATTCCCTGTTGCGGCAGGCTCAGGCGGACCCCGACCAGCGCGGCGGCCCAGGCCCCGATCAGGCACCAGAGGCCGCGCAGGTCCAACCGCAACGGCTCCTCGTCGGCAGCAACCGCCTTGGATCCGCTTCCGAGGCTCGTCGCCAGCCGCCGGCGCAACCGCCCCTGCAACGAGCGCTTCGGGGGTCCGTGCCCGGCAGCCTTGCTCACTTGAACTCCACCTTTGGGCGCAGTGTTGCGAGCATGGCCGGGCCGATGCCGCTGACGGCGTCGAGCTCGGCGAGGTTCTTGAAGGCACCGTTGGTTTGCCTGAAGTCGATGATGCGTTTGGCCAGCGCGGGGCCGATGCCGGGCAGCGCTTCAAGTTCGGCGCTGGTGGCGGTGTTGATGTTCAGCGGGCCACCGGCCGCGCCGGCCCGTGGCGTCGACCCATCGGGTGTCTGGGCCGCCGCGCCGGAACGCTCTCCTCGGAACGGTATGCGCAGCTGTTGTCCGTCGGCGATTTCGGCCGCCAGGTTGACCGCGTCCGGTGCCGCGTTTTTTTGCATCCCTCCGGCCCGGTTGACGGCGTCCAGCGCGCGGGAACCCATCGGCAACTCGTACACGCCCGGCTTCTTGACAGCACCGATGACGTGCACGACGGCCCTGGCACCGGCGGCCACGGTTCCAGCCGGCGGCGGCTGCCCGCTTTGTCCACCCTGCTCTTGTCCGACGGTCCGCTTTCCTTCCGGCGAGGAGCTTCCGTCGACGGCCAAAGGCAGGGACTGGATCTGTTTCGGGCCGGCGGGCGGCGGGTTGAAAACGATGGAGACGGAGATCCAGCTCAGCGCGCCGATGACCAGGACGATGACGGCCGACCTGCCGATAAGCACGCGCAGGCGGCCCGGTGCCAGCGCCAGGTCTGGGGTGGCCGCACGTTCCGCCCAATCGTGTCTGCCCATGCCTCAAGTCCAGTGCACCCGATCGTTCTTGTGCAGGGCCGGCGAACCGGTTGTGGAGAACTTCCGGACGCAGCGGATCCAAACCCAAAGCACAAGGTGGGCAGCGGCGGGTTCGACCTCCTGAGACGCTGCCAGTTCACGAAACCACTGATCAGGAGTAGATTAGTGAGCGTCGGTTGGTTACTGGCCACGGAATGCATCTCGTGGTGATTCCGTGTAAACCACAATGGGAAAGGCACACAATGTCTGAGTCGGCCTTGAACCTCGGCGGATCAAAATGGAAATCGTTTTGGAACCGGGGCGGATGGTGGAAGGCCTTGGCTTTTGCCGTCGTGTACTTGGCGCTGTACGAACTGGTGCCGCTGGCCGCATCCCCGTTCCTCGGCGGGGCCATCGACAACGACAACATCTTTGCCACACCCCAGAGCATCTTCGTCGCGGTGACACTCGGTTTGGTCATCGGCTCCCTGATCCTGGCGGCCTTCGCCTGGTCCGTCGGATGGCTGCCCCGTCCCTTGTTTGCGCGCCAGCCGGTAAAGGGAAGCCGGTGGATGTGGATCGCGCCGGCACTGGTTCTAGCACCGATCGTCCTTCGACTGTTCGGCACCGATTACGGCAGGTATTCCGCCGGAGTCGTCGCGATGATGTTTGTTACCGGTGCGTTTGTCGGCTTCTCCGAAGAGCTGCTCACCCGCGGCGTGGCTGTCACCTTGTTGCGCCGACGCGGTTACGGCGAGTGGGCCGTCGCGGCGCTCTCCTCGCTCATTTTCGCCTTGCTGCACAGTGTCAACCTGCTGAGCGGCCAGCCGCTCAGCACCGTGGCTGCGACCGTGGGCTACACCTTCGCGTTCGGGATGCTGATGTACCTCACGCTCCGGGTGACCGGAAACCTGGTGTGGCCCATGCTCCTGCACGCGCTAACCGATCCCGCCACGATGCTGGCCTCCGGCGGGATCGACGTGGACAATTCCGGAACCCAGAATCCATTGCTCAGCGCCGCGGGTCTCAGCACCATGCTGGTCATCGCCGCGGGCTTCATCCTGCTGGTCTTTATTCGCGGCAATGCCCGCGGCCGCGCCTCGGCCCGTGAGCTTCCGCTGACTCCACAGGCAACCGTTGCCCTGAAGCCCTGAAGCCCTTTTGCGCCCTTTTGCCGGGCAAACACAGGTGCCTGTGTTTGCCCGGCAATGTGGGCCATCGTCCGAACCGGCGGGATTCGGCCACGTGTTTGTCGTGGTCGGATCCCGGCTGGCTCCATGCGCCTTCAGCTCAGGTCGTACTCGCGGTAGGCATGGCCGTCAAGGGCGTGGATGACGATGTGGGCCGGGTGCGCGCCGGCCTCCTCGTGGGCCGCGGCAACCGCCTCTTTCACGGTGTGGAAGTGCGTGTGCTTGCTGGTCCGGACCTTGTGCAGGTCCCACTTCTTGTCATCCTCGCCTTCGACGGGCATCACGCGGTAGACCCAAGGCTTCACGGTCTTCTGCTCAGCCGATGCTGCGGACATGGCATCCTCCTGGAGGTTGTTCCATAAATAGTGTCCGGTCCCCGTCGCACGGCCACGTTCGCCGTGGCGCAGGTTCCATAAACAGTGGACACCTGCAGCCGGGCAAAAGCAATAACGAGCGACCCGAATATCCACTCCGACTGGCGGGTTCTGCTCCGCCGAACCCGCCAGTGGAACGGCGAGCCTGGAGGCCGGGCGCCACCACCGAATGCCGCCCGCGGGTTCCCCCTTCGTTGACTCTCCGTGCACGCGGTTCTACCTTCGGTCATAGGGGAACGACCCCGTGCAGGAAGGGAAGAGTGCAACGCCGCATGACATCACGTGAACTGGTGGTCCTGTGGGTGGCGATCCTCTCCTCCTTCGTGGCGTTTCTCGACGGGTCGATCGTCAACGTGGCGTTGCCGGCCATCGCAGCGGACCTCGGAGGCGGCCTGGTCACCCAGCAGTGGGTGCTCGACGGCTACCTGCTGACCCTCGGCTCGCTGATACTCGTGGCCGGCGCCCTGTCCGACGCGCACGGCCGCGTCAGGGTGCTGCGTGCCGGGTTGCTGCTGTTCGGTACGGCCTCGCTGCTGTGCGCGGCGGCGCCCTCCGGCCCTGTGCTGGTTGCCGCGAGGCTGTTCCAGGGAGCCGCCGCCGCCCTGCTGGTGCCCAGTTCGCTGGCGTTGATCACCTCGGCCTTCGAGGAGGAGCCCCGCGCCAGGGCCATCGGCCTGTGGACGGGGTGGACCGGCACGGCGTTCATCGTCGGCCCGGTCCTCGGCGGCGTGCTGGTGGACACCATCGGCTGGCGGTGGGTCTTTGGCATCAACGTGGTGCCGATCGCCGCGACCATGCTGCTGCTGCTTAGGCTGCACGACCCGGCGCGCGGGAGCACCGAAGCACACATCGATGTCCCCGGCGCGCTGCTTGCGGCGCTGGGCCTGGCCGGGACGGTCTACGCGTTGATCATGCAGGGCACGCTGGGCTGGGCCAGCCCGCTGGTGCTGGCGCCCTTCGCGGCGGGGCTGGCCTGCCTGGCCGGCTTCATCTGGTGGCAGGCGCGGGCAACGCACCCCATGATGCCGCTGGGGCTGTTCCGGATCCGGAACTTCGGCATCGGCAACCTCGCCACGGCGTCGATCTACGCCGGCCTGTCGCTGGGGCTGTTCATGATCCCGATCTTCCTGCAGGAGGTCGCCGGGTTCTCGGCCCTGGCCGCGGGTCTCGCGACCATCCCGCTGACCATCATGTCGTTGTCGTTCTCCACGCTCTTCGGCACGCTGGCCGGGAAGCACGGCCCGCGCCTGTTCATGGGGCTCGGCCCGTTCCTGGGCGGCTGCGGTTTCCTGCTGATGCTCACGTCGCGGGAACCGCTGGACTACTGGTGGCAGATCCTGCCCGGGGTGGTGCTGTTCGGGCTGGGCCTGTCGATCACGGTGGCGCCGCTGACCGCGGCCGTGCTGGGCTCGATCGCCGCGGAGCGCAGCGGCATCGGGTCGGCCATCAACAACGCGGTGGCCCGCGTGGCGGGGCTGGTTGCCGTCGCCACCACCGGCACGATCGTCGGGGCCACGCTGGACTACGGCTCGTTCCACCGGGTCCTGGTTGTCACCGCGGCGCTCCTGTTTGCCGGGGCCGCGATCTCCGCCATCGGCATCCGCAACCTGCCGGCGCCCGGCCCGCACGTTGCGCCGGAGGCCGCAGCGGCCTGCCACGACCGCAACGTCAACGGGGGTCCCAAGCCCTGAGCAGGCGGTGCTGTCTGCCGGACCCTACTCCGGGGTCGCCGCCGGAACCTCCGGGCGCGGCGCGGTCCCGGGATCCCCACCCTGCCTCGGGCGGTGCTCGCGGCGCGGGGCCGACTGGCGGGGCTTGGCGTCGGCAGGGCCGGGCGGCTGGGGCGTGCTTCCGCCGCCGATCGCGACCGCCAGCACGCCGGCGCCGGTGTGCGCGCCCAGCACCGCCGGGACGGGAACGGCCAGCACCTCGAAGCGCGAGGCCCCCGCAAGTTCGTGCACGACTTCCTCGGCGGCCGCCTCGTTGCCGAAGTAGTGCACGGCAAGGCGCGCCTCGGGGCCGCGCACGGCGGCCTCCGCGCGGGCTATCGCCACGAGCCGTGCCACGGTGCGCGACTGCGACCTGACCTTTTCGTGCGCGATGATGTGCCCGTCGCAGACGCTCAGGATCGGCTTGACGTTCAGCAGGGTGCCCAGCACCGAGGCCATGGCGCCGATCCGTCCGCCGCGGCGCAATTGCTCAAGGGAGGGCACGGCAAAGAAGACGTGGTTTTCCGGTGCGCGGCCGGCGATCTCCACCAGCTCCCCCAGGCTCGCGCCTGCGGCCGCGGCGGTGACGGCCTCCATCACCGCAAAGCCCTCGGCGAGGGCGACGGTGAGCGAGTCGATCACGGTGACCGGGACCGGGGACTGCGCCGCGCCCAGCCGGGCGGCGTCCACGGTTCCGGAGAGCGAGCCGGAGAGGTGGATGGAGATGATCCGCTTGACCCCCGCGTCGGCAAGCTCCCGGTAGGCGCGCAGCAGCTGGCCGGGCGCCGGGCGCGAGGTGCGCACGGACTTGCCCATGGCCAGGCCGAGGGCGAGCTCGTGGGGGACGTCGTCGGTGCCCTCGGAGTAGATCTGGTGGTCGATCATCACCGGCATCGGCACCACCCGCAGGTAGCGCCCGTGGGCCTTGGCCCAGTCGGCCGGCAGGGCCGCGGCGGAGTCGGTGACGACCCCGACGGGAATGAATCCGCGCCCGCCCGGGCCGCCGTGTTCGGGGCGGTCCAGGCGCTGGCGCAACTTGCCCACCCAACCGCCGGTGCGTGTCTGCCACGGCGGTCGGACGGGCAACTGGTCAGGATCCATATGGTTAGGTTACAGCCCCTGACTAGGACGCGGGAACCACGTTCACCAGTTTCGGCGCACGCACGATCACCTTGGCGATGGCCGCGCCGTCCAGGTAGCGGATGACCTGCTCGTTGGCCAGGGCCAGCGCCTCGAGGTCCTCGGCGGTGATGTCGACGGGCACCTCCAGGCGTGCGCGGACCTTGCCCTTGATCTGCACGACGGCGGTGACGCTGTCCTCGACGAGCAGTGCCTCGTCGACGGCCGGCCATCCGGCGTTGGCGACGGCGGGTTCGTGGCCCAACGCGGCCCACATGTCCTCGGCCGTGTACGGGGCGAAGAGCGAGAGGATGACCGCGGTGGCCTCGGCGGCCTCGCGGACGGCCGGGTCCGCCGCGCCGGCGCCGGCGTCGATGGTCTTGCGGGTCGCGTTGACCAGCTCCATCGCCTTGGCGATGACCACGTTGAACTTGCCGCCCTCGAGCAGCGCGGCGGCCTCGTGGACCGTCTTGTGGGTGACGTGGCGCAGGGCCTTGTCTCCGGTGGACGCATCCACGCCCGGGGCGCTGGCGACGTCCTGGGCCACGCGCCAGGCGCGGGCCAGGAACTTCTGGGAGCCGCCCGGGGACACGTCGGCCCAGTCCACGTCGTCCTCCGGAGGGGAGGCGAAGATCATGGTCAGGCGCACGGCGTCCACGCCGAACTTGTCCAGCTGCTCGCCGAGGTCGACGCCGTTGCCCAGCGACTTGCTCATGGCCTTGCCGCCGTTGAGCACCTGTCCCTGGTTCAGCAGCGCGGAGAACGGCTCGGTGACATCGATCAGGCCCAGGTCGAAGATGACCTTGGTGAAGAAGCGCGAGTAGAGCAGGTGCAGGATCGCGTGCTCCACGCCGCCGACGTACTGGCCGACCGGCATCCAGTTGCGCACGGCCTCCGGGTCGAACGGTCCCTCGGTGTACTTCGGGGAAACGAAGCGCAGGAAGTACCAGGAGGAGTCCACGAAGGTGTCCATGGTGTCGGTGTCGCGCTTGGCTGCGGCGCCGCACTTGGGGCAGTCCACGTTGACCCAGTCGCTGGCGGCCGCCAGCGGGCTGGTGCCCTTGGGGGCCAGGTCCTCGCCGCGCAGGTTGTCCGGCAGGCGGACCGGCAGCTGGTCGTCGGGAACCGGGACCTCTCCGCAGTGCTCGCAGTGGATGATCGGGATCGGGGTGCCCCAGAAGCGCTGGCGGCTCAGCAGCCAGTCGCGCAGGCGGAAGTTCACGAACTTCTCGCCGGTGCCGGCGGCCTCGACGATCTCGATGGCGCGGGCGATGCCCTCGGCCTTCGGCAGGCCGTCGAGCTCGCCGGAGTTGACGAGGGTTCCCTCGCCGGCGGCGGCAACGCCGGTCTCGGCCGGGTCCTCGGCGCCGGTCTCGACGACCACGCGCACCGGCAGGCCGAAGGCGCGGGCGAAGTCGAGGTCGCGCTGGTCGTGCGCGGGCACGGCCATGATCGCGCCGGTGCCGTATTCGGCCAGCACGTAGTCGGCGGCCCAGACGGGCAGCTTCTCGCCGTTGAGAGGGTTGATGGCGTAGCGGCCGGTGAAGACACCGGTCTTTTCGCGCTCGGTGGCCTGGCGTTCGATCTCGGACAGCGCCTTGACCTGCTCCTGGTAGGCCTCCAGGGCCTCGCGGTGCTCCTCGGTGACGAGCTCGTTGGCCAGCTCGGCGTCGGCGGCGACCACGAAGAACGTGGCGCCGTGCAGGGTGTCCGGGCGGGTGGTGAAGACCGTGGTCTTGTGCGCTTCCTTGGCCTCGGTGGCTTCGATGACGAAGTCCACGTGGGCGCCCTCGGAGCGGCCGATCCAGTTCTTCTGCATGGCCAGCACGCGCTCGGGCCAGTGGCCCTTGAGGTCGTCCATGTCATCGAGCAGGCGGTCGGCGTAGTCGGTGATCTTGAAGTACCACTGGTTCAGCGACTTCTTGGTCACCTGGGTCCCGCAACGCTCGCAGGCGCCGTTGACGACCTGCTCGTTGGCCAGCACGGTCTGGTCCTTCGGGCACCAGTTCACCGGGTGGTTCTTGCGGTAGGCCAGGCCCTTTTCGTAAAAGCGGGTGAACAGCCACTGGGTCCAGCGGTAGTACTCCGGGTCCGAGGTGTGCAGGCGGCGGTCCCAGTCGGCGGAGATCGCGTAGCGCTTGAAGCTGGCGGCCTGGGTGTCGATGTTGGCGTAGGTCCACTCGGCGGGGTGGGCGTTGCGCTTGATGGCGGCGTTTTCCGCCGGCAGGCCGAAGGAATCCCAGCCGATCGGGTGCATGACGTCGTAGCCGCACTGGCGCCAGTAGCGGGAGACGACGTCGCCCATGGCGAAGGCCTCGGCGTGGCCCATGTGGAGGTCGCCCGAAGGGTACGGGAACATGTCCAACACGTAGCGGCGTTCGGCACTGCCGTCGTCCTTGGGGGTGAAGACACCTAGTTCGTCCCACACCGGAGCCCACTTGGCTTCCATCTCCTGGAAGTTGTAGGCCGCTGCGGTGGACTCGTTGTCCGCGGTTTCGGTGCCGGTGGGCTGAGTGCTCACTATCGTGTTTCGCCTTCTTATAATCGTGCGCGTATGTGGGAACGTTCCCGGTTGCCGGGCCGCCTGTGCGCCGGATCGAAAGACCCCGTGACACACAAAAGCCCCTTGCATGCAAGGGGCGGCCGTATGGGGGTGAAACCCATACGGCTAGGTTAGCAAGAGCTCAACGTTCATGTTCTGCATTCTACAGCAAGGCCCGGGCATTGCCCCATTTCATCGCGGGGTCAACGCCCGGGCACCGGCTATCCGGTCCGCAGGGTGCGGGTTTCGGGGCGTCTAGCGAACGTCCTCGTCAACCCAGTCGAAGGTGCGGGTGACGGCCTTCTGCCACAGGCGCATCTGGCGTTCGCGCTCCGCGGTGTCCATGTTTGGCTCCCAGCGCTTGTCCTCGGACCAGTTGGCCCGCAGCTCGCCCAGGTCGTTCCAGAACCCGACGGCCAGGCCCGCGGCGTAGGCCGCGCCCAGCGCCGTGGTCTCCGTGACCTTGGGGCGGATGACCGGCACGCCGAGCAGGTCCGCCTGGAACTGCATGAGCTGGTCGTTGGCGACCATGCCGCCGTCGACCTTCAGCTCGGTCAGCGGAACGCCGGAGTCGGCGTTGACGGCATCGAGCACCTCGCGGGTCTGGAAGGCCGTGGACTCCAGGGCCGCGCGGGCGATGTGGTTCTTGTTCGCGTACCGGGTCAGTCCGACGATCGCGCCGCGGGCGTCCGAGCGCCAGTACGGGGCGAAGAGCCCGGAGAACGCCGGGACGATGTACACGCCGCCGTTGTCCGACACGGTTGCCGCGAGGGTCTCGATCTCCGCCGAGGTGGAGATCATGCCGATGTTGTCGCGCAGCCACTGGACCAGCGACCCCGCGACCGCGATCGAGCCCTCAAGCGCGTAGACCGGTGCCGCGTCGCCGAGCTTGTAGCCCAGCGTGGTGAGCAGGCCGTTCTTGGAGCGCACGATCTCTTCGCCGGTGTTGAAGATCAGGAAGCAGCCGGTGCCGTAGGTGTTCTTGGCCTCGCCCGCGTCGAAGGCGGCCTGGCCAAACGTTGCCGCCTGCTGGTCGCCCAGGATGCCGGAGATCGGGACCTCGCGCAGCAGCTGCGAGGAGTGGACCTGGCCGTAGACCTCGGAGGAGGACTTGATGGCCGGCAGCATGCTGCGCGGGACGCCGAAGTCGGCGAGGATCTCGTCGTCCCAGGCGAGCGTTTCCAGGTCCATGAACATGGTGCGTGAGGCGTTGGTGACGTCGGTGATGTGCACACCGCCGTCGGTGCCGCCGGTCAGGTTCCAGGTCACCCAGGTGTCGGTATTGCCGAAGAGCAGGTCCCCGGCCTCGGCGGCCTCGCGGGCGCCCTCGACGTGGTCGAGGATCCACTTGACCTTGGTGCCGGAGAAGTACGGCGCCAGCGGCAGGCCCACGCGTTCCTTGTAGCGGTCCACGCCCCCGTTTGCGGCGAGTTCCTCGACGATGTACTGGGTCCGGGTGTCCTGCCAGACGATCGCGTTGTAGACCGGAATGCCCGTCTTCTTGTTCCAGACCACCGAGGTCTCGCGCTGGTTGGTGATGCCGACGGCCGCGATGTCGTGGCGGGTGAGGTTCCCGGCGGCCAGGGCGACGGCGATGACTTCGCGGACGTTGTCCCAGATCTCTATGGCGTTGTGCTCGACCCAACCGGCCTGCGGGAAGATCTGCTCGTGCTCCATCTGGCCGGTGGAAACGATGGTGCCTGCGTGGTCGAAAACGATGGCTCGGGAGCTGGTGGTTCCCTGGTCAATGGCGATGACGTACTTGGACATGCTGTGGGGGTCCTTTCAACTTCGGGCCAGGTGGCCCGGTGGCGAGTTCCGTGTTCCCCGGTTGTCGGGGAACACGGTGGGGACTGCTCTGGTGTGCTGCTAAGAAGCCGTTGCGCGGGGCGCGGGGTTAGAACATGGCTGCGGCGGCCAGGCCGCCGATGAGACCGCCGATGATCGGGCCGACGACCGGCACCCAGGCGTAGGACCAGTCGCTGGATCCCTTGCCCTTGATCGGGAGCAGTGCGTGGACGATGCGCGGGCCGAGGTCACGGGTGGGGTTGATGGCGTACCCGGTCGGGCCACCGAGCGAGGCGCCGATGCCGACGACCAGCAGTGCCACGGCCAGGGGGCCGAGCTGGTGGGGCGTCTTGCCCAGGCCTGCGATCACGAAGACGAGCACGAAGGTGCCGATGATCTCGGTGACCAGGTTCCAGCCGTAGGAGCGGATGGCCGGGCCGGTGGAGAAGACCGCAAGCTTCAGTGCCGGGTCTTCCTCTGCGTCGAAGTGCTGCTTGTAGGCCAGGTAGCAGAGCACCGCGCCGAGCATGGCTCCGAGCAGCTGCGCCGCGAAGTACGTGAGGACGACGAGCAAGGTCTTGGGAATGCCGGGGCCGAACTCGGCGACATCGCCGTTGACCCACAGGCCGACGGTGACTGCCGGGTTCAGGTGGGCGCCCGATGCTGCCGCGGCGAAGACGCCGGCGAAGACGGCAAGGCCCCATCCGAAGTTGATCATCAGGAATCCGCCGGCGAAGCCCTTGGTTTTGGCCAGCACGGCGTTGGCAACTACGCCGCCGCCCAAGAGCAGCAACAGCATCGTGCCGAGCATCTCGGCTAAGAATGCGTTTAGGGACATGGTTCAACCTCTTTCGTGTGTGAGTGAAAAACTTGGCGTGCATTTCTTGCAACGGCTTCCGGCAGGGGCCCGCCGAAAGGCGAGTCCCTCGAACCGAAATTCCCCAACTGACGTGAGCTTAATCACTAACGCTTTTGGGCACACTTTACCCACGTCTGAAAACGTGGGTAAAGGGGTAGCCGGAAACTAAAAGGCGAGGTGAGGCGCGGGTGGCGGGGTTTAGGCGCCGGCCGGGGCGAATCGCACCCCGTGTTCCTGTTCCAGGACCCGGGCGCACTCGGCGACCTGGGCATCGATTTCGGCGGAGTCCCAGCCCAGGACCGGGGCGAGGATCCCGGCGCAGGCGGCCATGAGCTCCGGGGTCACCAGGCCGCGGAAAGCCAGCGAGGTGCGCCTGATGAACAGGTCGACGAGGGTGCCGATCTGTTCGTGTTCGGCAAGGTAGACCAGTTCTGCCGCGGACAGTTCCGCGCATTCGGCCAGCACGGGATCGTTGGTGCCGATGGCATCGAGCACCGTGTCGGCACGGCTGCCGTAGCGTTCGAGCAGCACCTCGAGGCGGGCCCGGGGCGCTCGGTCGCTGCGGGCGGCCAACCAGGCATTCTTCTCCTGGACGCTTCGCGGGTAGTTCTTGCCGCCGCCGATCGCCACACCGCGGGTGCTCTGCACCTCGGTGACGCCGAGCTCGGCCAGGACCTTGCCGCCCAGGGTTTCGGCCAGCGCGCGGAAGGTCGTCCACTTGCCGCCGACTAGCGAGAGCATGACCGACTTGTCTTCCAGCTCCGTGCGCTCCACGCGGTAGTCGCGGGAGACGAATCCCGGGGCCGTGTCGTCGTGGCGCGGCAGCGGGCGAACGCCGGAGAACTTGTAGACGATCTCGTTCTCGGTGACGCGGATGCGCGGGAAGACGTGGTGGACCAGGTCGAAGAAGTACTGGACCTCGGCGTCGGTGCAGCGTGCGGGCACGCTCATGTCCGCGTCGATGTCGGTGGTTCCCACCAGCACGCGGTCGCCCATCGGGTAGATCAGCACGATGCGGCCGTCGCTGTGCTCGAAGAAGATCTCACGGCCGCCGGTTGCCGCAAGCAGCTCGGGGTGGTCCAGCACGATGTGGCTGCCCTTGGTGCCGCCCATGTACTTGCTGGGGCTTCCGATGGCCTGGTTGGTCAGGTCGACCCAGGCGCCGGTGGCGTTCACGACGACCTGCGCATCGAAGTCGAATTCCTCGCCGCTGAGCTCGTCGCGCAGGCGGGCTCCCTGGGCGCCGTGGCCCACGAGGGAAACGTAGTTGCTGGCCCGGGCGTTGGGGTTGGCGTGCAGCCCGTCGCGCAGGACGTCGAGGGTGAGCCGCTCGGGGTTGTGCACCGAGGCATCGAAGTAGGTTGCCGTGTACTTCACGTCGTCGCGCAGCTGCGGCAGCTCCGCCAGCGAGGCCTTGGCCCCGCGGAACTTGTGCCACGGGGTGTTGCGCTTGGAGGCGCCGGCACCTGCGAACAGGTCGTAGAGCACCAGTCCGGCCTTGATCAGCACGGCGCCGCGTTCGGTGTGCTTGCCGCTGCGGTGGGTCAGGAAGCGCATGGGCGCCGACAGGATGCCGGAGAACGTGGAGAAGATCGGGATCGTCGTCTGCAACGGCTTCACGTAGTGCGGTGCGATTTCCAGCAGCGAGTTGCGTTCCTGCACGGATTCGTGGACCAGGCGGAACTCGCCGTTTTCGAGGTAGCGGATGCCGCCGTGGATCATGTGCGAGGAGGCGCCCGAGGCGCCCTGGCAGTAGTCGCCCCTTTCCACCAGGGCAACGTCGACACCCTGCATGGCCAGGTAGCGGAACGTGGCGACGCCGTTGATGCCGCCACCCACTATGAGGACCTTGGCTCCCGGGCGCTCGCGCAGGGCGGCGAGTTGTGAACGATGTGGGGTTGCGGCTTCCACTGTGAGGCCCTTCCATGGTGCTGTGATGCGTGGCTCAAACTTCAAACGATCCGGGAACAATCGGTTCACATCCCGGGGATTCCACTCTGGCACCGAAACCAAACAAGCAACAGGGCAGAGCGTCCCCGGATGATCGCCAGCGGGCTCTGGGAGCCGCATTGCACCGGATACGAGCTAGTCTGGTCAGTGCAGAACACTCCCGTCAACCGAAATGCACATATGTGCACGAAAGGCCGTTTCAGCCGATGAAACAGCACCTAACCAGTGACTTTCCGCCCGCACCGGGTGCTCAAAACGTGCAGGCGAAGCACCAGGCGCCGCATCCGGCGCAGGTCGTCCCCCGCGAACGCGACGCCCTGCGCGCGGCCCAGCTCTACTACCTGCAGCACCTGACCATGGAATCGATCGCCCGCGAACTGGGCGTCTCGCGCTCCACCGTCTCCCGGTTGCTCGGCATGGCCCGGCGCACCGGCCTGGTGAACATCGAGATCAACGCCACCGGCGACCGGACGCCGGTGCTGGTGCGCGAACTCGAGCGCATCTACGGGCTCCAGGTGTTCGTGGTTCCCACCGACGGGTCGCTCAGCGACAGCGAAATCCTTGAGCGCGTCTCCTCGCACGCCGCGCACGTGCTGAGCACCCTGATCTCCTCCGGCATGACCGTCGGCGTCGCCTGGGGCTCCACGGTGCAGGCGATGTCCAATGCGCTGAGCCGCAAGCCCACCCACGACACCGTGATCGTCCAGCTCAACGGCGCTGCCAACCCGCAGACGACCGGGCTGACCTACGCCTCGGACATCCTGCAGCGCTTCGGCGCGGCCTTCACGGCGCGCGTCGAGCAGTTCCCCGTCCCGGCGTTCTTCGACAGGGCGTCGACCCGCGAGGCCATGTGGCGCGAGGGCTCGGTGCAGCGGGTGCTGAAGATCCAGCGGAACATGACCCTGGCGGTCTTCAGCCTGGGAGCCACGGCCGCGGCCGTCCCCTCGCAGGTCTACCGGGGCGGCTACCTGACCCACGAGGAGGACCGCGCCCTGCGCGAACGCGGCGTGGTGGGCGACGTCGCCACCATGTTCTTCGACGCGCACGGCAGCGACGAGGGCATCGAAATCAACGAGCGCGCCACCGGACCCAGCCTGCAGACCCTGCGCGAGGTGCCGCGGCGGCTGTGCGTGGTCTCCGGGCGCGGCAAGCTCACGGCCCTGCGCGGGGCGCTGGCCGGCGGGCTTGTCACCGACCTGGTGCTCGACGAGGGAACGGCGCTGGAACTGCTCAACTCCCCCGGCGTTCCGCTCGGCTAGGCGGGGCCCTACGCGACGGGCCGGGCTTGCCACTAGGCTGGATGCATGCCAGCCGAAGTTTTCAGCCCCCAACGCCCGAGCCTGCACAGCATCCACGAGGTGCACGGTTCCCAAGTCCATTGCTGGAGCTACCCCGCACGCGAGGCCAGCCGCGGCGTGATCCTGGCCGTGCACGGTTTCCGGGGCGACCACCACGGACTCGTCAGGCTGATCGAGGAGCTGCCCGGCTACACCGTGATCGTGCCCGACCTGCCCGGCTTCGGGGTCTCCACCCCGTTCGCCGCCGCCCCGGGGCAGCCGCAGCCGGCGCACGACGTCACCGGGTACGCCGAGGTCATCCATGCGCTGCGCGGGGAACTGGGCCTCGGCCCGGAAACCATCCTGCTGGGCCACTCCTTCGGCAGCATCGTCACCGCCGCCTACCTGGCCAGACATCCCGATGCTTTTGCCGAGCTGGTGCTTATCAACCCGATCTGCGAGCCCGCGCTCGAGGGCAACCAGGCATTCATGTCCCGCATCGCAAGCCTCTACTACCGCGCGGGGGCGGCGTTGCCGGCGAGGCTCGGCGAGGGGCTGCTGCGTTCGCGCCTCATCACCGACGTGACCAGCCTGGCGATGCTGAAGTCCAGTGACCCCGCCATGCGCGCCTACGTCTTTGACCAGCACCGCCGCTACTTCTCCGGCTTCACCTCGCGGGCCACGCTGCGCGAGGCCTACGCGGCGTCGATCACCGAAACCGTGCGCGACTTCGCCGCGCGGATCGCCCAGCCCACGCTGCTGGTGGTCGGCGAGCAGGACGAACTGGGCTCCATCCCGGGACAGAAGTCCCTGGCACGCGCGTTCCCGCGCGGCGTCATGCGGGTGATTCCCGAGGTCGGGCACCTGATCCACTACGAGAAGGCGGCTGAGGCCGGCGCGCTGATCAACGGTTTCCTGGGGTCGGCGCACCCGTACGTGCCCAAGCCGGTGCCGCGCATCCTGCACGGGGCCACGCCGGGCATCTAACGCCCGACGTCTGGAGGACGCAGGCTACAGGATGCCGTCCGGGTCGACCCGGATCGCGAGGATCGGCTCCTTCGCGGCGCTGAAGCTTGCGCGCAGCGTCCGCAGCTTCCTGGTGACGGCGGGTCCCTGGGCGTAAGAGTAGAAGAGCAGCCAGCGGTGCTCGCCCTCGCCCGCCAGCACCGGCCCGTGCAGGCGCACGTCGTCCCCGAAGCCCAGGGCCTCGACGAACTTGTCCGCCGTCGCCGCCGGGCCCTTGACCAGGGCCGTGCGCACCGCCGGGGGCAGCCCGAGGGCGCGGCGCTCCCCCAGCTCGGCATCGGCGTAGGCGCCGGGATCGAACCTCACCAACGCGCGCATCGGCTCGCTGGGGTCGCCGGCCACCACCACGGTTCCGCCGCCGGGAAGGCCCGGCGCGCCCACGTGGCCGCGGGCCAGCTGTGCGGCGCCCATCCACCGGTTGAGCACCTCCTCGCCGGTGCGCAGGCCCTCGCGGGACATCATCCGGTCCCCGTCCAGCAGCAGCACCGCCGCGTAGCCGTGCTCGGCGACGGGCTCGGCGCCCGGGGTGGCGACGATCAACGCCGGGGCGTCGGGGACGTGGTGCAGCGGCTTGGCGCCGGTGGCGGCCACCACGTTCACGTTGGGGAAGGCCCGCCCGAGTTCCTCCACGGTGCGGTCCGCGCCGATGCTCGCCGCGCGCAACCGCATGAAACCGCATTCGGCGCACGACCAGCCGGCCGCCACCAGCCCGCACCAGCCGCACGAGGGCGCGCCGCGCGCATCGTCGAGGGCCAGCGGGCCCGTGCACTTGGTGCAGCGCGCGCTGGTCCTGCAGCGTTCGCAGCGCAGCGCCGGCATGAAGCCGGTGCGCGCCACCTGCACCAGCACCGGGCCGCGCTCAAGCGCCAGCTTGGCCTCCCGCCAGGCGGCCGCCGGCAGCCGGGCCGCGTGCAGCAGCGGGTCTCGGTTCTGCTCGAACTCGTCGGAGGCCGCGATCACCCGCGGGGCGTGGGCGCGCAGCAACGCGCGGTTGGCCCGCAATTCCACGGCCCAGTTGCTGCGGATCAGGCGCTGGGCCTCCGCGCTGCGCCCGGGTGCCGCGACCAGCATGGCCGCGTTCTCGATCCCGCTGCGCAGCAGCAGCACCTCGCGGGCGTGGTGGTAGGGGGCGCGAGGTTCGGCGTGCGAGGTGTCCGCGTCGTCCCAGATGATGACCAGCCCCAGGTCCTTCACCGGGGCGAAGGCCGCGTTGCGGGTGCCGACCACCAGCCTGGCTTGGCCGCGGGCCGCCCTGAGGAAGTTCCGGTAGCGCGGGGTCTGCCCGTCCTCGGCGCTGAGCCGCACGTAATTCCCGGTGCCGATCCGCTCGTCGAGCAGCGTGCACAGCCGGGCGAGGTCGCGTGCGTCGGGCACGACGATCAGCGCGCCGCGCCCCGATTCGTTGGCGGCAAGAGCCGCCTCCAGCAGCAGTGCCGGCCAGTGTCCGGGGCGGTTGGGCACCGCGCTGAGCACCGCGCGCGGTGAATTTCCCGCGGCCAGTTCCGCGGCGAAGTGCGCCCCGCCGTCGTATTCGGCCAGCAGCGGGCCGTGCAGCGCATCAAGACCGCGTGGATCAACGCCATCCGAAACAACGCCATGTGGTGCATCGCGCTTGTCGCCCGTGGGCGCGTCATCGGCGTGTTGCCCCGCGACACGCGGGTCGGCCGGGCCGGCGGCAGCAGCCGGAGGGTGCGTTTCTGGAGTGGCCGGGTCCGGTGCCTCATCCGCGGTGCCGGCCTCCTTCTCGACCCGTGCCATGCGCGGGGGAACCGCGGAGCGCAAGACGTCCCACAGCGTCCCCGCGTAGCGTTCGGCCACGGCTCGTGCGGTGGCGAGCACCGGCGCGGTGAGCACCACCTCGGGCGACACCACGGACCCCAGGGGCTGCAGCCTCACGCCCTGTTCGCCGTGTTCAAGCCGTTCGGCGAGGAAGCCCGCGAGCTCCTGGCCGCCGAAGCGCACCTTGACCCGCACGCCCGGCCGGGCCGTGGCATCCAGCTGCGCGGGGACCAGGTAGTCGAAGGGCCGGTCCAGATGCGGCAACGCCGAGTCGATGATGACCCGGGCCACCGGCAGGTGCTCGGCGGTCTTGGGGGTTCCGGGCAGCGTGGAGCCCAGGTCGAAGCCCGCCAGCAGCGATGGCTGAAGTGGATCACTCACGGTGCCGGCGCGTTCCCTTCGGGTTGTCCTGTGTATGTCGGTGTCATCGGTGTATTTGGTGTTCGCCGTCGTCCGGCGTTGCTCGTCGGGCCGTAGGCCATCCGGCCTGTGCCCTCCAGCATTCTGGCACGTCGGGCCACCCCTTTGACAAACGGCACGGCAAACGGCACGGCCCCCGTGGCTCCGCCCGTTCAGGGGCAAGCGCCACGGGGGCCGGCGGCAGCACGGGCGCCAGGGCGGCCGGACTGCGGGGTGTGGGGTTCCTAGGCGCCGAAGTACGCCTTCAGCGCGTCGACGCGGTCGAGCGCTTCCCAGGTGAACTCGGCGTCCTCGCGGCCGAAGTGGCCGTGGGCTGCGGTCTTCTGGTAGATCGGGCGCTTCAGGTCCAGGTCCTCGATGATGCCCAGCGGGCGCAGGTCGAAGACCTCGTTGATCGCCGCGGTGATCTTCGCCGGGTCGACGGACTCGGTGCCGAAGGTCTCCACGTAGAGGCCGACCGGGCGGGCCACGCCGATGGCGTAGGCGATCTGGACCTCTACGCGGCGCGCCAGGCCGGCTGCCACGACGTTCTTGGCGACCCAGCGCATGGCGTAGGCGGCCGAGCGGTCGACCTTCGAGGGGTCCTTGCCGGAGAAGGCGCCGCCGCCGTGGCGGGCGAACCCGCCGTAGGTGTCGACGATGATCTTGCGGCCGGTGAGGCCTGCGTCGCCGACCGGGCCGCCGATGATGAAGGGGCCCGACGGGTTCAGGATGATGCGGGTCTTGGAGGTGTCCAGCGGCGCGTTGGCCAGCACCGGGTTCACCACGTGCTCCAGCAGGCCGTCCTTCAGGTCCTCCAGGGAGAACTCCGCGGCGTGCTGGGAGGAGACCACGATGGTCTCGACGGATACCGGTACGTCGCCGTCGTAGCCGACGGTGACCTGGGTCTTGCCGTCCGGGCGCAGCAGGTCCAGCAGGCCGGACTTGCGGACGTCGGTCAGCCGCTCGGAGAGGCGGTGCGCCAGGTGGATCGGGGTCGGCATGAGGGTTTCGGTCTCGTCGGACGCGTAACCGAACATCAGGCCCTGGTCGCCGGCGCCCTGCGCGTCGCGCGGGTCAACGGCGGTGCCCTCGCGGACCTCCAGGGAGTTGAAGACGCCGTCGGAGATCTCCTGGGACTGCTGCCCGATCGACACCGAAACGCCGCAGCGCGCGCCGTCGAAGCCGTTGGCGGAGGAGTCGTAGCCGATGTCCAGGATGGTGCGGCGCACGATCTCCGGGATCTCGACGTAGCCGTCGGTCGTCACCTCGCCGGCAACGTGCACCAACCCGGTGGTGGTCAGCGTCTCCACTGCAACACGGGAGTTGGGGTCCTGCGCCAGCATGGCGTCGAGGATGGCGTCGGAGATCTGGTCGCAGATCTTGTCCGGGTGGCCCTCCGTAACCGATTCGGAGGTGAAGAGGCGCAGCTGCGGGGTTTCTAAAGTCACCTAGCTACTCTACCGTCAACTTGGCGCGCGGTCAGATTCATGCGTCCATCCCGTGAACCGCTTGTGACGCGCCGGGCCCGGTCGTGTGACGCACCGTGACGAACGATGACGCCGACGGGACCGCAAACCCGGCGGCACGCACGGCGGCATGGCGGTGGGTGGACGCCGCCAAGCCGCCTGCTAGCGGCCGAGCGCGGCGGCGACGGCCTCGATGACCGTCCGCGCCACGGCGTCCTTGGAGCCCGACGCGTGGACCGGGTCGGCCCCGAGCGCCGACAGGATGGTGATGGAATTCTCATCGGTCCCGAAGGTCAGGTTCTCCCCCACCTCGTTCACGACCAGCAGCTCGCAGCCCTTCCGGGCCAGCTTCGCCGCGCCGTACTCCAGCACGCTGTTCTCGGCGTCGCCGGTTTCCGCGGCGAATCCGACGACCAGGCCAGGCAGCTCGGTGTCCGGGCCCTGGGCCGCGCGGTCGGCGACCAGCAGCGCCAGGATGTCGGGGTTGCGCACCAGGGTGATCACCGGGTCCGCATGCTCGTCGGACTTCTTGATCTTGGAGTCCACGTACTCGGCGGGGCGGAAGTCGGCGACCGCCGCGCTCATGATCAGCACGTCCGCACCGCGCGCGGCCTCGTTCACGGCGGCCTGCAGCTGCCGTGCGGTGGAGGCGGTGCTCAGTTCGACGCCCTCGGGCGCCGGCTGGTCCATGTGCGCCGCGATGAAGCGCACGCGGGCGCCGGCCGCCATCGCGGCCTTGGCCAGGGCGATGCCCTGGCGGCCGGAGGAGCGGTTGCCGAGGTAGCGCACCGGGTCCAGCGGCTCGCGGGTCCCGCCGGCGGAGATCGCGACGATCCTGCCCGCCAGCGGAAGCTCCTCCGGGGTGCTCGCGGCATCGGACAGGTAGGGCTGGACCAGTGCGTAGATTTCCTCGGGTTCGGGCAGCCGCCCGGGACCCGAGTCCTTGCCGGTGAGCCTGCCGACGGCCGGGTCGATCACGTGGACGCCGCGGGAGCGCAGCGTCGCGACGTTGGCGACCGTTGCCGGGTGCTCCCACATTTCGGTGTGCATGGCCGGGGCCATCACCACGGGCGCGCCCGTGGCCAGCAGCGTGCCGGTGAGCAGGTCGTTGGCCATGCCCGCCGCGGCGCGGGCCAGCACGTCGGCGGTTGCCGGGACGATCACCACCAGGTCGGCCAGCTGGCCCAGGCGCACGTGGTTGACGGTGTCGACGGCCTCGAACACGCCGGTGCGCACCGGGTTGCCGCTCAGCGCCTCCCAGGTGGCGATGCCCACGAACTGCAGCGACGACTCGGTGGGGATCACGTCGACGTGGTGGCCCGCCTCCTTAAACAGCCGTAGCAGCAAAGCTGCCTTGTAGGCGGCGATCCCTGCGGATACACCAAGAACAATGCGCTTCACTGCTACCACCGATACTCTCGTTCGGAGCCGGCCGCTTCCGGGCCCAGGCCCCTGTGTTCAAAAAGCCTGGGAGGCCCGGGTAATTACTCTGCTGCTTCTTCGATCTTCGAGACGCTGAGCATGCCCTCGTTGATTTCGCGCAGTGCGATCGACAGCGGCTTCTCGTTCAGGCGGGTGTCGACCAGCGGGCCGACGTACTCGAACAGGCCCTCATGCAGCTGCGCGTAGTATGCGTTGATCTGGCGTGCGCGCTTGGCGGAGTTAATCACCAGGGCGTACTTCGAATCGGTGGTGGTCAGCAGCGAGTCGATGGACGGGCTGATGATGCCTTCAAGGTTCGTGGTCAACGAAGCCTCCAAATAACTAGTCGGTGGATCAGTCGGGGTGCGAGCGGGGTTTGCGCGCCAAAAGGCACACAAGGATCCCACCGGCAAAAAAGTCTTACTGCTCGTGCGGGGTCAATCCCATGTGGGTAACCAGCTCGTTAGCCGCCCGCGAAATCTCGTCGTTGACGATGGTCACGTCAAATTCGGATTCGGCAGCAAGTTCCAGTTTAGCGGTTTCCAGCCGTCGCTGCTGCTCCTCGGGTGTTTCGGTGCCGCGGCCGATGAGCCGGCGGACCAATTCGTCCCAGCTTGGCGGGGCCAGGAACACGAATTTGGCTTCCGGCAGGTTTTCCTTGACCTGGCGCGCCCCCTGCAGGTCGATCTCCAGCAGCACGTGCTTTCCCGAGGCGACCGCCTCTTCCACCTTGGTGCGGATCGTGCCGTAGCTGTTCTGCCCGTGCACGACCGCCCATTCAAGCATTTCCCCGTTCTGGACCAGTTCCGCAAACTTTTCGGGTCCGACGAAGAAGTAGTGCACACCGTCCACCTCGCCGGGGCGGGGGTCGCGCGTGGTTGCGGAAACCGAGAGCCATACCTCCGGGTAGTTGTCTCGAATGTAGGTCGAGATCGTCCCCTTGCCAACGGCCGTGGGGCCGGCAAGTACTGTGACCGAAGGATGGGCACTAAGCGTCATGGTGTGCTTCATTACTCTTTCGTTTTGGGAGGCGATTGCTGGAAATGTTCCACCAATGCGATGCGCTGTTTGCGCCCCAGTCCGCGCAGGCGCCGGCTGGGTGAGATCCCTAGTCTATCGATAAGGGTGTGGGCTCGGATTTCCCCGACCCCCGGCACGGACTCCAAGAGGTCCATCACGCGCAGGCGCCCGATGGCCTCGTCGTCCGGAACCAGATCCAGGACCTCGGTGATGCTGAGCTTGCCGGCGCCAAATTGGTTCTTGATGTCGGCCCGACGCGTGCGCGCTGCCAGCGCCTTCGCCCGTGCTCGAATACGATCCTCGTCCGAGAGTTCTCGCAGTACCATGCTCTTGCCGCCATTCCATCTGTAGGTTTCAGCACTAGGGCGGTGCGCCCTGAACCGAAGATAGCCAAACTTACCCCCCGATGCAATGGGTATTTGCGCGGTGGCTACCACGAATGCGACAAAGGGTCAAAACCGTGTTTCGTACGAGATTCATGCGCGCCGGGCTGTAAGCAAGATCATGATTCTGATGCGGATTCCGCACTCACCTGCATGAACGCGAAATCCAGGTGAAGACGAGCGGAATACGCGCCGAACACGCGGAAAATGCCCGAAAACCGCGCCGGTCGGGCGCTTTGGCCGAGGTATCCGCAATGGCGGTCATTGACACATAAGTACCAGTCAGTGACAGGTATGTACCTGGCCGTGAGCAAAGTCGCACCCGAAACATCAGACCTCTCGAAGTCTGGCAAGTTGCTGTGAAAATCCGGCGTGGCCGTGTCACATTGATTCATTGTCGCCCGTTCATGACCTAATTCACGACGGAATCCGCACCGGGGCGCCCCTTCCCTGCCGTTCCCGGCCTCGGAGAGCGCGCGCGGGGCCATCTGACACGGTCGGGAGTGACCCCTCGCGGGCCCCTCGCGCCGCCCGATCGACCCCTTAAAGCAGCGTGCGTTTGTCCTTCGGCCCCGCGAGGGACGGAAGGACAAACGCACGTTCACTGACGGGCCGACGAGCGGCCGGGCCTGTTAGACCAGCGAGTCCCGGGTACGCAGCGCCGCCTCAAGCAGCGACTTCGCGTCAGGACCGGCCTTGAGGACGTCGCGGCTGGAGGTGCCAAGCACCTGCGGCCAGAAGGCCCCGAAGGACTCCTTCATCTGGGCACCGGTGGCACCCTGGGCTCCGAGGCCCGGGGCCAGGATCGGGGCCGCGGAGGCGGCCAGGTCGATGCCCAGCTCCTCCAGGGCCGAGCCCACGGTGGCCCCGATGACCAGGCCGGTGGAACCGAACGGCACCCCGGCCAGGTTTTCGGCGGCGTTCTCGGCGCCGACGGCGGAGATGATGCGCTTGGCAACCGACTGGTCGCCTCCCACATGCTGCACGGCCTTGCCCTCCGGGTTGGAGGTCAGGCCGAGCACGAACACGCCGCGGCCGGTGGCGGCGGCGAGGTCCAGCGCCGGGCGCAGCGACTCGTAGCCAAGGTACGGGCTCAGCGTCACGGCGTCGGAGGCCAGCGGGCTGCCCTCCCCCAGCCAGGCGTCGGCGTAGGCGGCCATGGTGGACCCGATGTCCCCGCGCTTGGCGTCGGCGATCGAAATCAGCGACGCGTCGGCGCAGGCTGCCAGGGTTTCCTCCAGCACGGCCAGGCCGCGCGAACCGTGGCGCTCGAAGAGCGCCACCTGCGGCTTGAGGGCCGCGACCTGTCCGGCCATGGCCTCCACCACGCGCAGCGAGAAGGAGCGGAGCCCCTCGACGTCGTCGTTCAGGCCCCAGGCCGCGAGCAGCCCCGGGTGCGGGTCGATGCCCACGCACAGCGGGCCGTGCGCGGCCATGGCCGAGGCCAGGCGCTGCCCGAAGGCGGCGCGCCGGCCCGGCACGGTGGTGTTCTCGGTGTTAGGCATCGGCTGCATCCCGCAACACGGTGGCTGCATTCAGGGTGGCCGCGTGCTCCTGCAGGGAGGTGACGGTCCACTCGAAGTGGCGCATCGCGTCGATCGCCTGGATCGCCGCGCCGAACTCGGCGACGGTGGTGATGACCGGGGTGCCGACCGAGGTGGCCGCCGCGCGGATCTCGTAGCCGTCGCCGCGGGCCTCGCCGCCGGACGGGGTGTTGAGGATCATCGCGATCTCGCCCTCGGTGATCAGGTCCACGATGTTGGACTCGCCCTCGGCGGCGCCCTCGCGGACCTTGCGGACCACGGTGGACGGGATGCCGTTGCGGCGCAGCACCTCGGCGGTGCCGCCGGTGGAGATGATCTCGAAGCCGATGTCGGCCAGGTGCTTGACCGGGATGACGATCGAGCGCTTGTCGCGGTTGGCCACCGAGACGAAGACCTTGCCGGAGGTCGGCAGCGGGTTGTTGGCCGCGGCCTGCGACTTGGCGAAGGCGGTGTCGAAGTACTTGTCGATGCCCATGACCTCGCCGGTGGAGCGCATTTCCGGGCCGAGCAGCGAGTCGACGACCTTGCCCTCCGGGGTGCGGAAGCGGGCGAAGGGAAGCACTGCTTCCTTGACCGAGACCGGCGCGCCGTCCGGCAGGTTGGCGCCGTCGCCGGTTTCCGGCAGCATCTTGTGGACGGAACGCAGGTGGGCGATCGACACGCCCACGCCGATCATCGCCGCGGCCTTGGCCAGCTGCACGCCGGTGGCCTTGGAGGTGAACGGCACGGTGCGGGAGGCGCGCGGGTTGGCCTCGATGACGTAGAGCACGTCGGAGGCCAGCGCGAACTGGATGTTGATCAGGCCGCGCACGCCCACGCCCTCGGCGATGGCGCGGGTGGCGGCGACCACGCGGTCGCGCACGTCCTTGCCCAGGGTGATCGGGGGCAGCACGCAGGCGGAGTCGCCGGAGTGGATGCCGGCCTCCTCGATGTGCTCCATGATGCCGCCGACGTAGAGGTCCTTGCCGTCGAAGAGTGCGTCGACGTCGATCTCGATGGCGTCCTCGAGGAAGCGGTCGACCAGCACCGGGTGGTCCTCGGTGATCTCCGTGGCGTTGGTGATGTAGCGGGAGAGGTTTGCCTCGTCGTACACGATCTCCATGCCGCGGCCGCCGAGCACGTAGCTCGGGCGGACCAGGACCGGGTAGCCGATCTCGTCGGCGATGCGCTTGGCCTCCTCGAAGGAGACGGCGGTGCCGTTCTTCGGGGCGATCAGGCCGCCGGCATCCAGCACGCGCTGGAAGGCGCCGCGGTGCTCGGCCAGGTCGATGGCCTCCGGGGAGGTGCCCAGGATCGGCACGCCGGCGTCGGCGAGTTCCTGCGCGAGCTTCAGCGGGGTCTGGCCGCCGAGCTGCACGAACACGCCGAGCACGCCGCCGGTGGATTCCTCCGCGTGGATGACCTCCAGCACGTCCTCGAGCGTCAGCGGCTCGAAGTACAGGCGGGTGGAGACGTCGTAGTCGGTGGAGACGGTTTCCGGGTTGCAGTTGACCATGACGGTCTCGTAGCCGGCCTTGCGCAGCGCCATGGTGGCGTGCACGCAGGAGTAGTCGAACTCGATGCCCTGGCCGATGCGGTTCGGGCCCGAGCCCAGGATGATGACCGACGGCTTCTCGTGCAGCGCGACCTCGGTCTCCTCGTCGTAGGAGGAGTAGTGGTACGGGGTGAAGGCCTCGAACTCGGCGGCGCAGGTGTCCACCGTCTTGAAGACCGGGCGGATGTTCAGTGCGTGGCGGATGCCGCGCACCACGGCCTCGGTCTTGTGGGTGAGCTTGGCGATCTGCGCGTCGGAGAAGCCGTGGCGCTTGGCGGTGCGCAGCACGTCCTCGGTGAGGTCCGGGTTGCTGCGGATCATCTCGGCGGTCTCGTTGATCAGCGCGAGCTGGTCCAGGTACCACGGGTCGATGCCGGTCTCGTCGAAGATGTGCTCGATCGTGGCGCCGCCCAGCAGCGCGCGCTGCACGTTGGACAGGCGGGAGGTCGAGCCCTTGACGGAGGCCGCGATCAGTTCCTCGACCTCGAAGTCCATCGGCTTGTTGAACTCGAGCTCGGCGTCCTTCTGCTCCAGGGAGCGCAGGGCCTTCTGCAGGGCCTCGGTGAAGTTGCGGCCGATGGCCATGGCCTCGCCGACGGACTTCATGGTGGTGGTCAGTGTGGCGTCGGCGGCCGGGAACTTCTCGAACGCGAAGCGCGGGACCTTCACGACCACGTAGTCAAGGGCCGGCTCGAAGGAGGCCGGGGTCTTGAGCGTGATGTCGTTCGGGATCTCGTCCAGGGTGTAGCCCAGCGAGAGCTTGGTGGCGATCTTCGCGATCGCGAAGCCGGTGGCCTTGGAGGCCAGCGCGGAGGAACGCGACACGCGCGGGTTCATCTCGATGACCACGATGCGGCCGGTGTCAGGCTCGATGGCGAACTGGATGTTGCAGCCGCCGGTGTCGACGCCGACCTCGCGGATGACGGCGATCGAGATGTCGCGCAGCTTCTGGTACTCGCGGTCGGTCAGCGTCATGGCCGGGGCCACGGTGATCGAGTCGCCGGTGTGCACGCCCACGGGATCGAAGTTCTCGATGGAGCAGACGACCACGACGTTGTCCGCCTTGTCGCGCATCATCTCCAGCTCGTATTCCTTCCAGCCGAGGATGGACTCCTCCAGGAGCACCTCGGTGGTCGGCGAGTACTGCAGGCCGGCGCCGGCGATGCGGCGCAGGTCCTCGGCGTTGTACGCCATGCCCGAGCCCAGGCCGCCCATGGTGAAGGACGGGCGCACGACCACCGGGTAGTTCAGGATCTCGACCGCGGCGAAGGCCTCGTCCATGGTGTGGACGATGACGGACTTGGCGGACTCGGCGCCGCAGCGCTCGACAACGCCCTTGAACTTCTCGCGGTCTTCGCCGAGCTCGATGGCCTCGATGTTCGCGCCGATCAGTTCGACGTTGTACTTCTCCAGCACGCCGGCCTTGTCCAGGGCGATCGCGGTGTTCAGCGCGGTCTGGCCGCCCAGCGTCGGCAGCAGCGCGTCCGGGCGCTCCTTGGCGATGATCTTCTCGACGACCTCGGGGGTGATCGGCTCCACGTAGGTGGCGTCGGCGAACTCCGGGTCGGTCATGATGGTGGCCGGGTTGGAGTTGACCAGGATGACCCGCAGGCCCTCCTCGCGCAGCACGCGCAACGCCTGGGTGCCCGAGTAGTCGAATTCGGCTGCCTGACCAATGACGATCGGGCCGGAACCGATGACCAGGACTGACTTGAGGTCTTCGCGCTTGGGCATTACTTCTCTTCCTGAGTGGAGGCGGTGGTGGAGGTGGATGCGGCGGCGGTGCCCGCCGCGCGCATGACGTCGATGAAGCGGTCGAACAGGTGGCTTGCATCGTGCGGGCCGGAGGCTGCCTCCGGGTGGTACTGCACGGAGAACGCCGGCAGGTCCAGGCAGACCAGGCCCTCGACGACGGAATCGTTGAGCGAGATGTGGGAGACCTCGACGCGGCCGAAGCGGTCCAGCGGGGCCAGCGAGGCGCCCTCGCGCGGGGCATCGACGGCGAAGCCGTGGTTCTGGCTGGTGATCTCCACCTTGCCGGTGGCCTTGTCCAGCACCGGCTGGTTGATGCCGCGGTGGCCGTAGCGCAGCTTGTAGGTGCCGTAGCCCAGGGCGCGGCCCAGGATCTGGTTGCCGAAGCAGATGCCGAAGTACGGGATCTTCGCGTCGAGCACCTGGCGGACCAGTTCCACCTGCACGTTGGCGGTGGCCGGGTCGCCCGGGCCGTTGGAGAGGAAGACGCCCTGCGCGCCGGTGGCGGCGATGTCCTCGAAGGTGGCGTTGTACGGCAGCACGTGCACGCGCACGCCGCGCTCGGCGAAGCGCTGCGGGGTCATCGCCTTGATGCCCAGGTCGATCGCGGCGATGGAGAACTCCACCTCGCCGTCGAAGCCGTGGTCCTTGGGCTCGACCGTGTAGGCCTCGTGGGTGGAAACCACGGCCGAGAGGTTCAGGCCCTCCATCGGTGCCTGCGCGTTGACCTGTGCGAGGAGCTCGGCCACGGACGCCGCGGCGGCCTCGCCGGAGAACACGCCGGCCTTCATGGCGCCGCGGTCGCGCAGGTGGCGGGTCAGCGCGCGGGTGTCCACGTGCTGGATGCCGACGACGCCGTAGTTGACAAGCTCCTCGTCAAGCGAGCGCTGGGCGCGCCAGTTGGACGGGCGGCGGGCGGCGTCGCGCACCACGTAGCCGGCGGCCCAGATGCGGGAGGACTCGGCGTCCTCGTCGTTCACGCCGGTGTTGCCGATGTGCGGGAAGGTCTGCACGATGATCTGCTTGGCGTAGGAGGGGTCCGTGAGGGTCTCCTGGTAGCCGGACATGCCGGTGGAGAACACGGCCTCGCCGAAGGTGGTGCCGACGGCACCGTAGCTGCGGCCGCGGAAAACCCGTCCGTCTTCGAGCACCAGGAGGGCTGGCTCGGTCGTTGGTACTGCTGTCACTGGTTTTCCTTATCCTCGGCGGGTGATGGTTTTTCGTCGTTCGGTGTTCCGGCCCGCCCCAGGGCGGCGATGCCCTTGAGCAGGACCGGCAGTTCTTGGTGGTAGCGGGGGCGGAAGCCGGTATCCACGGCCTTGTCCCCAAGCGCCCAGGTGATGACCAGCAGGCCGTCCTTCTCGACGAACTTGCCGGCCATGCCGGAGGCGCGCTGCACGTTGGTGATGGTTGCCGCGGGGATGAACACGTCGGGCGCCCCGTGGCGGGCCAGCAACACGCCGGTCGGGTGGACGGACAACGTGGCGTTGGTCCGGATGCCCAGCTGGTGCGCGGCGATGCGGTCGAGCCAGTCCCCGGCGGTGGTGGTGCAGACGTACTGCCCCTCGCTGGGGTCCGCCAGCTGGACGCCGGGATCGGCGGGAACCGCCGGCGGGGCCGCGATGCTCGACTGGCGGCGCAGGCGGTTGCGCCAGCCGAGCAGGATCAGGGCGACCAGCACCGCGATGACCGCGATGGTGATGACCACCGCGCCGGTGTATTGGCCCAACTTACTCGGCTCCCACAAGGCGCGGGGTGGCCAGTGCGCCATTGAGCACGGTCGGGTGCCCGTGGAAGAACACCGTGGTGACCTTGCCCGGCAGCTCGAGCCCCTTGAACGGGGAGTTCCGGCCCTTGGTGGCCATCGCGTACGGGTCCACGACCCAGCGGGCGTCGGCGTCCACCAGGGTGATGTTTGCCGGCTCGCCCGCGGCCAGCGCGCGGCCCTGGTCCTCGACGCGGCCGATCGCGGCCGGGGCGGAGGAGGTGATGCGCGCGAAGTCGGCCCAGGTAATCATCCCGGTTTCGATCATGGTGTGCTGGACGACCGAGAGCGCGGTCTCCAGGCCGGTCATGCCCATGGCCGCGGCGGCCCACTCGCATTCCTTCGCCTCGGAGGGGTGCGGTGCGTGGTCGGTGCCGATGATGTCGATGGTGCCGTCGGCCAGCGCGGCGCGCAGGGCCATGACGTCGGCCTCGCGGCGCAGCGGCGGGTTGACCTTGTAGACCGGGTCGTAGCTCTTGACCAGCTCGTCGGTCAGCAGCAGGTGGTGCGGGGTGACCTCGGCGGTGACCTGCACGCCGCGGGACTTGGCCCAGCGGATGATCTCCACCGAGCCGGCGGTGGAGACGTGGCAGATGTGCAGGCGGGAGCCGACGTGTTCGGCCAGCAGCACGTCGCGGGCGATGATCGATTCCTCGGCGACGGCCGGCCAGCCGGCGAGCCCCAGCACCGCGGAGACCTCGCCCTCGTTCATCTGGGCGCCCTCGGTGAGGCGCGGTTCCTGGGCGTGCTGGGCGATGACGCCGTCGAACGCCTTCACGTATTCCAGGGCGCGGCGCATGATCAGCGGGTCGAACACGCAGATGCCGTCGTCGGAGAAGACGCGGACCGCGGCGCGGGAGTCGGCCATGGCGCCAATCTCGCTCATCTGTTCGCCGGCCAGGCCGACGGTGACGGCGCCGACCGGGCGCACGTCGACCCAGCCGGAGCGGCGGCCCAGGGCCCAGACCTGCTCGACAACGCCGGCGGTGTCCGCCACCGGGTTGGAGTTGGCCATGGCGTGCACGGCGGTGAAGCCGCCCAGCGCCGCGGCGCGGGTGCCCGTCTCGACGGTTTCCGCATCCTCGCGTCCCGGCTCGCGCAGGTGGGTGTGCAGGTCGACCATGCCGGGCAGGGCGATCTGGCCCGCGGCCTCGATCACGGTGGCGCCGGCGGCGGCCGGGTGGGCTGCCGCCTCGGCACCCAGGGCGACGATCAAGCCGTCGGAGATCAGCAGGTCGGTGGCCTCTGCGCCCAGCGGCTTCGCGCCGCGGACCAGGTAGGTGTTGGTGTTGGTGCTCATCGATGACTCCAGTTTCTGAGGTTCTTAGAGGCCGGAGGGACGCTGCTGGTCCCCCGATAGCAGTAGGTAAAGGACGGCCATGCGCACCGCGACGCCGTTGGAAACCTGTTCCAGGACGGTGGAGCGCGGCGAGTCGGCCGCGGCGGAGGAGATCTCCAGGCCGCGGTTCATCGGGCCGGGGTGCATGATGATGGTTTCGGACTGGCCCTGGGCGTCCAGCGCGGCCAGGCGTGCGTCGTCGAAACCCCAGAGGCGCGAGTACTCGCGGGTGTTCGGGAAGAAGGAGGCGTGCATGCGTTCGCCCTGCACGCGCAGCATCATGACCGCGTCGATGCCGCCGGCCAGCGTCGCGTCCAGGTCGTAGCTGATCTCGCACGGCCACACGTTGGAGCCGTGCGGCAGCAGGGTCGGCGGGGCCACCATGGTGACCTCGGCGCCCAGGGTGCGCAGCAGCCAGAGGTTGGAGCGTGCCACGCGGGAGTGCAGGATGTCGCCGACGATCGCGACCTTCATGCCCGCCAGGTCGGTGCCCAGCGTGGAGGTGCCGTTGACGCGCGCCCAGTGGTTGCGCAGCGTGAACGCGTCGAGCAGCGCCTGGGTGGGGTGTTCGTGCGTGCCGTCGCCCGCGTTGACCACCGGCGCGTCGATCCAGTCGGTGGCGGCCAGGCGGGCCGGGGCACCGGAGGCGCCGTGTCGGATGACCACGGCGTCGGCGCCGATGGCCTGCAGGGTCTGCGCGGTGTCCTTGAGCGACTCGCCCTTGGAGACGGACGACCCCTTGGCGGAGAAGTTGATGACGTCGGCGCTCAGGCGCTTGGCGGCGGCCTCGAAGGAGATGCGGGTGCGGGTCGAGTCCTCGAAGAAGAGGTTCACCACGGTGCGGCCGCGCAGCGCGGGGAGTTTCTTGACCTCGCGGGTTCCGACGGCGGCCATTTCCTCGGCGATGTCGAGGATCCGGATCGCGTCGGCGCGCGACAGATCGAGGGTGGAGAGCAGGTGTTTCATGCGGCGGCCTCGATGATGACTTCGTTGTTGTTCTCGCCATCGACCTCTGCCAGGTGGACACGCACCTTTTCGGTGGTGGCGGTGGGCAGGTTCTTGCCGACGTGGTCGGCGCGGATCGGGAGTTCGCGGTGGCCGCGGTCGACCAGCACCGCAAGGCGCACGATGCGCGGGCGGCCCAGGTCGGCGATGGCGTCCAGCGCGGCGCGGATGGTGCGGCCTGAGTAGAGCACGTCGTCGACCAGCACCACGACCTTGGAGTCGATGCCGCCGGCGGGAAGCCGCGTGGGAAGCGGGGTGCGGGTGGTGGAGTGGCGCAGGTCGTCGCGGTACATGGTGACGTCGAGTTGGCCGACGATGGAGGCCGCGTCGAGTCCGGGTTCGGTGGCGGCGATGCGCTCTGCCAACCGCTGGGCCAGCGGGAATCCGCGGGAGGGAATGCCCAAAAGGACCAGGTCTTCGGTGCCCTTGTTCGCCTCGATGATCTCGTGGGCGATGCGGGTCAATACGCGGTCGATGTCCTCGCTGGAGAGAACGGTCCGGGCAGTTTTGGGCGCTAAGTTCGGTGCCGCGTTGGCGTCGTCACTCATGATGCGGCCTCCTTCCCCGCCTCACAGGACGGAATTTAAAGGTTGCTGGCTCATTTTCGGTGTTTTGCTGCTCCATCAAAATTACCACGGCGTGCATCACACGTAGTCTTTAGTGCATGAGCGATACCTCACACACCATGCGCCCGTCGCCCGGGCCCCACCCGCGCGATCCGTGGACCGGGGCGCCCCGCACCGGGATGGGCGTCCCGGCCGCCGCCGGAATGCCGATCGGGCAGCCCGGCAGGACCGGTTCCGGGGTCCTCGTCGCGCTGGCGCTGTGCACCCTGTTGCTGCTGGGCGTCACGTTCTTCCTCTCCGGCATCTTCGGCACGGGCACCGTGCTGTGGCTCGGCGTCCTGGCCATGGTTCCGCTGGGCCTGTGCCTGGTCGGCCTGCGCTGGGTGGACCGCTGGGACCCGGAGCCGCGTCCCTTGTTGCTGCTGGCCCTGCTCTGGGGTGCCGGCGCCTCGGTGGCCGGCGCGCTGCTGGTGGGCGACCTGTTCACCGAGCTGTTCTTCAATCCCGCCGGGCGGCTGGACCTCGACACCTTCGGGGCCGTGGTCCAGGCGCCGATCGTCGAGGAGCTGGCCAAGGGCGCGGGGGTGCTGCTGATCTTCTGGATCAACCGGGCGCACTTCGACGGGCCGGTCGACGGGATCGTCTACGGCGGCATGGTCGGCGCGGGCTTCGCGTTCACCGAGAACATACTCTACTTCGGCTCCAGCTACGCCGAATCCGGAACCCCGGGCGACCTGGCCGCGGTGTTCGTGCTGCGCGGGCTCTTCTCCCCCTTTGCGCACGTGATGTTCACCGCGTGGACGGGCTTTGCGCTGGGGCTGTGCGCCGAGCGCGGGGAACGGTCCCGTTGGCCGCTCTACCTGGGTCTGGGCCTGCTGCCGGCGATGCTCGGCCATTTCCTGTGGAACGGCGGGGTGGGCATCTTCTTCGACTCCTTCCTGGGCTTCTACTTCCTGCTCCAGGTGCCGCTTTTTGTCGCAGCCGTCGTATCGGTCGTGCTGTTGCAGCGGGCCGAACTGCGGCTCATCGCCCGCCGGCTGGACGAGTACCGGCAGGCGGGCTGGTTCACGCCCGCCGAGGTGGCGATGTTCGCGACCCCCGCGGGCCGCCGGTCCGCCAGGGCCTGGGCCGCGGCGCACGGGCGCGGACAGCTGATGAAGGACTTCACCCAGACCGCGATGCGCCTGGCCGGGGTGCGCCAGCGCATCTCCGCGGGCCACGCGGACGAGGGCGACCACGCCCGCGAGGTCGCCCTGCTGCACCAGTCGTACAGGCAACGCGCGCAATTGCTGGCCGGCGTCGTACTCTAGGTTCCAAAACCGCCCCGGCGGCACCGTCAACCCCACGCAGGCACCACCAACCCCATGCAAGGAGCACAGGTGAAACACGCACAACTGAATTCGACCCGTCTGGTCAAGGCGCTGGACTACCGCCACATGGTCGATGTGACGCTCAAGGGCCGGGATGCGCACAAATCCCGCGGCTACGTGCTGGCCATGGGCGGCAAGTGGATCCTGGTGCACGAGACCACCGCCGGCGGGGCCCCGGACGAGACGGTCGCCATCCGCCGCAAGCACATCTCGCACGTGGCCAAGACCAAGCACTTCGCCGCGCGGACGCTGGAGGCCCGGAAGCTGCAGGTTCCGCAGTCGGAGCTGGGCATGCAGGACCTGGACTCGACCCGCGCCGTGCTCAAGGCGCTGGGCGGGGGCGGGGCGCTGCTCAGCGTGCTGCGCGACGTGGCGCGGCCGGACTCCATGGTCGTCGGATCGCTCGTGGAGATCGACAGGAAGCGCGCATGGCTGCTGGAGGTGACCTACCGGGGACGCTGGAAGCGCCGGATGACGGGCGTCAAGCCCCGGCACATATCCCGCGTCATCAGCGGCGGGGACTACCTGGACCAGCTCGCGCTGGTCGCGGGGCCCTGCCCGCCGGAAGGCGCCACTGGCGGACCCGCCCCGGCGGAGCCGTCCCCGGACGACAGCGACCGCTAGCGGGAGTTGCCGGTTAAATGGCCGATGGCCGGGTCTCGCACGCTGGTGCGTGTGGAACCCGGCCATCGAAAACCTGCCGGACTGCGGCAACAAACCGCGGCGCTTGCGTGGCTAGGCCAGCAGCGTCGGCTTCATCTGCTGGATGCGTCCGAGCAGCCCGTTGACGAACTCCGGGGACTCGTCGGTGGACAGCTCGCGGACCAGGGCCACGGCCTCGGCCACGGCCACGCCGTCGGGAACGTCGTCGTTGAACAACAGTTCCCAGGCGCCGATGCGCAGTGCGGTGCGGTCGACGGTCGGCATGCGCTCCAGGGTCCAGCCCTTGGAGTAGGAGGACAGGATCTCGTCGATCCGGTCCAGCTCGGCCATGACGCCCTCGATCAGGGTGACGGTGTACTCGTTGATCGTGATGTCTGTTGCTTCACGACGCAAACGCATGGCAGCCAGCGGCGAGACGTCGCGCTGTTCTGCTTCGAAAAGGATGTCAAGTGCCCTGCGGCGGGCCTTGGCGCGTGCGCTCACTAGGAGACACGCCCCAGGTAATCGCCGGTGCGGGTGTCGACCTTGACCTTGGTGTTCTGTTCGACGAACAGCGGCACCTGGATCTCGACACCGGTCTCCAGGGTGGCCGGCTTGGTGCCTGCCGAGGAGCGGTCGCCCTGCAGGCCCGGCTCGGTGTACGTGATTTCCAGGACCACGGAGGCCGGGAGTTCGATGTACAGCGGGGCGCCCTCGTGCATGGCGATGGTGGCGTTCTGGTTCTCCAGCATGTAGCCGGCGGAATCGCCGACGACGGTGCCCGGAACGGTGATCTGGTCGTAGTCGCTCAGGTCCATGAACACGTAGTCTTCGCCGTCCTGGTACAGGTACTGGTAGTCGCGGCGGTCAACGGTTGCGGTTTCGATCTTCGCGCCGGCGTTGTACGTCTTGTCGACGACCTTGCCGGTGAGCACGTTGCGCATCTTGGTGCGCACGAAGGCGCCGCCCTTGCCCGGCTTCACGTGCTGGAAGTCGATGATCGTCCAGAGCTGGCCCTCGATCTTGAGGACCTGTCCGTTTTTGATGTCGGTGGTTGAAGCCACGATCTACTCATTTCCCGTATGCGCCCGATGCTCCGCCGGCAATCACTTGCCGCGGCGGGCGGGGCCGCAGATGCGGCCGCCCGGGCGTGTTGTCAAAAATCCAAGATCCAGTTTAGCGCACGGATATGCACCGACGCTCAATTTTCCTTGGTGATCTACCAGACCCGCGGGCCGGCAGAAGTGCTGTGGGGCCCCGTTTGCCGCACGATGCGTGCGGCAAACGGGGCCGAAGTTGGTGCTAGACCGCCTGCGCGGCAGGGGTTTCGAGCCGCGCGGTGAGCGCCTCGAGGCAGCGGCGCGAGGACTCGACGAGCCGCTCGTCGGCTCCCTCGGCGATGCGCAGGTCAAGGGCCTTGCGGAAGCGCGTGGCCGCGGCCCGCAGGTCGCCGCTCTCCACGTACGCCATGCCCAGGTGCTGCTGCAGCACGGATTCGTGCGCGGTGCCGTTGAACTCGGTCAGCAGGGCGCGCAGGCGGTTGGCCGCACGCTGCGGATCCCCCGAGGCGCGGGTCAGCGAGGTGTCCAGCACGCGCATGGTGAAGTTCTGCGGTTCGGTGAACCGGGTTTCGGCGACCAGTTCGCTGGCCGCGCGGACGTGGCCGCGGGCCAGCAGCACGACAACCTGCTCGGCGGCGTTGCCGCGGGCCATGGTCTCGTCGGCCAGGGCCTCGTCGGAGATCGTCTGGCTCATCGAGTGCGGGTCGAAGCGCACGCCCGGGATGCCGGACTCGATGTTGTGGGTGGACGCCGCGGCGGCGGAGGCCGGCACCCGCAGCAGTTCCTGCGTGTGGGTCAGTTCGTGCGTCATTTCCTGGGTGGTCATTCGGCAATCTCCTGGTAGGCGGCGAAGAGCAGCGAGGTGTCCGGCACGTCGAGGATGCGGGGGTGCCCGATCTCGTCGAGCACCACGAAGCGCAGCAGGTCGCCGCGGGTCTTCTTGTCGCGGCGCATGCCGTCGAGCAGCGAGCTCCAGCGGTCCCCGCGGTAGGTGGTGGGCAGGCCCAGCGACTTGAGGATCGACACGTGGCGGTCGGCCACGACGTCGGAGGTCTTGCCGACGGTGCGGCCCAGTTCGGCGGCGAAGGCCATGCCGATCGACACGGCGGCACCGTGGCGCATCGAGTAGCGTTCGGCCAGCTCGATGGCGTGGCCCAGCGTGTGTCCGTAGTTCAGGAACTCGCGCTCCCCCGCTTCGCGCAGGTCCGAGGAGACGACGCGCGCCTTCACGGCGATGGAACGCTCGATGAGTTCGCGCAGGCGGGCCGATCCGGCCGTGGTGGCATCCGCCGGGTCCTCCTCGATGAGTTCCAGGATGCGTTCGTCGGCGATGAAGCCGCACTTCACGACCTCGGCCATGCCGGTGACAAGCTCGTTCTTCGGCAGCGTGGCCAGGGTGTCGAGGTCCACCAGCACGCCGGCCGGTGGGTGGAAGGCGCCGACGAGGTTCTTGCCCTCGGCGGTGTTGATGCCGGTCTTGCCGCCCACGGAGGCATCGACCATGCCCAGGAGCGAGGTGGGGATGTGCACCACCTTCACGCCGCGCAGCCAGGTGGCGGCGACGAAGCCCGCGAGGTCGGTGACGGCGCCGCCGCCGACGGCGACGATCGCGTCGGAGCGGGTGAAGTCGTTCTGGCCGAGAACCTGCCAGCAGAAGGCGGCAACCTGGATGTGCTTGCCCTCTTCGGCGTCGGGGATCTCGGCGGAGAATGCCGCGTAGCCGGCTGCCGCGAGGTCTTCCTTGACCGTGTCGCCGGTGCTCCGCAGGGCGCGCGGGTGGATGACCATGACGCGCTTGACGCGTTCGCCGAGGATGCCGGGCAGGCGTCCGAGCAGGCCGTTGCCGACGATGACGTCGTAGTTCTCGGCCGGGGCCGATCCGGTGACGTGGATCGTCGTGGGCGCGGGGTTCATCGTAGGTCCTCCAAGTGCTGCGTAGCGCACACTCCGATCCGCGTGCTGCGGGAAGGTGTGTGCGTGAGTGATAACGCGTCGTCCGAAACGGGGCGACTCTTAGCAGTTGGACCGAACCGTGATGTCACGGCCCAACGAAATTAAGCGTACGTGTTTCTGCACGCGAGATGGTGTTTCAGTGTCCGGTATCACGGTAGGCGGTGATGATTGCCTCCGCGATTTCGGCAGGGCGTAGCGTACGCGTGTCGATGCGCAGGTCGGCGCATTTCTCGTAGGTGTCGGCCCTGTCGGCAAAGATCCGCGACCAGGATTCCAGCGCCTCGGCGGCGCGGGCTTCCGCATCCGCTTCGGCGCCTTCCTGCGTGTCGCCGGTGGACGCGCCGGCAAGCAGCGGGCGCGTGGTGTCCTCGGCGATCCGGTGCGCGACCGTGGCCGCGTCCGTGTACAGGTACACGGTGAACCCCTCGGCCAGGATGCGCTGGTTCTCCGGCGCCAGCACCGCTCCCCCGCCGGTGGCAACCACCAACGGGGCCGGTCCGGCCGCGCGGGACAGCAGGGCCGCCCCGCGCAGCGCCTCGGTTTCGAGGCCGCGGAATCCGGCCTCCCCGCGGCTTGCAAAGATCTCCGGGATCGGGCCGTGGTCGCGGACCACCAGCGCGTCGGTGTCCAGTGCCTTGGTGTCAAGCAGCCGGGCAAGCTCCGCACCGACGGCGCTCTTGCCGCTGGCCATCGGCCCGATCAGGAAGATCGTGCGGGTCATGGACGGCGGACCGAGCCCAGGGATTCGGGGATGGCGTCCAGGTAGGTTTCCAGGTTGCGCTTGACCTCGGTCAGCGAGTCGCCGCCGAACTTCTCCAGCATGGCCTGGGCCAGCACGAGTGCGACCATGGCCTCGGCGACAACGCCGGCGGCCGGGACGGCACAGACGTCCGAACGCTGGTGGTGTGCGGTGGTGGCCTCGCCGGTGGAGGTGTCGATGGTGCGCAGGGCGCGCGGCACGGTGGCGATCGGCTTCATGGCCGCGCGGACGCGCAGGACGTCCCCGATGCTCATGCCGCCCTCGATGCCGCCGGCCTTGTTGCCGGAGCGGTCGATCACGCCGTCCTCGCCGCGCACGATCTCGTCGTGGGCGGCGGAACCGCGGCGCGATGCGGTGAGGAAGCCGTCGCCGACCTCGACGCCCTTGATGGCCTGGATGCCCATGAGGGCCGCGGCCAGGCGCGCGTCAAGGCGGCGGTCCCAGTGCACGTAGGAACCCAGTCCGGGGGGAAGGTTGTAGGCCAGGACCTCGACGATGCCGCCGAGGGTCTCGCCCTCCTTGTGGGCCGCGTCGACCTCGGCGACCATGGCCGCGGAGGTGTCGGCGTCGAAGCAGCGCAGCGGATCGGCATCGAGGGCCATGACGTCGGAGGCGCGCGGCAGGGCCGAGCCTTCCGGCGTGGCCACGGTGCCGACCGACACGGTGTGGGAAACGAGTTCCACGCCCAGCTGGGCCAGGAAGTTCGCGGCCACGGAGCCGAGGGCCACGCGGGCGGCGGTCTCGCGCGCCGAGGCGCGTTCCAGCACCGGGCGGGCGTCGTCGAAACCGTACTTCTGCATGCCGGTGAAGTCGGCGTGTCCGGGGCGCGGGCGGGTCAATGGCGCGTTGCGCGCCATCGAAGCCAGTTCCTCGGGGTCGACCTCGTCCGGGTTCATGACCTTGGCCCACTTGGGCCATTCGGTGTTGCCCACCTCGATGGCCACGGGTCCGCCCTGGGTCAGCCCGTGGCGCACACCGCCCATGAAGGAGACCTCGTCCTGCTCGAACTTCATTCGTGCGCCGCGGCCGTAGCCGAGGCGGCGGCGTGCCAGGGCATCGCGCACGTCCTGTGAAGAGATGGCAATGCCCGCGGGCAGTCCCTCGATAATTCCAACCAATGCGGGGCCGTGTGATTCGCCCGCCGTCAACCAACGCAACATGTGTTCCATCCTGCCATGTACTCGATGCCCGATCAGGGCCGAGGTAGGCCTACTGCGTCGCACATCACATTTGTGACGCGGCCCCAGTCGGCATCTTGAATTCCTGTAAAAAGTCTGACCTGTTCCACGCCCTGGTGGACCAGCATGCTCAGCCCGGAAACGACCAAACCACCGGCGGCTTCCCACGCGTTGGCCAGCACGGAGGGCCAGGGATCGTAGGCGACGTCCAGCAGCACGGCGCCGGGCTTGATGACACCGGCATCCGGGCCGGGGGTCTCCCCCTCACCCAGGCCCAGGGCATCAACCCACGAATCCGCCGCGCGGGCCGGGAGCGTGGAGATCACCGCGTCGTAGGTTCCCAGGCGCGGCCCGCCCTGCCGGTACGGAAGTGCTGTTGCCTCCAGCCCGAGGGTCCGGGCCAGCTCCACGGCCGCCGAGGCGCGCTCCGGGTTGCGCACCAAGAGCTCCACGCGGCCGACGCCCATCAGGGAGCACGCCTCAAGTGCGGCAAGCGCGGTGTTCCCGCTGCCGAGGATCGCCACCACGGCCTTGCCGTCGCCAGCGGGCACCGGGAGGTCCAGCGACCGGACGATGCCCTCGACGTCGGTGTTTTCGGCAAGCAGCCGCACGCCGTTCGCGTCCCGGGACACCACTATGGTGTTCAGCGCCCCGAGTCGCCGCACCCGGTCCGAGGGCTCGTCGACGTACGGGATCAGCGCGTCCTTCATCGGCATGGTGACCGACACCCCGACCCAGCCGGGTTCGGTGCGCAGCCGCGCGGCGATCTGCTCCGCCTGCTCCGGGAGTATGTCGATGGCCGTGTAGTCGATCTGCACGCCGAGCTCGCGGTAGGCGGTGGAGTGCAGCAGCGGGGACCGCGAATGCCCGATCGGGTGTCCCAGCACCGCGGCGCGTGCGCCGGGTGCCGGGGTTGCCCGGGTCACTTGCAGACGTCCGTGTTGGCCGCGCACCACACGCGGAACTCGTTCTGGTTGACCTGGTGCTCACGGTAGGTCTTCGCGAACTTGGTCTCACCGGTGTTGGTGTTGACCGTTACCCAGTAGTAGTAGTCGTTGGCCTTCGGGTTCGCGGCGGCCTTGATGGCGGAGGTGCCCGGGGACCCGATCGGCGTCGGCGGCAGGCCCTTGTGGACGTAGGAGTTGTACTTGTTGCCCGCGTCCTGCTTCTCCTCCTGGGTGAAGTGCAGGGTGTAGCGGTCAAGTCCGTAGATGACGGTGGAGTCGACCTGCAGCAGCCCGTTGGTCTCGGTGTTGCTTGCGTGCAGGCGGTTCTCCAGTGCACCGGCGACGGTTGCGTAGTCGTCCGGGCGGGCCTCCGCCTGCAGGATCGAGGCGATCGTCAGCACCCGGTACTGCTGGGCCGGATCGGTGATGCCCTCGTCCGTCAGCGCCTTCTTGGTGGCGTCGACCATCAGCTGCAGCACTTCCTCGGCGTCGGAATCGATCGGGAACCGGTACTCGCCCGGGTGCAGGAAGCCCTCGAGGCTCTTCACGTCGCCCTTGATGCCGAAGGCCGCGGGGTCACCGGCGAGGTTCTCCAGCGAGGCCAGCGACAGTCCGGTGGCCTTGGAGATCTCCTCCAGGACCGCCGGCATGCGGGTGTTCTGCTTGATCGCCACGTAGCCGACCTTTTCCGGGCCGTCGCCGATGAGGATGGTGGCGGCGTCCAGGGCCGGCATCTGCAGGCGCAAATCGTACTTCCCGGGGTGGATCACACGGTTTTCCGTTTCCACCATCTGGATCGCCTCGAGGAAGAGCTTGTCGCTGGCGACGATGTCGTCCTCAACAAGGGCGCGGCCGATCTGCTGGGGGCCCCAGCCGGACTTGACCTCGAAGCTGACGGTTGCCCCGCCCGGTGCCGGGAAATCCTTGGGGTTCAGCTTGTCCATGACGCCCTGCAGGACGATCACGACGCCGAAAATCACGGCGCAGAAGCCCAGCAGCACGGCCGCCATCACCGCGTTGCGGCGGCGGCGACGGCGTTTGCGGTGCGCAAGGTCCGCCGCGGTCGGACCGCCGAGGAACAGGCTTTCCCGCCCGCCGCCCTGCGCGGCAAGCTCGTGGTCCTGGTATTCGTGGTGTTCGTGTTCGTGGGATTCGGGGAGGTGTTCGTCCCCCTCGTAGTGGTACTCGAGCGATTCGTGGCCGGGCACTGCCTCGTAGGCCGCCCCGTAGGCGACGGGTGCCGGCGTTTCGTCGTGGGCCCGGGCCTCGGGGGCCGCAGCATGCACGTCATCCATGCCGTGGGCCACGTCCGCGGGGTCTGCCGCGGGCTCGGTTTCGTGCCAGTCGGGACCATCTGACTCCGAGACCGGGAACTCGTGGAGTTGCGTCGCCGGGGCAGGGGCCTCGGCAACCGGTTCCACGACCTGCTCGAAAGCCGTCGTGACGTCTTGCGCCTGGACCGGTTCGGCCTTTCCGGGGTTCGGGAGGCCGTTGGCGGCATGGCCCGGGTGCGAGAGGATGTCGTTGAAACTCATGGCCGCGTGTTCGCGGGCGTCCCAGCGTTGGCCCGCCGGTTCCGGCTCCGGAGCGGTGGTCGGCACGGCGGGAGGCGCGGCGGTCGGCGCGGGAGGCACGGCGAGCAGGGGTTCTGCAGGGGCTTCCGCCGGCGCTTCCACCATGGCGGTCGGCGGGGCAACCGGCGGCACTGCGCGGTGGTCCTGGTCGAAGGGGGCACCCGCATCGGCTGCGGGGGCGGCGGCCGATGGCGTGAAGTAAGGGGCCGAATCCGGGGTCACGGCGCTGCGCCCGGAGGCGGAGCGGGCCCGGCGGGGTCCGGCGGCGTTGGCACGCAGCGTTTCACGCACACGTTCCGCGGCGGCGCGCTGCGCCTCGATGGCTTCGGAGCGGGCGCGCAGGGCACCTTCGGTCCGGGCACGCTGCGCGGCCGCAACGGCCTGGGCGCGCTGCTGTTCCGCGGCGAGCTGGGCCTCGGTCGGTGCTACGGGATCGCCTGCAAGGGCCTCCGCTGCCGAAACGGCCGAGCCGGCCGTGTAGGCGGAATCCGATTCGGTGACAGGTGCAACAGGATCGTTCCCGCCGGCTTCCACCCGTTGGCGGGCGGCTCGTGCGGCGCGACGAGGCGAAACCTCGTTTTCGTGGCGCGAGGAATCGAAGGACGATTCGTTAGTCATGCGGTGTTCTCCCTTGCCCGCGGGCAACGTAGTAGCCGTGGGACGACGGAGGCCCACCTGTTCAGCTTTTTGAGATGTGACCTGATCGTAACCTAAAAGTGACACGTCATGCAGGTCATCGCCGGCGCGGATACGGGCGCGCCGCGCGTGATCAACAGCGGAATTATGGTCCTCAGGATGCATTGCCGAACCCGGATTCCGCGGGGAAAACCAGCTGCCCGGGGGCGAACTGGCCGTGTCGGCGCATTTCAAGCACCTGTTGGAGAATCTCCACGGCGGCGACCTGGTCGACCACCGAACGGTGCTTTCGCCCGTCCAAACCTGCCTCGCGCAGCGACCTGTGCGCGCTGACCGTGGTCAGGCGCTCATCGACCAGGCGCACCTCAACCTTCAGGGAGGCGCGGGCCAGGGCATTAGCCAATTCGTCGGCATAATCCCGCGCCATGCTCGTCGAGGCGGTCTCGCCGCCGGAGAGCGAACGCGGCAGGCCGACAAATATTTGTCTGACCTCGCGTTCCGCGGCGAGTTTCACCAGCACGGAAATGTCGCTGTTCTTCTTGGCGTCGCGCTTCAGGGTCTTCACCGGCGTCGCAAGCATGCCGTCGGGGTCGCTGGCTGCGACGCCGACGCGGGCCATGCCCACGTCGACGCCGAGCAGCACCCCGCGTGCGGGGTTTGCCGCCGAAGTTATGACAGGTCCTGGATCGAACGGATCATCGCCTCGATGGCCTCAGGCGTCTTGGTGACGTCCTGGCCGCCGCCCTGGGCGAGGTCGTCCTTGCCGCCGCCGCCTCCGCCGAGGATCTTCGCGGCGGTGCGCACCAGCGCGCCGGCCTTGACGCCCTTGGTGCGGGCGGCCTCGTTGGTGGCAACCAGCACCAGCGGGCGGCCGTTGGAGGCGCCGGTCAGCGCGACGGTCGAGGCCTCGGAGCCCAGTCGGTCGCGCAGGTCCAGCGCCAGGGTGCGCAACCCGTCGGCGGAGGAGACCTCGCCGGCGTCGTGCGCCAGGACGCGGACGCCGTTGATGTCGCGGGCCTGGGCCACCAAGGCACCGGCCTGGGCGGCCAGTTGCGCGGTGCGCAGGCGCTCGATTTCCTTTTCCGCGTTCCTCAGCTTTGCCACGGTGTCGGTGATGCGCTCGTTGAGCTGCGCCGCCGGCACGCGGAACATCGAGGAGAGCTCGGAGACGAGCGCGCGCTCGGCGGCACCGTGGCGGAATGCCTCCATGCCGACCAGGGCCTCGACGCGGCGGTTGCCCGAACCGACGGATGCCTCGCCCAGCAGGGTCAGCGAACCGATCTGCGCGGTGGCGTCCACGTGGGTGCCGCCGCAGAGTTCGCGGCTCCAGGCGCCGTTGATCTCCACCATGCGGACGGTGTTGCCGTACTTCTCGCCGAAGAGGCTCATGGCGCCAGCGGCGCGGGCCTCGGCCAGCGGCATGACGTTGGTCAGCACCTGATGGTTGTTGCGGATGGAGAGGTTGACGACCTCTTCGATCTCGTTGCGGGCCGCGGCGGAGAGCGCCTCCGACCAGGAGAAGTCGAAGCGCAGGTAGCCGGCCTTGTTGAAGGAGCCTGACTGCAGCGCGTCCGGGCCCAGGATCTCGTGCAGCGCGGCGTGGACCAGGTGGGTAGCGGAGTGCGCCTGCTCGCCGGAAAGGCGGCGGGCGCGATCTACCTCTGCAAGCACCGTGGCGTTGGCGGGCAGTTCGCCCTCGCGCACGATCGCCTGGTGGACATTGAGTCCGCGGATCGGGGACTGGACGTCGAGGACCTCGAGCACGAAGCCGTCGCCGGTGATGAGTCCGACGTCGCCGGCCTGGCCGCCGGCCTCCGCGTAGAACGGGGTCTCGTTGAGCACCAGTTCGATCTGCTGGCCCTGTTCGGCCACCTCGACCAGGGCGCCGTTGTGCACGATGCCGCGCACGGTGGATTCGCTGGTCAGCTCTTCGTAGCCGGTGAAGATGACGTCGCCGCGCTCGTGCAGCTGGGTGAACACCGTCAGGTCGGCGTGGCCGGCCTTCTTGGCCTTCGCATCCTTCTGCGCACGGGTGCGCTGTTCGCTCATCAACGCGCGGAACTGGGTCTCGTCGACCGACAGGCCGGCCTCGGCGGCGATCTCCAGGGTGAGGTCGATCGGGAAGCCGTAGGTGTCGTGCAGCGCGAAGGCGTCCTCGCCGGAGAGCGACTCGCCCTTGGACTTGGAGACGCGCAGGGCTTCTTCCAGGCGGGTGGTGCCGGAGGCGATGGTGCGCAGGAAGGCGCGTTCCTCGGCGTAGGCGATGCGGGCGATGCGCTCGAAGTCGGTCTCGACGATCGGGTAGACACCCTTCATGGCGTCGCGGGAGACCGGCAGCAGTTCCGGAAGGACCGCGGTTTCCACGCCCATCAGGCGCATGGCGCGGATGGCGCGGCGGATCAGGCGGCGCAGCACGTAGCCGCGGCCCTCGTTGCCCGGGGACACGCCGTCGGAGATCAGCATCAGCGAGGAGCGGATGTGGTCGGCCACCATGCGCATGCGCACGTCGTCCGCGTGGTGCGGGTCGTTGTGGTCCTCGGTGGAGGTGTATTCCTTGCCGGAGAGCTCGGCAGCCTTGTCGAGCACCGGACGGACCTGGTCGGTCTCGTACATGTTCTCGACGCCCTGCAGGATCATCGCGAGGCGCTCGAGGCCCAGGCCGGTATCGATGTTCTTCTTGGGCAGTTCGCCCAGGATCTCGAAGTTGTCCTTGCCGGTGCCCTCGCCGCGCTGGTACTGCATGAACACGAGGTTCCAAATTTCGATGTACCGGGTGTCGTCGGCCTCCGGGCCGCCCTCGATGCCGTACTCCGGGCCGCGGTCGTAGAAGATCTCCGAGCAGGGGCCGGCCGGGCCGGGCTGGCCGGTGGACCAGTAGTTGTCCGCCTTGCCCATTTTCTGGATGCGGTCGGCGGGGACGCCGATCTTGTCGCGCCAGATCTCCAGGGCCTCGGTGTCCTCGTGGTAGACGGTGATCCACAGCTTCTCGGCGGGCAGGCCGAAGCCGCCATCCGCGACGGGGGTGGTCAGCAGCTCCCAGGCGTAGGAGATGGCGCCTTCCTTGAAGTAGTCGCCGAAGGAGAAGTTGCCGGCCATCTGGAAGAAGGTGCCGTGGCGCACGGTCTTGCCGACTTCTTCGATGTCACCGGTGCGGATGCACTTCTGGACCGAGGTGGCGCGCGTGTACGGCGGCTCTTCGCGTGCGGTCAGGTACGGGATGAACGGCACCATGCCGGCGACCGTGAACAACAGCGACGGGTCGGAGGAGACCAACGAGGCGCTGGGAACCGCGGTGTGGCCCTTCGACTCAAAGTAGTCGACCCACCGGCGTGCAATTTCCTGCGATTTCATTGTTCCTCTTCGGTCCCTTCGTGCTTACGGGGTATGTCTGGTGCGGTGGTGTTCGCTGGAATCGGTCCGATCCGGGCACAACACCGCTTACAAGTTTAGTGGCGGCCGTGGCCGGTTGCTTCATCCAAGCCCAGGGCCTGGCGTAATTCTGTTTCGCGTTCGTTCATTCCATCGCGGAATGCCGCGGCGACCTCGTGCAGCGAATCGCTGATGCGGCCCATCGTGCGGTTGAGCCCGTCGGGGCCCGCCAGCGACTTGGCCTCGCCGATTTTGCGGGCGGCCAGTACGCCGACACCGATTCCGATGCCGACCCAGAAAAGCTTCTTCATCTGCGCTTCCTCTTCTTCGTGTTGGACCCAGGCTGTTGGATGTGCCTGCCGTCCCCCGCCGGGCCGGAGCCCGGTGTTCTCTTGCACTCTGTCCGGAACCGCTTCCAGCGCACCCGATCCAGTGGATTTCCGGATCGGTGTCTGGGCTGAAACGGCGTTCCCGGGTAATTGCCCTAGCGGCTGCGGCGTCCCTTGCCCGAGGGCTTGGTCCCCAGGGCGGCCCTGACACCGGAGGAGAACGCGGCGACCTTGATCAACGGCTTGCCGACGGTTGCCGCCATGAGTGAGGAAAGTGCGCTGATGTTGGCGGAGGCATCCGAAACGTTGTTGGTGATGCCTTCGACCTTGCGCAGCTGGTCGTTCGTGGTTGCAACCGTGGTTGTGACCTCGGTGAGCAACGGCGTGGTGCCGTCGGACACCTCACGCACTGCGGCACGAAGTTCGTCGAACACCTTGCCGAGCTTCCAGATGGGAACTGCCAACAGTGCCACAAGCACGGCAAAGACCCCCGCTGCGATGAGTCCGGCGATATCCGACCCTGTCATGTGCTTTTCCCCTGCCGTTGGTGACGTGTGCTTTTCCACCTTACCGAATGGCGGCCGGTAGCACAGAACCGAAACATGCCGGATAGCACGAAGCCCGCGACCAAGGCCGCGGGCTTCGTGTTGCACTGCATCATTCGGATGGGCGTGAGCCCGTCGAATTTAGCGTGCGTAGTATTCGACCACGAGGTTCTCTTCGCAGGTTACAGGAACCTCGGAGCGCTTCGGGCGGCGAACAAGCTTGGCCTGAAGGGCTTCAAGCTTGACGTCCAGGTAGGCCGGGACGGCCGGAAGAACGTCGCGGTGAGCGCCTGCAGCGGCGATCTGGAACGGGCCCATCTTTTCGCTACGCTCGTGAACGTGGATCAGCTGACCCTCGGACACGCGGAACGACGGACGGTCAACGCGCTGGCCGTTAACCAGGATGTGACGGTGCACAACCAGCTGACGAGCCTGGGCGATGGTGCGGGCGAAGCCTGCACGCAGAACCAGGGCGTCCAGACGCATTTCCAACAGTTCGACCAGGTTTTCACCGGTCTGGCCCTTGGTGCGCTTGGCTTCTTCGAAGGCACGGGTCATCTGTGCTTCGCGGATGCCGTACTGGGCGCGCAAACGCTGCTTTTCGCGCAAGCGTACTGCGTAGTCGCTGTCCTGCTTCTTGCGGGCGCGGCCGTGCTGGCCCGGACCGTAGGGACGACGCTCCATGTACTTTTCAGCTTTAGGAGTCAGAGCAAGGCCGAGGGCTCGCGAGAGGCGAACCTTACGGCGGGCACGAGTGTTGTTAGCCACGAGTGTCCTTTTCTTTTAGAGCGACTGTTTATCTAGCTGGCCTCCATCGTGGAGAGTTGTGGGAAGCCGCTTCCCAATTCACTACAACCCGTGTCTGCGCACCCGAAGGAACCGAAGTTCCATTGGATTTGCACACAGGGCTTGCCAGCCAAGGACCAATCCTACCACCGCCATCAAACCAGCGGCACATCGCCGCCGGTTCACCGCGATTCGGTCCACCTTGCGCGGCGTGGTCCACAGTCTATTTTTTGCCGCGGAACTTGGCTCGGATGATGTCCCTGATGCGTTCGAGGCGTTCGCCAATCAGGCGTTCGGCTCCATTGGTCGTGGGACGGTAGTAGTCGACACCCTGTAGGTCATCCGGTGCGTACTGTTGCGTGGCAATCGAATGAGGGGAATCGTGCGAGTAGATGTAGCCCTTGCCGTGGCCCAATTGCTGGGCACCGGCATAGTGGGCATCACGCAGGTGCATGGGAACTCCGCGGCCGCGCCCGGCGCGAACGTCGGCCACTGCCTCGTTGATCCCGTTGTAGGCCGCATTTGACTTGGGTGCCGTTGCCACGTGGACCACTGCGTGGCCAAGGATGATGCGGGCCTCGGGCATGCCGATGAGCTGGACGGCCTGCGCCGCGGCCACGGCTGTTTGCAGCGCGGTTGGATCGGCCATGCCGATGTCTTCCGATGCGCTGATCATGATGCGCCGGGCGATGAACCGCGGATCCTCGCCCGCTTCGAGCATCTTTGCCAGGTAGTGCAGGGCCGCATCGACATCGGAACCCCGGACGGACTTGATGAAGGCGCTGATGATGTCGTAGTGCTGGTCCCCCGCCTTGTCATAGCGCTGCACCGCGGCATCCATGGCGCGTTCGGTGTGTTCGAGGGTGATCCGGATCCGCTGGTCCTCGACGGGCAGGCCGCCGGCGTCGGCTGCCGACCCGTCTTCACCACCGGATTCGGCAGCGGTGTCGCCGGATTCGGTTTCTTCGGCTTCCGCGGCTGGCTCGGCAGGCTCCGGGTTTTGCGACTGGGCATCCGCCGCACTCCACGCAACGCCTGCCGCGGCCTCCAGCGCCGTGAGGGCGCGGCGCGCGTCTCCCCCGGCCATGCGCACCAGGTGGTCCAGCGCGGTCAGGTCCATGACCAACTCGTCATTGAAACCGCGTGGGTCCTCAAGGGCCCGGGTGATCAGTCCGGCGACGTCGGATTCTTCCAGCGGTCGCAACGTGAGCAGCAGCGAGCGAGAGAGCAGGGGGGAAACGACGGAGAAGGAAGGGTTTTCGGTCGTTGCGGCGACGAGCACGACCCAGCGGTTTTCAACACCCGGCAGCAGCGCGTCCTGCTGGGCCTTGTTGAAGCGGTGGATTTCGTCGAGGAACAGCACCGTGGTGAGACCGCGCAGGTCGCGGTCCTCCAGCGCCTGGTCCATGACACGGCGCACGTCCTTCACGCCTGCGGTGATGGCGCTAAGTTCAACGAAACGGCGTCCCGGGGCACGGGCGATGACGTGGGCGATGGTCGTTTTGCCGGTGCCGGGAGGTCCCCAGAGGATGATGCTGGACGGACCCGAGGGGCCCGGGCCATCAACGCCGGCCAACTGGCGCAGCGGGGAACCGGGCTTGAGCAGGTGCTGCTGTCCAACGAGTTCCTCCACCGAGCGCGGGCGCATGCGGACCGCAAGGGGCGCGCGGGGGCGCACATATTCGTCGTTGTTTTCCTCGTCGTCATCCAACGCACTGAGAAGATCGTTCACTCCCCTAGCCTAGTTCAGCCGGTCTGGTGATTTGTCCATCTGACGCTTTTTCCGAATGGATGGTCAGTGGCCGATCATTCAGGGTGCACGCGCGGGATTTGTCGTGGTGTTCCGGGAACCCTGGAAACCCATCTGGCTTCTCTCAAGGTTCTGCGTGGGCGCGACCGGCGGCCCCCGCCCAAGGCCGGAACCTGCCCCGCCGGAGAATCGATGCGTTCGCACATCGGCCGCCCGGGAATGAGGTTGCTCCATCAGTCCGTAAACAGCGGCGCCGTGTATCCAGCGGTGCGAAGCTCCGGATGCCAATGGAGGTTGCGTTCGGGAGCACCGCGCGGCTGGCCAGCGCGTTCGATGAGATGTGGAACGCCGCCAATCATCTTCATCGTGATCAACCCGGCATGCACCTGGAGATGATGATACAAACAGAGCAATGCGCCATTTCTGACACTGGTCTCACCGCCCTCGAGCCATGGTTTGACGTGGTGGGCTTCACTGGTCGCGGCAGATCTGTTGCAGCCGGGAACCGTGCAGCCGCGGTCGCGCAGCGCAAGGGCGCGGCGTTGGGCCTTGTTGAATCCACGCGCCTCCCGTCCGAGGTCGAGCAATTCCCCATCGGTGGCCAACACCGCCGGCAACAGGTCGGCGTTGCAAGCCATCCGCCTGATGTTTGCTGCTGAAATGGGTTTGCCGTGGTTGGTGATTCCTGCGTCTTCCAGCTGTCCAAGAAGGCTTTGGTAGCCGATGAACACGCCGATCTTGACGTGCATCCCGCCGGTATCGCTGACGTCGTCACCCGAGAGAACACCGGCACAGGCGGCAATGACTGCGTCGAGCAGCAGTTGCGGCGAGTTGCGTGGATCGCTGGCACCCGCATCAAAGGGGTCTCCCTGCGGGGGCAGCCCGCAATCCAGCTGGCTGAGTGGCGTGTCTCGCGGGTCGGTCCCGGGCGCCATGGCCCATTCAGGGGCTGGGGTTCCCGCGGGACAGAAAACAGGAGTACTTGAAAGCGGCGTTTTGGGCCGGCCGTTCGTTGCAGCGGCGGGAGGCATTCGGGTTTGCGCGGTTGACGTGGAGACTGGAGGCAGCTTTTGCGACCGCGGGTTGCTCCAAGCCTCGCCGAAGGAGAGGAGGACTTCGCTATCCATGGGGTCGCAGCGCAGCAGGAACTCGTCGCATCCGTCCCTGTAACCGCGGTAAAACATGCCGCGCTTGGCGAGGATTTCGTCATCGGTGATGGGCGATCCGTTCTCGGACAGGAACCCCTCCCAGTCCTGCAGGGCCTTGCCACAGGATTTGGGTTCACCCGTCCGTGCCTCGTGGACAAGCGATTCCTCGATCGCGGTGGTAATGATTCGGGCGTCGGGCCGCGGCGATATGCGTGGCTGCATGCCTTCGAGCCGCCCTGCCAGTTGGGAGAGATTTCCGACATCCGCAGTACCGTCTGAGGCGGCGCCGGCCAATACCGGGTAACTGGGGCGCGGGCCTTCGGGCGGCCGGGCACTTTCCGGACCGACCGTTGCTGCCTCCGGCGCGGGCATAGGAGCGACCATCAGCCGGGCACCGGTGAGCCGGCGGCGGGCCTCTGAAACCGAAATGTGCAAGTGGGCCTGGGTATACGCGACCGTATTGCGGTGTGGAGCCATGCCCCGGCACATGACCGCGGGTGGGATACCCACGGTTCCGTCGACAAGGGACTGCGGATCGACAACCAAGTCATCGACTTGTTGAGCCGTTGCAGGGTCAAGCCGGTGGATCTGGGCGGCGTCCGCGTCGAAGGTAGCCACGAGTTGGGCGTAGGCGATGGCGCGGTGCCCTTGTTCGAGAAGGCCGAGCATGACCGCACTGGCCGCGGCATCCAATGATGTCCCGGTCAGACGGACCGTCAGTTCACGCAGGCCGAGCACGGCTATGGCCATGTCCCTGCCCAGCTTTCCGGGGTCGGCGTCCGCCTCCGGCAACCCTCTTGCTTGCGTGATCATGCCCATCATTCTGCGCTTCTCGAGGGTCTCGCGTTGCCGGAAATGGGCAACTGTGGGGGAAAGTGGTCTATCTGGTGCCTGAACAAACTGGTGTCCGCACGCGTGGAGCGTTTGTGCCAAGGTGCAGGTGGGTATGGCGTATATGTAGAGTCGAAGTTGGCATGCGGTTTGTATGCCACACCAGGCGAACCGACCCGGCATCATTTTGGTTGCATGCCCTGACCAAGGTCGATCCCATTTTCGAAAATTAAGGATGTCATGAAGGCAGTTTTGCAAGTTGTATCGCGCGCATCGGTTGAAGTCGAGGGAGAAGTTGTCGGCAAAATCGATTCGCCTGGCTTGCTGGTACTGCTCGGCGTGACTCATGAGGACACCCCGGCCTTGGCCGCAAAGCTCGCGGCCAAGGTTTGGCGCCTGCGCATGCTGGCGGATGAAAAATCGTGTGAGGACTTGGATGCACCGTTGCTGGTCGTCAGCCAGTTCACTCTGTATGGGGATGTGCGCAAGGGACGACGACCGGGCTGGACGGCCGCAGCACCCGGCGCAGTGAGCGAGCCGTTGTATGAGGAATTCATGGCGCAACTGCGGGAGCTGGGAGCGCACGTGGAATCCGGAGTGTTCGGCGCGATGATGGAGGTTTCGCTCGTGAATTCCGGTCCGTACACGCTCATTGTCGACACCGATGACCTGCCGGGATCGTAGCCTTCCGAATCAAACGTAGCGCTTGGGCAGCTGCCGTTGGCTGCGCCGACGGCAGCAGGGAACGCAGCCCGAACCGGGCGGAGAGAGGCGCCCCGGCCGCGGAACGTTCTCACGGTAGGTACTAGCGGCACAGCGAGAGAATCCTGTGGGCCACCGCGGAACCTCGTGCGGTTTCCGTTCCAGGGGTGCGGAAACCGGTATTTGGGCGCATACTGCCAATTGAACTGGGGGGAGCATCTATCCCATAGGTACTCGAGGTTCGCCGTGAATATCTCCAGAACATTGGCCCCTGCGATGCTTGCCGCAGCGCTGCTGTTGACTACAGACATGCCCCAGACTGGTTCGCCGATCCAGTATCCGCGGCCGCCCTCCTTAGAACTGGATACATTTCAAGCTCAAAGGCAACAGGTGGCACTAAGCCCGGTTCACTCCAGATGGGTTGAGGCCCTGGGCATCGTGCCGATCGGGCCAACAGGCGGCACACCAACCAGAACCCCGGCTCAATCCGGTTTGGCAAGCGCGACCGGCACGTCGTGGTTGCAGGGTGCTGGAAATGCGGCCCTTTTGGTCCGACCCGAGGGCGCCACACCGTCCTCGAAGTTCCGCGCCAAGGCGCGGGCCGTCTTGAACAAGTATGGCTGCTCGTCCTCAGGGATAAGAATCAACGACAAGCGTTTGGGCAGGTACTCCAACGGGATGGCTGACTGGTACAACAACGTGGTGTTGCTGCGCAGTTCCATGCCGGCCAGCCGGGTGACTTATGTAACCGCCCACGAATGCATGCACATGCGGCAGTACCGGGCCTACAGGGGAAACGTGAACAAGCTCGCTGCCGCGATGAACCGGATCTACGGCGGCAAGGGGTTCACCGGACTGGAACGCAATGCGGACTGTATGACGCGTGCCGTAGGAATCAAGGTCACGAACAGCGCCTACGCCTCGTCGTGTAGCGGTGCAAAGCAAACGGCCGCGCTCAAGGTACTCAATGGCAAGCGTGCATGACCCTCCACTGTCGCGCAGCTGGTTTCAGCAGTCGTCCTCGTATCCGAGTGCCCGGGCCTGTGCCATGCGGCGCTGCCTAAGTTTTTTGGCGTCGGCATTGATTTGATTCGGCCTCCATGACTTGGCCACAACGACAGCCGCCACAATCAGGACAGCGATGTTCAGTCCGCTTCGCCAGGTCAAACCGTCCTCGAGCAGTTGCGCAAAAACGAAGAAAACCGCAAAGTAGAGCATCACAAACAGGATTCCCACACGCTTGGCAATGACGCCTCGCCTGATGGCAGGCGGATTGATTGCGGCGAGTTGAGCCGCGAAGACCTCGACGTTTCCGAATTCCGCGGCAAGGGTTGCGGCATGTCCAGTGTGCTCACGGTGGTCCTTTGCCTCACGCAACGCTTCGCTGGCCTGGGCTCGGGAGAACAGGTACCGGCCGCGAAGCAGGTTTTCCGCATGGGAAAACCAATGGGAATCGCCCCAATTCGAGTCATCGACCAGCGGCGGCTGCGCCGTGGCGCGTATGAGAAGTGCAGCGGCGAAGAGCACAACGCCGGCAAGGGGAATACTCCAGTTCGGCGGGGCTGGAATCAGGTTCTCAGGCAGTGACGAAACCAGGCCGACCGTTCCGACGATTCCCGTAATTGCTCCGGCCCATGACGCCGTCGCCAGGTGAAGCTTGCCCCTCGTGCGCAGGATCCATCCCCAGATGCCGAGCCCGCAGAATACTGCGGTCAGCGGGAAAAGCACGACCAGCTGACCCTGCGCGCTACGCGTATTCCAACCGTCGTCGATGCCAATCCAAAGCCCCAGAACAATCAGCATTACACCAAACGCCAGGAGCATCACCTGGACGCCGCCTATGATGCTCCGGAAGGGCAAATCCTTTTCCAATACGTCCGCAGGTAGACGCATGCGTTTGCCGACGGTCCGACCAAACACCTCGGGCTTGCCAAAAAGCGCGGTCGGTGTTTGACCGCTGGCTAAGACACTTTCACGAACCTCGGCCAGCCGGGGACTGACAGCCCCCTCCTCTGCGCCAAAGAGAACCATCGTGGCGGCGGCGTGTACTGCCCACTCGCGGTACGCCTCAGGCCAGAGTTCCACTTCGGACAGCCATGGATCGGGCTGCTTGTCTCGTTTTTTCATGCCGTCCTACTCGTAAAGAATTGTCGTGCCGTCGACACTCGGGGCAAGGAACTAGGTCAGGCCCGCAGAACTGCATCCTTGAAGAAGAACCAGAGTTCTCGCTGCGCCGCGAGGTGGCCGCGTCCGGAGCCGGTGAGCGTGTACACCTTGCGGCCAGGTGCACCGTCGCCGTCTTCCCAGGTGCTGTCCAATAGGCCCGCAGCTTCCAACTTCACCAGAGCGGGGTATAGCGTCGATCCCTTGATGGGTGAGAAACCTCGCCCTTCAAGGCTCTGCGCCAGCGCGTACCCGTGATTCGGGCCGGCTTCCAGCGCATCCAGCAGGCTCATGGGAAGCATCGCCCGCTGCCAGCTGCCAGGGAACTTCTTCTCTTCGATCATGAGGTCCACTCCCCCGGCGTCGCGCTGCCAATTGAACGCAGGGCAGGATATTGCCGACGACGCAATCCGCCAATGAAGAGGTTCATGTCATGGCCTTTCTTTGGTGGTGGGTATGCTTGCTTGACGTACGCCGCCAAGGTTCGAACTAAGTCAAAAATTTATCTAGATAATAAATGATACCAAAGATGTCCACATGTTCACGGTGTTCGTAGCGCAATTCTGGATGCTCGCGAGTCTTGAGCGCTTGAATTCTTCTGGGTGGCAGGCTCGAAAAGAACTCTCCTGCCTTGATCCGGTCAGTGCAGCGTTGCCCGTGCGGTCCGGCGAATGCCGGCTTACGCATAGGATGCCGCAGGAGGAGCCGAACAAGCCCGCAGCCGCCCCACTTCCCCGCCTACAGCGCCCCCAACGACTGCTCGCCGCGTGCCGGCAGACGGCAAGTATCAATGTTCAACGACACCAGCAGCTACCGTGAATCCACGGATGCCGCTCATCGATGGGCTACCAAAGAGAATCGCCGTTCCCACTAATGCCCTGCCGTTCCCGCGGCAGCCTGAGAAAGCCGTCGCGGGAACGGTCGCCCCGTCGCCGGACAGGCATTCGAAATCGACCGGAGCCGCCAAGTTGTTCCGGCCGATGCCTTCTAGAGCCCAGGCCCGCGCTACGGCACGCCTCAACTTGCTAGCGAACAATGCGCCACCTGCCACGCATTCCAATGTGTTCGCAATAATGCCAGCGACATCCAATCCCGATGGAAAGAAGTTCCCGGAGAACCACTCCCCCTCCGCGAAGAACAGCCAAGGACTCCTGGACCAGGAACTTGCACCAAATGCGCGAGCCGGGCACGGGGGGCTTCGTTCCAGGCCTTTCTTTGGGCGTGCGCTTGGTTGCCTGACTTGCGCCGCAAGAGGGTTGACTAAGTCAAAAATTTATCTAGATACTATTTAGTTGTATGGTTATCCACGCTACTTTTGCTGTCTCGCACGTGGCCTTCCGTGGCGTGAACGAAGTGTCACGTGGATCGGCCCGTTGATTTCGGACCGCTTCCCGCATGCCCCTCAGAGTTCTTCCCCATTATTTTCCTACCGGTGCCCTCTCCTGTCCCAAGACCGTTCCATGCAGCGCACCCGGAGCGGCCACCCACCCCGCTTCAGACCGTGGAACCTAGTGCTTGACTTGTTCGCGGGCCAGAAACGCCGCAGGGCGGGGGAAGAACGCCGACCCGTGTGGATCGGCGCTCCTCCCCCGCCCTGCGGGGTCAAACCAGGCCTGAAGGCTACTTGACCTCTACCGGTTCGTTCGTTTCGGCCTTCTTGGCTTCCGGCTTCGCGTCGACGCCGGCCTCCTTGCGCTGCTGCGGCGTAATCGGTGCCGGGGCAGCGGTCAGCGGATCGAATCCGCCACCGGTCTTCGGGAAGGCGATGACGTCGCGGATCGAGTCGGAACCGGTGAGCAGCTGCAGCACGCGGTCCCAGCCCAGGGCGATGCCGCCGTGCGGCGGCGCGCCGTACTTGAAGCCCTCGAGCAGGAAGCCGAACTTCTCCTGTGCGGCTTCCTCGTCGATGCCCATCATCTTGAACACTCGCTGCTGCAGGTCCGCCTGGTGGATACGGATCGAGCCGCCACCGATTTCGTTGCCGTTGCACACGATGTCGTACGCGTAGGCAAGTGCCGACTCCGGATCGGTGTCGAAGGTGTCCATGAACTCGGGCTTCGGCGAGGTGAACGCGTGGTGCACCGCGGTCCATGCGCCGGTGCCGACGGCTACGTCGCCCGAGGCGACCGCTGCTGCGGCAGGCTCGAACATCGGGGCGTCGACGACCCAGACGAAGGCCCAGTCGTCTTCCTTGATCAGGCCGGTGCGGTGGCCGATCTCGACGCGGGCGGCGCCGAGCAGGGCGCGTGCCTCGGTCTTGGTGCCTGCGGCGAAGAAGATGCAATCGCCCGGCTTGGCGCCGGTGGCCTCGGCCAGGCCGGCACGCTCAACGTCGGTGAGGTTCTTCGCAACCGGGCCAGCCAGTTCGCCGTCTTCCTTGTACAGCACGTAGGCAAGGCCCTTGGCGCCGCGCTGCTTGGCGAATTCCTGCCAGCCGTCCAGGGTGCGGCGGGGCTGCGAGGCGCCGCCGGGCATGACCACGGCACCGACGTGCGGGGCCTTGAAGACGCCGAACTCGGTGTCCTTGAAGAACTCGGTCAGGTCGCTCAGCTCCTGACCGAAGCGCAGGTCCGGCTTGTCCGAGCCGTACTTGGCCATGGCCTCGTGGTAGGTGATGCGGGCGATCGGGGTCGGGATCTCGACGTCGATCAGCTTCCAGAGTTCCTTCACCAGGGCCTCGCCGAGCTCGATGATGTCATCCTGCTCGACGAACGACGCCTCGATGTCCAGCTGGGTGAACTCCGGCTGGCGGTCCGCACGGAAGTCCTCGTCGCGGTAGCAGCGGGCGATCTGGTAGTACTTCTCGAAGCCGCCGACCTGCAGGAGCTGCTTGAACAGCTGCGGGGACTGCGGAAGCGCGTACCATGAGCCCGGGGACAGGCGTGCCGGCACCAGGAAGTCGCGGGCGCCTTCCGGGGTGGAACGCGTCAGCGTCGGGGTCTCGATCTCGCAGTAGCCCTGGTCGTGCAGCAGGTTGCGGGCGATGCGGTTGGCCTCGGAGCGCAGGCGGATGTTGCGGTTCGGGGTAGGGCGGCGCAGGTCGAGGTAGCGGTGGCGCAGGCGCGCCTCCTCGCCGACCTCGACGTGCTCGTCGACCTGGAACGGCAGCGGCGCGGCGGTGTTCAGCACCACCACATTGTCCGCGATGACCTCGATCTCGCCGGTGGCAAGCGCCGGGTTCTCGTTGCCCTCGGGGCGGCGTTCGACCTTGCCGGTGACCTGCAGGACGAATTCGTTGCGCAGCGGGTGGAAGTCTTCCTCATCGCGCACCACGATCTGGGCGAAGCCGGAGGCGTCGCGCAGATCAAGGAAGGCGACACCACCGTGGTCGCGGCGGCGGGCCACCCAACCGGTGAGGGTGACGGTTTCTCCGATGTTCTCGGCGTTCAAGGTGCCGAGCTGATGAGTGCGTAGCACTGCATTCCTTTCCAGAAGGGTGCGGATTGCGCAGGGACCCCGGCAACGCGCGCCGGTGGCGCGGGATCAGCGGGGGTGCGGATGTGAAGAATCTATGTGCGAGTTTACCGGCACGCGGACGATGGCATCCACGGAACCGCGCCCGGTGTGCGCCGAGTCACGTGGGCGGGCCGAAGCCCGGGCCGTCCACGTGACCCGGAACGGGGTGGGGGTATTGCCTACGCGGTGGCCGGCACGGGAGCGCCGACCATGTTGGCTAGGTCCTCGGCCGCGGGGCTCCAGGTGGCCGGATCGGCCGATTCCTGGGCGCCGGTGCGGATGTCCTTGACCTCGTGGCTGCCGTCCTCGGCGGTGAACCAGACAAACGGGATGCCGCGCTTGTCCGCGTACTTGATCTGCTTGCCGAACTTCTCCGCCTTGGCCGCGACCTCGCAGGCGATGCCGCGGGAGCGCAGCGAGGCGGCGACGTCCTGCGCGTCGTTCCAGGAGCCGTCGTTGGCCAGGGTCACCAGCACGGCGCTGGGCACCGAGCGGGCCGCGACCGCGGTGTTCTCGGCGAGCATGCGCGAGACCAGGCGGGTCACGCCGATCGACAGGCCGACGCCCGGGTAGTTCTTCTTGCCGGTGGAGGCCAAGGACTCGTAGCGGCCGCCGGAGCAGATCGACCCCAGGGACTCGTGGCCCACCAGGACGGTCTCGTAGACGGTGCCGGTGTAGTAGTCCAGGCCGCGGGCGATCGACAGGTCGGCGACGACCTTGCCCGGGGCGCGCAGCACGGCCGCCTCGATGACCTGGCGCAGTTCGTCCAGGCCCTCCTCCATGAGCGGGTGGGTGACGCCCAGCGCGCGGACCTGCTCCACGAACGAGCCGTCCTGGGTGCAGATGTGCGCCAGGGCCAGGGCCGCGGCGGCCTGCTCGTCGGTGGCGCCGAGCTCGGTCTTGAGCAGTTCGGCGACCTTTTCGGCGCCGATCTTCTCCAGCTTGTCGATCGAGCGCAACACGCCGGCGGTGTCCGTCAGGCCCAGGCCCAGGTAGAAGCCCTCGGCCAGCTTGCGGTTGTTCACGCGCAGGCGGAAGTCGCCGATCGGCAGCGCGGAGAGCGCCTCGGCGATGACCAGGGCGAGTTCGACGTCGTAGCGGAACGGCAGTTCGCCGTCGCCCACCACGTCGATGTCCGCCTGGGTGAACTCGCGGAAGCGGCCGTCCTGCGGGCGTTCGCCGCGCCAGACCTTCTGCATCTGGTAACGACGGAACGGGAAGGCCAGGTGCCCGGCGTTCTCCACCACGTAGCGGGCGAAGGGCACCGTCAGGTCGAAGTGCAGGGCCAGCGCGTTGGGGTCGTTCTTTGCCGATTCCTCGGCGGCCAGGCGGGAGAGTCCGTAGACTTCCTTGTCGATTTCGCCCTTGCGCAGCAGCTGGCCGACGGTCTCCACGGCGCGGGTCTCGATGTTCGCGAAACCGTGGAGCTCGAAGATCCGGCGCAGCGTGTCCAGTACATGCTGCTCCACCGCACGCTCCTGCGGGAGCCATTCGGGGAAGCCGGATAGTGAGGCCTTGCGTGCCATGAAGTGGGTACTCCTTGAGTCAATTCGGGGGTGTGGAACCTGTGGCGTGCGGCGCCGCCGCGCAGCTCGGGCTGCGGCGTGGCGTGGATGCACACAGACAACAAGTCTAGTCGCGCCGCGGGTGCGCCGATGGCGAAACCGCAAGACCAGTTGCCTCAATTTTCGCCGAAGAGTACCTGCGGCCGCGCCAACGCGGGTAAAGTGGCGGTGACAGTTGAGTCCCGGCGCAAATTCCGGGGCCGATCCTTAGCGAAAGAGTTTCAGCGGTGACCACCAGTCAGCAATCCGACGACAATCTCCAGGCAGCAGTCGTGGCCGAAGAGCAGCACAACGAGGCAACCCCGGTTGAGCCGGTGGCGGAAGAGGCAGTAGCTACGCAGCCCGAAGCCCCCGTTGCTGCCGAAGAGGTAGCCGACGCAGCGCCGGAAGCGCAGCCAGAGGCCCCTGCTGCCCCGGCCGCACCGGTACCGACCCCGGCAGCAGCCGCGGTTCCACGCCCGGGCGCCAAGGGTGCCCCCGCGAAGAAGGCAGCCCCCGTCCAGGCTCCCCCGACGTTCACCACGCCGCTGGAGGAAGCCGCTAAGTTCGGCCGCGTTTCCGAGGACGGACATGTCTTCCTGCTCATCGACGGCGAAGAGCTCCCGGTGGGCCAGTACCCCGACGCAACGGCCGACGAGGCCCTGGCCTACTTCGTGCGCAAGCACGACGAGGTCGTCTCGGCCCTGTTGCTGCTCGAGCAGCGCGTTGCCGCCAAGGCCCCGAGCTCGGACATGAACAAGACCCTTGACCACCTGGCAGCCACCGTTGCCGAGCGTGCCATGGTCGGCGACATCGCAGCCCTGGAAGCCCGCATCGAAACCGCACGCGTTGCCGTGGCCGACCTGGTCGCCACCGAGCGCAAGGCCAACGAGGAGCTGCGCGCCACCGAGCTCGCCGCCCGCGAGGCCATCGTGAACGAGGCCGAGGAACTGGCAGCACTGGACCCGACCACGGTCCAGTGGAAGCAGGGCTCGAACCGCATGAACGACCTGTTCGATGCGTGGAAGAACGCCCAGAAGTCCGGCGTCCGTCTGGGCCGTGCCACCGAAGATGCCCTGTGGAAGCGCTTCCGCGGCGCACGCACCACCTTCGACCGCCACCGCCGCGCCTACTTCTCCCAGCTGGATGCGACCAACGCCGACGCCAAGCGCACCAAGGAAGCGTTGATCGCCCGCGCCGAGGAACTCGCGCAGTCGACCGACTGGGGAGCAACCGCCGGGGAATACCGCCGCCTGATGGACGAGTGGAAGTCCTCCAAGCGCGCCTCCCGCAAGGACGACGACGCACTGTGGGCACGCTTCCGCGCCGCCCAGGACGTCTTCTTCGAGGCCCGCCAGTCCGCCAACGCGGCCATCGACGAGGAATACGGAGCCAACCTGATCGTCAAGGAGGCCCTGCTCGTCGAGGCAAAGGCCCTGCTGCCGATCAAGGACCTCGCCGCGACCAAGAAGCTGCTCGAGTCGATCCGCGACCGCTGGGAAGCGGCCGGCAAGGTTCCGCGCGCCGACATGCAGCGCGTCGAGTCCTCGCTGCGCCAGGTCGAGGATGCCGTTCGCTCGGCGGAGGACGACCAGTGGCGTCGTTCCAACCCGGAGACCAAGGCCCGCTCGAACTCGATGCTGACCCAGCTCGAGGACGCCATCGCGGGCCTCGAGGCCGACCTCGCCAAGGCCCAGGCCAAGGGCGTCGAGTCCAAGATCCGCTCGGCCCAGGAAGCCCTGGACGCCCGCCGCCTGTGGCTCGAAACCCTGCAGAAGTCCGCAGCCGACTTCCAGTAGCCGACGCGTCCACGCCCGCCCGGCGGCGCGTGGAGCTGCAAGGCCAAACCGAAGGGCCCCGATCCACCCGGATCGGGGCCCCTCGGCGTTGTCCCGGGATGCGTGACCTCCCGGCGGGAGGGCACGCATCCCGGGGCGAGAGCATGAAATCCCTTTTCATCGTCGACCGCGGCTCGCATACTGGAGGGACATTTGCTTTTCATCACCTGACGGTGCTCCCGGGCGCCAGGCTCCACAGCCCGGACACCGCCATTCCGTCAGGAGGCCCGCGCATGAGTACCCAGCCAAACCCGCATTCAGTCTGGCGGCGCAAGCCCATCGCAGAGATGGAAATTGAAAGCAAGCACAGCGGACTGCAAAAATCGTTGGGCCTGTGGCAATTGACGGCGATCGGCGTCGGCGGCATCATCGGCGTCGGCATCTTCTCCCTCGCCGGACTCGTGGCCCACGGGGATGACGCGCATCCCGGCGTGGGGCCGGCCGTGTTGTTCTCCTTCCTCATCGCCGGCCTGGCTTCGGCGGCCGCGGCCCTGTCCTACGCGGAATTCGCCGGAATGATCCCGCGCGCCGGTTCCGCCTACACCTACGGGTACGTCGCCCTCGGCGAGCTGATCGGCTGGTTCATCGGCTGGGACCTGTTGCTGGAGTACATCGCGATCGTCGCGGTAGTGGCCATCGGCATCTCCGGCTACATCAACGCCTTCCTCGCCGGATTCGGCGTCCAACTCCCGGACAGCATTTCCGCCACCGCGGACAGCGGCGGCGTGGTCAACGTGCCCGCCATCCTGGTGTGTCTCCTGGTCACCTGGATCCTGGCCCGGGGCACCAAGGCGTTCGGCCGGTTCGAGTTGGTGGCCGTGGGCATCAAGATCCTCCTGATCCTGTTCATCATCGGGCTGGGCATCTTCTACATCGACACCAACAACTACAACCCGTTCATGCCCAGCGGCTTCGGTCCGGTTCTCACCGGTGCGGCCACCGTGTTCTTTGCGGTGTTCGGCTACGACGCCATGAGCACCGCCGCGGAGGAGGCCACTGACGGCAAGAAGCACATGCCCAAGGCCATCATCTACTCCCTGGTGATTGCCATGCTGCTCTACGTTGCCGCCACCCTGGTGCTGACCGGCATGCAGAACTACAAGGACATCGACCCCACCGCAGGGTTTGCCTCCGCCTTCACCGGCGTCGGGCTGCCCGTGGTGGCCAGCATCATTTCCGTGTTTGCCGTGCTGTCCATCCTGACGGTGATGCTCACGTTCCTGCTCGGCGTCAGCCGCGTCTGGTTCTCCATGAGCCGGGACGGCCTGCTGCCCAAGTGGTTCTCCAAGGTGGACCGCCACGGAACACCCAAGCGCGTGACGTGGATCGCCGGCCTGGGCTCGGCCTTCCTGGCCGGGGTCTTCCCCATCCGGTTGGTGGCCGACCTGACCAACATCGGCATCCTGGCCGCGTTCGTCGTGGTCTGCGTCGCGGTGATCGTGTTCCGCTACACCAAGCCGGACGCCCCGCGCACGTTCCGGCTGCCCTTCATGCCCGTGGTCCCGGCGATCGGCGCCCTGTTCTCGCTGCTGCTGATCTGGCAGCTCTCCTGGGACACGCACCTGCGCTTCGTGGTGTGGCTGGTGATCGGCCTCATCATCTACTTCACCTACGGCCGCAAGCACTCGCTGATGAACCCGGAGAGCCCGAGGCACTCCGAGCTCGATGACGTTCCGGAGCCGCAACCCGGCCCGAGCTGACGGTCGGTGGGCCCCGGCGGCCGGATCCGGAAACGTGGCCCGGCCAGCGGGGCGACGGCGCACCGTTATCCACAATCCGCCCGTTGCCCGCCCGGAAGGCCCCGCGGGCTGTGAAGCTGGATGCATGCAAAGCACACCGACGCTCGAAAGCTCCAACAGGCCGGGCCGTTCCCGCGAGGCCGGGGATACCGCGCCGCAGCCCGGGCACCGCTCGCTGGCGCCACATATTTCCCTGGTCGACGAACCGTTCACGCTCAACGAGCTCCAGGCCATGCGGCTGCGCGGCGTGCTTCGCGAGGTTCTGCCCGGAGCCTACGTCCCCTCGGCGGTCTCCGACACCCCGTCCACCCGTGCACAGGTCGCGGCGGTGGTGGCGGCCGAGTACCTGGGGCAGCAGAGCGCGCTGTGCCGGCGCACCGCGGCGTGGGTCTACGGGTGCGCCCCGATGCCCGGGGAACTGGAGGTGGTGGTTCCTCGCTACCACCGGCCCTGCCCGCCGACGGCGCGGATGATGTTGCGCATGAGCGAGGGGATCGTCGACGAGGAGCAGATCTGCACGCTTGGCGGGGTCAACGTGACCTCGCCGCTGCGCACCGCCATGGATGTCGCGTTCAACAGCGAGCTGGAGCAGGCCTTTGCCATCCTGCGTTCCATGCACGGTGAGTCGCGGCTTCGCTGCGGCTATCCCCGGATGCTCGACCAGGTCGAATCCTCGGTGCGCCGCCCCGGACGACTGCGGGCCTTGGCCATCATCCGGCGGCTCATGGAAGAACCGCCGGACGTGGAGCGGACGGAGGCGGAGCCTGCCTGCTAGGAGCGCCGGTGCCCGCCGGTGGTGCGGTAGACGTCGTAGACGCCGTCGATGCGCCGCACGGCGTTCAGCACGTGGTTCAGGTACTTCGGGTCGCCCATCTCGAAGGCGAAGCGGGAGAACGCCACCCTGTCGCGCGAGGTGTTCACGCTTGCGGCCAGGATGTTGACGTGGTTGTCGGAGAGCACCTTGGTCACGTCCGAGAGCAGCGACTTGCGGTCAAGCGCCTCCACCTGGATTTCGACAAGGAACACGCTGGACTTGGTGGGCGCCCACTGCACCTGGACCACGCGGTCCGGCTGCAGTTCCAGCTGCTTCAGGTTCACGCAGTCGGCGCGGTGCACCGAGACCCCCGCACCGCGGGTGACAAACCCCTTGATCGGGTCCGGCGGCACCGGGGTGCAGCAACGCGCCAGCTTGGCCAGCACCTCCCCGGCCCCCTGGACCACCACGCCGGCGTCGGAATTCGCGAGGCGACCCGGAACGGCGTAGATCGGGGTTTCCTCGAGCGCGGCCTCGACCGTGCTGCTGTCCCCGCCGACCATGGCCGTGAGGTGCTCGATGACGTTCTGCGCCGAGACGTGTCCGTCCCCGACGGCCGCGTAGAGCGCGGCAATGTCGTGGTGGCGCAGTTCCTGGGCGACGGCGCTGAGCACGTCGTGGGTCATGAGCTTCTGCAGGGGCAGGTTGTTCTTGCGCAGCGCCTTGGTGAGCTGCTCCTTGCCCTTTTCAATCGACTCTTCGCGGCGTTCCTTGGTGAACCACTGGCGGATCTTGTTCCGGGCGCGCGGGGACTTCACGAACCCGGCCCAGTCCTGGCTCGGCCCGGCGCCCTCGGCCTTGGAGGTGAACACCTCGACCAGGTCGCCGTGGTGCAGCTCGCTGTTCAGCGGAACCAGCTTGCCGTTGACCCGCGCGCCGATGGTGCGGTGGCCCACGTCGGTGTGCACCGAGTAGGCGAAGTCCACGGGGGTGGACCCGGCGGGCAGGGACATGATCTGTCCCTTGGGCGTGAAGACAAAGACCTCGGCCGAATTGATTTCGTAGCGCAGCGAGTCCAGGAACTCGTTGGAGTCGCTGGTTTCGTTCTGCCAGTCCATGAGGCTGCGCAGCCAGTCCATGTCCTGGCCCCCGGCCTTGACTTCACCGCCGTCGGAGCCGTGCTTGTACTTGAAGTGGGCCGCCACGCCGTACTCGGCCCGCAGGTGCATGTCGTGGGTGCGGATCTGGATCTCGACCGGCTTGCCGCCGGGGCCGATCACCGTGGTGTGCAGCGACTGGTACAGGTTGAACTTGGGCAGCGCGATGTAGTCCTTGAAGCGGCCCGGCAGCGGGGTCCAGCGGGCGTGCATGAGCCCGAGCGCCGCGTAGCAGTCCTTCACCGAGTCGACGAGCACGCGCACGCCCATCAGGTCGTGGATGTCGTCGAAGTCCTTGCCGCGCACGATCATCTTTTGGTAGATCGAGTAGTAGTGCTTGGGCCTGCCGCTGATCGTCGCCTTCAGGCGCGCCTCGTTCAGGTCCTCCTCGATGGCGCTGCGCACCGTGTTCAGGTACTTTTCGCGTTCCGGGGTGCGCTCCCCCACCATGCGGACGATCTCCTCGTACACCTTCGGGTGCAGGGCCGCAAAGGAGAGGTCCTCGAGTTCCCACTTGACGGTGTTCATGCCCAGGCGGTGGGCCAGCGGGGCGAAGATCTCCAGCGTCTCGCGCGCCTTCTTGGCGCTGGACTCCGGGGAAACGTAGCGCCAGGTGCGCGCGTTGTGCAGCCGGTCGGCAAGCTTGATCAGCAGGACGCGGATGTCCTTGGACATGGCGATGACCATCTTGCGCACGGTCTCGGCCTGCGCGGCCTCGCCGAACTTCACCTTGTCGAGCTTGGTGACCCCGTCGACGAGCTTGGCGATTTCCGCGCCGAACTCCCGGGTCAGCGCGTCCAGGGAGTAGTCGGTGTCCTCGACAGTGTCGTGCAGCAGCGCGGCGGCAAGGATCGACCCGGTCATGCCCATTTCGGCGAGGATCGTCGCCACGGCCACCGGGTGGGTGATGTAGGGATCGCCGCTCTTGCGCTTCTGGCCCTCGTGGTGGTGCTCGGCCACCTCGTAGGCGCGGATCAGCAGGTCCAGGTCGGCCTTCGGGTTCTGGGCACGCACCGTGCGCAGCAACGGCTCGAGAGTCGGCGGCTGGGCGCTGGCGCCCCTGCCGGCCAGCCGCACCAGCCTGGAAATCGTTCCACGCTTCGGCGGCGGTCCCGGGGTTCCCGGCATCGTGACACTCTGGTTATCAACCATTGGGGCGTGTCTCCTCTCGATATGATGCGATCCTGGGGTTGACCAGCGGTCGCGCGCTGCGATGGGGCAATCTTCCCCGCCCGGAAACCGGGCGGGAATGGTTCACCAACGTCTCCTGCAAGGTTATAGCACTTCGGCTTAATACAAGACGGCGGGGTAGCGGACATTACATCCGCCACCCCGCCGTCTTGGCGAAGCTGATCAGGCGTCTTGGCGAACCAGTTCGATCTTCTTGTTGTGTGCAACCACGTCCGCATCCTTGTGGCGCAGCCACGCGTACAGCGGTGCCTGGATGAAGATCGTGGCCAGGGTGCCCACGATGATGCCGACGAACAGCGCCAGCGACAGGTCCTTCAACGTGCCGGCTCCCAGCAGGTAGGAACCGATGAAGAGGATCGAGGCGACCGGCAGGACCGCAACCACGGAGGTGTTGATCGAGCGGACCAGGGTCTGGTTGATGCCCAGGTTCACCAGTTCCTCGAAGTTGCGCCTGTGCTGATCGGCGAAGCCCGCCGTGTTTTCGCGGATCTTGTCGAACACCACGACGGTGTCGTACAGCGAGTAGCTGAGGATCGTCAGGAAGCCGATGACCGCCGACGGGGTGACCTCGAAGCCGGAGAGCCCGTAGATGCCCGCGGTGATGACAACCACGGCGAGCAGGCCGATGATCGCCGCCAGCGACATCTTCCAGGTCCGGAAGTACGCCGCCATCAGCAGGGCCACCAGGACCACGAAGACGACCAGGCCGATCATTGCCTGCTTCGAGACGTCCGCGCCCCAGGTCGGGCCGACGAACGTCGAGGTGACCTCGTTCTTCGTGACCCCGTAGGCCGACGCCAGTGCTTCGGCAACCTGCAGGGTCTGGTCCGTGGTGAGCTTGTCGGTTTGGACGCGCATGGTGTTCGGCGCAATGTTGGTCACGCTCGGGTGGTGGTCCGGAGCGACGCCCACCACGGCCTTTTCACCGACGGCGACGTCCACGTGCTCCACGCTGGAGACGGTGAATTCGGAGCCGCCGCGGAAATCGATGCCCAGGTTGAAGCCGCCCTTGACGACCGGAACCAGGATCGAGAGCAGCACCAGGACTCCGGCGATGGCGAACCAGAGCTTGTGCTTGCCGACGAACGGGTAGGACCGCTTGCCGGTGTAGAGCTCGTTGCCCCATGTTGCGAGATTAGCCATTTGATGAATCCTTATCAGCGCTGTCGTCCTGCTTGGTGGCCACGCCATGGGAGGCGGCCTGGCGTCGTTCGGCGATCGTCTGGCGACGTTCCGCTTCCTTGGCCGCACTGGCGTTCTTCTTGCCGCGGGCCGCATCGGCCTCGATGCTGAAGCTGCGGATCTTGCCCGCGCCCTGGTATAGCGGGACGACGCCGAGCAGCGACGGGTCCAGGCCGGAGAAACGGTGTCCCTCGCCGAAGAACTTGGTCTTGGCGATCAGCTGCAGGACCGGGTGCGTGAACAGGTAGACGACGATGATGTCGATGATTGCCGTCAGGCCCAGGGTGAAGGCGAAGCCCTTGACGTTGCCGACTGCCACGACGTAGAGCACGATGGCGGCGAGGATGTTCACTGCCTTGGCCGCGAGGATGGTGCGCTTGGCGCGCTTCCAGCCCATTTCAACGGCCGATGGCAGCGGGCGTCCGTCGCGCAGCTCATCGCGGATGCGTTCGAAGTAGACGATGAAGGAGTCGGCGATCAGGCCGATGGCCACGATCAAACCGGCGACGCCTGCCAGCGACAGTCGGTAGTTCATGGACCAGCCGAGCAGCACCAGGGCCAGGTAGGTCAGGACACCGGAGACCAGCAGTGACACGATGGTCACGAAACCGAGCATCCGGTACTGGAAGATCGAGTAGATGCCGACCAGGAGCAGGCCGATCAGGCCGGCAATCAGGCCGCTCTTGAGCTGGTCCGCGCCGAGGGTTGCGGAGATCTGCTGTTCGGACTGGATCTCGAAGCTAATCGGAAGAGCACCGAACTTCAACTGGTCGGCCAGCGCCTTGGCGCTTTCCTCGGTGAAATTGCCGGTGATCTGTGCCCGGCCGTCGGCGATCACGGCGTTGGTGGTCGGTGCGGAAATCACGGTGCCGTCGAGCACGATGGCGAACTGGTTCTGCGAACCCGGCAACGGACGAAGTCGCTGGGTGACGTCGGCGAACTGCTTCTTGCCTTCCTCGTTGAAGACGAGGTTGACTGCCCACTGGCCGGTCACTGCCCCCTGCTGGCCGCGGGCCATTTCCGAGTATGCGTCGGAGATGTTCGCGCCGGGAACCTCCACGGGGCCGAGGATGTACTTGGCACCGGTGCCCGGCTCGCAGGAAATCATCGGCTTGGCCGGGTCGTGGACGGTGTCCGCGCCCTTGCCCTCTTCTGCCGGGCAGTCGTAGGCCTCAAACTGCGTGAACAGCTCCGGGGTGATCCAATTGGTGTCCGAGGCGTTCTTCGGCTCTTCTGTCGGCTTCGGCAAATCCGCCGCCGGGGTGCGCTGGTCCTCGGGGACGGCCGTGTACGCGCCGGCAATGATGACCGGGCGGAACTCCATGTTGGCCGAGGCCTGGATCAGCTGGCGGGTGCGGGCGTCGGGAACGCCCGGCATGGAGACTACGACGTTGCGACCAGACTGGGTCGTGATTTCGGCTTCCGAAACGCCCGAGCCATCGACGCGGTCGCGGATGATCTCCACGGCCTGGTCCAGCTGCTCCTGCGTGGCGGCGGCGCCGCCTTGCACACGTGGTGCCAGGATCATCTGGGTGCCGCCCTCGAGGTCGAGGGCCAGTTTCGGGGCAAAAGTCGTTTTCCCGTTCAGCACGCCAGTTACAAGAATGGCTGCCGAGATGAGGAAGATAACGCCGAGCCACAGCAGGGATTTACGCGCCTGCTTGATCGGACCAGTAGTTGACATCGTGAGGCTTTCTGATTGTTGCGACCGCATCAAATGGCGGGCGAAGACTCCGCGTAAAACCCGGGGCACTGTGGGCTTTTGGCCCTTGTCAGTGCCCCGGGCCGCTTGGTGAATGCCGGTGGGCGGGGATCAGTCGGCCAAGGTCGTGGACCTTGGGACGTCCCTCAAACCGTTCACTGCTAAGGGATGGTGAGGCTCGTTAGGCCTTCGGGCCGTTGTCCTCGTTGTTGAGGCGACGCAGGGTCTCCTCCGGGGTCTCGGAAGCCGCGGCGTCTGACGCCGGAGTCTCGGTCGGTTCCACCGGGGCTGCGGTCAGCGAAGAAGCGTCGTTCGGAACCTCGACGGCCGGAGCTGCGGCCTCGGTGGCCACCACCTTGGCAACGGTCTGCGAGTGAACGGTGACGTTGTTGCCCGGGGAAACTTCCAGGACGATCTTGTTCTCATCGGTATCGATGCTCACGATGCGGCCGAAAAGGCCGAACTGGGTCATGACCTCGGCGCCGGGTTCCAGGTTCGAACGAATCTCCTCCTGGGCCTTGGCAGCCTTCTTACGGCCGCGCATCATCATGAAGATCAGCAGGCCGAATGCGGCAAGCATGATCAGCATGGTGGGGTCGAATGGGGCCTTCGCACCAGCGGCGGCCTGGGCCAAAACGTAATCGGTCACGAGTAAATACCTGTTTCTAAGTCATAGTCATCGGTCTGCGCACGGAATGATTGCAGCCGGTGGGCCTACTTATCCTATCGTGCCAAAATGCAGAAACTGTGACCAAGGCCAACATTTGCCCTGTAAATATCCTTTGAATTTTCGGTATTCACCCGGTAAACAATCAGGGAATTTCTTTATTCCCCGTCGTCCCCGTCGTTTTCGAAGGCCCCGCGCCCGGCGAATACAGCCTCGGCCGGCATGCGCAGGCCGAGGTGGTCCCAAGCGGCCGCGGTGGCAATGCGTCCGCGCGGGGTCCGACCGAGCAGGCCCTCGCGCACGAGGTATGGTTCGGCAACCGTCTCGACGGTTTCGGTTTCCTCGCCGACGGCGATTGCCAGGGTCGAGAGGCCAACCGGCCCCCCGCCGAACTTGGTGCACAGGGCATGCAGCACCGAACGGTCAAGTCGGTCAAGGCCGCGCGCATCGACCTCATACATGTCCAGCGCGGCGGATGCGGCCCGTGCATCGATGTTTTCCAACCTGTTCACCAGGGCCCAGTCGCGCACGCGGCGCAACAGGCGGTTGGCGATGCGGGGAGTTCCACGCGAACGCGAGGCGATTTCGCTGAATGCCGCGGAGTTGACCTTGAGCGAGAGCATCATGGCCGAACGGCGCAACACGAGTTCGAGTTCCTCGACGCTGTAGAACTCCAGGTGCCCGGTGAACCCGAACCTGTCGCGCAGCGGGCCCGGAAGCAGGCCGGCGCGCGTGGTGGCACCCACGAGCGTGAAGGGGGGAAGTTCGAGCGGGATGGCCGTGGCGCCGGCGCCCTTGCCGACGATGATGTCGACACGGAAATCCTCCATGGCCATGTACAGCATTTCCTCGGCGGGGCGACTCATCCGGTGGATCTCGTCCAGGAAGAGGACTTCGCCCTCCGTCAGCGAGGACAGGATTGCGGCCAGGTCGCCGGCATGCTGGATGGCAGGCCCCGAGCTGATGCGCAATGGCGCATTCATTTCGGCGGCGATGATCATGGACAGCGTCGTCTTGCCCAGGCCTGGAGGGCCCGAGAGCAACACGTGGTCCGCCGTGCGTTCACGGATCTTCGAGGCTTCAAGCACCAGCGAGAGCTGTTGGCGGACCCGGGCCTGCCCCACAAAGTCGTCGAGGTTCTTGGGACGAAGCGCCGCCTCGAGTACGCGCTCTTCGGGTTCGGAACCTGCGTTGGTGAGGATGCCGGATTCGCTCATTGTCTACTCCTAGAGTCCGGCTCGCGTGCCGCGGCCCAGGGAACGCAGCACGGCCCGCAGGATTTCGGGAACGCTGCCGTTGGTGGTGATTTCCGGATCGAACTTGGCCAGCGCTTCGAGGGCCTTGTTGGCGTCCTTCTCGGTCCAGCCGAGGCCGGTGAGCGCCTCGATGACCTGCGGTTCCCAGGCCGGGGCCGCAGCCACGCCGCCCGTTGCCACGGCGCCGGTCGGGGTGAGCTTTCCGGAAAGCTCCAGCACGATGCGTTCGGCGCCCTTGGGCCCGATGCCCGAGACCTTGGTGAAGGCCTTGGTGTCCTTGGTGCTGGCCGCGATGCGGACGTCCTCCGGGGTGTGTACGGACAGGATGGCAAGTCCGGTACGCGGGCCGATGCCCGAAACGCCGATGAGGACCTCGAAAACCTCTCGCTCGTCGCCGCTGGCGAAGCCGAAGAGGGTCATGGAATCCTCGCGGACCACCATGGAGGTGTGCACGAACGCCTCGCGACCGACAAACAGGGCGGACAGCGTTTGCGGGGTTGCCTGGATGAGCATGCCGAAGCCACCGACCTCGATGACCGCGCTGTTCAGGTTGACTTGCTGCGCCACTCCCCTGAGCGTACTGATCATCTGGCCGACCTCCGGTGGTTTGGGGTTTGCCGGCAACCAATAACCAGCAATGCGAATATATCTACGAACAGCTTACAGGCTGGGCGCGATTTGTTCGTGGATTTGATCGCCGGGCAAACCCGCGTATCGGCGAGGAGGCCCGTATCCGGTTTAGCGGGACTTGGTGCTCCGGGCCTTGGCCTCGGCGGCAATCCAGGCTCGCTGGGCGGGTGTCAGTCCCGAGGAGGTTCCGCCGCGCGGGGAGGATGCCGATGCAGCAGCGCCGGCGGAGCCGAATGCCGCACCGCGCCAACCATGCGTGATGGCAAGGGCCGCGGCGTCGGCGGCATCGGCCGGCGACGGAGGCTCGTCCAGGCGCAGGATCTTGGCAACCATCTTGCCGACCGCCTGCTTGTTGGACGTACCCGATCCCGTCACCGCGGCCTTGACCTCGGTGGGGGTGTGCAACGCCACGGGGATCTCACGGCGGGCCGCCGCAACGATGACGATGCCCGAGGCCTGTGCCGTGCCCATCACGGTGCTGACGTTGAGCTGGCTGAAAACCCGCTCAAGTGCCACGACATCGGGCTTGTGCTGGTCAAGCCACGCATCGATACCGTCGGCGATGACCAGCAACCGCTGGTCAAGTGGCGTCCCCGCCTCCGTGCCGATGACCTTGACATCGATGAGCGTGGCTCGCCTGTTGGGTTCGACGTCGACCACGGCCAGACCGCAACGGGTCAGTCCGGGGTCGACGCCAACCACACGCAGGGCCAAAGGGGCCTAGGCCTCTTCGAGTTCTGCCATGACCTCGGCGCTGATGTTGGCGTTCGAGTAGACGTTCTGCACGTCGTCGAGCTCCTCCAGCGCCTCGGCAAGCTTCAGGAACTTGGCAGCGGCCGCGGCATCAAGATCGACCTGCATCGAGGGAACGAATTCGACTTCGTCGCTCTCGTACTCGATGCCGGCCTCCTCGAGGGCTGCAACGACGGCGCGCAGGTCGGTCGGCTCGCTGTGGATCTCGAACGAGTCACCGACTTCCTTGACCTCGTCGGCGCCGGCGTCGAGGACTGCCATGAGCACGTCGTCCTCGGTCAGGCCGTTCTTCGGCAGGCCGACGACGCCCTTGCGGGCGAAGAGGTACGCAACCGAACCCGGATCCGCCACGGAACCGCCGTTGCGGGTGATGCCCAAGCGAACCTCGGAGGCCGCGCGGTTCTTGTTGTCGGTCAAGCACTCGATCAGCAGGGCCGAACCCTGCGGGCCGCGTGCTTCGTAGATGATCTCGGTGTAGTCGATGACTTCACCGGTCAAGCCGGCGCCGCGCTTGACGGCGCGGTCGATGTTTTCGTTGGGAACCGAGGTCTTCTTGGCCTTGGAAACAGCAAGTTCCAGTGCCGGGTTGCCAGCCATATCGGCGCCGCCGGCTCGTGCCGCGACCTCGATGTTCTTGATCAGCTTGGCGAAGGACTTGGCGCGCTTGGCGTCAATTGCAGCCTTCTTGTGTTTGGTGGTTGCCCATTTGGAGTGGCCGGACATGCTTACGCTTCTCCTCTGATCATGTGGATAAATAATTCGTGAATGCGGCGTTCGCCCGTCACCTCGGGGTGGAAGGACGTCGCCAGCAGGTTTCCCGAACGTACTGCAACAATTCTATCCACCTGAACACCATCGGCGTTCATCGGCGTGTTCGCTGCCGGAATAGTGGCCAACGCCTCGACGGACGGGCCGATGCTCTCGACCCACGGGGCGCGGATGAACACCGCGCGCACGGGCTTGGTCGGCTCGTCGGGGTCCTGGCTGGAGAGCGACTCCAGGCCGCGGACCTGCATATCGACCTCGAAGGAGTCGACCTGGCGACCGAACGCGTTGCGACGCACCACCATGTCGATGCCGCCGAAGCTCTGCTGCGGCTCCCCCTTGAGGTTTTTGGTGGGGTCGGCGATCGTGTTGGCCAGCATGATCATCCCGGCGCAGGATCCGTAGACCGGGAAGCCGTCGGCGATGCGTGCCTTGAGGGCATCGGCCACGCCGTACATGCGCGAGAGCTTGTCGATGACGGTGGATTCGCCGCCCGGGATGATCAGGCCCTCGACCTGCGCCAGTTCCTGCGGTGTTTTCACCGGGACGGCCTCTGCGCCCAGGGCGCCCAGCGTGTGGAGATGTTCACGCACATCGCCCTGCAGGGCGAGCACTCCTATTCGTGACACGTGTGTCGCTTTCTGGTTGTCCTTGTATGCTCCGCCTGCGGCTTGGGCAAGCGGACAGCCAAGCTTAAACCCGGACCGGCCTTCATGCCATCTTGATGACACGGCGCGTCGGGCATCGCCTGCGTCACGGGGCCGCCGGCTCCCATGGTCCCGCGCCGTCCGTGTCCGCGCCGAAGGCGTGGACGGTTGACGTGGTGCGTTTCAGCGACGCGGCGTCGCCGGGCTTGTCCGTGCATTGGCTCCCGGCCGGCGCGGGCAGGGCGCACCAGCGGTCGGGGGCCTCGGCCATCACGTGGGGGGCCCAGCGCAGCTTCCCCGGTTCCCAGCCGGCGGCGGTTCGCACGAATTGCATGTTGACGGTGATGCCTTCGCGGTTCAGCACGGTCTTGGTGGCGTGCTTCGCCACGGAATTGCCCAAACCGTAGACGATCCAGGTGTCGCCGCGTTTTTCGATCGGCAGCACCGAGTGGGTGTGGTGCGAGTAGACGAAGTCGAATTCGCCGCTGTCGGCCAGGGCCCGGTACAGCTCCTTCTGCCCGGCCGTGGGCCTGTCGGTGTATTCGGTGCCGTCGTGGATTGCCGCCAGGACGATGTCCGCCCCGGCGGCGCGTGCGGCCTTGGCCCGGGCAACCAGCGAGGCCTTGTCTATGCCGTCGACGCGCCACGGAGCGTCCTCGGCGATGCCGTTGAGCGAATAGGTGCCGGCGATGACCGCGACCTTGGCGCCGCCCACCTGCGTGAGAAGCGGCTTCCCGGCGTCGCCGGCGCTCCGGTAGGAGCCGGTGGAAACCATGCCCGCGTCCTTCAGCGCGTCCAGGGTGCGGATGACGCCCTGGACTCCCCCGTCCATCGAGTGGTTGCTCGCGGTGGTGCAGCCGTCGTAACCCACGGCCTTGAGCGCCGGGACGATTTCCTGCGGCACCGTGAACATCGGGTAGCCCTGGTACGGGCCGCCCTTGGGGGCCAGCGGGGTCTCGAGATTGCACAGCGACAGGTCGGCCTCGGCGAGGAACGGCGCGATGCCGCCGAGCAGCGGCTCGAAGTCCAGCTTCCCCTTGCCGTCCCTTGTCGCCTGTTCCCACAGCGCCGGGTGCAGGAGGATGTCGCCGGCGACGGCGACCTCGATGCATTCCTCCCCGGGGCACGAGGCGTCGGCCGACGTTTTTGCGGGTGGATCCGGCGCGTCGGATTCCTGCACTTGGGTGCCCGTTGTTGACGCGGCGCTTGGCCCCGCAGCGTCGGTCACCGGCGTGGTTGTCGGCGCGGCAGGAGTCTGTGCTGCGGAGGTCGGGGTGGCGACCTGCGAGGGCTGCGCGGGCGCAACCGAGCATGCTCCCAGGGCAAGTGACAGCGCCAGGGCCGGAAGCGCGGCAAGGATTCTTCCGGCACGCACGGAATCGGCTGGTCGTTCATGCATGGGTACGAGCCTAACCTCGATGAGCACCCGGCGGCGCGGGAAACGGACAGCGCGCCGGGCATGTGACAGGCTTAAGGACATGCAGAATCCGTTGCTTGAGCGAAGCACCTTGCCGTTCGAATTCCCCGATTTCCCCGCCATCACCGCAGCGCACTACCTGGAGGCAGCAGAGACCGGCGTGGCGCGTCATCTGGAAGAGCTTCTGGCCATCGCGCGGAATGCGGAGGCACCGACGTTCGAGAACACCTTCGTCGCCTTGGAACGCAGCGGGCAGCTGCTGCGCCGGACCATCATGGCGTACTGGACGGTCTTCTCCGCCCACGGCACCGACGACCTGCGCGAGATCGACCCGACGCTCCAGGCCCTCGTCTCCGGCCATATGGACGCGATCCACCTGGACCAGGAACTCTTCGACCGGCTGGCGTCCCTCGACGCCTCCGGGCTTCAGGGCGAGGACGCGCGGCTGGTGTCCGAGACCCTGCGCACCTTCCGCGCCGCGGGCGCGGAACTTGACGCGGACAAGAAGGCGACGCTGCGCGAGCTGAACGGGCGGATCACGGACCTGTCCTCCGAGTACTCCCGCAAGCTGCTCGGCGCCATGAACGACGCCGCCGTCCACTTCGGGGACGCCGGGGAACTTGCCGGGCTCAGCGAGGGCGAACTGGCCTCGGCCGCCGATGCCGCGCGCGAGGCCGGGCACGAATCCGGGTACCTGCTGACCCTGGTGCTGCCGACCTCCCAGCCGCTGCTGGCCACGCTGGAGAACACCGAATCGCGCCGCCGGCTCTTCGAGGCCTCGGTGACCCGCGGCCAGCACGGCGAGAACCGCACCCTGGAGGTTGCCGCGCAGATGGCCGCGCTGCGCGCCACCCGCGCGGAACTGCTGGGCCACGCCACGCATGCCGACGTGGTCCTGGAGGGTGCAACGGCACCGTCCCTTGAGGCGGTCCGGGAACGTCTGGCCGAGCTCGTTCCGGCGGCAGTGGCCAACGCCCGCGCCGAAGCCGATGAACTGGCAAGGATTTCCGGCGCCCCGGTCAACCCGTGGGACTGGGCCTACTACTCGGCGGCCGTCGCCAAGGAGCGCTACACCCTTGACCGCGCGGCGCTGCGCGAGTACTTCGAGCTGGACGCCGTCCTCACCCGCGGCGTCTTCGCCGCCGCGCACCGGCTCTATGGGCTTTCCTTCGCAGAACGCACCGACCTGCCGCTCTACCACCCGGATGTGCGCATCTGGGACGTGTTCAACGAGGACGGCAGCGTGCTGGGGCTCTTCCTGGGCGACTTCTTTGCCCGCCCCACCAAATCCGGCGGCGCGTGGATGAACTCGATCCGCGAATCCGTCGGGCTGTTCGGGGAACTCCCGGTGGTCACCAATACGCTGAACATCCCCAAGCCGGCGGCCGGGGAACCCGCGCTGGTGAGCTTCGACGAGGTCAACACGCTCTTCCACGAATTCGGCCACGCACTGCACGGGCTGTTTTCCGCCGGGAAGTACCCGTCGTTGGCCGGCACCTCGGTGCCGCGGGACTTCGTCGAGTACCCTTCGCAGGTCAACGAGATGTGGTCGCTGCACCAGGACATCCTGCCCGGCTACGCGGCCCACACGCAGACCGGCGAACCGCTGCCGGAGGGCACCATCGACAAGCTGGAAGCCGCGGCCCTGTGGGGCGAGGGCTTTGCCACCACCGAATACCTGACCGCGGCCGTCCTTGACCTGGCCTGGCATTCGCTGCCCGTCGGCGAGCCGGTCGAGGATCCGGCGGCCTTCGAGGACCGTGTCCTGAAGGAGGCCGGGCTGATTCCCGACCTGGTGCCCTCGCGCTACCGGACCGGCTACTTCAAGCACATCTTCGACGGCGGCTACTCGGCCGGGTACTACTCCTACATCTGGTCCGAGGTGCTGGACGCCGACACCGTGGAGTGGTTCACCGAAAACGGCGGCCTGCGCCGGGGCAACGGGGACCACTTCCGCAGCGAACTGCTTTCCCGCGGCAACACCCGCGACCCGCTGGAATCCTACGAGCTCTTCCGCGGCCGCCCGGCCCGGATCGAGCCGCTGCTGGTTCGCCGGGGACTGTCAACGGGCGAGGACGCATGACAACCATCAGCTTTGCCCAGGAGACACTCACCCAGTGGCACGAGGCCATGGCCATCGCCACGGGCGGCAAGCTCTTCACCACCCACGGCTGCTCGTGGGCCTGGCAGCCGGCGCGCCGCCGGCTGGTGCTGCTCTTCCCGCGGCACGCCCAGGAAGCCGGCATCCGCCCGGGCCTGGCGGAGGGAACCCGCCTGGGCGCGCGGCGCGTCGAGGCCTGGGTCAACTCCGGCGCCCCTGCCGGCGGCCTGCAATCGGCAGGTTTCACCGACTCCGCGCAGATCAGCTGGCACGCCGGAGAACTGGTCAGCCCCGCCGAGTTGTGGCCGGGGCGCGTGCGCCTGGGCACCGAGGTTCCGGAGGCCTCGGGCGCCGATGCCCGGGAGCTGAATGTGGCAAACCTGTGGCGCGATCCGGCCGCCGCGGGGCTCAGTGCCGGGCATCCCGCCCTGCGGCGCATCGAGCAGGCGACGGCCAGGACCCTTGACGGTGGCCTGGTCGGCCGGGCCTTTGCCCAGCAGGCCCTCGGCGGGCAGCTCGCGATCCACGGGTTGGCCGTGGGAGCCTCGCACCGGCGCCAGGGCATCGGCTCGGCCCTCCTGCACGGGCTCGCGCGCGGCATGGTTAATCCGCTGGGTCTTGAGGAAAAATCGCACATCGAGTTGATCGCCGCCGCGTCGCCGACGTCGGCGCAGTTCTTCGAGGCGAACGGCATGCGCCTGCTCGGCCGCGGGCGCCACATGGTGCTGCGCTGAGCCCCCAATAACCGCATACGACGAAGGCCCGGACCCGGATCCTCCTGCCCCGTGGGGGCAATTGGATCCGGGTCCGGGCCTTGCGCTTGCGCCAGCCTCAGCGGAGGGCGGTGTTACCAGCCGCGCTCGGCCAGGCGGTGCGGTGCCGGGATGTCGGCGACGTTGATGCCGACCATGGCCTCGCCCAGGCCGCGGGAGATGCGGGCCAGCTCGTCCGGGTCGTTGAAGAAGGTGGTGGCCTTGACCACGGCTGCGGCACGCTGTGCCGGGTTGCCGGACTTGAAGATGCCCGAGCCGACGAACACGCCGTCCGCGCCCAGCTGCATCATCATGGCTGCATCGGCCGGGGTGGCGATGCCACCGGCGGTGAACAGCACAACCGGGAGCTTGCCCGTGGCGGCGATTTCCTTGACCAGCTCGTACGGGGCCTGCAGTTCCTTGGCGGCAACGTACAGCTCGTCTTCCGGAAGGGCGGCAAGCTTGGCGATCTCGGCGCGGATCTTGCGCATGTGTCCGGTGGCGTTGGAAACGTCGCCGGTACCGGCTTCGCCCTTCGAACGGATCATGGCAGCACCCTCGTTGATGCGACGCAGGGCTTCGCCCAGGTTGGTGGCACCGCAGACGAAGGGAACCTTGAACGGCCACTTGTCGATGTGGTGCTCGTAGTCGGCCGGGGAAAGGACCTCGGACTCGTCGATGTAGTCGACACCGAGGGACTGAAGAATCTGTGCCTCGACGAAGTGGCCGATGCGGGCCTTGGCCATGACCGGGATGGATACCGCATCGATGATGCTGTCGATCATGTCCGGGTCGCTCATGCGCGAAACGCCGCCCTGGGCGCGGATGTCGGCCGGGACACGCTCGAGAGCCATGACGGCCACAGCGCCTGCATCTTCGGCGATGCGGGCCTGTTCTGCGGTGACAACATCCATGATGACGCCGCCCTTGAGCATTTCCGCCATGCCGCGCTTGACGCGATCGCTACCTACGGTAGTTGCCGGGGTTGAGACGCCTTCGTTTTCAGACACCTTGAGTTCCTTTCAATAAGGTGAGCAGTATGCGAATCATCGTAGGACGAGGACGTAACAAAGACCTCGGTTATGTCGTCACAATTCAAAGCCAGTAGACAAGTCACCTAGATTTTAGACGTCACCCATCGACAAGGGATGCACCAAATGCCGCACAATCACGGGGGATTCCCGGCACAACACAGGAAGCCGCCCGGCGCAACCCCGCACAGAACACAATCAGAGCCCGTCTGACATTTCGCCCGGGTTCGCCCTCGTCACATTCGCTGCCCGCAGGCCGCCCATCGGGAAAACACCAGGACGACCGCCAGATTCCGGAAACACCGCATCCCTGGAATGCCGCTCGATACCGATGTGTCTGCTACACCAGCACGGATGCCAGCCTGCCGCCCGCGGCCCAGAGATCCTCGTTTCTCCCCCGGGCCGGCCCCGTTGCCCCCAAGCCTGCGGGAAGTCCGTCCACCCAGCCCCAGCCGCGGCCGGCGGCAAGTGCGCCCAGGTTGCCGCGGTTGCGGACGTGAAGCACCGACGGCGCATCGGGGTAGCTTCCCAGGACCAGGGTGCCGCGTTCAAAGCCCCGGGTGACGGCGGCCTCCAGGGTGAGCGCGGTGTGGTTCAGCGTCCCGAGGTCGGGACGGGTCACCACCACCAGGTGCGCATCGAGCGCGGCGCCGAGGTCGGCAACGGTTTCCCCCGCGCGGGTCAGCGAAACCAGGAGCCCACCCGCCCCCTCCACGATGACCGAGTCGTGGCCCTGTGCCAGCGCCCTGATGCGCCGCACATGGTCGGCCATCGTGGGCAGCGAGTCGGCGGCGGCTTCCCCGCCTTCCTCCAGCGCGGCATCCACCGGGGCCATCGGCTCGAGCAGGCGGATCCCCTCCACGACGCTCAGCCGGTCGGGTCCCCCGAGCCACCTGGCGGTGTTTTGCGCATCGCCGTCCTGTCCGGGCAGCACCCCGGTCTGGGTCGGCTTGTAAACGGCCACCCGGTCGCCGCGGCGCAGCGCCGCGGCCGCCAACGCGGCGGTGACAACCGTCTTTCCGACATCGGTATCGGTTCCCGTGACAACGTAGATCATTGTGCATGTCCCTTCTGGCTCTGTGGCATGGGTGCGCCGTCCCGCAAACGCGTCAGCACGTCCGCCGGGGTCTGGAAAGAGAGCAGGTGGTTCCACCGCGGCTCCCTGTCCACCAATTCGATTCCGGGCAGTGCGCGAGCGGTGGCGCCGAGCACCAGCTCCGTCTCGAGGCGCGCGATGCCGGCACCCAGGCAACGGTGGATCCCGTAGCCGAAGGCCAGGGAGTCGTCCTCCGGGTCCTCCGGCATCCCGCCGGAGAGGCGCAGCACCAGCTCGTCGCCGGCCCGGAAGGATTCGCCCCCGACCTCCGCGTCCATGGCGGTGATGCGCCGCCAGGTGGGCACCGAGGAGGCCCGGGCCAGCACCTCCCGCACCACGTCCCGGGAGACCTCTCCCCCGGTCTCCGGAACGGCACAGGCGTCCCAGCGCCCGTCGGCCAGGGCGCCGAACACAGCCGTCTGGATGAGCATGGTGGTGGTTTCCTGGCCGGCGATCGCCAGGAAGTAGCCCAGCGAGATGATGCGGCGCTTCTCCACTCCCGCGCGGTGCAGGGCGGCATAGAGGTTTCCGTCGTCGCGCGCCACCGACTCGTCCACCGCGCCGACCAGCCACGCGAAGAATTCCGCGGCGCTTGCGGCCAGCACCAGTTGCCGCCGCTCGTCCGGCCACCCCCAGAAGAGCTCCAGGGAATGTTGGCTCCAGCGCTTGAGGAATTCGATCGGCGGCACGGGGATGCCTGTGAGCTTCTGCATGACCTCCGGCGGGATCACCGCCGCGAGCCGGTCCGCCAGGTCGACGGTGCCGCCGGACCGGTACGTTTCCCCGAGTTCCGCGCAGATCCCGCGCACCCGCGCCTCGATGAACGGGCCCTGGGCCTGCACCTTGGCGGGACTGAAGAAGCCCGCCACGACCCGCCGGACGGACATGTGTTCCCGGCCCGAGGCGCTGGCCAGGACCGGCGGCAGGGCGAAGCGCACCGAGGCGAGGATGCGCAGCGCGGCGGGACTCAACGTGATGGCGGTGCTCAGCGCGTTGGCGGGGGTGAATTCCTCGGCCCGGCGCAGGATCTGCCGCACCACGGCGGGATCCTCGATGCTGCGGTAGCGCCGGTTGACCGCCTCCGGGTAGGCCGCGGGAAGCGGGCCGGCCAGGGGTGCGCTTTCAACGGCGGCGGCCGCGGCAAAGGGACAGCTCATGATTCCACTTCCAGAATGGTCCGGGCCACCGTCTCCAGGACGAGGGCCAGTTCGGCAGGGTCTTGGTGCGCGTGCGCCGTGATCCGCAGGCGCGAGATCCCGTCCGGGACGCTGGGCGGCCGGAAGCACGCGACGGCAATGCCGCGTTCGCGCAGGGCGGCGGTGGCGGCCACCGCGGCATCCGCGCCGGGCATCCTGATCGACTGGACCGCACCCGCCCCACGCTCGATGCGCCCGCGCAGTTCCGGGTGCCCGGCCAGGGTTTCGCAGATGACCTGCGCGTTGTGCGCCAGCCTGCCGATCCGCGCCGGGTCCGCAAGGTCCAGCGAGCGGAGGGCCGCGGCGGCCGCGGCCGGCGCCAGGGCCGTGTCGAAGAGGAAGGTGCGCGAGGTGTTCACCAGGTGCTCGCGCAGCAGGCCCGCGGGTTCCCCGCCGAGCAGCGCCGCCCCGCCCTGGGCGCCGAGCGCCTTGGACAGCGTGGCGGTGACGACCACGTGCCCGTCGCCCGCCAGTCCCGCGGCGCGCACCGCGGAGCCGTGCTCCGTTGCCGCGAGCGAATGGGCCTCGTCCACCACCAGCAGGGCGCCGTGGCGGGCGCAGAGTTCCGCCGCCTCGGCCAGCGGCGCCGCGTCCCCGAGCACCGAGTAGATGGATTCGACGACGACGGCGACGCGCGGCTTGGGCGCCCGGCCGTCCAGGTTCTCCCGCAGCAATCTCTCCAGGTCCCGCAGGCTGTTGTGTTCGGCGGTTTCCACCCGCGCCCCGGACAGCCGTGCGCCGTCGATCAGGCTGGCGTGGGCGTGGGCGTCGAGGATGAAGAGGCTGCCGGGCCCGCCGAGGGCACCGAGCACGCCGAGGTTCGCGGTGTAGCCGCTGGAGAAGACCAGCGCCTCGGCCCGTCCCGTGTACCGGCAGAGCGACCGTTCAAGCTCGCGGTGGACCGGCAGGGTGCCGGTGGCCACGCGGCTGGCGGCGGCCCCGGCACCGTATGCGTGCACGGCCGCGGCCGCCGCGGCCACGACCTCGGGGTGCCCGCCCAGGCCCAGGTAGTCGTTGGAGGCCAGGTCCGTGAGCGGCCCGCGGGAGTTGTCGGTGCGCTGCATGCCGCGTGCGGCGCGCACCCGCGCCCGGGCGGCGAGCCATGCCTCCCAGGATCCCGGCTCCGTCCGGTCGGCATCGGCGGCGGCCAAGGGTCGGGTCGACGTCTGGTTAGGCACCATGGACTTCCCCCACAGCCGCGGTGATCGCCGAACCCAGTCGCCGCAAGTCGTCATCCGTGCAGATGTACGGGGGCATCACGTACACCAGGTCGCGGAAGGGCCGCACCCAGGCACCGTGCTCCACGGCCACGCGCGTCACGTCCGCGACGCGCACGGGCTCGTGCAGCTGGACCACGCCGACCCCGCCGAGCACGCGCACGTCCTTGACGCCCGCCAGTTCCCGCGCCGGCTCCAGCGCGGTGCGCAGGCCGCGCTCCAGGCGGGCCACCTGCGCGCGCCACGGCGCGGAGGCGCTTCGCGGGCCGTCGGGCCCGGCGAGCAGGTCCAGCGAGGCGCACGCCACGGCGCAGGCCAGCGGGTTGCCCATGAAGGTGGGCCCGTGCAGCAGCGCCGCCCCGGAGGACCCGCCGGCGCCAAGGGCCCCGGCCACCCTCGGGGTGCACATCATCGCGGCGAGCGACAGGTAGCCGCCGGTCAGCGCCTTTCCCACGCACATCACGTCGGGCTCGATTCCGGCCCATTCGACGGCAAAGAGCTTGCCGGTGCGGCCGAATCCGGTGGCGATCTCGTCGGCGATCAGCAGCAATCCGTGCAGGTCGGCGATGTCCCGCAGCACGTTCAGCACCCGCGGCGGATACATGTGCATGCCGCCGGCTCCCTGCAGGATGGGTTCGCACACGATGCCCGCCAGTTCCCCGGCGTGCTCGCCGGCGATGCTTCGCGCCTGCGCCTCCCAGCGTTCCAGCTCGTCCGCGTCAAAGACCCAGTCGCCGGATTCGGCGAGCCGCGCGGCTGGGGGCCGGGGCAGGAAGACCTGTCGACTGCCCATCGGCGCGAACGCCGCGTGCATGCCGTCCACGGGATCGCAGATACTCATGGCCGCGAAGGTGTCCCCGTGATACCCGCCGCGCAAGGCCAGGAACCGCTGCCGCTCCGGCTTCCCGCATGCGTCCTGGTACTGCAGCGCCAGCTTGAGCGCCACTTCCACGCTGATCGAGCCGGAGTCGGCCAGGAACACGTGTTGCAGGTCGCCCGGGGCCATGGCCACCAGGCGTTCGGCCAGTTCGACGGCGGGTTCGTGGGTGAGCCCGCCGAACATGACGTGGCTGAACGTGTCGATCTGCGCATGCGCCGCGGCGTCGAGCGCCGGATTCCGGTAGCCGTGCACCACCGACCACCAGGAGGCCATTCCGTCGATGACCTCGCGGCTGCCGCCCCGGCCGTCCTCCAGCGTGATCCGGGATCCCCGGGCGGCGGTCACCGAGTAGCGGGCCCCGGCGTCGAGGGAGGCATAGGGGTGCCAGAGCAGGCCCGAGTCGCGGGCCAGCAGGTCCAAGGTGTCGACACTCATGCGTTGGGGTTCTCCTGCGTGCCGGCACCGCGGCGGCGGAGGACCGGTTCGGCACCCATCGGGCCGCAGCCCCGGGAGGAGGCGCTGCCGCAGGAGGTTCCGCATCCGGGAGCCTCGGGCCGGGCCGGGGCCTCGTCGGCCCGGTGCCGGATGCGTGCCGCCAGCTCGGCGGGGTCGATGTCCTCCTGGCCCAAGACCACGTAGCCGGCATCCGAAATCATCTCCAGGTCCCGGCGCGCGTCCTGGCCCTCGGAGGTGAGGTAGTCGCCCAAGAACAGGGAGTTGGCCACGGCCAGCGCGGTGGACTGCAGGGAACGCAGGTGCATCTCGCGCCCGCCGGCCATGCGCAGCTCGGTGGCGGGCGCGGCCAGGCGGACCAGGGCCAGGATGCGCAGGCACGCCATCGGGGTCAGGTGCCAGGTTCCGGCCAGCGGGGTTCCGTCGAAGGGCATCAGGAAGTTCACCGGGATCGAGTCCGCGTCCAGCTCCCGCAGGGCGAAGACCGCCTCGACGAGCTGTTCGGGGGTCTCGCCCATGCCCACGATGAGCCCGGAGCACGGGGAGAGCCCGGCGTCCTTGGCCTGCCCGACGGTGTCCACGCGTTCCTGGAAGGTGTGGGTCGAGCAGATCTCCGGGTAGAGCGACTCGGCGGTGTTCAGGTTGTGGTTGTAGGCGTCCGTCCCGGCTGCGGCGAGCCGTTCGGCCTGGCCCGCCTTGAGGATGCCCAGGCAGGCGCAGACCTCGATCTCCGGGTGCTCGTCCTTGATCTGGCCGATCATGGTGGCCACCCGGTCGACGTCGCGATCGCTGGGCCCCTTTCCGGAGGCGACCATGCACACGCGCGAGGCGCCGCCGGCAATGCCGAGCCCCGCCTGGTGCACGGCCTCTTCGGGCTTGAGCCAGGAGTACTTGAGGATCTCGGCCTTGGAGCCCAGACGCTGGGAACAGTACGTGCAGTCCTCCGGACAGAGTCCCGATTTGAGGTTCACCAGGTAGTTGACCTTGACGGTGTTGCCGAAGTGCTTGCGCCGCAGGGTCCCTGCCGCCGCCACCACTTCCAGGGTGCGCTCGTCGGGCGTGCCCAGGATCGCCAGGGCCTCGGCCTCGGTGATTCGGTGTCCCGCTTCCACCCGGGCGGCAAGGGCCCGCGCGTCAAGCGGCCCGGCAAACGTCTCGGCCGGGGATTCTTCAAGATTGGTCGCAATGCCCAAGGTCATGGTGCTGCCTTCCGCTGGAATGAGAGAAGCGGCTCCACGCGCTTCCAAGGGGTTTTTGAAACTTGCTCAATGCATAATTGAACAGTGTTCAACCGTGAGGTAAAACCACCTTACACCGATCACCCCGACAGTTCTTGAACACTGTTCAATTGGGCGATTCGTGCCGTAATATCCGAAGCCACCGCGGCGACCCACGCTCCCCGCAGGCAACCCGGGTGCATCCACGCCCGTTGCCGTTAAACAAATTGACCGCCGGGCAAAATGCCCGACGGTCAATCCATCTACTACTATTCGGTTTTAGTCGATCTCAAGCCAGCCGGCAGCCAGGTCCTCGCGGATGTCCCCCAGCGTGGCGGGCATCGCCTTGGTCTGCGCGATGATCGGGAAGAAGTTCCCGTCACCCGCCCAGCGCGGAACCACGTGCTGGTGCAGGTGCGCCGCGATGCCGGCCCCGCCGGTGACACCCTGGTTCATGCCCAGGTTGAAACCGGTGGGACGCGAAACATGGCGCAGCACGCGCATGGACTTCTGCGCCAACGCAGCCATCTCCGCCGTTTCCTCCTCCGTGATGTCGGTGTAATCCGGCACATGGCGGTAGGGGCAGATCAGGATGTGGCCCGGGTTGTAGGGGAAGAGGTTCAAGATCACGTATGCGGTCTTGCCCCGGTGAAGAATCAGCGAGTCCTCGTCACTACGGGTCGGCGCTACGCAGAAGGGGCAGGACTCCTCGTCCTTGACCTGGTTCTGCCCGGCCTTGATGTAGGCCATCCGGTAGGGAGTCCACAGGCGCTGGAAGGAATCGGGCACCCCGGCGAGTTCGAAATCGTCGGTGGCTGCCGCATCCCGCTCCTCCTGCGAAAGCTCCTCGGGCGCTTCGATGGCTTGTGCCCGCGTGGACTCCCCCATGGATCTAGGCTTCCCGGTTCTTCACGGCGGCGACGATGCGGGCCACCGCTTCGTCCACCGGCACGCCGTTGTCGGTGCTGCCGTCGCGGAAGCGGAACGACACCGCCCCGGCCTCGGCATCCTCGCCGCCGGCGATGAGAACGAACGGCACCTTTTCCTTGGACGCGGTGCGGATCTTCTTCGGGAAGCGGTCCGAGGAGATGTCCGCCTCGGCGCGGATGCCCGCTGCCTTGAGCTTGTCGATCACGTCGAACATGTACTCGTTGAAGGCCTCGGCGACCGGGATGCCCACGACCTGGACCGGGGAGAGCCACGCCGGGAATGCACCGGCGTAGTGCTCGGTCAGCACACCCATGAAGCGCTCCACGGAACCGAAGAGGGCGCGGTGGATCATGACTGGGCGCTGGCGGGTACCGTCGGCGGCCTGGTACTCGAGCTCGAAGCGCTCGGGCAGGTTGAAGTCCAGCTGGATGGTGGACATCTGCCAGGTGCGACCCAGCGCGTCCTTGGCCTGCACGGAGATCTTCGGGCCGTAGAAGGCGGCTCCTCCCGGGTCCGGGACCAGCTCCAGGCCGGAGGCCTCGGCGACCTCGGCCAGGGTGCGGGTGGCTTCCTCCCAGACGTCGTCGTCGCCGACGAACTTCTCCTCGTTCTTGGTGGAGAGCTCCAGGTAGAAGTCATCCAGCCCGTAGTCCTTGAGCAGGCCCAGCACGAAGTTCAGCGTTTCGGTCAGTTCGTCCTTCATCTGCTCCTTGGTGCAGTAGATGTGGGCGTCGTCCTGGGTCATGCCGCGCACGCGCGTCAGGCCGTGGACCACGCCGGACTTCTCGTAGCGGTAGACCGAACCGAATTCGAACAGGCGCAGCGGCAGTTCGCGGTACGAACGCCCGCGGGAGCCGAAGATCAGGTTGTGCATCGGGCAGTTCATCGGTTTGAGGTAGTAGTCCTGGCCGGGCTTGCGCACCGTGCCGTCCTCGTTGAGCTCGGCGTCCACGTGCATCGCCGGGAACATGCCGTCCTTGTACCAGTCAAGGTGGCCGGAGACCTCGTAGAGGTGGCCCTTGGTGATGTGCGGGGTGTAGACGAAGTCGTAGCCGGCCTCGACGTGGCGCGCACGCGAGTAGTCTTCCATTTCCTTGCGGATGATGCCGCCGCGCGGGTGGAACACCGGAAGGCCGGAACCCAGCTCGTCGGGGAAGGAGAAGAGGTCAAGCTCGACGCCGAGCTTGCGGTGGTCGCGGCGCTCGGCCTCGGCGATGCGCTCCTGGTAGGCCTTGAGCGCGTCCTTGGTCGGCCAGGCGGTGCCGTAGATGCGCTGCAGCTGCTGGTTGTTCTGGTTGCCCAGCCAGTAGGCGGCCGAGGTGCGGGTCAGCGCGAAGGCGTTGGAGATCAACTTGGTGTTGGGCAGGTGCGGGCCGCGGCACAGGTCGCACCACACGACGTCGCCGGACTTGCGGTCGACGTTCTCGTAGATGGTGATCTCGCCGGCGCCGACCTCGACGTTCACGCCCTCGCCGGCGGAATCGGCCTCGTTGGCCTTCTTCAGCAGCTCGAGCTTGTACGGTTCGTTGGCCATGGCCTTGCGGGCCTCGTCCTCGGTGACCACGCGGCGGGCGAACTTCTGGTTCTGGTTGACAATCTTGAGCATCATCTTCTCGAGGGTCTTCAGGTCCTCGGGAGTGAACGGCTCGGCGACGTCGAAGTCGAAGTAGAAACCGTCGGTGATGTACGGGCCGATGCCCAGCTTGGCATCCGGGCGCAGCTGCTGCACGGCCTGGGCCATGACGTGCGCGGTGGAGTGGCGCAGGACCTCAAGTCCCGCGGGGGAATCGATGGTGACCCGCTCGACGGCGGTTCCGGCCTCAAGCGGGCGGGAAAGGTCGCGAAGCACGCCATCGACGTGCATGACCACGACATCGCGGTCATCAAAGTACAGCTCGGCCCCGGTAGTACCGGCATTCACCTCGCGTTGTTCCCCATCGACGGTCAGTGTGATTTGCTCAAGCACTACGGTTCCTCGTTTCGTTGTACGGCTTCATAGCTTGTGGCATACGATGACCACAGCCAGCCAACAACCAGCTTAACGGAACCATTCGGCGCCCCACCAATCGACGCGCATGCCGGCAGGGCAAATGCTTCGCACGGAAACCCGTGTCCCACAAGCCGCATCGCTGTCTCGAACCCTGCAACCCACTGGCAAGCGGAGTGGGATCGTGCATATCGCCGCTCAGTAACCTTGGATAACACACTCGCTATTCAAGGTTGTTGTCATAACCTTGGATAATTCGTTGACTATCCAAGGTTGCAGCCATAATCTTGGATAACCGATCCACTATCCAAGGTTAACGAGGAAACAATGAAGGTTCCGTGGCCATCCCATGATTCGGAACTCCTGCCCTGGACGCCAAGCGGCCAAGGCCCAAAAGAAGACCGCATGTTCACACGCTTCGTTGCCAGCATTCCCCCGTTGATTGCGGACGAAGTCTGGGTTCCGGATTCTGAACTGTCGACTCTATGCGAACGAGCCGTTGTGGCGATTACTCGCCTTGATGCCACCGCCGGCATGCTCCTGGCGCCGTTGACCGGATTCCTGCTTCGCAATGAGGCCCAGTCATCCTCAAAAATTGAATTCGTTGAAGCACCTCAAATTGATCTTGCACGCGCGTCCCTTGGGATTAGGGCCAGCGACAATGCCAAATCAACAATTGCCGCCGCAGACGCTATCGAAAATCTGATCCAGGCTGCCGAAAACCAAAATCCCGCGGATATCGGCGCCCTGACAACTGCGCACGCAATTCTCATGAAAGACGATCCTTACGAGACCCGGTACGCCGGCAAGATCCGTGATGTACAGAACTGGATCCGGGGTTCTGACTACTCTCCTCGAAATGCCGTCCATGTCCCGCCCGCTCCGGAAAGAGTCGAAGCCCTGATGACCGATTTGCAGTCTTTTTGCGGCAGACGAGATATTCCGGCGCTCGCCCAAGCGGCCCTCGCACATGCCCATTTTGAGAGCATCCACCCGTTTACCGACGGAAATGGCCGCATCGGGCGGGCCCTCATCAACGCAATCCTTCGACACCGCGGATTGACCCAGACTGCTGTCATACCCTTTGCCTCTGCTTTCGCTGCCCGCCGTGACTGGTATTTCGAGCTCGTCAACACCTATCGAACAGGTCGCGGTGCTCTATTCGTGGAATTCCTCGCGAGTAGTGCAATCATCGTTTGTCAGGAAGCCGAGGCTTCGGCACGGACTCTTGGTGAGATGCCGAGTCTTTGGCGTGAAACCGTCAAGCCCCGAGCCGGCTCCGCGGCGGACAGCCTCATCGACACCCTGCTCGCCACACCGCTCATAACCGTTGAATCCGTATCCCAACGGCTGGGAATCAGCAATACAGCGGCAAATGCCGGAATTCAGAAACTCGAGGAGGCCGGTGTGCTACGGTCGGTCGGCCGGGGAAGCCGTGATCGGGCGTGGAGCGCAGGGGATGTATTGGATGAGACCGAAAGCCTGGTCCAACGCATCGGCGAACATCGGGAACAGCTCTTGACACCGAATGTTCGTGCACATCTGGCAGCGGCAGGCCTTCTCGGCACCTGATCACAAATCGCAGGAAACTCCTCCACCCCTGCTCTGCGTTCATCTTAGGGAGCACCAGCGCGGCAAGCCGGATGTGTTTTTCAAAGGTCGCTAAGCCCGACCCCTTGGTCGTCCAGACAGGGCGAACGTTTTCCCGCCGGCGGCCCGACGGAGCGCCGGCAGGTGCAGGCCGGACCCTTGACTGCGGGCATAGCCAGCCAGACGAAGCGTTCCATCTTGTTGTATGAACCGAAGCCCAGGACTGCGCCGTCGAGTTTGGGGGCAAGCTCGCGACTGACACTGATCACGATTTCTTCATGGTCCGGCCGGTTCCACCCACCGGGGGAAGACCCGCCCGGCTGCTCTGGAACACCGAGTACGCATCGAAGGGGTTTCTTCGGTTCCGTCCGCGAGAAATACAGGCCTTGCCTTCGGCAGCCACCGTCCCACTGGTAGCAATGCAGCAGTCCGCCGAACACGTCGATCATCGCCAACGCTTCCCCTGTCACCATGAAACTGCCATGGCCGGGGATGCTCACCGATGCGCCCAGGTCGACCGCCTTGTCAATGATGGTTGTGCGCGGACGGCTCAAGACCAGCACCTTTTTCGCGCGCGGAAACCGTGACGGCATTGATCACCATGTCGTCGAGCTTGGGGAGCACGTGCCCGAGCCGGTGCTCGGCGGAGTGAATGGTTTCGGCCACCGTCGACAGGACCGCGTCCGCGACGGCAATGGTTGCAGTGCCCTGCAGCCGGTGGCCAACCCAGCGCAATTGCACGCTGTCGACGGTGAGGACTCCCGGCGTTCCGGCCAGGGCCACCTCGGCACGGTCCACGAGCTCGGGTTCGATGCCGTCCATGAGCCGGCACCCAATGCTTTTGAGCGTCCCGATGAGCAAGACGATGATGGCCACTGAAATCAGCAGGCCGATGATCGGGTCGGCAAGGGGGAATCCGAGCATCACGCCCACGGCACCGAACACCACGGCGAGGGACGTGAACCCGTCGGTGCGGGCGTGCACGCCGTCCGCCACCAGTGCGGCGGACCCGATCCTTTGCCCGACCCGGATCCGGTGCACCGCCACGATCTCGTTGCCGGCGAATCCGATCACGCCGGCCGCGAGCACCCACCACAGGTTTTCGAGTGGTTGCGGGTTGACCAGGCGTTCGATCGACTGCCAGGCGGCGATGACGGCGGACAGAGCGATGACCACGACGATGAAGAGACCGGCCAGGTCCTCGGCCCGCCCGTATCCGTAGGTGTAGCGTTTCGTGGCCACGCGTCGGCCCAGGATGAAGGCGATCCACAACGGCACGGCGGTCAGCGCATCGGAGAAGTTGTGGATGGTGTCCGCCAGCAGCGCCACGGAACCGCTGATCGCCACCACGATGACCTGCAGCGCCGTCGTGGCCAGCAGGATGACGAGACTGACCTTCAGCGCCCGGACACCTTCCTTGCTGGCCTCCAACGCATCGTCGATCGAATCGGACGAATCGTGGGTGTGCGGCACGAACAATTCGAATAGCCACCCCTTGAAGCCCGAGTGGTGCTTGTGGGAATGCCCGCCATGACCGTGATCATGGGCGTGGGGTTCATGCTGATGGACGTGCGGGTGTCCATGGTCATCCGCGGGGCGGTGGTCCGTCTGGTCGGTGATGCTCATGCCGTTGCCTGGCCCGCCCTGTGGTGCGCGGGCATCCCGCCGAGCGCGTGTTCGGCCTGGTGGATCGCGTCGACGACCAGCTGCCTCGCGTGTTCGTTTTCCAGCCGGTACATGACCTTGGTGCCGTCCTGACGCGTGGAAACCATGTGGGCCAGCCGCATCTTGGCCAGGTGCTGTGAAACGGCGGCAGGCGACTTTCCAACGACCTCGGCCAGGGCCCCGACCGCCATTTCCTTCTCCCGCAAGGCAAGAATGATCCGGACCCGGGTGGCATCGGCCAGCATGGAAAAGACCTCCACCGCCAGTTCCACGTACTGGCTGTCGACACCAAGCGAGCATGTTCCTTTATCTGCATTCATACGCACATAGTTTCATTAAAGATCGACGTCGTCTACATCCGCCCAGCCGAAGACTTCTCCGCATGTCTGATGGCCATCGCGGTCGCCATGACGCTCGGCCCGACCGCTTGCATGCGCCAGGGGTTTCCGGCCAGACAATGCTGCAACGGCATGCCATCCGCCGATCCACCACCCCATGCGTGCAAACAACCTCTAGTTGTTCCCGTGTTCCGGGACTAACATGCAGGCATGGATACCCGTGTGAACCTCAGCAAGTCCGATCCTGCCGCCTATGCGGCGTTGCTGGCCATGAACAAGGCCGCCAGCGAGGCCGCCCAGGCGGCCGATCTCGACCCGAAGTTGTGTGAACTTATCAAGATCCGGGCCTCACAGCTCAATGGGTGCAGTTATTGCCTGCGCATGCACACCCGAGACGCGTTGAAGCTGGGTGAAAGCAGCGACCGTTTGGCGGTGCTGCCAGCGTGGCGTGAATCGGAGTATTTCAGCGCCGTCGAGCGTGCGGCCCTGGCATTGAGCGAATCCATCACCCTGGTTTCAGTGGACCAGGTCCCCCGCGACACCTACACGATGGCGGCGTCGGTACTCACCGATGCACAGGTCTCTGCCGTGGCGTGGCTCAGCGCCGCGATCAACATGTTCAACCGCGTGGCAATCACCAGCCGATACCCGGTGACTCCATAGTCCACGGCATTGCCCGCCGGGTGCGGAGGGCTTTCTTGCGCGCAGCGAGAATGCCGACGCTATTGCCGAAATACCGCCCCCATCCCATCCCCTGAAACGGCAACATACTGCCGATACGCAAGATTTTCCGGCTTCCGCATTTCGCCAAAGGCCATGTTTCGGCGAGATCTCGCCGAAACATGGCCTTTGGTGACGAATTCAGATCATTTGTGGCCAAATCGGCAACTTATTGCCGATTTGGCCATCGGGAATCGGCAGGTCCGACTGCGCGGGGAATCAGCCGTTGGGACGCTGCGGGATGTACTGCACCGCCCACTTGTTGCCGTCCGGGTCGGCGAAGTACACGAAGCTCCCCCAGTCCTGGACGTCAATGTCGCTGACCTCGACCCCGTTGGCCGCAAGCTGGTCGTGTGCGGCCTGGATGTCGCTGACCACCATTTGCATGCTGGGTGCCGTTCCCGGTGCGGCATCGTTCAGGCCTTCGCCGATGCAGATCGAACAGGCCGAGCCGGGCGGAGTCAGCTGGACAAAACGGATCTTGTCGTTGGGCCGTTCATCGTAGTCCGCGTTGAATCCCACCTTGTTCACATAGAAGTCCTTGGCCCGGTCGACATCCGACACGGGAACAAATACCAGTTCTAGTTTCCAATCCATGGTGCACAGGCTAGTCCCGCCGCCGGCTAAGCAACAGGTCTCATGCCGATTTTCCATGCTTCGCGGCGTGCCGGCGAAACGACCGGCGGCGGTCCCCCAGGCCCGGCCCCGAAACTGCGTCGGCGGACGGAAAGCACATCAGGCGCGCTTGACCCCGAATTTGCCGGCCACCCGGATCCGGGCAACTAGCTGATGGAGCATCTGGCGAATCGCGACGCCGAAAGCGGTACTCACCGCGCCCAAGGCCGCAGCACCCAGTACCCGGGACCAGGAAAAGACACCGCCGGTTTCAAACACGCTGGCAAGGCCCACGAGCACCGAGCAGAGCAACGCTCCGCCGATAATTGCCTGCTTCCACCAGCGACCGAAAACAAGCCCAAACACGATCATTGACGGGATCACAACGCCAGCCTCCGTTCCAGGGCGGTCCGCCGATAGCCCCAGTATCACACGGCTGCTTCGGTCCGACAACGGATAATGCCACCTCTCAGGCCCCTAGGTATCCGCGCTGGTCCAGCCCCTCGTCGAACGTGGTTTGCGCCAGCGTTTTCCCGCGTCCCCGCGACGGCGTTTCCCTGCCCGGGAAGGTGCCGCGCCCGTCGCGGGCCCGGGCCGGATCATCCAGGTAACCCGGCGCCGGCAGCATGCCCTTCTGCGACAGGTCCCAGGCGTCCAGCGCCTGGACGCTGATTCCCCGCGGTCCGGTGCGCCGGGTCAACCCGTGGATCAGCAGCAACCGGGTGGAGAAGAGCAACGGGCCGCAACGCTGCTGCGCCTCGTGGAAGAACGTGGCATCCACGCAGCCGGTGCCGTCGTCGACAGAAATGAAGACCACGCGCCGCCCTCCGCGCATGGGCGGGGTCTGCGTGGCGACCCTGACCCCGGCCACCAGGACCTCGGTGCCGTTGCGCATCGCCAACAGGTCCTCGGCGCGCGAGACGCCCAGTGAGTCCAGCAGCGGGGCGTGGGATTCCATCAGGTGCGCACTGACATCGAGGCTCATCAGGTCCAGCTCGGTGCGCACCACCTCGTCCAGCGGGGTTTCCTCCGCCCCGACGGCCATGGCGGCAAGGTCCAGGTCTCCCATCGGCAGGGCGAGCTGCCCGGGAATCGGGCGGTAACGCTGCGGCATCGGCTTGTGCGTCCCGCCGCGCAGGTGGGCAACCAGGTCCGCGCGGTTTCCCCGCCCTGCCGTGCGCTGCAGCGAGTCGAAGGCGCCCAGGGCGGCGAAGTGGTTCAGCGAGGTGCGGGTGAGCCCCGAACGGTCGCGCACGTCGGCAATCGATTCGTAGGGCTGGCCGGCGACAACGCGCTTGACCTCGCGCTCCGAGACCCCGCGGATCCCGCGCAGCGACAGCCTGATCCCGAAGCGCCCGGGCAGCATGGCGCCGACGGCCCGGGGAACCACCGGCAGCTGCGCCGGCGGCAGCAGCCCCTCCAGCCTTTCCACCCGGTAGCCGTCCGCCGAGCGGTTGATGTCCAGCGGCAGGATCTTGATACCCATGCGCCGGGCCTCGGCCACCAGCAGCCGCTTGGGGTACATCCCGGGGTCGTGTTCCCAGATTCCGGCGAGGAACGCCTCCGGGTGGTGGGCCTTCAGCCAGGCCGACTGGTAGGTGGGCACGGCGAAGGCCGCACCGTGGGCCTTGCAGAACCCGAAGGAACCGAAGGCCGCCAGCGTTTGCCAGACCTCGTCGATGACATCCAGCGGGTAGCCGAGGTCTTGGGCGATGGAACGGAAGAAGGCCTCGACCCGGGGCTCCGACGCGCTTCCCAGGAGGCGGCGGTAGACATCGGCCTTGGCCAGCCCGCAACCGGTCATCACGTCGAAGATCCGCAGCACCTGCTCATGGAAGACCGTGACACCGTGGGTCTCGGCGAGCGCGGGTCGCAGGTTTGGGTGCGGATATTTCTCGGGTGCGAATCCGTGGCGGTTTTCCAGGTAGGGCTTGACCATGTTGGATTTCATGGGTCCGGGTCGGAAGAGGGAGATGTCGATGATGAGGTCGTTGAAGTCCCTGGGGGCGAGTTTGCCGATGAGTTCGCGCTGTCCGGGTGATTCGATCTGGAAGCAGCCGAGCGTGTGGGTGGAGCGGATGAGTTCGAAGGTGGGTTTGTCGTCGAGCGGGACGAGGGCCAGGTCGATGGTTCCGTTGGGTTTGATGTAGGCGGGGATTTCCCCCGGGTGTTTGCCTTGGTGTCCCCCCGCCTTGGCGACTGCCTGTGCGTCCGGGTGGATGCGTTGGATTTCGGCGAGCGCGTAGGTGATGGCCGATTGCATGCGTACCCCCAGGACGTCGAGCTTGAGCAGTCCCATGGGGTCCATGTCGTGTTTGTCGTATTGGCTCATGGGGAGGTTTAGTCCGCTGGGTTGGACAGGGGTTCGGTCCAGGAGCGTGTTGTTGGAGAGGATGACTCCGCAGGGGTGCATGGAGATGTGTCTGGGTAGCCGGTCGAGTCGTTCGGTGAGGTCCACGAGGAGGTCGAGTTGTTTTTCGGTGCCGAGTCGGTCTGCGAAGGGGGCGAGCTCGGGTTTTTCGTTCAGGGCGTCGCGGAAGGATGAGGCGGAGAAGCGCCAGAGTTGCTTGGCGATGGAGTCGATGTCTTCCTCCTCCATGCCGAGGGCAGTTCCCGCGTCGCGTACCGCCCCCCTGGCGCGGTAGCCGTTTTGCATGCTCATGAGGCTGACACGGTCGGCGCCGAAGCGGGTGAATATTTTTTGGTAGATGTTGTGGCGTTGGGCGGATTCGACGTCTATGTCTATGTCCGGCAAGGTGGCCCGGTCGCGGGAGAGGAAGCGTTCGAAGAGCAGGTCGTGGGTGATGGGGTTTACCTGGCTGATGCCGGTGAGGTAGTTGACCAGTGAGGAGGCGCCGGAGCCGCGTGCGGCGGAGCGTATGCCCATGCGGGTGATCATGTCGCTGACTTCCGCGACGGTGAGGAAGTAGGGGGCGAAGCCGAGGTCTGCGATGGTGCTTAGCTCCTCCCCCAGGCGTTGGCGCATCAGGGGGTTGTTGCCCTCCCCGGGGATGAGCCTGTTGATGCCGGCTTCCGCGCGTGCGGCGAGTTCCCGGTTGGGTTCGTCGGTGATGCCGATGATGTGGGATTCGGGCACTACGGGTATTCCCCATCCGGTGTCGCTGACGGGGTCGAGGCGTGCCCAGTCGGCGAGCGCGGCGGTGTTGCGCAGGAGTGTTGTCCCTATCCGGGGGTTTGTTGCCTCGCGGGCGAGTTCCGCGGCGAGGTGGCGCATGTGTCCCGTGGTCTTGAGCCAGCCTTGCCCGTTGGGTTGGATGTCGTTGAGGGTTTCGAGGGAGGTGAGGGCGCGTGCTGAGTCCAGGACGTCTGCCGTTGCCGCTCCGTCGGGTTCGGTGTATCTGACGGCGTTGGTGAGGATGGGGGCGATGTTTGCCGTTTCCGCGCAGCGGAGCATGCGGATGGCGTGTGCGGTGCTGAGGCGTTCCCCGGGGTTGTTGAGGTGGGTCACGATCTCTACCCGTAGTGTTCTCTCCCCCAGGAGTGTGCGCCATCGGTGGATGAGGGTGCGGGCCTGGTCGTAGCGGTGGTGTTGGGTTGCCAGGCCCACGTCGGAGTTTGGTCCCAGCAGGATCGTGAGCAGTGGTTCGCCCTCGGGGTCGAGGGCGTGGGTTGCCAGCTCCCCGGGGGTGATGCCTATGTGTTGTTTGCGTATCCCGTCGGGTGTTGTTGGTTGATGTGCGGCGGAGACCAGGCGGCAGAGGGCCTTGTAGCCGGTTCCGTTGCTGTGTCCCTTGGCCAGGATGATGATTCGCCCGGAAACGCGCAGGGGGTTGCGTGTCTTGCCGTCGCCGGGCCGGGGTGCGGGTTCGAGGGTTGCGAGGTCCACCCCCAGGATGGGGTCCATCCCGTGTTTGATGCAGGCCTTGAGGTGTTTGACGCTTCCGTAGAGTCCGTCACGGTCGGTGATGGCCAGTGCGTCGGCGCCGTCGGCGAGCGCTGCCTGGACAAGGTCTCCGGGCCAGGAGACTCCGTAGTGGGCGCTGAAGGCGGATGCCACGTGCAGGTGGGTGAAGCCCGTGGGCATGTTCGTCCCTCCCTTCGCGGCGCCCCTTTCGTTTGCTGGGTGCGGGTTTGAAGGTTTTTGTCGCTTCGGTGTGGGAGCAACGTGGGCCGTCCGCCGTGCAGGGGGTAGAGCCATCATATTAGAACATGTATTCGAATCAAGTCGCGTTGGAACACATTTGCCCTCCGCGTGCGTTCGTGTCGCATGGCTTTGGCGGTGATCAGGGATTATGTGGTTCGCATGAGATGGCGCACCCGCGCCCTCTTTTCGCCGGGCGTGCCTACCCGGAGTGCCCGAGCCTGTCGAATGCCACGAGGTAGGCCTCGTTGTAGCTGGGGAATTGCGGGACCTGGTCGCGCAGGACCGAAAGCGGGATGTGCGTCCTGATGGCGAGTGCCGCCTGGTGGATCCATTCGCTGGCTTGCGGCGCCACGGCCCATGCGCCGATCATGACCTGTTGCCGACGGTCGATCAGGATACCTAGGTCCCCTCGCGGGTTTTGCTCGTAGGTCCATGGCCGGGCGAGGGTTTCGGGCAGGTTCACGCTGACGGCCTCGGTCTCAATGCCAATCAGGTCGGCCTGCTCCCGCGTAAGTCCGACCGCCGCGATTTCCGGGCTTGTGAACACCACGCGCGGGATCCCCCCGTAGCCGGCGATTCGCTCCTTCCCCAGAATGCAGTCGGCGACGACGCGTCCCTGGTATTTGGCGACATGCGTAAAGGGCATGATTCCGGTGACGTCGCCCAACGCCCAGAGCCCTTCGGCCGATCGGCAGTGCTCATCCACCTGCATGTACCCCTTGTCATCCAGCAGCCCTCCGGCGAGTGAGATGCCCAGCCCCTCGGTGCGCGGGATCCGTCCGGTGGCGAAGACGACGGCGTCCACGGCCAGTTCATTTCCGTCACCCAGCGTCAGCACGCTTCTCCCTCCCTCGGCTCGCCCCTTGGCGATCGAGCCGTTCATGCGCACATCCACCCCCGACTCTCGCAGGTAGGCTTCGGCGAGCGCGGCAACCTCGGGCTCCTCGCGGCCCAGCAGGCGCTGGCTCCTGTTGAGCAGCGTGACGTCCACTCCGAATCCGACCAGGAAGGTGGCGGTTTCCAGCGCAACGGCACTTCCGCCGACGATGGCCACCGCTTGCGGCAGCTCCGCGAGCGTGTACACCTCGCGGTTGCCCCATGCGGTGATTTGGTCCGCTCCCGGGAAGGAAGGGAATATAGGCGCGGTTCCGGTGGCGACGACGATGTGGTCGGTCAGGTATTCCCGGCCGTCGGCTTGAATTCGACCCGGTCCCGCGATGACGGCTCTCGCGCGGACAACCTGGGCTCCGCGCCGCAGGTAGCCCTCGGCCTCGGCACTGTCATCCAGATGCCTGGCCATGTAGTCGCGATATTCCCGGGCTTGCTGCCAGTTGAGTGTGACGCCCGAAATTCCGGCGGTGCGCCCGGCTTCGTCCCGGAGTTCCGGTCCCCGCAAGATCGTCTTGGAGGGGACGCAGGCCCAATAGGCGCACTCACCCCCAATGAGCTCCGATTCAAACACCACAACCTTCTTGCCGGCGGCGATCAGCCTATCGGCGGCAACTTCCCCGCCGGGGCCCATGCCGATGATGGCAACATCGAATATTTCCTCCACAAGACCACTCCTGCGTTCATGAATCCGCCATGCAATGCCTTGCCCTTCAGCCTCGCACTTACCCCGGCGAACAGCCAGAGAACGGGGCTAGGCACTTTCCCCGCAGGCGTCGTGGATCTTGATGATCCACCATCTTCCGGTCTCGACCTGGCGGGAGACCTCGAAGGTCCGCAGGGGGCCCACCCCGGCGAGCCTGACCTGCAGCCTCCAGACCTCGTAGTCGACAAGCCCCGGTCCGCGGCCTCGTTCGGCCCGCAGCTCCTCCTTCCACCAGTCGCGCCGCTGGAACCACCGCACCGGCTCGGCGGCCAGCTTGTATTCCCGCCCTTGCCAACGCATGCGGAGCGGCACCCCCGCCGGTATGCAGTCGACCTCGATCGACTGGGTAAAAATGCCCACGCCCCCACCTCTCACTCGCCCCACACCGCCAAGCGGCGCCGCCCCCGGACCCATTCTGACCCAAGGAAGCAGCGCCGCACGGGATTCAATGGCGCACTCAACCATTTTATTAGAAACTATGTTCTATACAAGGTGAGACTAGAACATATCTACGACAACTTACGCCCTGAGATCTACTTTTCGGCAATTCCGAGGGCATAGACTCGTGCCCATGACTCCAGTACCAGCACCCATGATCACCGCCTTGACCCTGGGCGTGCGCGACGTTGAGCGCTCACGCGGCTTCTATGTCCAGGGCCTCGGCTTCCGCGAGGTTTCCCACATTCCCGGGGAAATCCTCTTCGTCCAGGCAGGCCACGGCCTCATGCTTGCCCTGTGGAACGTCGCCTCGATGCCCGGAGAGTACGGGGATGTGGGCCACGGGGTGCAAGCGCCCCCGATGTCCCTTGGCCACAACGCCGGCAGCGTTGAAGAGGTCAACGACTTGTACGCGAAGGCGATGGCTGCGGGTGCCACGTCCGTCGGCGCCCCGACAACCAGGGAATGGGGCGGAACGAGCGCCTGCGTGGCGGATCCGGACGGCTTCCGCTGGGACTTCGTCCACAACCCATCCTTCGGCATCGGTGAGGACGGGTTCGTTACCGGCGTCTAGCGCCGCCGCTTCCTCCCATTCCCACGGAAAGAACGTTCCGGGCATCATGCACATTTCCAGTTTCCCCATTCGCAGGATCACCGAACGCACGCAAAACCCGGCGCCCCGCAACGAATGGCCCCACACCCTGCCACCGGTCCGGCATCTCCTGGAACACGGGTTGGAGCTGGGCTCCGCCACGGTTCTGGTCGGGGAAAACGGTTCGGGAAAATCGACCTTGGTCGAGGCGATCGCGGCGAGCTACGGGCTGTCGCCGGAGGGCGGCTCCACCGGTGCCCAGCACAGCACCAGAGTCACCGAATCGATCCTGGATGAGCACCTGCAAGTCATCCGCAACCCCGGGGCGAGCCGCCGGGGGTATTTCCTTCGCGCCGAAACCATGCACGGTTTCTACACGTATCTCGAGCAAAACCCGGGAACGCGGCCCGAACCCCGCTTCCATGAAATGAGCCACGGAGAATCATTCCTGGAACTCATCGTCAACCGCTTTCGCGAGGGAGGACTGTGGGTACTCGACGAGCCCGAATCGGCGCTGTCGTTCTCCGGCTGTCTGGCGCTCGTGGGCATCCTCAAGGACCTGATGGCCACCGGCGATTCCCAGGTCGTCATGTCCACCCACTCGCCATTGCTGGCGGCATTGCCGGGAGCCGATATCTACGAGGTCGGGCCGTGGGGCCTGCGGCACAGCGAATGGGACGACCTGGATTTGGTCACCAACTGGCGGTCCTTCATGAACATGCCCGGACGCTACCTGCGCCATCTCTAGGAAGCAGTCCCGGGCTCGCATGGGTGAGGGGGCCCGACGAAGGCGGACCCCCTCACCTCACGGAGTTTAGGAGACAGCGGCCGCGGCCGACCGAATCAGGTCCGCCACGACGCCGGGGCGCGAAACGTAGATCGCATGGCTGCCGGGCGTTTCCACGACGGTGGCCCCGATGCGCTCTGCCATGGAGGCCTGCGCCGCGGGCGGGATCATCCGGTCCTCGGTCACGTGGAGGTACCAGCTCGGCTTTGCGCGCCATGCCGCTTCGCTCACGCTACCGCCCAGGGCCTCGAGGCCCCACGGCACCTGCGAATCGGCCATGAACCTGGCCTCGTCGGCGGGCACGTCCCCGGCAAATGCCTCGTGGAACTTCTCGCGGTCCAGGAAAAGATACCCATCAACGGGCGGCAGGATCGGCGGCTGGGGCCCGTCCTGGGGGAACCCCTCAATGAGGGTGTTGACAGATTCCCCCGTATCCGGCGCGAACGCAGTGACATACACCAGGGCGGCGACCTTCTCGTGGGTCCCCGCCTCGGTGATCACCGCCCCACCGTAGGAGTGGCCAACAAGGACCACGGGGCCTTCCAGGCCGTCGATCAGCTGACGCGTCATCGCAGAGTCATCTGCCAGCGACTTCGTCGCATTCTGTACAACGCGCACGTCGAAGCCGTCGCGCTGAAGCTCCTCATACACCGGCTTCCAGCCGGCTCCGTCGACGAAACCGCCGTGGACAAGGACTATGGTGGCACTCATGGTCTGTTCCTTCTGATTCGTTGGTGTTCGGGCTATGGGACTCCGGACGGTTTCGGCACAGAACATCCCCGGGACCCCGAGCAACGCCCGTGTCCAACCATCCGGAAGGATTTTGCGCAGGATCCAGCGCACAAACCCCTCACAGGCCAAGGCCCAAGGGGTTCAGTCGTCTTCGTCCTCATCGTCGTCGAGGTCGGGATCGTAATCCGGCGGCACAGCTCCGCCCTCGCTGCCCCACTTCGAACTTTGCACATCGCTCACGGCACGCTCGTCGGTGTTGTGCGTCAGGTGGTGAGGGTGCGGATGCCCGTGTTCCGGGTGTTCCGCCGGGTCCTTGGCTTCTTCGCTCATGTGGCCAACGCTAGACCTTTTCCGCGCCTTTGGGCAGACCCACCAACCGCGCAAATCGCCCCGGTTTGGACAACGCCCGCCAACGGGGAAAGTCCTTTCGCCGCGCCGCGCCGGGCGTCTGTTACCGTGGATGCATGCGCACAGATTCCCGATTTATGAACCCCCGGCTGGGTACCAGCCGTGGGTACGTGCACGTGCGCTCGTAGCATTCGCTGTCTCCACTGCTGCCAACCGGGGGTGATTCCCATTTCCCCGCAGCTTTCCAGGAGACACCATGACCACCCCGATCTACCTCACCCCCGGCGAACTCCACGCTTCCCTCACGGTCCGCGACCTCAGCGATCCCGCGCAGGGCGCCCACGCCATGCAAACCCTGCTGCACGGCGTTGTCGACTCCCTGCAGCAATCATGGAACTGCACCACCCGCATCCTCAGGAACCCGCCGATCGTGTCCATCCGGGACAACTACGACAGCCTGCAATACCAAGGAAACGATGTCACCCGGGCCCGCAGGTACACCAGGTACCTCAGCCCGACCACGATGCTGCGCAGTCACACCTCCGCCGATCTTCCGGCCGCCCTGCGGCACTACCAGGGGCGCACCGACGTCGATGAGCTGCTTGCGGTTCCCGGGCTGGTGTACCGGCGCGATGTCGTGGACCGCACCCATGTGGGCGAACCGCACCAGGTGGACCTCTGGCGCATCCGCTCCACACCGCACACCACGCAGGAGGACCTGGACGGGATGATCGGCACGCTTGTCGACGCGGTGCTTCCCGGGGCCGAGTGGAAAACCACGCCGGCGGTGCATCCCTACACCACCAACGGCCTGCAGATCGACGTCCTGCACGAGGGCGAATGGCTGGAACTGGCCGAATGCGGGCAAATCCACCCGGAGGTGCTCCAGTGCGCGGGGCTGGATCCGGCGCACTGGTCGGGATTGGCCCTGGGCATGGGCCTGGACCGGGCGCTGATGCTGCGCAAGCGCATTCCCGATATCCGCTACCTGCGGGCGACCGGCGAGCGCGCAGCCGAACAGATGCAGGATTTGTCTCCGTGGCGGCCGGTATCCCCGCTTCCGCCTGCGCGACGCGACATCTCGGTGGTGATCGACGCCGGGGAGGACGAGGAAACGCTGGGAGACGCGGTGCGCCGGGCGCTTGGCGGCGATTCGGGCCATGTCGAGTCCGTCGAGCTTCTCTCACGCACAAACAGCGACCAGCTTCCGGAGCCGGCGCGCGAACGGCTCGGCATCAGCAAGGGGCAAGACAATGCGCTGATGCGCATCACCATCAGGCCGCTGGAGAGCACCTTGTCTTCACGGCAGGCCAACGAGCTGCGCAACCGCATCTACAGGGCCGTGCACCAGGGCCCGCACCAGGAAATCATCTGAACACCCGTGCAGCCGGAAGGCCAAGGCTGAACAGCCGCAGTCCGGGTCCCCACGCACGGGACCCGGACTGCCCTGGCACCGTCACATGCGGGCAAACCGCGACTTCGCAATTTGGTAGAGGCCGTAGCAAACCAGGCCAACGCCGATCGGGGTGAGCAGGTACACCCCGTAGGGTTGCTCCCGCACCGCCCTGAGGGCGCCGTCCAACCCGGTGGATTCTTCCGGGCGGGCCTGCAGGGTGGTGACGACGAACAGCAACCCGACCAGGAACAGCGCGATGCCTTTCGCCACATAGCCCACCACGCCAAGAACGGTGACTGCCAGACGAAGGGCCTTTGACGCCGGCATGTCCAGCTGCTTGGTGAAGGAAAGCAGGATTCCCCTGGCCACAAAGACAATGCCGACAATCGCGATGACGGCACCCGCAGCCACCAGCAGCTGCGGGCCGAGCGGAGCCTTCATGATCTGGACCGACGTATCACTCGTCGTCTTTCCACTGTTCTTGCCCTGGCCTGCCGCGAAGGAAGCAAACGTCAAGGCCAGCGCCAGGAACACGATCCCCTGGACTCCGGCGGAAAGCTTTTTCCCCAGTTTCGCATTCGTCTTCATCCTCCGGTATCCGAAGACCGCCTCGCTGAACTGCCACAGCGCCAGCGCCACGCACGCTGCCGTCCCAAGCCAAAGCAATATGTACCCTGCCGGCTGCGTGGCGAGCTCGCCCATGGCTCCGCTCTGGTCCGCTTTCGGGGCTTTCCCAAAGGCAAGCTGGATGGCAATGGCCCCGATCAAGACGTGCAGGATCCCGCTCACCGCGAAGCCGGTTCTGGCGGCCAGCACAAAAGCCCTGGAGTTCGAGGCGTCCTCAACAGCTTCCGCTGCGTCCTTCATGTCCCTGTTGATGGCCGTGCCTTTCCTTTGGCTGCACACACGCGAGAGGATACACGTCCAAGGATTACATCACCCGGGGCTTGCTGGCCATGCTCGGCGCGCAACCATCAATTGTCGCCCGGCGCATGGAGGCCCTCGACGGCCTACAGGAACGCGGCAAGCAACACGGTCATCAGCAGTCCCACGACGGAAATCAGCGTTTCCATCACCGACCACGTCTTGATCGTTTCCCAGACGGTCATGCCGAAGTACTCCTTGACCAGCCAGAAACCGGCGTCGTTGACATGGGAAAAGAACAGGGACCCGGCACCGACCGCAAGCACCACCAGGGCCAGCTGCGCCGGCGGAAGGCCCGCGGCCAGCGGCGCCACGATGCCGGCCGCGGTCACTGTCGCAACTGTCGCCGATCCCGTGGCGACGCGGATCAGCACCGCCACGATCCAACCCAGCACCAGCGCGGAGAGGCTGAGCGCGACCGCGACCTTGCCGATCGCTGTGCTGGTGCCGCCGTCCACCAGCACCTGCTTGAAACCGCCCCCGGCGCCGACGATGAGTAGCACCCCCACAATGGGCAGCAGGCTTTCGCCGATCTTCCTGCCCAGCGTCGAGGCCGAGAATCCCACCGCAGTCCCGAAGGTGACCATGGCCAGCAGCACCGCGATGAGCAGTGCAACGACGGGGTCGCCGATGAAGTTGAGCACCTTGTACGGCGCACTTTGCGGATCGACCCAGAGGTCCGCCGCGGCACGCAGCAGCATCAGGAACACCGGGGACAGCACGGTGGCCAGCGTCCACCCGAAGGACGGGATGCGTTTGGCCTGCGGGTCACGGGCCCCCTGCCGCGGTGCGGACTCCACCGAGTCCCCCAGCTGGTGCTTGCCCTGCTTCACCTGCCCGCCCGCCGGTTGGTTGTTCCCGCCGCCGGCGGCTCCCGCCTCGGCCCCGAGGAAGGCGAGCCCCGCGCCTGCCGGGCCGATCGGCACCCACCGGGCCGCAAAACGGCCGAACAGCGGGCCGCAGATGGCCACCGTCGGGATGGCAACCAGCAGGCCCAGGGCCAGGGTGATGCCGATGTCGGCGTGCAGGATCCCGACAGCCGCCACCGGCCCCGGGTGCGGCGGGACAAAGCCGTGCAGGACGGACAGGCCCGCCAGCGCCGGGATGGCCAGCAGCATCGCCGGTCCCTTGGAACGGTGGACCGCCAGCATGACCACCGGAACCAGAAGCACCAGCCCGACCTCGAAGAACATCGGGATGCCGATGATGCCGGCAATCAGCGCCATCTTCCACGGCAGCATCGCCCTGCTGCCGTGCAGCAGCGTGTCGACGATCTTGTCCGCGCCGCCGGAGTCGCCCAGGAGCTTGCCGAGCATCGCCCCCAACGCAATCAGGACACCCACGTACCCGAGGACCCCGCCGACCCCCGTCTCGTACGACTTGGTCACGTTGGCCAGCGGGATGCCGGAAAAGACGCCGACCAGCAGCGAACTGATCGTCAGGGCCAGGAAGGCGTGCATCTTGGCCCAGATGATCAGGACGACGACCAGCACGATGCCAAGGACGGCAATGACGAGCACCAGGGTGTCGTGGGAGGTCCACGGTTCATGCATTTGATCTGAGGCGGCGTCGGCGAGGATTCCGACACCCGTGATTGGCGCGCTCATGATTTCTTCCGCTCAGGCTGGGTTGTTCAGGTTCAATTGGCCAAGAATCTTCCGGAGGATCTCCGCCGGTGGCGGACCGACGTCGATCCGGATGCACGGCTCGTCCGCGGCGGGTTCCTCGAGGTCGGCAAACTGGCTTTCCAGCAGGGTCGAGGGCATGAAATGGCCGTGGCGTGCAACCAGCCTGGCCTTGATCACTTCGAAGGACCCGGAGAGGTAGATGAACAGAACGCCGGAGCCCCTTCGGTTGAGGATCTCCCTGTATGAACGCTTCAGGGCCGAACAGGTGATGACGCCGTTCTTGCCGGCATCGAGCTGGCCTTCGATCCATCCCGCGACCTTCTCCAGCCACGGCCAGCGGTCTTCATCGGTGAGCGGACGCCCGGCATGCATCTTCTCCACGTTCGACTGCGGATGCAGTCCGTCGCCTTCCTCCAGATCCCAGCCGAATCGGCCGGCAAGCAAGGCGGCAACCGTGGTTTTCCCGCAACCTGAAACACCCATCAGGACCAAAACCAGTGGATCCGCCCCGGACGCCGTGACCTGAGCACTCATGAGGTCATGATGACACCGGGAACGGGGAATGTCTGTAGTCCGCCGGCACGGAGTGCCGCCGCAATTTCGGGCCGCTGGACGGTCGCCAACGGGGGCCGGGGATTCAGGTTGCCCGCAGACACGACGCCGCCGGTTCTGCCGGAGACGCATTCCGGCAGAACCGGCGGCGGGGCCAGCGGGCCATTTGGACGGATCGACTCCACCGATCAAGACCGCCGGTGTCGGTTGCCTCAGGCGAGGTTCTCGTGGAGGCAGAGTATGTTGCCGTCGGGGTCCTTGAACCAGGCAGCTTTCTCCGACCCCAAGACGCAAACATGGTCGACGGTCTTCAGGCTCGGCAGGTCGTAGTCCTCGAAGACAACGCCCTTGGCGTCCAGTTCGCTGATGACAGCGGCGATGTCGCGGACTTCGAAGCTCGCGGTCGTGTGCGGAGAGGGTTTTGCTTCCGGGTCGCTCAGGAGCGCAAGTGCGCCGGAGCCTGCAAGGGTGAAGACCAAATTGCCGTCCGTGGCCTGACCCTGGAATGGAAGTCCCAGGGTTTCCTCGTAAAAATGCCGCGACCTCTCGCCGTCTGTCACGGGAATGATGGTGGTTAACGGGCTGGTTGAGAGGGACATGGGATGCCGTCCTCGGTAGGGGGTTGAACCCTTCAATTTTACTTCCGGCGCCGCGGGAAGGGGCCTTTCAACGCCACCCAACGCGACCTAGACTGGGTGCGAACTCCCATGCCGGAAGGAGCAACCACCATGAGCATTCCGCAGCCCCCGGAACGCCCTTACCCGCCGGCGGAACCCAGCAGGGTGCCGCCGATCCATCCCGATCCCACGCATGAACCCCCGACCGAGCCGGAACCCATGCCGATGCCACCGGACCCCGGGCCCATGCCGCCGGATCCAACCACGCCCTTCCCGCCCTTCCCGCCGGGCCACCCGGATCCGACCGAACCCTACCCGCCCATCAGGTAGGGGCAACCGGGAACCAACACGTTCGAGGGCACTCCGCGCTGTTTGCGAAGTGCCCTCGATGGTGGTTGGCGGAATGCGGCGCGGTCCTAGTTCGCGCGCTGGTTCACCCGGATCATGTTGCCCGACGGGTCGCGGAACGCGCAGTCGCGCGGACCCCACGGCTGGTCGATGGGTTCCTGGAGGATCTCTGCCCCGGTGGCGCGGACCCGCTCAAAGAGACCGTCGATATCGCTGGTGCTGAAGACCGTCATCGGAAGCACACCCTTGGTGAGCAGTTCCTGGATGGCGTTCCCGTCTGCCTCCGAGCGGCCCGCATGCGGATCCGAAAGCACGATGCCCAACCCCGGTTGCGTATCCGAAGCAAGCGTGACCCAGCGGTGTTCGCCGGAGGCCACGTCGTTCTCCACCTTCAGGCCCAGGCCGTCGCGGTAGAACGGGATGGCTTCGTCGACGTCGTTGACGGTGATGTGCGAGTAGTTCAATGAAATATCCATGCACACCACGCTACGGCCGGGGTGGCCGGTGCGCTTCTTGAATCCTGCTCGATGCCGGCGAGCGCGACCAACATGAAGGGGCCGCGGCGCTCGCCGGTTTCCCCGGTTGCCGGCTAGTATCTGGGCGTCTTGGTGTTCTTGGGCCGGGTCACGGATTTGGCGATGCAGGCCGGCATCGCTTCGACCGCGGCGTGCTCCCGGTTCCTGTACCCGCTGGGGCTCTCTCCGGTGATCTGGGTGAAACTGCTGCTGAAGGACCCAAGCGAGGTACACCCGACTTCCATGCAGGCGTCCGTGACGCTCATTCCCGAGCGCAACAGGGCCATAGAGCGCTCGATGCGCCTGGTCATCAGGTAGGCGTATGGACTCAGCCCGTATGCGGCTTTGAACTGCCTGGAGAAGTGCGCCGTGGACATCAGTGCCATGGCTGCCATGGTGGGCACGTCGAGGGGTTTGGCGTATTCGCGGTCGATCATGTCCTTGGCCCGGCGCAGGGCTGTGAGCGTTTCAAGCTCGTGCGGCTTCATGACAACGAGATTAGCAGTGCATCGGGCCCTGACCACCGATTTTTCCGCGACCCCGGAGAAGTACGGACATGCGGAGGGCGGGTCCGGCCGCCTAAGGGTCGGACCCGCCCTCCAGTCATGTCGGCGGTCTGGTACGTGCTGGCTATCCGGTTTTACCGGACAGTGCGACAAGCACGCCGGCGACTGCGAAGTATTTGTTGCTGCCCAGATCGCGGATGGTCTTGATGCCCATGCCGGCGAGGATTTCGTCGTGCTTCTCGGTGAGCCCGGCAAGAGCCGAAGGCGGTGCGGCGAGGACTTCTTCCAGGGTCGCATTTTCGAGGGCCTTATCGAGCGCCTTGCCCAATTCAACGGAAACAGCCATGTTAATTTCCTTTCATCGATACGGAACAACATCACCCGCCACGGCACCGGCAGCAGCCGGGCCAGCGCGCTAGGACACCGGGATCGTTTCCCCCCATCCTGCCGGTTACCCTATCGCAGTGCCGCCAACAATGAAATCCCTTGCCGGACCCCAATTCGTGCCGGCGGCGAACGCCTTCAAAGCGGTGGACACGGCGGGGTCCACAGGGCGCCGGCCTCGGGGACGGGCAAGCCGCCAGGGACCATCTGATTGCTCGACGCGCTCCCCGCAAAAGCCCTGAATCCGGCCTGATGCGAGGCTTGTTCGTTCGCATCCGCATGTCGGAGCAGGTGTTTCGGCGCGGTTGCCGGGCTAGGAGCCGGTACCTACCGCTGCGGGGAGAGCCTCGGAGTTCCGGCGGGGCTGGCCAGGGGGTTTCCGCTGTCCCGCCCTGGTGGCGCCAATGCCGGCCACGATGACGAGCACGATGCCCACGAGGGCGGCCGGTCGTGGCACCTGGCCCAGGAGCAGCAGACCCACCACCAGGGCGATGGCTGGTTCCAGGCACATCAGGGTGCCAAACGCGGCGGTGGTCAGGCGGCGCAGGGACAGGATCTCCAGGCTGAACGGGATCACCGGCAACAGCAGTGCCAACCCGAACCCGATCAACAGCATGTGCAGGTCGATCCGCCCGATCACCGAGGGGCCAACCACCAGTGTCGCCGCAACGGCGGCGACCGGCATGGAGATGGCCAGCGCCCCGATGCCCTCCACCGCGTCGCCGGCACGCTGGGTCAGCAGCACATAGGCCGCCCAGCAGACGGCGCAGCCAAGGGCAAAGAGCACGCCGACCGGATCCGCGACCCCGTTCCAGGGTTCCGTCAGCCCCAGCACGCCGACACCGGCGACGACGGCCCACCATCTCCCGGCACCGCGACCCTGGAACACCGCGACGGAGAGCGGGCCAAGGAACTCCAGGGCACTGGCCGTGCCCAGCGGCAGCGTCTGGATGGCCATCATGAACCCCAGCGTCATTCCGGCGGTCGCCAGGCCCAGCAAGGCGCAGATTCCCAGGGTGGCCCGGCTGAAACGCTGCCTCCAGGGCCTGGCGATGGCCACGATGATCACCGCAGCCCAGGCCAGGCGCAACCAGCCCGCGCCCTCGGGCCCGATCTTCACGGCCAGCGTGGCCGCCGCCGCGAGTCCCAGCTGCACGCAGCCCATGGCGGCGAATGCCATCATGGAGCCGATCGCGGCGGAGTTGGCGGTGGATGCTGCGGATGTGGAGGGGCTCATGGTTTCCAAGTAGACGCCACCGACTTTGTACATGTCCACGCAAGAATCATCAACATATCGTTCATCAATCCTGCACAATGGTTGGATGGATACCCGACGCCTGCAATATCTCCACGAATTGGCACGCCTGGGCTCAATGCGCGCCGTGGCGGATGTGCTGGGCACCACAACGTCCACCGTCTCACAGCAGATCGCTGCGCTGTCCCGGGACACCGGAACCGTGCTGCTGGAACCCGTCGGGCGCGGGGTTCGGCTGACCGCGGCCGGGCGCCGGCTGGCCGAACACGCCCGGAACATCCTGGCCGCCGTGGATGCCGCACGGTTGGACCTCGACCCCTGCGCCGAGCCCTCGGGCACGTTGCGTGTGGGCGGGTTCTCCACCGCGATCCGCAAGACCCTGATGCCGATCATCCTGGAGCTGGCGGTCCGCCACCCGGCCGTGAAAATCATGGTTCTTGAACACGAGCCCGCCGAGGCCCTGAGCCAGTTGGGGCTCGACGACCTCGACCTGGCGCTGACCTACGACTACAACCTGGCCCCGGACCCGCCGGGCCCGGGCATCGAGACCCTTGAACTGTGGAGCACGCCGTGGGGACTAGGCGTTCCGAGCGATGCCGCGGCGCGTATCGCGGCCAACGGCACCGTCCCCGACGCGGCGGAGGTCTTTGGCTTTTTCAGGGACCTGGACTGGATCGGAAACTCCCGCAATGGCGCGGATGAGACGGTGCTGCGGCTGATTTCCTCGATGGCGGGGTTCCAGCCGGCGATGCACCACCAGTCCGACAGCCTGGACCTGGTTGAGGACTTGATTCTTGCGGGCCTCGGCGTGGGCCTGTTGCCCGCAAACCGGCCGCACCGTCCAGGCCTCACCATCCTGCCGCTGCACAACCCAGATCTCCATTTGCGCGCCCATGCCCGGATCCGCGCCGGGCGCAGCGCGTGGCCGGCATTGGCCCTGGTGCTCGATCGCATGCGGCAGAACCGCTGAGCGGACGCGGCACGGGTTCCCGGGCGTACGTCGGTAAACGTGCCCAGACCGCGCACCGGAAGTGAGCGGGACAAACGCTAGAACAAACCGGAATGTTCCTCGGTGAGTTCGGGGCCGTTGTTGCGCACGTTTCCCACCGCGGAGTCGACCTCGCGAAGTTCCCAGGCGGCGGCCACGTCGTAGGCCCCGGCCCGCACCATCTCCACGAGTTCCGCGGCGTTCTTGTTTTCCGGGTCAAGCCATTCGGCGAGCGCATCCCGGGAGAGGGGAATCGGCAGCCTGTCATGCAACCCGTGCAGTTCCCGTAACACCGGGGTTTCGGAGTCGGCCGGCGGCGAGGGGCAGGTGAGGATGGAGGTGGAGAGCAGCCACTGCTCCGGGTCCCCGTCTTCCTTCTTCGGGTCCTTCCACCATTCATAGAGCCCGGCGAAGAAGATCAGGGAGTCGTCGGCCGGATGAACATAGAAGGGGCGCTTTTTGGCCTTTGGAGTGTCCCCCGCCAGCCATTCGTAGTAGCCCTCGGCCGGAACCGCACAGCGCTTGGCCTTGATGGCCGCGCGGAAGGTGGGTTTTTCGATGACCGTTTCGCTGCGTGCGTTGAACGCTCGCACCCCCACGGCAGGGTCCTTGGCCCAGCCCGGAACCAGCCCCCACTTGGCCATGTGGACCTGCCTGTGGCTTGCCCCCTCGATCAGGCGTTCCAGGACGATGGGCACGTCGGTGGTCGGGGCAATATTCCACGACTGGCGCAATTCAAGGTTCGCATCGGCCTCGGCCTCCGCTTCCGCCACCAGGTCTCCGATTGCCTTGGCCATCACATAGCGTCCACACATGAAATAAGACTCTCATGTCCGTGGTTACATAAAGTATGACCGAAACAGAAAAACTTGCCCCATACGTCCCCGAAGCCGGATCCGTCACGATGTTCACCACCTCGTGGTGCGGATACTGCCGTAACCTCAAGCGCCTCATGGACTCCAAGGGAATCGGCTACACCGAGGTCAACATCGAAGAAGTAGAGGGTACCGCCGAGCTCGTTGAGCACTTCAACGGTGGCAACCAGACCGTGCCGACGCTGATCTTCGCCGACGGCACCGCCGCAACAAACCCACGCATCGAGGAAGTTCTCGAGCGCGCCTAGTCATCCTGTGCTTGGATGGAAGGGTGCTGATCACCGATCACGGTGATCAGCACCCTTCCTCGTTAAGTCTTTAGGGGTGGCGCATGGGTGCGCCCACCCATGAATGGAGTGTCATGTCCCAGAAGGTCCAGGCCGTCATCGTCCGCGCCAAGGATGCCCCGGTCGAAACAGTCACCATCGTCATCCCGGACCCGGGGCCGGGCGAGGCAGTGGTTGACATCCTCACCTGCGGCGTATGCCACACCGACCTGCACTACAAGCTCGGCGGCATCGGCAACGACTACCCGTACCTGCTGGGCCACGAGGCCACCGGCGTGGTCTCGAAGATCGGTACGGGCGTGGACAACGTCGCCATCGGCGACCGCGTGATCCTGAACTGGCGCGCGGTCTGCGGCCAGTGCCGCGCCTGCGCCAAGGGCCAGGCCCAGTACTGCTTCAACACCGCCAACGCCACCCAGAAGATGACCCTCGAGGACGGCACCGAGCTCTCCCCCGCCCTGGGCATCGGCGCGTTCGCCGAAAAGACCCTGGTCGCCGCCGGCCAGTGCACCAAGGTCGATGAGGACGTCGACCCCGCCGCCGTGGGCCTGCTCGGCTGCGGCGTGATGGCCGGCATCGGTGCCGCCATGAACACCGGCGAGGTCAAGCGCGGCGAGTCCGTGGCCGTCATCGGCTGCGGCGGCGTGGGCATCGCCGCGATCGCCGGCGCACAGCTGGCCGGGGCCACCACCATCGTCGCCGTGGACATCGACGACGACAAGCTGGCCATGGCCAAGGGCATGGGCGCCACCCACACCGTGAACTCCCGCACCCAGGACGCCGTCGAGGGCATCAAGGCCGTCACCGGCGGCTTCGGCGCCGACGTCGTCATCGAGGCCGTGGGCCGCCCGGAAACCTACAAGCAGGCGTTCTACGCCCGCGACCTCGCCGGCCGCGTGGTGCTGGTGGGCGTCCCGACCCCCGACATGAAGCTGGAGCTGCCGCTGCTCGACGTCTTCGGCCACGGCGGATCGCTGAAGTCCTCCTGGTACGGCGACTGCCTGCCGAGCCGCGACTTCCCGATGCTCGTGGAGCAGTACAAGCTCGGCCGCCTGGACCTGGACGCGTTCGTCTCCGAGCGCATCGGCCTGGGCGACGTCGAGGCCGCGTTCACCAAGATGGGCGAGGGCAAGGTCCTGCGCTCGGTGGTGGAACTCTAATGCCGGCACGGATCCAGAACATCGTCACCTCCGGGACGTTCAGCCTGGACGGCGGAACCTGGGACGTCGACAACAACGTGTGGATCATCGGGGACGACTCCGAGGTCTTCGTGATCGACCCGGCGCACGAGCCGGCCAAGATCCGCGAGGCCGTCGGGGACCGCACCGTCAAGGCGGTGCTGCTCACCCACGGGCACGACGACCACATCCGCTACGCCCGCGAGTTCGCGGACCTCGTGGACGCGCCGGTCCACCTGAACCCGGCCGATGCGATGCTCTGGGAAGCGATCTTCCCGGGCACCGCGGCGGACCGTGAGATCTCCGACGGGGACACGTTCGAGGTTGCCGGCACCACGCTGGTGGCGCTGCACACCCCCGGGCACTCGCCGGGTTCCACCTGCTTCTACGCCGAGTCCCTGGGAACCCTGTTCTCCGGCGACACGCTGTTCAACGGCGGGCCGGGAGCCACCGGGCGCAGCTACTCGAGCTTCGAGACGATCATCGACTCGATCCGCGGGCGCCTGCTGACCCTGCCGGGCGAGACCATTGTGAATACCGGGCATGGGGACGCCACCAGCATCGGCGCCGAGGCGCCGAACCTGGACGAGTGGATCAAGCGCGGCCACTAACAGTCGTTCTTTTGTGTGGGAGCGGTGGACATCCACCGCTCCCACAGCCATTTAAGGGCAAAGCCCTGTGCCGCTAGGAAAACAGCTGGATCGACTCGTGCAGGGCCCGCGCCGAGCGCTGGAGGAGTTCTTCTTCCCGCTCATCGAGGTGGGTGTCCAGCACCCGCAGGACACCGCCGGCCCCGACGATCGAGGGAACGCTGAGCGCCACGCCGTCGATGCCCCGGTAGCCGTGCAGCACGCTGGAGACGGGCAGGATGCAGCGCTCGTCCTGCAGCACGGCCTCCACGATGCGCGCGCCGGAGAGGCCGATCGCGTAGTTCGTGGCCCCCTTGCCGGCGATGACCCTGTACGCCGCGTTGACGACGTCGTGGGTGAGCGTCTCGAGGCGTTCGCGGGGAAAGAGCAGCGTCCCCGCCTCGTCCCTCCACTCCGGCAGCGGCGTCTGGCCGATGGTGGCGGTGGACCAGAGCGGGAACTCCGTGTCGCCGTGCTCGCCGATGATCAGCGCATGCACGCTCTGCGGGGCAACCTGGGCGGCCTCGGCCACCAGCCAGCGCAGCCGGGCGGAGTCCAGCACCGTGCCGGAGCTGAAGATGCGGCCGGCCGGCAGGTCGGTGATGCGCTCCGCCACGGCCGTCAGCACGTCGCACGGGTTGGTCACCAGGATGAAGACGGCATGCGGCGCCAGCGCGACGAGCTCCGGCAGCATCTTCTCCAGGATGCCCACGTTGACACCCGCCAACTCGAGCCGGGTCTGCCCGGGTTGCTGCTTGGCGCCGGCGGTGATGACCACGACGTCGGAATCGGCCACGAGCCCGATGTCGTCGCCCCCGGTGATGCGGGAGGACCCCGTAAACGGCGTGCCGTGCGCGAGGTCGAGGACCTCGGCCTCCGCCTTGGCCCGCGCGATGTCGTACAGCACGATTTCGCGGGCCGAATTGCGGATGAGGGCGGCGTAGGCGAGCGAGGTCCCCACGCTTCCGGCCCCGACGATGGTGAGCTTGGTGCTGCGGGCTAAGGTCATGACCCCAGTATCCCGCCATGCACGGCACCGACCCGATAAATTCCGCCTGTGTCGCGGCCCTTCGTCGGACCCGCACGCACCCCGGCGAGCGCGGGCCCATGAAAACCGTTCACTGCCCTTGAACAACGGCCCTGCCCAGGGTTACTTTGATGCAGGTTCCGGTTCCCGCCGGGCCGCAAGGCGTACCCGGAGGCCCGCATGCCCGAATCCGCAACACGACGCGTCCTGTCGACACGCAAGGTCGTCTTCCTGGTCATCGCCGCCGCGGCGCCGATGGGGGCAATGGTGGGCAACGTGCCCTTGGCGCTCACCCGCACCCAGGGCATCGGGCTGCCCGTCGCGTTTGTGATCGCCTCGGTGATCCTGCTGTGCTTCTCGGTCGGCTACGCGGCGATGAACGCGCGGGTCGTGAATTCCGGCGCCTTCTACACCTACATTGCGCGTGCGCTGGGCAAGCCCGCGGGCGCCGCCGGGGCCTACGCCGCGCTGGTCGGCTACACCTCCATGGCTCTGGGCATCGCCGCGGCGTTCGGCTACTTCACCCACCTGGTCTTCGCGGGCCTCGGCATGCCGGTGCCCTGGTACGTGTTCACGGCGTTCGCGGTCCTGCTGGTGGCGTTCCTGGGCTACCGCAGCGCCGAACTCTCCGCCAAGGTGCTGGGCGTGCTGATGGTCCTGGAGTTCGCGGTCCTGGTCGTATTCAACATGCTGGTCGTCGGCGCCAAGGGACTCGCGGCTTTCCCCGCCGAATCCTTCACCCCGAACCAGGCCTTCTCCGGCACCCTCGGCATCGGCCTGCTCTTCGCCCTGACCAGCTTCATCGGCTTCGAGTCGGCTGCGATCTACGGCGAGGAGTCCCGGAACCCGGAGCGCACGGTCCCGCGTGCCATGTACATCTCGGTGGCCTCCATCTCCGTCTTCTACGTGGTGACCGCGTGGATCATCATCGGTGCCGCCGGCGGCACCGAGGCACCGGCCATGGCTCAGGCCCAGCTCGGCGACATGGTCTTCACCTTGGCCAGGCAGTACGGCGGCGAAATCCTGTACGACGCGACGGCCGTGCTCTTGTGCACCAGCGTGCTGGCCTCCTACCTGGCGCTGCACAACGCGGCCAGCCGCTACCTGTTCGCGCTCGGCGGCGAGGGTCTGCTGCCGGCCGCCCTGGGCCGCTACCACCCCCGCCACCTGAGCCCGCACGTCGGCAGCCTGACCGTCACGGCAACCACGGTGGCCGTGCTCGGCACCATGGCGGCGCTGGGCGCGGACCCCTACACCGTCATCGCCGCGAGCCTGGTGGGACTGGGCACGCTGGGCATCGTTTTTGTGCAGGCGGCCACGGCCGTCGCGGTGCTCGTCTTCTTCTGGAGGCGGCCGGACCGGTCGCTCTGGCGCGGCATCGTGGCCCCGGCCGTGGGCGCCGCGGGGCTCGGCGCCGGCTTCATCCTGGTGACGCTGAACTACTCGGTCCTCACCGGCTCCGACTCCGCACTGGTCAACCTGGTGCCGCTGTTGCTGCCGCTCACCGCCGCCATCGGCGTCTTTGTGTCGCTGCGCCAACGCCGCACCGACCCGGCCGCCCATGCCGCGTTCGCCGCCTCCCGGCTGCGGAGCCGTTCCGCCGTTTCCCTCGGGGACAGCGCCCCGGTGGCATACACCAGTCGCTACTGCCTGGTCGGCGGCGGCCCGGCCTCCATGGCGATGGCCCGGGCGCTGCTCCGCGAGGGCGTGCCGTTCGACTGGTTCGAGAGGAACGCCGACTTCGGCGGCATCTGGGACATGGAGAACACCGGCACCCCGATGTACAACAGCGCGCACTTCATCAGCTCGAAGCACACCAGCGGCTTCCACGGCCACCCGATGCCGCAGGACTACCCGGACTACCCACGCTGGGACCAGGTCCGCGACTACCTGCGCGGCTTCGGCCGCGCGTACGGGCTCTACGAACACGTCACCTTCAACACGGAGGTCACCGAGGCCCGGCTGCTGCCCGACGGGCGCTGGAGCGTTCAGCTCTCCGACGGCGCGCGGCACGAATACGACGGCGTGATCGCGGCGCCCGGGACGACCTGGCACCCGCACGCCCCGCAACTGCCGGGCCGGGAACTTTTCGCCGGGCGGATCCGGCATTCGGCCGACTTCGAAGACGGCCTGGAACTGCGCGGCAAGCGCGTGCTGGTGCTCGGCGGCGGCAACTCCGGGGTGGACATTGCCTGCGAGGCCGCGCGAAACGCGGACGCCGCTTTCCTCTCGGTGCGCCGCGGCTACCGCTACTTCCCCAAGCACATCGGCGGCATCCCCACCGACGCGCTCGTTGCCGGGATCCTCGAGCCGCCCCGGGGCGTCAGCCTCTCCGGGGACCTGAACCGGGTCATCGATTCCCTGGTGGGTGACCTGACCCGGCTGGGCCTGCCGGCGCCGGACCACGACGCGCTGTCCAGCCACCCGATCATGAACAGCCAGGTGCTGCACCACCTGTCCCACGGCGACCTCACGGCCAAGGGCGACGTCGACCGCCTGACCGCGCACGGCGCGGTGTTTGCCGACGGCTCCGCCGAGGAGATCGACGAGATCCTGCTGGCCACCGGCTACGAGTACAGGATCCCGTTCCTGGACCCGGAGCTGCTGGACTCGGACTCCGGCCGCCCGCGGCTGTACCTGAACGTGTTCCCGCGCCGGGTCGATTCTCTCTACGTGCTCGGCTTCATCGAGTTTGCCGACGCCGCCTACAAGCGCTTCGACGAGATGGCGCAACTGGTCCTCATGGACATCAGGTCCAGGGAAACCGGGGTGCACCGCGAGGAACTCCGGGCCCTGAAGGCCACCGACCGCCCGGACCTGTCCGGCGGCATCGCCTACGTCGACTCCCCCAGGCACGCGGGCTATGTCGGGAGCCTGGCCTACCAGTCGTACCTGGCGGAGCTGCGCGACAGGTTCGGCTGGCCGGACGTTGACGACGGTTCCTTCGAGGCATCCCGCGCCGGCGGGCAGGACCGCGGGCAGGACCGCGGGCAGGACCGCGGGCAGGACCGCGGGCAGGACCGCGGGCAGGACGGCGGCCAGGACGGCGGCCAGGACGATCCGGAACTCCTGAACAGCAACGCCTAGAAGCCGCAACGCCTCAAAGCACTCCCGACGTGCCCTTTCGTGCTCCCCGATGGCATACTTCAACCCATGGACGACCCAGTTGAGACCCCACGCCAGCCATCCGGCGCCCGGAAGCCCCTCCTCCCGGTGGTCGCGGGCGCCCTGGCGCTGGCGGGCATCGTCGCCGGGACCGCGACCCTGCTGTTCAGCCAGACCACAACACAGACCTTCGGATGGTTCGCCTACGCGCCGCTCAGCGAAGAGGTGTTCCTCCCCGGCATGACCATCCTGGGAAACGGCCAGATCACCGGGTTGGCGTTGCTGGCTGCCGGGCTCATCTGTGCCGCGTTTTGGGCGGGGCTGCGCGTGGGAAGGCGCTCGCGCTAGCGTTTGCCGCCCCGGCGGGGATGGGCGGACGGTGTCGCGTTCGACAGCGACACGGCAACCGGCACGACACCCGTTGCGCGCCCCTTCGCCGGCGTGCTAGATTTCCCGTGATCGTGATCAAACGGCAGGAGGTGAGACCCATGTACGCAGTGTCCATACTGGGTGCTCCCCCGCAGCCCACGATCGCGCGACTGGTCTAGTCGCTTCAGGGAGCGCCCGCCAGGCAATTCGCGAAAGGCGACTCCCATGAACCCAACACCCTTTTCAACCCTGCGCATCACCCCGACGACGTCCACCGGGCGGCCGGGGACCGACCAGGCGCAGCCGCTGCCCGAAACCCTCGCGCCTGCGCACGCCCCGGGCCAGCGGGCGCTGGTCCTCGGCGGCGGCGGATCGGCAGGCAATGCGTGGCTGATCGGTGTCATCGCGGGCCTGCTCGAGGGCGGGCTGGATGCGACCGCGGCCGATCTGCTCATCGGCACCTCTGCCGGCGCGACGGCCGCGGCCCAGATCACCGGCGCCAGCCCGACCCGGCTGCTGGCCGACATCCTCGCGACTGCGCCCGTGCAGCCCCCGAACGGGGCCGCATCCGGCGGCGGACGAATTCCCCCGGCGTCGGCGTCCGACAACATGCGCAGGACCGGCGAGATCATCGCGGCAGCCAGCGATCCGGCAGACATGCGCCGGCGGCTGGGAGCGGCTTCGCTCGAGATGGACGCGGATCCGGAGGGATCCTGGAAATCGCGGTGGCGCGCCGTCGTTGCCGGCCGGCTGCCCGGCCCGCACTGGCCGCACCAACGCGTGCTGCTCACCGCGGTCGACGCCCGGACCGGCGACCCCGTGGTGTTCGACCGGGACAGCGGCGTCGACCTGGTGGACGCCGTCGCCGCCAGCACCTCGTTCGGCTTCGGTGCCCCGCCCTACCGCATCGGCGGGAGCTGGTACATCGACGGCGGCTACCGGCGATCCGGCGACAACGCGGACCTGGCCGCCGGATACGGCCGGGTGCTGGTGCTCTCGCCGCTTGGCGGCAGGTCGCGGGCGCCGCTGGATTGGGGCATGGATCTTGCCGCGCAGGTCGACGAACTCCGCGCCGGCGGCAGCAGGGTCGAAACCATCCTGCCCGATGCCGCCTCCCTGGACGCATTCGGCGGCAACATGATGGACCTCTCCACGCGTCCGCCCGCCGCCCGGGCCGGTTTCGACCAAGGCACGGCGTTGGCCGGCCAGCTCACCGGATTCTGGGGCTGACGCCCCTAGAAACCCGCAGGTGCCAGCTCTGCGTGCAGCGCGTACTCGGCCAGCAGGTGTTCGGTGAACAGCTCCACGGTGTACCCGGGAACCAGGTCGTCGGCGGCGCCCACGGTGGACGGATCCATCTCGATCCCCATCGCCCGGTAGACATCGTCAAGCACGGCGCGGATGGGCGCGGAATCCTCGATCACAAACACGCTGGAAAACATCCAGGCACCGGCGACGACCCGCTGGGCCGTCCCCACCAGCTTGACGGCGTGCCGCACCGGCGACTGGGCACCCGGCAAGCCGTGGACGCTGAAGTCACCGGGGCAGTACTCGCCGGGGATCGCCCCCACCCGGGCGTCGATGCCCCCGCGCCGCAGCGCCGACGCATACAGCTCGCCCAGCACCTGGAAGCGCTGTTGGTGGCCCAGCATGGCCTCGCCGGCCGGCTCCACGTGGTCAAGGATCACTGTCCCGCGGTGGTAGGCGGCCGCGCGCCCGCCGGCCTTGCGGACCACGGGGGCGAAGCCGTGCCGGCTCGATTCCTCGACGGCCTGCTCGTAGCCCGGCAAGCGGACGTCCCGCTGGCCGAAGGCCATCGTGGGGTCCGGCCGGTACAGCCGCAACGTCGCGGGAGCCAGGCCGTCGCGGACGCTGGAGAGCAGCTCGACGCCTCTCATGAGGTCGGCCGCGGGGTCCCCGCCGGGCACATCTTGCAGGACGCGCAGCGTGTGGTCGGCATCGGGATTCCATAGGCTCATGGTCTCGATTCTAGGTCCGGGGCCGATCGAAGGAATAATGGGAGTCGTGCCGAAACAACATATGCCCCTGATATTGCTCGGTGGTGCTTCCGGATCCGGAAAGTCCTACCTTGCCCACCGCTTCGGCCGCCCGCACGTGGAGCTCGACAACTTCTACCGGGAGCTCTCCGAACACACCGCCGGCTCCCCGCTCCCGCAGACCGGCTACGGCGAGGTCGACTGGGACCACGCCGGCACCTGGAACTGCGACAAAGCCGTCGACGGGCTGGTCGAGTTGCTGGAAACCGGGCAGACGCAGGTGCCGAACTACTCGATCAGCACCTCCAGCTACGACGGCACGCACCCGGTGGAGTTGGCGGAGGGCCCGTTGGTCGCCGAAGGCATCTTCGTGAGCGAGGTGTTGGCGCCGCTGCGGGAGCTCGGCATCGACGTGCGGGCCTTCTACATCGATGTCCCGGCCTCGCAGACGGCGCTGCGGCGGTTCGTCCGCGACGTCAAGGAACGCCGCAAGCCGATTCTCTTCCTGCTCAAGCGCGGCCATGCGCTCTTCCGCGCCGACCGCCAGGTCCGTGCCAGGTACCTCGAGGCCGGTTTCGTCCCGATGAAGAAGAAGGCGGTCAAGGCCATGCTGGCCGACGCCGCCGCCTAGGAAACTGCCGCAACCGGCCCCCTTGACCACCGGCCCGGACCGGGCTGAAATGGGATGAGAAGGCTCGGCATCCGGCCGCGCCCGGTGCTCGGCCGCGGAGGTGCCGCAGTGGTCCCCCAGACATTTGGTTTGCTGGCGATTCTCACGGGCGTCGCAACGGCCTGGCTGGTGAACACCAGGCCTTCCCGGGAACGGGACCCGGACGCCAAGTTCTGGTACGGCTTCACCGGGTACTGCGTGGTGGCCACGTTGCTCCTGATTGCCGCGTCCCAGGACCGGTGGGTCGGAGCCCTGTCGTTGGCGGTGATTGCCGCAGGCACCCTGGCGACGGGCAGGCTGGCCACCTGCAGCGTGGAGAAACGGGCCGCCGCGGAGTCGGATGCCCTCAGGACCGCCGCGCACGCCGCGCTGGTGGCGAGGCACGACTCGGTGCTCAGGGCCTGGGGCCGCTACGCCTTGGATCCGGCCGCCGCCATCGATTTCCCGGCGATGAACGACGTGCACGTCCCGGAGGTTTCCGGCCTGGCCAAGGCGTTGGCCGAGGCCGAGCTGCTGCGCCGGAGTCCGGACGCCCCGGAGGCGGATCCCTCCGGGGCCGGCTACCACCGGGCCATCGACCGGCTGGAAGCCGCATTCCGGCGGGCCGAGCAGGCGGCCGCAGACCCCGCCAGGGGCTCCGGAACACCATCGCCGGCCGGCGCCACCGAGTGACGTCCCGGGCGCCGGGTCCGCTGGCTACATCGCGGGCAGCGGCCGCACCGTGAGGATCTGCTCGCTGCGCCCGAACGGGCCGTGGAGGTCGTGCAGCACCGCGGAGGTCAAGCCGATCCCGTCGGCTCCGTAGGTCTGCTGCGCCTCGATGCCGAGCCACTGGCCCTCGGGCGCCCGGTGCATGTGGATCTGCAGGTCCACGTTCGGGAACATCCACGAACCCGGGCCCGGCGCCACCCGCGGTGCCACGCCGTTGGCGGTGTCGACCATGCCCATCAGCCGCACCAGGTCGGAGGTCTCCGTCCCCTCCACCATCTCGAAGTCGTTGCGCATCCACACCACGCCCTTGCCCGGGCGGTGCCCGTCGGCGCCGCGGAACTCCAGGCCCCGGATGTAGCCGCCCGGCCACGGGGTCATCCCGTCGAAGGTCACCAGCTCCTCGGGGTGGACCACCGGCTCGTCCTCGGACGCGGCGACGGCCGTGGAGTCCAGGGTCTTCAGGCGCCAGCCGCGGGCCACGATGCAGGTGCGTCCCTGGGAGACCATCTCGCCCTCGATGAGCTCGATGGTTTTCCCGGGCCGGATCATGCGGGTGCGGACCTCGAACTCGCCGCCGTGGATGATGCCGTGGATGTCCAGGCTGATCCTGGCCATGCGCATGTCGGCGCGCGGCTGGAACTTCTCCATCGCGTGCACCAGGATGCCGGTGGCCGGTGCCATGTGCTGTTCGTGCTCGTTCCAGGCGCCCTGGGCGTGGACCGTCGAGCGGTAGGTGTTTTCGCCGGTGGGCCGGTAGTAGAAATCGCCGACGGCCAGTTCCGGCGTGTTTGATTCGGTGGTTGCTTGGGTCATGTCCGTTTCCTTCTGCCCGGTGGCGTTGCCGCCCGATTCTCTTGGTGATCAGCCTAGCCACCCATGCGACCTGCACCACAATCCGGGCGCGCGCGGCGGTGGATCCGCGCCGGGGTCTTGGCCCGGACACCGCCCGCGCGTAGGGTGGGCCGCAGCAGCCAGCGCCAAGGAAAGGGACCCCCATGCCTACCGTCGCCGAAACCATGCTCGCCACGCTCAAGGCCAACGGGGTCAGGCGCATCTACGGCGTGGCCGGGGATTCGCTCAACGGCCTGACCGATGCCGTGCGCAAGGACGGCACCGTGGAGTGGTTGCCGGTGCGGCACGAGGAAACGGCAGCGTTTGCCGCCGGCGCCGAGGCGGAAATGACGGGGAACCTCGCGGTCTGCGCGGGAAGCTGCGGACCCGGCAACCTCCACCTGGTCAACGGCCTCTACGACGCGAACCGCAACCGGGTGCCGGTGCTCGCGATCGCCGCGCACATTCCCGGTGCCGAGATCGGCAGCAACTACTTCCAGGAGACCCACCCAGCAGAGCTCTTCCGCGAGGCGTCGGTCTTCTGCGAGATGGTCTCCACCCCCGAGCAAATGCCGCGGCTGCTGGAAATCGCCATGCGCACCGCCGTGGAGCGCCGCGGCGTCGCGGTGCTGGTCATGCCCGGCGAGGTGGCGCTGGCGGAGGCACGCAACACCCGGGTGGCTCTGGTCCAACGCAGCAGGTCCGCGATCCTGCCGCACGCGGAGGACCTGGCCAGGGCGGCGACGCTGCTCAACGACGCCAGGAAGGTCACCATCCTGGCCGGCGCCGGGGTCGCCGGCGCGCACGCCCAGGTCATGGAGGTCGCCGAGCTCCTGGCGGCGCCGGTCGTGCATGCGATGCGCGGCAAGGAACACATCGAGTACGACAATCCCTACGACGTCGGCATGACCGGGCTGCTCGGATTCGCCTCCGGATTCCGGGCCATGGACTCCGCCGACGCGATCCTGCTGCTCGGCTCGGACTTCCCCTACCAGCAGTTCTACCCGCAGAAGGCGAGGATCATCCAGGTCGACATGCGCGGCGAGCAGCTGGGCCGGCGCACCAGGATCGATGCCGGGCTCCACGGCACCGTCGCGGACACGCTCGAGGTCCTGGCCCCGCTGTTGGTCCGGAAGACGGATCGGGAGCACCTGCAGGATGCCCAGAAGCACTACCGCAAGACGCGCGAGAAGCTCGACGACCTGGCCGTCCCGTCCCGCCGGGGCGCGAAGATCCACCCGCAGTTCGTGGCCCGTACCCTGGACCGGCTGGCCGACGAGGACGCGGTGTTCCTGGCCGACGTCGGCTCTCCCACGGTCTGGGCCGCCCGGTACCTGGGCATGAACGGGAAGCGCCGGCTGCTGGGGTCCTTCAACCACGGCTCCATGGCGAACGCGCTCCCGCAGGCCATCGGGGTCCAGGCCTCCCACCCGGGCCGGCAGGTGGTGACGCTCTCGGGCGACGGCGGCATCGCCATGCTCATGGGCGACCTGCTCACCCTGGCCCAGTCCAAGCTGCCGGTGAAGATCGTGGTCTTCAACAACTCGTCGCTGAACTTCGTGGAGCTCGAGATGAAGGCGGCGGGTTTCGTCACCTTCGCCACCGACCTGTCCAACCCGAATTTCGCCGACGTCGCCACGGCCATCGGCATCAAGGGGTTCCGGGTGGAGGATTCCGACGACCTGGCCGGGGCCCTGGACGACGCCCTTGACCACGACGGGCCAGCCCTCATCGACGTGGTGACGGCCCGCCAGGAACTCTCGATGCCGCCGTCGATCACCGCGGCGCAGGCCAAGGGGTTCGCGCTCTACGCGATGCGCACCGTCTTCTCGGGAAAGGGCGACGAGCTGCTGGACCTGGCCGCCACCAACTGGCGCCAACTTTTCTGAGCGTTGCCCCGACCGTTAGAGCGCGGCCCTCTGCAGCCGCAGCTCCGCCACGTCCCGCTCGGTTTCCTCGCGGGTGAGGTCGGCGTTCACCGCTGCCCCCACGCCGAGCCCGCTGGCGGCCGCCATGATGACCTGCTGCTTCGGGTCCGCGAGGCTTCCGGCAACCCACAATCCCGGAACCGCGCTTTGTCCCATGGCATCGACCTCGACGCACTGGCCGACGCCCGTGGGATGCTCCGAGGCCCTCAGCCCCAACGATGCCACGCCGGAGAGATCGACCTCGACCCGGGGCATGAGGACCAGGGCATCAAGCGGATACTCGGTGCCGTCGGAGAGCTGCACGCCCCGGATGGAACCGGCGGCACCGCGCACCGCGGCGATGTCCGCCTCGATGACCACGACACCGCGGGCCTCAAGCTGCTCGAGCTCCTCGGAACCCAGTTCCCGATCCCTTGACTTGAACAGGGTGATGTCCTTGCTCCACTGCGTAAACATGAGCGCCTGGTGCACCGAGAAGGCACTGTCCAGGATGCCGAGGCGCCTGTCCTTGACTTCCCAGCCGTGGCAGTAGGGGCAGTGCAGGAGGTCGTGTCCCCAGTGTTCGGCCAAGCCGTCGATTTCCGGCATCCGGTCCTTCAGCCCTCCGGCCAGGATGATCCTCCGGGCCGAGACCTCGGGGTTCCGTGCCAGCGAGACGGCAAAACCCGTGTCCGTCCGGCGGCTGTCGGTTGCCCGGTCCGCAACAATGTCGACGCCGTATTTTGCCAGCTCCGCACGACCGGCGGCCAGCAGATCCAGCGGGTTCATGCCGTCGCGCGAAAGGTAGTTGTGCATCTTGTCCGCCGGCGCGTTGCGGGGTTCGCCCGCGTCCACGACCAGCACCGAACGCCGCGCACGGCCCAATGCCTGGGCGGCACTAAGCCCCGCCGCTCCCCCGCCGATGATGACCACGTCGTATGTCTTTGCCTGTTTTTCCATGAGGTTCCTGCTCCTTGTGATCCGTCGCGTGACCTGCCGTCCGCACTGCGTCAAGCGTGCACCCGGGTCGCGGTAGACTCCAAACATTTTTGCCGATGTGGCAAACTGTTGGCATGGAGCAAGACATCGAAGACACGCTTTCCCAGGTGGGCCCGAGGCTCAAGGCCCTGCGCACCGGCGCCAACACCACCCTGCAGGAACTCTCCGCACGCACGGGGATCTCGGTCAGCACGCTCTCGCGGCTGGAATCGGGCCACCGACGCCCGACGCTGGAGCAGCTCCTGCCCCTGGCGCGGGCGCACGGGGTGCCGTTGGACGATCTGGTGGGAGCCCCGGCCACCGGTGATCCGCGGATCCACATCAAGCCCATCACCCACCACGGCATGACGATCCTGCCGCTCAGCAGGGGTTCCGGAGGAGGACTGCAGGCGTTCAAGAACCTGCTGCCCGCGGGCACCGATCGCAGCGTTCCGGATCTGCGCACCCACGAGGGCTACGAATGGATCTACGTTGTCAAGGGCAAGCTCCGCCTCTGCCTGGGTGAGCACGACATAGTCTTGACGGCCGGCGAGGCCGCGGAGTTCGACACCCACACGCCGCACTGGTTTGGCAGGGCCGATGCCAACGCGGTGGAGTTCCTCAGTCTCTTTGGGCCCCAGGGAGAGCGGATGCACGTCCGGGCAAAGCCCTCGAAGACTCCGCAGCGGAAGTAGCAACCCGGCCCCCGCTGCGCACGCAGCCCGGCAAACCCCTGATGGCCCCGGACACGGACCGCCGCTTCTGCCCGTAGCGCACAATGCACGCCCGGTCTCAACGACCAGGCGTGCATTGTCTTCACCAGCCGACGGCCGGACATTCAAGCCGGCGCGACGGCTTCTCCAGGCGGTCCGGCGCTAGCGGCTCCTGGGAGCCGTGCTGGAAAGCTTGGAGGATTTGACCCAACCGGTCTTCGAACCCAGCTTCACGTTGGACCAGCCGTTGCCGGTCTTCACCATCTGCACCTTCTTCCGCTTGGGCAGGCTTGTCACCTTGGCCGCGCCGGAACTTGCGCTCTTCAGCAGCCTGGTGCCGACGGTCGCATAGCGGTACTGCACCCCCTTCGGCGCAGCGGCGGAAAGCTTGGATGTCTTGACCCAACCGGTCTTGGAACCCAGCTTGACGTTGGACCAGCTGCCGGAGGTCTTCAGCAGCTGGACCTTTTCGCCCTTGGACACGCTGACGACCCTGGCCGCACCGGAGCTGGCGCTCTTCAGCAGCCTGGTGCTCATCGACGTGTAGCGGTACCGCTTCGCGGAGGGTGCCGCCGCGGCACTGAGGTAGCTTGCGGAAACCCAGCCGGTCTTGCCGCTGTAGGTGGTCCTGCTCCAATTGCCGGACGTTGCCGTGACGGTGATCTTCGTGCCCGCGGGAATGGTCAGCAGGCGAGCCGAGTCCGCGTCGGCAGCCTGGCGCAGGTTCAATCCCGCCGTTGTCCACCTGGTGTAGTTCCGGGAGACGATCGGGGCCTCCGGCCGGGTGCTCTGGACGAGTCTTGTGGTGGCGCTGGCGCGGCCGGCGTCGTCCCGTGCCCGGATGCCGAAGATCGCGGTTTCCCCTGGCACAAGGGTCACGTCCGCCGAGGTCCCGGTGACGGTTTTCCCTGCCCACCAGATGCGGGAGTCGGACAACGAACGCACCATGACCTGGTACTTGGTGGCGCTGCTGACCGGCTTCCAGCTCAGCTTGATCTTTCCGTCGCGGCTCACGGGAGAGTCGCCGGAGTAGTCGCCGCCGGCGACCGGTGCCTTCAGCACGGGTCGCGCCGTGCCGTATGTTGCCGTGGTCTTGGCGATGCGCCTGGAAACCTCGGTGCGGATGGAACCGAGCTTCGAGTACAGGTACTGGCCCGGGCAGGCCGTCAGGTTGGTGTTGCGGTGCCCGAGGATGACGGGGACCGTCACCGCGACACCGTTCTTGTATCTCGCGGTCGACGGCCCGGCCGTGCTGGTGGTCAGCGTGGTGGTGCCCGTGACGTTCAGGTTGTACTGGTAGCCCTTCCAGGCCAGCAAGCGGGTCAGCGCCTCGATGGTGGCCTTCGGCGGCTCGACCTCGTCGAAGTTACCCATCGCCGAGACACCGATGGTGTTGGCGTTGTAGCCGCCGGCCTGGGCGCCCACGACCAGGTCGGTCATCGATCCTCGCCGGCCCTCGTAGATGTTGCCGAAGCGGTCGACGATGAACTGGTACCCGAGGTCGTCCCATTTCAGGACCTTGGTGTGGTAATCGTAGATCCCGCGGATCTGCTGGAAGGCCTCGGCTTCCGTGTACTTGTTGCTGCTGGCCGTGTGGTGCACGTACATGGCCTGAAGCTTGGCGGAACGGCGCGTGGTGGTGTTCGCTTGGGACTCCGTGGCGCCCCATTGGGCCCTGGTGATGACCGACGGCTTGAGCGCGGCCCCCTCCGCGGAGGTGGCGGTGGCCGTGGCGGTGGAAGTCGCGGCCTTGAGTGTGCCGTCCGTCGCAGAGGTACCCGCGGCCACCAGGTTGACCTTCAGGTTTTCCGGGGTCTGGCCGCTGGCCGTGAGCACACGTGCCTGGATGCCGTCCGCGCCCAGGCTGAGCAAAGGCTCGGTGCCGGCCTGCGTGCCTTCGCCCTCGGAGCCCGGGTTGAGCACCTCCAGGCTCGTCCAGTCCGACCAGGTGCCGTCTTCGCGCACCCTGACGGCAGCCTCGATGACCTCGTCGTTTGCGTCCGGGGTCCAGGTCAGTCCGGCCGCGGTGAACTCCTCGGTGGTCCGCTCGTCCGAGAGTGCCGCAAGCTGGTCGTCATCCCCGGGGTCTGGTTCGATAGCCGCGTCGCTGCGGTCCTTCGCCGGAACCGATGCTTCGGTGTCCGACAAATTCGGCGGAGTGAGCGCCGTTGCCTCTTCGCGGGACTCTTTGCTCTCTGCAGCCTCGGGATCAACTCCCGAAACAGCCACCTGCTGAAGGCTTTCACCGGTGACAGGGGCCGCCGCCGGGGCCGAATCGGGCGCCGGAACCGGTTCGGGTTCGGTGCCCGGATCCACTCCCGTGGCGTCGGCAGTCACGGTCTGAAGGGCGGATGGGGCGGCAAAAGCCGGTGCTGCGAGTGCGGGCGTGGCAATCAGCGCTGCCGTCAGCAGCGCCGCAGGCAGCCGCAAGCGGCGCACCTGTCCCCCGGAAGTGGTAGTCATTCCGCAACTCTATCGAATCGATAGATTTCGTACAGGGTTTGCCACTTCACAATTCCCGTGATGACGCCCGTGGCCTTGCCACCAAGGAGTAGTCCGTTCCGACGCTGGTCGACCAAAAGCACCCGGGCAAAAACCCGAGACACGGGTCACACGCGAAATAAAAGAAGCCGATCATGCGCTGTCGTTGGTTGACACAATGTCCCGCGAGAGGAACCTCCCCCATGCTGTTTTCCCCGATGAAGCTCGGCTCCATGGAATTGCCCAACAGGCTTGTCATGGCCCCGTTGACCCGCGTCCGTGCCGGCAAGCAGGGCGTTCCCGGGCCCTTGTTGGCCGAGCACTACCGCCAGCGCGCCTCGCTCGGGCTGATCGTCAGCGAGGGCACCTACCCCAGCCATGCGGGCCAGGGATTCCCGGGCCAGCCCGGGCTCGTCACCGAGGAACAGCTCAAGGGCTGGGCGGCAGTGACGTCCGCCGTGCATGCCGAGGGCGGCAGGATCTTCGCCCAGGTCATGCACGCAGGCCGCGTCACCCACCAGGACACCAACGGCGGCCACCCGGTCGTCGCGCCCAGCGCCATTGCCATCGACGGGGAAACCCGCACCTACGAAGGCAAGAAGCCGTTCCCCGTCCCCCACGCCCCGGCCACGGATGAGCTGGCCGGCATCGTCGAGGAATTTGTCCGGGCGTCGCGCAACGCCATCGAGGCTGGGTTCGACGGCGTGGAATTGCACGGGGCCAACGGATACCTGTTGCACGAGTTCCTTGCCGCCGGGGCCAACACCCGCGAGGACGGCTATGGCGGCTCCCCGGCCAAGCGCGCCCGCTTTGTCATCGAGGTGACGCGGGCAGTCGTTGCGGCGATCGGCGCGCAGCGGGTCGGCATCCGGCTGTCGCCCGAACACAACGTCCAGGGCACCCTTGAGCTCGACGCGGCCGACGTGCAGGAAACCTACGGGATCCTCGTCGATGCGCTGGCACCGCTGGGCCTCGCGTACCTAAGCCTCCTGCACAAGGACCCGGCGAGCGCCCTGGTACAGGACCTGCGGGCCAGGTTCGACGGAACGTTCCTGTTGAACACCGGCTTCGGCGACATCACCACGCGGGATGAAGCCGTCGCGCTGGTGGAGGACGGGCTCGCGGACGCGGTTGTCGTGGGACGCCCGGCCATCGCAAACCCCGACCTGGTGCGCCGCTGGCGCGAGGGCCTCCCGGTGAACGAGCCTGACGCATCGACGTTCTACGGGCCCGACGCCATTGGCTACAACGACTACCCGGCGTACCAGAACTAGGTTGCCGGAACCGGCGCCCGCCCCGCTTCCGGGGCGGGCGCCGCAACCCTTGATGCGATGCCCCCGATGGTGCCAGACTGCCGAAGTGGAAGTCGTCCCCAAAAAGGAGGAAGCCATGGCCAAGGAAACTGAACGACCGGCCTGCACCGTCAAGCCGCGGACACCCCTGGTCTTGCCGCCCGGATTGCCCGATGAGCGGATGCGGCTCATACGCATGCTGTCCAGCAAGTGGGTCAACGGAACCATCCTGCACTACTGGTTCCTCGATGGGCCCGCCGCCCAGCAACAGGTCGTCCGGGACGCCTTCGCCGAATGGAAGGCCCTGGGCATCGGGCTGGTGTTCACCGAAGTGCAGGACCGCAGCGAGGCCGAGGTCCGCATCGGTTTCGACCAGGCCGACGGCTCCTGGTCGTATGTCGGCCGCGACATACTGGGCATTCCCGCCACCCAACCGACCATGAACTTCGGCTGGGACCTGACCACCGACTACGGCCACACCACCGCATTGCACGAAATCGGGCACACCCTGGGCCTGCCGCACGAGCACCAAAACCCGTTCGCGGGAATCGTCTGGGACGAGCCGAAGGTCTACGGCTATTTCGGCGGCTCCCCCAACTTCTGGCCCCGGGAGCAAACCTTCTCCAATGTCTTGCGCAAGCTCGAGCCCACCGAGGTCGAGGGATCGACCTGGGACCCCAATTCGGTGATGGAGTACTGGTTCCCCGCGGGGCTGATCCTCCAGCCCGCGCAGTACCATGCCGGCCTGGAGCCGGCCGGCGGGCTCTCGGCCACCGACAAGGAGTGGATCCTGCGCTTCTACCCGAAGCTCAAGGCCACGAACCCGTTGCTGACCCCGTTTGTCTCGGTGCCGCTCTCCCTGGCGCCCGGCGGCCAGGCGAACTTCAGCATCGTCCCGAGCGAAACGCGCAGGTACGAGCTGGGCACCTTCGGGTTCGCCGACACGGTCGTGGTGCTCTTCGAAGAGGTCAAGGGGAAACTCCGCCACCTGGCGGCCAACGACAACAGCGGCACGGACAGCAATGCAAAAGTCCAGGTGAAGCTGTTCAAGGACCGGAAATACGTCGCACGCGTGCGACTCGGCTGGGCAGGGGCCTCGGGCCAGACCGCAATCATGCTCTGGTAGCCCGTCGCCGGGTGCCGCGGGCGGAACGCCGCCCGCGGCACGTGCCCGACTTGAACCACCCAAAAGTAATGCGCCGCCGCAACCCCAACGCTCGCCGACAGGTTGCAGCAGTCCGGCAACCAGGCTTCGCGGCCTGCCCGGCCATGGATTTGCCCAACTCAATGCATGCTTTCAGCCGGATGGCCAAGGCACTTCCCTTGCATGTCCGGAGTCGCAACCAAGCGAATGCCGCATGAAGCGCGATTCCGCAACCGCTTCACAAACCAAACTCATCCTGCAACTTGGATTGCAAGACCGACCTTCTGCAACCATAATTGCAACGTGCCCCACCTAACACCCACCACGCAGCCGGACGCCGTCCCCGGCGAAGACTGGCTGGATGACATCCTGATCAAGACGGCCCTGCCGAAAGCCCAAAACCGGGTGGCCGACGTCATCGTGCGCAACCCGCAGCTGGCCTCCTATGCGGAAATCGCCGAAATCGCCTTGCATGCGGACGTCAACAACTCGACGGTGGTCCGGACCGCGCAATCCCTCGGTTTCCAGGGCTGGCCGGACCTGCAGCGCGAACTGCGCTCGCGGTACCTGGCCAAGATCTCCACCGAAGACACGCTGATCCAGCACGGCGAGCACCGCAACCCCCTGCAAGCGGCCCTCACCCGCGACATCGAAAACCTGCGGCTGACCCTCGAGACCAACACCTCCCAGGACGTGGAGGCCACGATCGCCGCGCTGGCGGCCGCGCGATCCATCCTCGTGGTCGCCCACGGCTCGTACGCCGCACCGGCCGTCGTCATGTCCCACCTGGGCGCGACCATGGGCTACCCGATTTCCCTGGAGAGCCGCCCGGGCGTCCACCTGGCAACCAGCACCAACACACTCGGCCCAGGCGACGTCATGGTGGTCATCAACATCTGGCGCTCCATCGGGCAGCAGATCGCCGCAGCGGAGGCCGCCCACCGCGCGGGGGCCACCATCATCGGCATCAGCGACATGCGCCGGGGCCGGTTGGCCGACATCGCCGAGCACCTGCTGGTGGTCCCGTCCGAGGGGATCGGCTATTTCCAGTCGGTCACCGCCACCACCTCCGTGGTGTACGGACTGCTGGCCGGCATGCAGGCCGCGCATCCCGAGCGCAGCCTCGCCACCCTCCGCCGCTCCCAGCAGCTGTGGAAAGACCTCGACATCCACCTGGACTAGGGCCTCGCTCCTCCCAAAGCGACCCACGTCCCGACCTCCCATCCATCCATCCTCACTCCCTATCCCCAGGAGACACCATCTTGAACCCCATCGACACGACCCGGGCGGGTGCCGACGTCCACGCAGAGCTGGCCGCCGGCATCGAGTCCTGGCGCGGCAAGGTCCACGAGCTCGCCCGCGACATCCACGCGAACCCGGAACTCTCCTTCGAGGAGGTCCGCGCCTCCGCCGCCATCACCGAACTGCTGCGCGAGGGCGGCTTCACCGTGGAAATGGGCACCTCGGGGCTGCCCACCGCGTTCACTGCCACCGCGGGCAGCGGAGAACTGACCGTTGCGCTGTGTGTCGAGTACGACGCCCTGCCCAAGATCGGGCACGCCTGCGGGCACAACCTGATTGCCGGCGCCTCCGTGGCCGCCGCGCTGGCGCTCGCACCGCTGGCCGACAAGCTGGGCATCACGCTCAAGGCCATCGGAACCCCCGCCGAGGAGCACGGCGGCGGCAAGTCGCTGATGTTGGAGGCGGGCGCCTTCGACGGCGTCGGGTTGTCCATGATGGTGCACCCGGTCCAGGACGGGGTCACCTACAACCCCGCCGGCACCAGCGCCCAGGCCGTGGGCCGCTACCGGGCCACGTTCACCGGCAAGGCATCGCACGCCGCGGCCGCACCGCACCTGGGCGTCAACGCCGCCGATGCCGCTGTGCTCAGCCAGGTCGCCGTGGGCCTGCTGCGCCAGCAGATCCCCGGCGACCACCGGGTGGCCATGTACATCGCCGAGGCGGGCCACGCAACCAACATCATCCCCGAGCTCGCCGTGGTGGAATTCGAGTGCCGGGCCTTCACCCTGCCCGCCTACGAGGCCCTGCTGGTCCGCGTGCGCCGCTGCTTCGAGGGCGCGGCGCTGGCCACCGGCACCACGCTGGAGATCGAGCCGACGGAGCCGCTGTACGAGCCTCTCCTGCAGGACAACGACCTGGCCGCCAACTGGATCGCCGCCATGGACGTGCTCGGCAAGGACACCTCGCCGGCCGCCGGCATGAGCGGCGGGTCCACCGACATGGGCAACATCTCCCAGGCGATCCCTTCCCTGCACCCGTGGCTGAGCATCCCGGGCGCCGACGTCGGCATCCACTCCCATGCCTTCGCGGCCCTGGCCGACACCCCGGCGGCGTACGACGTCATGTTCGAGGCGGCCAAGGCCCTGGCCTGGACCACGGCCGACGCCGCCACGAACCCCTCCCAACGCAGCCGCTTCATCGCGGCCGCATTCACCCGCCCCACCAAGGAATCCCGCGCATGAGCACTCGCACCGCCCCGGCAATGGCCGGACTCAAACACACCCTGCCCATCGCCCTGCTGGCCCTGGTCATCGGACTGGCCGTGCAGTTCATCGGCCCGGCCAAGTTCAACGTCGGCATCGGCTCGATCGTCGTGTTCCCCATGGTCTGGGGCCTGATCCTCGGCCTGCTGGTGTCCATCCAGAAGTTCAAGCCGCTGGGCCTGGACCTGCAGAAGGTCGCGGCCGCCCTGGTGGGCGTCGCCGTGATGCTCCTGGTGGCGCGGCTCGCCTTCAACATCGGCCCGAGCCTGCCCGTGCTGGTCAAGGCCGGCCCGGCGCTGCTGCTGCAGGAGATCGGCCACCTGCTGGGCACCGTGTTCCTGGCGCTCCCCCTGGCCGTGCTGCTGCGCATGGGCAAGGCGACCGTCGGCGCCACCTTCTCGCTGGACCGCGAACCGTCGTTCGCCATGGTCTCGGAGAAGTACGGCCCGGACTCCGACCAGTACCGCGGCGTGCTGGCAATGTACGTCTTCGGCACGCTCTTCGGCGCCGTCTACATCACCCTGCTGACCTCCCTGGTGGCCAACTGGGGCGTCTTCAACCCGCTGGCCCTGGCCATGGGCGCAGGCGTGGGTTCCGGCTCCATGATGGCGGCCTCCGCGGCCAGCATCATCGCTGCCTACCCGGCCGACGAGCAGGCCATCCTCGGCATGGCCGCGGTGTCCAACCTGATCACCACCATCCTGGGCGTGTACGTCGGCATCTACGTCTCGCTGCCGCTGGCCGACAGGTTCTACAAGTTGCTGACCCGCAAGCAGAAGGCCACTGCCGCGGTTGCCACCGCGACACCTGCGGTCACCGCTTCGGCCGCCCAGGCAACCATCGACACGACCGAAGACGATGCCAACCGCGCCTTCCGCGAAAAGGTCGCAGAGTCCTCCGCCGAGGTCAAGCTGCCGTTGTGGCTCTCCCTCAGCGTGCTGACCGTCCTGGGCCTCGGCACCGCCTTCGTGGCGGCCAAGGGCGTGCACTGGAACGTCGTCGGCGGCTATGCGGTCCTCATGGGCCTGGTCCTGCTGGGGTTGTTCCTGCACAAGGTTTCCCGCAAGATCTCGGCAATCATCTGGATCACCACCATCGGCGCCTACATATCCAGCCCGTGGTTCTTCGCCGCGAAGCCCCTCACCGAACTCGTCTCGGCCGTCGACTTCCTCTCCATCGCCACCGTCATGCTGACGCTTGCCGGCCTGTCGCTGGGCAAGGACGTTCCGCTGCTGAGGAACATCGGTTGGAAGATCATCCCGGTGGGCATCGTGGCGATCTCCGCTTCCTTCCTGCTCTCGGTAGTCATCGCGGAATTCGCCCTCGGCTACTGGTAGAAACCACCGCCCCGGGAGTTCGCGGGCCCTTGCTCCGTTGCTCCCCCGGCCGTCTTTCCATTGAAACTGCCCACGGCATGGCGCCAGCCATATCGTGGGCAGTTTTCGTATTCCGACGCGGGCGCCTACGCCTGGCGGCTAACCATGTAGTTGATCCAGATCGGAGCGTACGGCGAGGTGCAGCCCGGGGGTGTCGGATAGTCGACCAACACCTGCAGTTTCTCTCCGATGGCCAGCGCACGGGCTCGATGCTCGGCGTGCGTGATGCCGATTTCGGCCAGCGTGTGGTTCATGGCCCACTGCAGTCTCTCCGGGGCTTCCTTCATTTCGGCTTCTATGGTGTCCAACAGCCCTGCGGTGTCCAGCAACCCGGGGTTCTTGGAGACCTGCATTACCGTGAGTTCCCAACCGGCACTGGCCACGACAGGGTCACTGTCGGCGAACCAAAGAACGCGCAACGCCTCGCAATGCGCACTCTTCTTGACCACGTAGCTGACCAGCCACTCTTGGACCTTCGGCACCACTGCCTCGCGCAGCATGGAGTCGAGTTCTTCGAAGCCGAACGCCTTTGGCTTGCATATCAACATGGCCAACAGGCGGGCGGCCGAGTCGCCGGTGTTCCACAAGCCGATGGCCAGATCCTGGTTGGTCTTGATTTGCTTGGCCAGCCCGCGAAGCTTGGTCAGGTTCACGGCGTGGTCGTTGCCGTGCTTTTCGTTCACCGCGAGGATTCGCGGGTCGTGCAGGCTTTCCAGCGCCGTTTGGATCTCCGCCAAGCTGCTTGCGGGATTGATCGTCGTGTTCTCGGCCATGCTCACGCCTTCCTCATAGTTTCCTGTTTCTACCCTAGCCGCGGTTCAGGACCGTACGTTGTTCGACGCATCGCCCTGCCGTAAAAGGCGATGCGACGGTTTCGGGACTTTGTGCACTGGCACCGGCCGCCTCGGAGGTGTCGACTGAAAGAAGGCAGGCACAAACCCTGCCCGCGAAGTTGTCCGGGGTAGGCAGAACGGAGCGGTGGCCATGGGAAACGTCAATGCCGAACCCGGAAGAAATCACTCAACCCGACCAGTCGAACAGCATCCATGGCACCGCTACGTGGCGTTGGGCGACTCCTTTACGGTCGGACATGGAGATCCCGACCCACTGAGCCTGGGCGGCTATCGCGGATGGGCGGACTGCGTCGCCCGTGAGCTCAGCCGCGAACAAGCCGGCTTTTCATACGCCAACCTGGCAATTCGTGGAGCCAAGATCCACCAAGTTGTAGCAAAGCAGTTGCCCCAGGCGATAGACCTCGCCCCCGACTTGGTGACTTTCCAAGCCGGCGGTAACGACCTCATTCGCCTCGACGCCGACCCCGACAAGCTGGCCGCGGCTGTCGCCCCTGCCATAGAAGCACTTTGTGCAGCGGAGGCCACGGTGTTGATGTTTGTCGGACCGGACTCCGGACCGCGAACCGTCTTGGGCCACGTCCGATCCAGGATCGCCCTGTTCAACGAGAACCTCCGCGCAATCGCCACACAAAATGGTGCAATGGTGGCAGACCTGTGGGCATTGCGGGATCTGTCCGATCCCCGCATGTGGGACCGGGACCGCCTGCACCTTTCCCCCATCGGCCACCAAAAGGTTGCATCGATGGTTCTGGACAGCCTCAACGTCGACCGCACCTTCGAACCCCTCGAGGCAGATCCCCTTCCGGCCCAAACCTGGCGCCAAGCCAAAGCCGGCGACCTCATCTGGACCAAGGAATACTTCGTCCCGTGGGTGCTGCGCGCAGTCACCCGACATCTGACGGTCGTGGCTCCCGTTGCCAAGCGCCCCTGCCTGGGATCCGTCCAAGGCTGCGATCCGCTCTATCGGGGCAACGACTGACACGAGGCAGTCGATATTCCACGGCTCTCGATTCGTTGGCAGCCAGGCCATCCGGCCTTGGGCAACCCGGCGGGCGAAGTCCTGCATGCGGCATTCTGTGAGTCCGCATGCAGGACACAAGGGGGCGTTACGGCTTCGTCTCCACGGTATTGAGCTTGCTGTGCTTCCGGGAATAGGCGAAGTACACGATGAACCCAATGACCAGCCAGACGACGAACCGTATCCAGGTCTCGAGCGACAGGTTCAGCATCAGGTAGAAGCAGAGGAGTGCCGAGGCGATCGGGACGACCGGAACCCACGGCACCTTGAACGACCGCTGCAGGTCCGGGCGGCTCTTGCGCAGGACGATCACGCCGATGGACACCAGGATGAACGCGGCCAGGGTGCCGATGTTGACAAGCTCCGCCAGCGTCGACAGGGGAACGAACGTCGCCAGGATCGCGATCGGGATGCCGGCGAGGATGGTGAACCTGTAGGGCGTGCCGAAGCGCGGATGGGTCTTGGCCAAGGACACGGGCAGCAGGTGGTCGCGGGCCATGGCGAAGCCCACGCGCGTCTGGCCCAGGAACAGGATCATGCACACCACGATCAGCCCGATGCAGGCTCCGATGGATATGAGGTTTGCCATGACAGGCAATCCCACGTTCACGAAGGCCGTGGCCAGCGGGGCGCCGTCGGCCGGGTCGATGTCCTTGTAGTTCTGCATGCCGGTGATGACCAACGACACTGCCATGTAGAGCAGGGTGACGATCGCCAGCGAGCCGAAGATGCCGATCGGCATGTTGCGTTGCGGATTGCGGGTCTCCTCGGCCGTGGTGGCCACGACGTCGAAGCCGATGAATGCGAAGAAGACCATGGCGGCCGCGGCGAAGACACCGGCGACGCCGAAGACGCTCGGCTCAAGCCCGAACAGCGTCTGGACCAGCGGCAGGTGCAAGGCACCGCTCTCGGTCGGGGGCGGGGTGCTGGCCGGTGGAATGAACGGCGACCAGTTGGCGACGTTGATGAAAAAGGCCCCCGCGATGATGACGGTCAGCACGACCAGGACCTTGATGCCCGTGACCACCTGGTTGATGCGGCTGGAAAGCTTCACCCCGGAAATAAGAACGAACATCAGCCCGATTACGAGCACGCCGGCGGGCAGGTTGAGATAGCCGTGTTCGGCAGTCGCGATCGCTTCGGGGATGGCAAAGGGCGTCCCGGCAAGGACAACCCCCAGATACTGGCTGAAGGATGTGGCAAGTGCCGCGGCTCCGACGGTGAATTCCAGAATCAGGTCCCACCCGATGATCCAGGCGAGCATCTCTCCCATGGTGGCGTAGGTGTAGGTGTAGGCGCTTCCCGCGGCCGGCACGCTCGAGGCCAGCTCGGCGTAGCAGAGTGCTGCCAGTCCGCAGCCAAGGCCCGCGATCAGGAAGGATAGTGCGATGGCTGGCCCTGCGTTCGTGGCGGCAGCATGGCCGGTGAGGACGAAGATGCCGGCGCCGACGCTGACCCCGACGCCGAAAACAATGAGATCCAGTGCGCCGAGGTTTTTCTTGAGCTTGTGCTCTGGTTCCTCGGTGTCTTGCAGTGTTTGCTCAATGCTTTTCGTCCGAAATATTCCCGATGACATGATGCCTCCTCGTATGGGAACGAAGCACGCAGTGCTGCACCTCACGATACGCCGGGGTCATCTGCTCCGGTAGAGCGCGACGGGGTCTACAACGACTCCGAGCAGCTCGTCAGAGTCGAGTTGTCGGCGGCAAAGGTCAGCCCATGTTGGCGCCGGTGAACTACGCGATCAGCCATATTGCCTCGACGACAAGGGAATACTTGTGGAAGCCCTTCTTTTCGGCTTTACGATTGCGCACCAGAACAATGATTGCCCACACCAGGTGGAGCACCATGCGCAATAGCTCCGCGGCTCCGGTGACGGCCATGATGGTGTTGCGTCCCGTGCCGACCCCGGGCCTGGACTTCGCCGGAGTCTGCGATTCGCGACATGGGCTCAGTCGGATCGCGAGGTGACACTTGGTTCCCCGAGTGCCCTGACCGCAGTCTTGCCGGGCATGACCCAGCCAGGGCACCCATTTCGAAATGGCCAGCCCCTGGGCTTGACGGTATCAGCCGGGTGATTTCGGCATTTGATCTTCAACGCCCGTACTGGACCCGCACCGTGCCGTTGTCGGGCAACACCACCACGGTCCCGCTCTGCGCCGTCCACCCGTCGGGCAGGAAGAACAGGTGACCGCCGCTTACCGACAGCAGCCGCAACCCGTCGTAGCGGTAGACCGGTGCGGCGTCCGTGCCGAGCTTGGTTTCGATGACAGACGGCGCGCTGATGGCCAGCGGCTGGGAGCTGTACAGTTCTGCGCGCGGAAGGTCGTCGAGGTTTTGCTCGATCTCCATGGCCGCGCGGCGGCCGACGGCGTCGGCGTGGTTGCCCGCGCCCCAGCACAGTAGCAGTGTCACGAGCCCAAGTAACAGCGCACCTTGGCCAACGCGATGCCCAACCGACAGCGCCTCCGGTTTGCCGGGATGCGCAAGCCAGCGCAGCCGCAACGCCCACGCGGCGAGCAAAACGCCGGCGGCAACCACGTAGGGGGCATACAGCGTGATTCGATCGGACTTAAGCACCAGCACCAACAGAGCGGCACCTGCCACCAAGATGCCCACGAAGGCAACAACCCCGGCCATCCGCCGAACCGTGGGGCCATCGCCGCGCTCAATCCGGCGGCGAAGCCATCTGTCTAACGGCAGGGTGCAGAGGCCTACGGCGAAGAGGCAGACCAGCAGCGCGAACAGGTTGCCCACACTGAAGCGGATGTAGTCCTGGCTGGTATATCCGAACAGGGCCAGGTTTAGATTCATGTACTTGGCCTGGGCGGCAGCTTGAGCCCAGCCGGAATAGGCCAGCACCGCGCTGATGACGGCAGTTGGCGGCCCGATGGACGCGATGGCGGTCAACAACCGGGATTTAGTTGTTCCCCCGCCATCTGTTGTCTGCGTCATGGCGCTCCTTGGTTCGGGTTGACGGACGGCGAGACCCGCGACCGAGACGACGGTCCTGCCGACTGCGCCAAAGCCATGGCGAATGGGAGGAACCGGGATTCTCGCTACGTTGGAAAGCGAAGACATGTTGAATCGTGATTCATGTCAACGGACGGTCCCTCTTTGGCCTCGTCCACTGCTCTGTCCAAGCCGCCGATGTGCGTGGCTTGGTCGGGGAACCGTTCACGGTCGGCGTCAATGAGGCGGGCGACGCTCGGTGCGCTGCAGTGGCGGCGCGGTCCATTGGCCGGCCAGCGCTTCGTCCTTCGGCCAGTAGAGACGCATGGCGATCATGAACGGGCCGACAGGGGCGGGCAGCCAGTTGGCGTTCCGGTCCTCGCCCGGGGAATCGTGCTGGATCATCAAGGTCAGGCCGCCGTCGGGATCCCTTGCAAGCAGGGGCAGCATACGGGAGTTGATCAGGTAGCGACCCAGCGGGTTGGCCACAAGCAGGCTTCGTGGCATGTTGTACATCGTCACGGACCAAAAAGCGTTAACCGGCGGCAGCTCGCCGGGCGCAAAACGCAGGGTGTAGCGGCTGGCTCCGTCCAACGGCCGGCCTTCGGCGTCGGTGCCGTAGAGCGGATACATGGCTTCGGCTTGTGAATTGCCATAGATCCCCAGCTTCGCAGCGGCCATCCGGTACAGATAGTTGTTCTGCAGGTACTCCCGGGTGCCAAACAGCTGTCCCGAGCCGATCTCACCCGCGTCCATTTGCTTCCTCAATGCGGCGAAGTCGTGCCAAGCGTCCTGGATGCCTCGCTCGAACCCTTCCCTGACGCCAGGGTCCAACTTGTCAAACCCAACACTCCGGCCGGCGGCAATTCCGATCCTGGCGAAGCGCTCCCTCAGCTCCGCTTCTGACGGGTGTATGGGACAAAACTGAAGGAGGAAACCCAAAAGGTCGAACACTGCCAGTGAGCTCTCTTCCTCCGCTGGCGTAAGCGGTTTGGGGAAATCGACGAGCGGCGAGTCAGGGGGTGTGGGCTGTCCAAGAAACGTTGAGAGAGGTTGCGTGATGTAACCGGACTGAACCGTCTTAACGTTCTCCAGGTCCTCCGGGTTGAACAGCTGGGTTCGGTAGACCGCGAGTGCAAGCTCGGTTTCTGACCGAAACACCGCGGCGACTCCCGCGGGAGTCTCACCGTTCCATCCCGGTCCGGCAACCAAGAAACTGCCACCGTCGTTGCCGGTGGTGCGGCTGCCGATGTAGGCGAAGTTGTGTGTGTACAAGTCGATCAGTTGGATGCTGAAATAGCGTTCCTGCTCAATCTTTGGCACGGTGAGGACGATTGGTTCGGCACGCAAGTCAAGACCGAGCATCGAGTACGGCGTGTCCGAGTTCGGCGTTTGTACCGTCGTGTCGTCTGATGTGTACACACGGGGTATGTTCCTGAGCTGGTTCCAGGGAGCCTTGAATTCAGGATTCCCGCGGTCGACGAAATAGGCGTGCATGATGCGGTAGCCATCTACCATCGGAAAACCGTAGGTATAAGCATCTTTGCCGATGGAGCGCGCGTCGGCGGGACCAATCTCGGATTGGGGTGGAGGTGTTGATGGTTGCACGGTATTCATGCCTTGCGTCTCTTTGCACTAAGCAGGATGAAGAAGACTGGTTACTTGCAAACCGTGGACCATTGTCCTGATCTTGTCACAACCGGTCGACCGATTTGATTGCGGCAGCATTTCCACGCGCCGCGGGTTCGCCGTTTCAGCGAAATCTGGGGAGGCAAGCAGTTCTCGTGGTGGTCAACATGGTACCCAGTGCATTTCCGTAAGTCACGACCCACAGGTTGGGGCGCCTGCGGTCATCTAGTGACAGGCTCCAAGACGGGTTGAGCGTAGTTGGCCCGCCTCCGATGCTCCGCAGCCAGCAAATGGTCATCCTTGGAGAGCAAGAGAAGCTCGATCCACGGCAAATTGAGTTCCAGTTCTCCCTTGTTGTCAGTCCACGTGGCCGAACGGCAAGGACAGGGTGGGCCTGCGGTTCACAGCTGTCTGGCAGCGTGGCTCCGCTCGTAGGAATTCCGGGACGCAGGTTCCCCTGTTCAGTTCCGGGCGGCACGGACAAAAGGACCAAGAAATGACTCAGGCAAAGGCTGCCCTGTTGCCAGACCTCGACCGAGCGTAGTCTTGCATAAACTTCTACGCCAAGACCCGGCCGCTGGCCACCGGGGAGGGTATTGATGAATATTGAAGTCAAGCTGCAGTTTTTCCAGTCTGCAGCCACGGTCCTGCCATCGATATTTGTCGCTTTTGCCCTCACCAGCCATTTTCTGGATCCCGCCAGTAGGCGCAAACTGAAGATCCAATTCCTTGGGCTATCCGGCAAGTACGGCATTGTCATGATGGCAATACTGATCACCGGCTTCATCGCCGCCGAGCTGCTGACACTGATCGTCCTCGCCACGAACACTCCCAGCTTCCCGGTCTTCGTCTTCGTCATCTTTTATGTTTTCCTGTTTGCCTGGTTTGTCGGTCTCCAAGCGTTGAGCCCGATGCTCCAAGACGCAGTAGTGGCGGCGGAAGAAGCGGCTGACGACGAAGTGGGCAAGGCAAACGTGGTCCGTGGATACCGACGGTTCGGTTACACGATCATTACCTGTTCATTGGTCCTGCTTCTAAGCGGGGCCATCATTTTCTATGTCTTGAGAGCTTAGGTCTGACCAGGACAACGGGCACCATATGCTTTCACGCTCCTTTCATGCGCCAGCAAATCACAAAGACTCGGGGGTCCTGTCTGTATCAAGTTTTTGCCAGGGCCATCTTCCTGTCATTTCAAGCTCCAGCGTGAAACTGAGAAAGGTACGGATCAGGACAATGAGTGCGAGAACACCCATCGACTCGAAGGTCGGGGTCACAGCGACCGTGCGAATGATGTCGGCGGCCACCAGCAGTTCCAGGCCTAGAAGGATCGAACGACCCAAACGCTCCCGGTAATTCACGTAAATCGTTCCTGGCCGGTTGCGCAACAACGCCATGGCCGCCAGAAGAGTCGCCACGACCGCTCCAATGACTATTGTCAGGACGCCAGCGGCATCTACGGCCCTGCCAAAGCCTTCCATGATCGAGTCAAACTCCATTCGATTCATTCCCTTCCTTGCAACTGCCGCGGCCGGCAAGGCCCGGCGTCAACTTTTACCGTTGGTGGCCAGCCGTGTCGCGGAACGCTTTTGCATCCACTTCATATACGGGATGCACACGATCGTGCCAACGATCAGATACAGGATGATGACGGCCCCGAACTGCATGGACGGGAAGTTCAGGGTGGCGATTGCCAGGGCGATGCCCGGATGGCGGAGCGAGCTGGCAAGTGCCAGAACCCTCGATTCGCTGGGGTTCGGTCCTGCCATGATGTGGCCGAATGCCAGGCCCAACACCGTAAAAGCGACAAAGGCCACGACAGTTCTTGCCGTCAGAACCTCCAAGAACTGTGGGAATGCCGCGACCAGCACGAACACGACTGCGGCCAGCAGCACCACCTTCGCCACCAGGGCGAACGGTTTCTCCACCCTTTCTGCCAGGCGTGGCAGGAATGCTCGTACGAGCATGCCTGCCACCAGCGGCAACACCACCGCCAGCAGAACCTGCCGGGCGACCGCCGCGAAGCCTACGTTGAACGGATTGTCCGTGAGGCTACCCAGGAACAACACCAATGCGGGAATGAGCACGATCGACAAGATAGAGACGGTTACCGTGAGCCCAAGCCCGTACGATGCGCGCCCACCGGGATCGTGTTCCTTGCCCAAAAGGGTTGGAGGAACGGGTGACAGCGCGAGAGTCACCAGCGCCACCAGCGCGACGCGAGGCGGGTCAACGAGCAGGGCCAGGACCAAGGCAACAAAGGGCATCACGATGAACATGGACACCAGTGAGATCACGAGGATGCGCGGACGGCGAACGACGTAAAGGACATCCGCGATGGTGGCCCTCAGGCCGAACCCAAAGACCGTCAGCATGATGCTCCCCTGAAAGGCAAGGAGCAATATCTTCGGAGGGTCCATGCTAGCCCCCGCATCCGCCGAGGTTGGTATACACAATTGACTCCTGTTCGGGTTCCGGGAAGGACGCGCCTAACACCTGCGGAGATCGTTCGGGAATGGTCCGGCACCTTTCCGCGCCATCGGAACAGTTGCCGGTGAGCGGATGACCGTGTCCGGACCACTTGTCAGTACTGGATAGCCCCGAGTGTAGACCGTCCAAAAGGTCGCGGCTACGTCCGAGCCTTGTTCGGATACCGTTTGGGCGGCAGACTGCCTGTGCTCCGTCTGCCCGCACGTTGTGCCGCGAATGTCGGCAATTCAGCGCCACGACCGCCAGTTTTGCGTGTCCTCCGGCTGGCACGCCCGGCTGACCGAAATTCGACCAACCGCGTCATCATGGGAACCGTCGGCCGATCGAGTGGGGTGAGAAAAGCCGACAAAGATTCCCGGGACCGGAGGCGACGGTGTTTCATGCATATTTTGGCTCATTCTTTACGCTAGATGGAACATCTCAGAGAGTTGTCGAAACGGTTCACCCGGCATTTGCAGCGGCAGGTAACCGGCGGCCCTTTCGAGGAGACTCCATGGTGACTACATCAAATTCGGCAACATGAGATTTCGGGTTGAGGAGCCACCCCGCGGTCCTATCGTGGGAAGGATCGTTGTGCTACGGTGACTGCATTATCCGTGGGTTGGGGGCGCGATAGGGTCGCTAAATGGGACCCGAGAGGAGCCGGCATTGGCCAAAACGTCTCTAGGCCACGAACTTCCCAAACTGTCGCCCGTGACCAGTTTTCAATCCGTTGTGGCAACTGAAAGGCGCTCTTCCCAACAAGTACTGACAATCCGGCGCAAGGGAACTAGCGACTTATGAACCCCGCGAATGGTGTCAGCCACCCGGTCACCGCGATTCCCGTTTCCTCCAGTTCCGCGGCAGGTCCAGACGCTGCAGCGAAACCAGCCGGGAAACCACCTGCTCCAAACATGGTCCGGGTTCCCGGCGGCACGTTCCTGATGGGCTCCGACCATCACTATCCCGAGGAAGCTCCCGCCCACCAGGTGAAGGTCAGCGGATTCTGGATGGACCGCCACACCGTAACGAACCGCGAATTCTCCCGGTTCGTTGACGAGACCGGGCACGTGACCGTGGCCGAACAGATACCGGATCCGACCGATTACCCCGGAGCGGTGCCCGAGCTGCTGGTGCCAGCCGCGACGGTGTTCGTCCAACCCTCGCATCCGGTGGACTTGGGCAATCCGTACAACTGGTGGACCTACGTGCCGGGAGCGGACTGGCGGCAACCACAGGGACCGGGAAGTTCCATAACGGGGTTGGAAGATCACCCCGTGGCACAGCTTGCGTGGACCGACGTCGAGGCATACGCGAACTGGGCTGGTAAGTCGCTGCCCTCGGAAGCCGAGTGGGAGTTCGCCGCCCGCGACGGCCTCGACGGCGCCACCTATGCCTGGGGTGAGGAGTTCACCCCGTCCGGACGTTGGATGGCCAACACCTGGCAGGGCGAGTTCCCGTTCCAGAACACTGGACAGGACGGGTACGCCGGTACCGCTCCCGTCGGTTCGTTCCCGGCCAACGGTTACGGCCTGGTGGACATGATCGGCAACGTCTGGGAATGGACCTCCGACTGGTATCGGTCACACTCCGATTCCTCTCATGCCTGCTGCACACCCGCAGATCCGCAGGGTGACATGCAAACCCGGAGCATCGACCCGTACGATCCCGTGCGAATTCCGCGCAAGGTGATGAAGGGCGGTTCACACTTGTGCGCACCGAACTACTGCAAGCGCTATCGGCCCGCCGCACGAATGCCTCAGGCTGTCGACACCGCCACTTCACATCTGGGCTTCCGCTGCATCATCCGGACTTGAGAGTCCACCACTGGCGAAGCTGTCTGGAAGGAATGTCAGTCATGCAAAAGATTCTGATCCTGCATCCCGAGCCCACCGAGCGTGCGGCCTTCGAGGACTACTACGTGAACAAGCACCTGCCGATGGCGGCCGAGTTGCCATCCCTGAATGCGGCCCGTTATTCCATTGGGGTTTCCGGCATCGGGGATCCATACACAGGGTCCCCGTATTTCGCCTTGTTCGAGGGGGAATACGATTCCCAGGAGGACTTGGCCTCGGCCGTTTCATCCTCTGCAGGCCAGGCGCCATTCGCGGACGTGGCCAACTTCGCAACGGGAGGGGCGGTGGTAATGCGCTACCGGGTAGAAACCCTGATCGGATGAACATCAAATCCACCTCTTCAGCGACGGCGGCCGCCATTTCCTCGAAGTACCCTCTGCCACCCAGCAAGAACGGTATTGAAGCGCTGGTTCGCCGCCACGTACCCACAATTGCACCCGCGCAAGCCCTCGAACGGGAAAGTACACCATTCCTGACGTGACAGGTGGAGCTCCCGGTTCCAGCAAAGGTGCAGATGGGTCGGAACCAATTACAGGAAGACAAGGTCATGGAAAATCAACAGCCAGTCTCGGTCTCACTCCCCGTGCCGGATCGCGGATACCGGGGATTCCTGCCCTACGACGCCAGGGATCCCGACTCGCATTTTGAGCCGATCCAACCGACGCAGCCGCCACCCGGGGCCCCGAATGTGCTCATCGTCCTGCTGGACGATGTAGGTTTCGGCGCGGCCAGCGCCTTCGGAGGCCCGTGCGCGACTCCAACAGCCGAGCGGCTTGCAGCCGCCGGCCTGAAATACACGCGCTTCCACACCACAGCACTGTGCGCACCCACCCGGGCGGCCCTGTTGTCGGGAAGGAACCACCACACGGTCGGGATGGGGACCGTCACGGAAGCCGCGACGGCTGCCCCCGGCTACACCTCTTCTCGGCCAAATTCCACGGTGCCGCTGGCTGAGATCCTCCGGATCGCCGGCTATTCGACCGCGCAGTTCGGCAAGTGCCACGAGGTTCCCGCCTGGGAGACGAGTCCGGTGGGTCCCCTCGACCGATGGCCCACGCACTCGGGTTTCGACTACTTCTACGGTTTCATCGGCGGCGAAACCAACCAGTGGTATCCGGCCGTAATCGAAGGCACGACCCCGGTGGAGGTCGGTCGGCCCGAGGACGGCTACCACTTCATGGTTGACATGACAGACAAGGCCATCATCTGGAGCCGCCAGCAAAAGTCGTTGGCGCCGGACCGGCCCTTCTTCATGTATTTCGCGCCAGGCGCGACACACGCCCCGCACCATGTGCCGGCGGACTGGATCGCCAAGCAGAAAGGACGCTTCGACAAGGGCTGGGACGCGGTCCGCGAAGAAACGTTCTCGCGCCAGAAGGAGCTCGGGGTGATTCCCGCCGAGGCTGTCCTCACCAAGCGGCATGCTGAAATTCCTGCCTGGGATGATATGCCGGAGGATCTCAAGCCGGTCCTGGCACGTCAGATGGAGATTTATGCGGCTTTCCTTGAATTCGCCGACCACCACGTGGGACGCCTGATCGATTCCCTGGAGGCAGACGGCCTCCTGGACAACACGCTTGTCTACTACATTGTCGGGGACAACGGGGCCTCCGCGGAGGGCTCGCTCAATGGCACCTTCAACGAGATGACCTACTTCAACAAGGCAAGCGCACTGGAGACTCCCGAGTTTCTGATCGAAAATCTCGACAAGTTCGGCGGCCCAGAATCATATAACCACTATGCCGTCGGCTGGGCGCACGCCATGGATACCCCGTACCAGTGGACCAAGCAGGTCGCATCGCATTTCGGCGGGACGCGCAATGGCACGGTCGTTCACTGGCCCGCGGGCATCGCGGCCCGCGGCGAGATCCGTCACCAGTTCCATCATGTGATCGACATTGCCTCCAGCGTTCTGGAGGTCATTGGGCTGCCCGAACCCGACACGATCAACGGCGTCACCCAGAAGCCCTTCGAAGGCACCTCGATGCGTTATTCCTTCGACGACGCAACGGCCGCCGACACGCACACCACCCAGTACTTCGAGATGATGGGAAACCGCGGCATCTACCACAACGGCTGGACGGCGGTGACCCACCACAGCACCCCGTGGGTGGCAGGCCAGCCGCCCGCCTTCGACGACGACGTGTGGGAACTCTACGACACCACGACCGACTGGACCCAGTCGCGCAACCTCGCCCAAGAGCAACCAGACCGGCTCCACGAACTCCAGCGGCTCTGGCTCATCGAAGCCGTCCGCCACAACGTGCTCCCGCTCGATGACCGCACCGTGGAACGGATGAACCCGGATCTTGCCGGGCGGCCCGAGCTCATCAAGGGCAAAACCCAGCGGCTCTACCGCGGCATGACAGGCCTCAACGAACACACGACCATCAACACCAAGAACAAATCACACGCCGTCACCGCCGCCATTTCAGTCGCTGAATCCGGTACGGGTGGCGTCATCTTCGCCCAGGGCGGCATAGGCGGAGGATGGGCGTTGTCCGTGGACGACGGGAAGCTGAACTACACCTACAACTTCCTGGGGCTGAACACCACACACATCACTGCCACAGAACCACTGCCGGCCGGGGCCCATCAAGTGAGCGCCCAATTCGCCTACGACGGCGGCGGACTGGGCAAGGGGGCTGAAGTTACGCTGTTCGTCGACGGCAGCCAGGTCGCCGCCGGGCGCATCGAACGCACCCACCCGATCTTGTTCTCGGCCGACGAAACAGCCGACGTCGGCATCGATGCCGGGTCCCCGGTGTCCGACCGGTATTCCGACAGCAACAGCAAATTCACCGGCGACATCGAATGGGTCCAGATCGACCTGGGCGATGACAGCCACGACCACCTCATCACCCCTGAGGATCGAATGCGGGTGGCCATGGGGAAGCAATAAGGCCGCGCAGCACTCTGTCCCTTTGCGCAACGCGCGCTCCGGGCAGGACAGAAGACTTTAACATTCTTCACCCACGTCCGGCCGGCCGGTGTGGCGGCAAGATTCCGAATTTGCCCCACCCGGCTGGCCCAGAACCCCATTCTTCGGTGCGGGGGCATGGCCGCTGTGCCCGGCCCGGCGGTTAGCAGGTCGAACGGCCGATACCCGTCAATGGTGAAGAGCCTTGTGCGAGTGTACGTTCGTCTTGCTCGCGAGTCCCTGCATCAGTTCTTCACATGTTCCCGGAGAGTGCGCAGGACTCGGCGTTGTACTCCTCTGATGATCGGGCCGCTCAACCAGATTAACGGGACGGCCCAAGGGCGTGCTCCAATGGCCAGCGTCCAGGTGAGGCGGGATCCGGAGGGTGTGGGCACGATGGCCCAGTCCTCCGCAACATTTCTGAGGCCGGGAAGAGTCGCCTCCAGACCGCCGAACGAAAATCGCTGCCCCTCGACCCAGCGGAAGAACTGTTCCCGGACGGTGAGCACTCCCGCCAGCGTGACCTCGCGTACTGTCCCTACGCCGAAAGGTGGCGAGCCCCAGCGCAGACCGGTCCATACCGGTACCCAGTGGAGCAACTCGTAACCAGTCAGCACTTCCCAGATCCGTTCGGCTGGCGCCGCGGTCTCCACGGACTGCTCGTAGCGAAAGTGAGCGGACTTTAGGAACGCGTCACCACTTTCGGCGAGGGGATACCACCGCCGGGAGATTAGTGCCATAGTTCCGTCCTCCGGGTGCGCAGTCTTCCAACAACGATCGCTGCGTCGACCTTGCAGCCACATGAATTAGCCAGCGCGCGGGCGTCGTCGCAGCGGAAAAGCGCAATGGAACCCATTACCTGATGGTACTGGCCCCGACGTTCTTGAGGTAGGCCTTTCTCGGATCATCGACGCTGCCGTGGTTCCGAATTGCCGAAGCACCGGGGAGCGATGTCGGGCATGACAGTCCCAAGACGGAAGGCTTCGGCCATGGAACGAGTGGCGGAGAGAATTGACGCGCCGCTCCCGCTGAACCAGAAAATTCGCTGAGCGGGGCACGAATCACCAGCGACATTGGCTGGCGAAAACGAAAACTCCCAAGAATCACCCCTCCTCGACAAAACGCAAAGGGCGCTAGCTTCCGCAGTGGAAGCTAGCGCCCTTGTCGATAGAACCGGGAAGCCAGACTTAGAAGTCCCAGTCCTCGTCTTCGGTGTTCACGGCCTTGCCGATCACGTAGGAAGAGCCGGAGCCGGAGAAGAAGTCGTGGTTCTCGTCGGCGTTCGGGCTCAGTGCCGAAAGGATCGCCGGGTTAACATCGGTCACCGATGCCGGGAACATGGCTTCGTAGCCCAGGTTCATCAGCGCCTTGTTGGCGTTGTAGTGCAAGAACTTCTTGACGTCCTCGGCCAGACCAACACCGTCGTAAAGATCGTGGGTGTACTGAACCTCGTTCTCGTACAGCTCGAACATGAGCTCGAAGGTGTAGTCCTTCAGCTCCTGCTTGCGCTCCTCCGAAAGGCCTTCGAGGCCCTTCTGGAACTTGTAGCCGATGTAGTAGCCGTGGACGGCCTCGTCGCGGATGATCAGGCGGATCAGGTCTGCGGTGTTTGTGAGCTTGGCTCGGGAAGACCAGTACATCGGCAGGTAGAAGCCGGAGTAGAACAGGAACGACTCGAGCAAGGTCGAGGCGATCTTGCGCTTCAGCGGGTCTTCGCCGTAGTAGTAGCTCTCGATGATCTGCGCCTTCTTCTGCAGATTCTCGTTCTCGGTGGACCAGCGGAATGCGTCGTCAATTTCCTTGGTCGAGCACAGGGTCGAGAAGATCGAGGAGTAGCTCTTGGCGTGCACCGATTCCATGAAGGCAATGTTGGTGTACACGGCTTCTTCGTGCGGGGTAAGCGCATCGGGGATCAGCGAGACGGCGCCGACGGTGCCCTGCAGGGTGTCCAGCAGGGTCAGGCCGGTGAAGACGCGCATGGTGAGCAGCTTCTCGTCCTCGGTGAGCGTGTTCCACGACTGGATGTCGTTGGACAGCGGCACCTTTTCCGGCAGCCAGAAGTTATTGACCAAGCGGTTCCAAACCTCGACGTCCTTATCATCCTGGATGCGGTTCCAGTTGATGGCTTCGACGTGGCTGGCCAGCTTTAGCTTCTCAGTCATTTCCGTCCCTCTTCTTACTAAAGTTTTTGGTTGTTGCGGGTGCGCGTACGACGGCGGGTGGTCACCCGCCGTCGTACGCATTCGGTTGTTAGGTTATCTCTACCTGGCAACCGGTGGTGAATCGGACGTGCTTAGAGCACTACCCGGCTACAGTGCGCAGGAAACGCAACCTTCGACCTCGGTACCCTCAAGTGCCATCTGGCGCAGGCGGATGTAGTAGAGGGTCTTGATGCCCTTGCGCCATGCGTAGATCTGCGCCTTGTTGATGTCACGCGTGGTGGCGGTGTCCTTGAAGAACAGCGTCAGGGACAGGCCCTGGTCCACGTGCTGCGTGGCAGCGGCGTAGGTGTCGATGACCTTTTCGTAACCGATTTCGTAGGCATCCTGGTAGTACTCCAGGTTGTCGTTGTTCAGGTACGGAGCCGGGTAGTACACGCGGCCGATCTTGCCTTCCTTACGGATCTCGATCTTCGCGGCCACCGGGTGGATGGACGAGGTCGAGTTGTTGATGTAAGAAATGGAACCGGTCGGCGGCACGGCCTGCAGGTTCTGGTTGTAGATGCCGTGCTGCATGACGGAGGCCTTCAGCGCACGCCAGTCATCCTGGGTCGGGATGTCGATGCCGGCAAAGAGTTCGCGCACACGCTCGGTGGCGGGAACCCATTCCTGCTCGGTGTACTTGTCGAAGAACTCGCCCGAGGCATACTTCGAATCCTCGAAGCCCTCGAAGGTCTCGTTCTTCTCGATGGCGATCTTGTTCGAGGCGCGCAGTGCGTGGAACACCACGGTGTAGAAGTAGATGTTGGTGAAGTCCAACCCTTCTTCCGAACCGTAGTGGACGCGCTCGCGTGCCAGGTAGCCGTGGAGGTTCATCTGGCCGAGGCCGATGGCGTGGGTCTTGGCGTTGCCCTGGGCAATCGACGGAACCGAATTGATGTAGGACATGTCCGAAACGGCCGACAGCGCGCGGATCGCGGTCTCGATCGAGGCTCCGAGGTCCTTGCCGTCCATGGCCTTGGCAATGTTCATCGAACCGAGGTTGCAGGAAATGTCCTTGCCGACGGTCTTGTAGCCGAGGTCCTCGTTGTATTCCGACGGGGTCGAGACCTGCAGGATCTCGGAGCACAGGTTGCTCATCGAGATCTTGCCCTTGATCGGGTTCTCGCGGTTTACGGTGTCCTCGAACATGATGTACGGGTAACCGGACTCGAACTGGATTTCAGCAAGGGTCTGGAAGAACTCGCGGGCGTTGATCTTGGTCTTCTTGATGCGGGCATCATCGACCATCTCGTAGTACTTCTCGGTGACCGAGATGTCCGAGAACGGAACGCCGTAGACCTTCTGGATGTCGTACGGCGAGAAGAGGTACATGTCCTCGTTCTTGCGGGCCAACTCGAAGGTGATGTCTGGAATGACAACGCCCAGCGACAGGGTCTTGATGCGGATCTTTTCGTCGGCGTTTTCACGCTTGGTGTCCAAGAAACGGTAGATGTCAGGGTGGTGCGCGTTCAGGTACACGGCACCTGCGCCCTGGCGGGCGCCAAGCTGGTTGGCGTAGGAGAAGCTGTCTTCGAGAAGCTTCATCACGGGGATGACGCCGGAGGACTGGTTCTCGATCTGCTTGATCGGGGCGCCGTGTTCGCGGACGTTGGTCAGCGAAAGTGCAACGCCGCCTCCACGCTTGGAGAGCTGCAGCGAGGAGTTGATGCCGCGGGAGATCGATTCCATGTTGTCTTCGATGCGAAGCAGGAAGCAGGAAACCAGCTCGCCGCGCTGGGCCTTGCCGGCGTTCAGGAACGTCGGGGTGGCAGGCTGGAAGCGGCCTTCGATGATTTCGTTGACCAGCGAGACGGCCAGTTCCTCGTCGCCACGTGCCAGGTGCATGGCAACCATGCAGACGCGATCTTCGTAGCGTTCCAGGTAGCGCTTGCCGTCGAAGGTCTTCAGCGTGTAGGACGTGTAGAACTTGAAGGCGCCCAGGAAGGTCTCGAAACGGAACTTCTTGGCATAGGCACCGCGGTAGAGGTCGCGGATGAAGTTCATCGTGTACTGGTCGAGCGTTTCACGCTCGTAGTACTCGTGCTTGACCAGGTACTCGAGCTTCTCGTCGAGGTCGTGGAAGAACACCGTGTTGTTGTTCACGTGCTCCAAGAAGTACTGACGTGCTGCGGCACGGTCAGCCTCGAACTGGATGCGTCCATCGGAACCGTAAAGGTTCAGCATGGCATTCAGCTCGTGGTAACCCAAGCCCTGAAAAGCTGCAGGCAATTCCTTAGAATCCTGTTTCACGTCAGGCTCTGCGACGTTCGTGTCCAAAAGACTTCCAATCCTTCGCGAACTCGGGTCACATCTTCTTGGGTGCCCATGAGTTCAAATTTGTATAGAAGCGGAACATTGCACTTGGCTGCAATCTTTATTGCGGCCAGGCAGTACGTGGTTCCAAAGTTTGTGTTTCCGGCTCCCACCACGCCACGCAGCAGGTTTCGGTTGCGTGCGTCGTTGAGGAACTTCACAACCTGCGGCGGAATCGAACGTTCCCCCTTTTCCCCACCATAGGTGGGAAGCAGGAGAACGAATGGTTCCGTGGCCACCAGTTGTGGATCCCGACTGTGCAGAGGAATACGCGCAGACTCGATCCCCAGTTTCCCTGCGAACCGGTGTGTGTAACCGGATGCGGAAGAAAAGTAGATCAGGTGGCTGCTGGTGAGTACCTCCGCCGCAGTGGCGTGACCTTGCATCGGTGTCGCCAGCGATGAAGTAGGCATCGTGATCGCCTCGAAATTGCTTGAATCGGTAAAGCTATGGGGGCTAGTTAGGCCACGGAAGCGCTGAGGCCCTGGGCAAGCTCTTCGATCTTGTCCGGGCGGAAGCCAGACCAGTGGTCGGCGTCGGTGATGACAACCGGTGCCTGCATGTAGCCAAGGGCGCGTACGCGCTCCAGCGCAGCGGGATCCTGCGAGATGTCAACGCTCTGGTAGACGATGCCCTTTTTGTCTAGAGCGCGGTAAGTTGCGTTGCACTGTACGCATGCTGGCTTCGTGTATACCGTGACGGTCATGTCCGTAAATCCCCTCGTGCAAAAAATCTATGTATGTGGTGTGGCCGGCTCCCCGCGACTCCCTCCGATGGGGACGGTCGCCGGGACGATGTGACTCGGTGGCTTCAAAGCCTTCGAGAGGCGGAGATTCATACATTTCCCCGCGCATTTGGGGGATTTTGCACTAGGCCTCGCCAGCTATTTCAATACTACATCTAGTGGGGCCGGAGGGGTTATACCCCAAGATGATGTATTACACGTCTGTCATTCCGGTCACCCGCAGTCCACACGCACTGTGGATAAGTTGCCCCACTTTAACCCCGGGAATCCAGCAAAAGACCCCCTGCGTCCACACCCTGTGGAGGAGCAACCCACAGTTAATTATTTTGGCGTGTCGTGCCCCTCGGCGTGTCGAATCCTTGGCTCCAAACACAAAATGTGGCGTACGTCAGTGAGTACAGGCACAACCCGTGGGAATGAGAGAGTCCCGGCCCGCAGGTTCACCCTGCGGGCCGGAACAAAAGATCGCATGGTCCCCGAACCCCACCCTCACCCGGACAACAAGCCTGCGCGTGGTGATAATTTGTGCGAGGTGACCCTCCGTTGGGAGTTGATGCGTGTGTGCACCGTGAAGGACATGATCTGTGACCGGCGCGAACCGGCGGACTGGTCCTTCAGTCCCTGCAAAGCCATCCGATTTGGCCTGGACGGCGGTAGGCCTTGCGCACGCTCTTGAAATCCGGACTACCGACTTGCGATCTGACCGAACCAACGACTCAGGAAAGCTCGTTGATCCAGTTGGCTTCCTGGATTCGTGTATCCAGTTCCCTCAACTTGGCCGCTAGGGCATCCGCCTCGGACCTGATCACCGGAACGTCCACGATCGAGACGTAGCGCAATTCGCTGCGGGTGCTCCGGTCAAAACGGGCCGAGGCGCGCGTTGCCACGGTTTGGCGCAATCGGACCTGCTGGCGCAGAACGTCGCGTCGGGCCAGTGCGGCCGTCATGCTTTCGTGGCCCGGCACCGTCACCGAGAGGTTGGTGGCGTTGATCCTGACAATCAGTTCCTGCAGTTCCGCCGCCAACCTGTCGTGCTCGGCCAGCAATGCCAACGGATCTTCGGCGGGCTTCTCGCCCTCCTGCACCAAGACGTTTTGCTCGATGCGCGAAGATATCTGGCTCATCCGTGTTGCTAGGTCGGCCCGCTTGGCCAATGCCTCGGCTAGTTTCATGGATTCAGTCTAATCACACGGGGATTCTGCATCGCCCATTTTCCGCGCGGCGCTTCGTCCGCGACCTTTTCTGCCGACAAGCCGGAGAACTACTGGCTGGCGGGAAGAGCCCGGGCGCCGAAGATTCCCTGGCCCACGCGCACCACGGTGGAGCCTTCCTCAATGGCCAGTTCGAAGTCACCGCTCATGCCCATGGACAGTTCCTCGATTTCCATGCCTTCCGGCGCGGTCTCCCGGAGCATGTCCCGGATTTCACGCAGTCGAACGAAGCATGCGCGTACGGCTTCCTTGTCCTCACTGAAGAGTGCAAGTGTCATCAAGCCCTTGACATGCAGGCGGTCGAATTGCGGAAGCTGGTTCACGAAATCCTGCACGTCCGCAGGGTCCAAACCGAACTTGCTTTCCTCGTTAGAGGTATTGACCTGGACGAAGACGTCCAACTGGCGGTCCTCGTCCTCGAGTCGACGCTGCAGGGCCTCGGCCTGGCGCAGGTTGTCCAAGGCCTGGAACTCGTCGGCGAACTTCGCCACATACTTGGCCTTGTTTGTCTGCAGATGCCCGATCACGGAGAACTTCAGCCCCGGGATGTCGGCAAGGCTTTCGGCCTTGCGCGCGACTTCCTGAACCTTGTTCTCGCCCAGGAACGTGGCGCCCGCGGCGATCGCCAGACGAAGGCGATCCTCCGGCACCGTCTTACTGACGGGCAGCAATCGAATTGAAGCCGGGTCGCGGCCTACTTTTCGAGCCGCTACCTCGATGCGTTTCCGGATCGAGGCAAGATTGTGCTCAAAATCCTCAACTGAGTTTGCGAGGGCAACTGCGGGTTCGGGGGTGCGCACGGGCTGAGTCATGAATGGAAAATCTTTCAGGGTGAGGAACTTCGAAATATCTGACCATCGGGCGGGCCGACGGCCCGCCCGTCGGTGGCTAAACCTTTTTCACGACCGAGGACTTCAGCTGCATGGGACCAAATCCGTCAACCTTGCAGTCGATGTCGTGGCCATCCACGCCATTGACCAGGCGAATGTTGCGCACCTTGGTTCCGACCTTGATCGACTGCGCCTGTCCTTTGACCTTGAGGTCCTTCACGATGGTGACGGAGTCGCCGTCTGCCAGTACGTTGCCAACCGAATCCTTGATGGCCTTTTCCTGGGGTTCTTCGGATTCGGTTGCCTCTGCCGACCATTCGTGGGCGCATTCGGGGCAGACCAAGAGGGCGCCCATTTCGTAGGCGTAGGGGCTTGAACACTGGGGGCACGGAGGCAGAACATCACTCATGCCTTCAAGTCTAGGCGGCAACCGCAGATTCAGGTCCCAGGCAATGCCTTGTGGCGAGCCCGCCGACAGGCCGGACGCCGGCTATTTTCGATTGAAAAACACCACGAAATAGCCAACGGCGGCAAACAGGAGACAGGCGAACCCCAGTGCCAGGGCGCAGACCGCCGGAACCGTAAACGCGTTGGCGCAGGAGCCGAACAACATCATGCTTCCGCCTCCGGTGGCCATGAACAGCAACACCGGCAATCCATAGATAACCAAACCCACGACGGCAAAAATCGGGCAGGCAACCAAGGCGGCGAAACTCAATTTGCTGAGGCGGCATGCCGGCATTTGGGCAGCGGCGTCCGCGGAAGGCACCTGAAGCACCGAGGATCCAGCTCGCAGCGTCGGCTCAGATTGGCTCATACCTAGGAAGCCTACGGCCAAAAACGGGATAAACCCAGTAAATGGACTTTATGCTGGCCTATGTGTCGCGAGGTGCAAACCAGTTAGCAAATGGACTGGTTTCGTGCCTTCGGAAATTCCGACGCAGACCACTTGACGGGAACATCGCGCATGACCAGGACATGGTCGAGTTCCGCGGCGCCAGGCGGCAACGAGTCGAAATAGGAGGATCCAATGTCGTGGATCTCTGTTGCCCCGACTTCCCACTGCCGCGTGCTCAGCTCAAGGCCGTCGAGCGTCTTGCCGCCCTTGGCCGGCGACCACCCGATTGTCCCCTCACGCTGGAACGCCGAAGCCTCCCCCAAGGTGCCGAAGAGTCGACTGACCCATTCCGTCGAATCCGAGACGTCTGCGTGCACGCGCATGTCCAGTGCCCGGGCATCGATCGTGATGCGGGAAGGCGATTCGGATACGGAGAATCCCGCGTGCTCATGGCGGCCCGGCAGGAGGGTTCCGCCCAGCACCACCGGCAGCCGGGAAGACGAGTGCCTGACCGGGATGAATACCCCGTTGCGGGTTCCGGACTCGTCGTCCCACTCCACCGCAATGCGGTGCGCCGCGTTTTCGGCGCTCCACCCCACGTTGGCGCCGATCCACTGTGGCCGGACGGCCGAAAGCCGGAGAAGGCAGATTCCGCCCACCGCCGCATCGCCCACCAACCGGGGGCGCAACCCCGAAGGAAGCAAGGACTGCGCCACCTCGGGATCCAACCTGTAGTTGACCAGTAGGCGGCGTGAAATGGTGGCGTCCAGGGTCGGCATTTTCATGATTCAACGCTCGTTTCAGTGGAGGTTTCGGCGGGGCTCGCCGCGGAGGGTACCCGGTGGCGAAGCCCGCGGAGCAGCATTTGTTCGGGACATACCGCGGAGAGGAAATTGCCGACGGAGTGCGCCAGCTGCTCCCCCGCCAGCGAATAGAGAATGCGGTTGGCCTCGCGGCGCTCGGTGATCAGGCCCGCGGCCCGCAGGATCGAAAGGTGGCGTGAAATCGTGGGCCCGGAGCTCGTGAACCGCCCGGCAATTTCACCGGCCGACTGCTCCCCATCGCGAAGATCCTGGAGAATCTGGCGCCGGGTGGGATGGGCCAGCGCGGTGAATACATCGGCGGTGTTTTCGCTCATGTCTTAAATTTAGCATGTTCGCTAAATAGCGAAACCGCTAAGGACGAAAAACTTGCGGCCATGGGAAAAGCGGACAACCCATGCTCCCCGGTGCCGGGGACCGCGCGGGGGCGGAATCGTTGTTCCGGCGGCACCAAAAGCATAGGATCACGACAGGGAAACGCACCGTCAACGTGGAGGCCATGCCCGGCGACCGAGGCATCTGGGGGTTTGGACATGAACAGCCATCTGACCGTTCACACCGGCGCGGCACGCATCCACTGCACCATCGGCGCAGGGACCGGGCCGGCCGTCCTGTTTCTCAACGGCGCCTTCTCGACGCGGCGCGACTGGAAACACGTCCTGCGGGCGCTCCCCCCGGAGCTACACACCGTCACCTTCGACGCCCGCGGGCGGGGCAGGTCCGCCGACTCGCCCGACTACTCGTTTTCCGGCGCCCTGGAGGATGTCGGCAGCGTCATCGAGGCAACCGGGCTGCACCGACCCGTCCTGGTCGGCTGGTCCCACGGCGCCACGCTCGCGATCCGCTACGCGGCCACCCACCCGGGCGAGGTTGCGGGGGTGGTCCTCGTCGACGGGGCCTTCCCCGTCCGCGTCTTCCACGAGAAGGCGCAAAAGCGTGTCCGGCGGCAGTATCGGTTGTTGCGCATTCCCATGCGCATCCTGGGGTCGATGCGCTTGCTGGCCCGGATGACTCACCACGAGGCGGCAAACGTCGTGATCGAGCTCGATGAAATCGATGCCGGGCTGCTTCCCGACTACAGGGACCTCACTTGCCCCGCGCTTTTTGTCGTTGGCAGCGGCCCGCACAAGGGATCCCCCGCCGAGGAAATGCGGACCATGAGGGCCGCCGCGGACCGTGCCGTCGCCGCAAACGAGATGGTGCGCGTGCATTCGGTCGTCGACGCAAACCACATGCGCATCCTGCGCAGGAACGCCGCGGACGTCGCCGACGCCGTCGCGTCGCTGACCCGGTAGCCGGCCCGGTAGCCGGCCTTGCGGGACCGAAGAACCCCGTCCCACGTGGGATAAAGTGTCAGCTAGGCGACATGGGCTGGCGCGCGAAGCCTTCCCGGGCCTGTCACAAGGGGTTTCCATGGAATTTGCAGACATACTCGGCCGCATCCTGTTCGCGTCCGTCGTCGCCGTCATCTACATCGTCGTCCTGGCGATGTTTGTCCGGCGCCTGCTGGGCGTGACCGTCGGCTTGGGCCGCATCATCATTGCGGGCCTGCTGGGATTGGGTGCGGAGGTCGGCTTCGAGTCCCGGTTCGTGTGGAAGGACGCCGAGGCCGGGATCTCCCTGCTGCCGGTGCAGATTGGCATCGTGCTGATCGTCGCGACCATGTTCCTGGTGGTCGCCGAGCTCGTCGTCCCCACCGGCACCATCGTGCGGCCCGACAAGTGGATCGCATCGCTTCGGGCGCGGATTGCACGGACCCGCAGGTACACCGAGGTCACGCGCATTGCCCTGTCCCACGGGCTCCTCCCGGCCAAGCGTCCCAGCAAGGGCAGCAACCCCGCGGCTGCGGCGGAACGCGCGGCCAGCGGCAAGTCGCTCCGCCTGGCGCTCCAGGATTCCGGCGTGACATTCGTCAAATTCGGGCAGGTGCTTTCCACCCGGGCCGAACTCCTTCCGGCCGAATACATCACCGAGCTTTCCAAGCTGCAACAATCCGTCCCGCCGGAACCCTGGGACAACGTCCAGGCCATGGTCGAGAAGGAGCTCGGCGAGGACGTGGATTCCGCGTTTGCCGAGTTCGACACGACGCCGCTGGCCGCGGCCTCGATCGGGCAGGTCCACCGCGCGCGGCTGCATTCCGGGCAGGCGGTGGCCGTCAAGATCCAGCGCCCGGGCATCGTGCCGCTGGTCGAGCGGGACCTGGACATCACCGTCCGCATGGCGTCGACCCTTGAGAGGTCCACCGCCTGGGGCCGCTCGCTCGGGCTCGTCGAGGTAGCGGAGGGGTTCGCCGACGCCCTGCGCGAGGAGCTCGACTACGAGATCGAGGCCATGAACATCACGGCGCTGCGCACCACGCAGCTCAAGCACCCCGAATCCGAGCGGGTGGAAATCCCCCTGCACTACCCGGAGCTCAGCACCCGGCGCATCCTCGTCATGCAGATGGTGGACGGAGACACGCTCAGCTCCCCGGGCACCATCGAAAGCCACCCGATCGAGGAACGCCGGCTCCAGGCCGTCGCGCTCTTCCGCTCCCTGATGCACCAGATCATGGACGACGGCGTCTTCCACGCCGACCTGCACCCCGGGAACATCGTGCTGCAGCCCGACGGCCGCATCATGCTGCTGGACTTCGGATCGGTCGGGCGGCTGGACGCGGAACTGCGACAGCTTGTCTCCGAGGTGCTGCTGGCCTTCTACCGCGGCGATTCGCGGGCCATCGGCGATGCGCTTCTGGGCATGGCGACGCTCCCCGAGGATTTCGACGAGGCCGCCCTGCGCCGGGAACTCAGCCGCTTCATGTCCCGGTACATGGGCCCGGGAGCGGCCGTCAAGGCGGAGGTCTTCACCCAGCTCGTGACCATGTTGGCCAAACACCGCATCACGGTCCCGCCCGAGCTGGCCGGGGCATTCAGGGCCGTCGCGGTCCTGGAGGGAACCCTCCGCCTGCTCGACCCCGATTTCGACCTCATCGCCGCGGCACGCGAGTACGGCGAGGCCCGCGTCCGCTCGGTGTTCCGCCCCAGCTCGCTGGCCGAGGCGCTGAACAACGAGGTGATGACCCTGCTGCCGCTGCTCAAGCGGCTGCCGCGCCGGCTCGACCAGATTTCCGGCGACCTCGAGGCGGGCCGGCTGGGCTTCAACATGCGCCTGCTGGCAAACCCCCAGGACCGGCACATGGTCCGCTCCATGGTCCACGAGGTCATCCTGACCTTCCTGGCCGGCGTCACCGGCATCATGGCCACCATGCTGCTGGTCAGCACTGGCGGCCCGATGGTCACGACCAACCTGACGCTCTACCAGCTCTTCGGCTACACCCTGATCGGGGTGGCCGCGGTGCTGTCCCTCAAGGTGGTCTTCGACATCTTCCGGCGCCGCCGCGGCGAGTAGCGGCCGGCCAGCAGGATTCGGTCGGCGGGCGCTACTCGTGCTGAGGCCGTTGCCGCTGCTTCTTGGTTTCCGACCGCCGCCCCTTGGCCGAAAGGCGCCGCTTCACCGATCCGCGGGTGGGCTTGGTCGCCCGGCGCCGGGGCCCATCGGGCGCAAGCCCGGCCGCCACGAGTCCTGCGAGCTTGGCCAGCGCCGTCTCCCGGTTGCGCAGCTGGGAACGCTGCTCGGAGGAATCCACGGTCAGCACCCCGGAAACGAGCCTGGATTCCAGCCGGGCCAGCAGCCGCTCCCGCTGCGCCACGGAGAGCACGGAGGACCGCGCAACGTCCCAGAAGAGTTCGACGCGGCTGTCGGAGGTGTTCACGTGCTGGCCGCCCGGGCCCGACGAACGCGAAAAGCGCCAGCCAAGCTCAGCGGCCGGAATTGTGAGCGCCGGTGACACCTCGAGATCCATCCATCAAGCATCCCACGCCGGGCCCGCTGACGATGCGCCGCGCCACCGGGCCCGGCTGATTCGCGCGTCGGAAACCCGGCATCGAAACCCATAGGCGTACGCCTTCTGGTGGGCTACCTTGAGTGGTGAACGGAAGGGAACCAGCCATGAGTCAACCCACCGATTTCGATGCGGAGGGCCTGCGCGCCAAACTTGACGGGTCCGTGCTTGTCCCGGGCGATGCCGGCTTTGAGGCGGCCTGCCTCGGCTTCAACCTCGCCCACGCATTCAGGCCGGATGTCGCAGTCCTGGCCGGCTCGACCCGTGACGTGATGGCCGCGGTGCGCCACGCCAACGAGGCGGACCTTTCCGTCCATGTGCAGTCGACCGGGCACGGCTACCCGCACCAGGACCACGGCGGGATGCTGATCAACACCTCCGGCATGCAGTCGCTGGCGCTGGATCCGCAGCAACGCAGCGCGCGGGTGGGCGCCGGCGTGCGGTGGACACGCGTCATCGAGGAAGCCGCGCCCCACGGGCTAGCCCCGCTCAACGGCTCGTCCCCCGACGTCGGGGTCGTCGGCTACACCCTCGGCGGCGGCATGGGACCCATGGGCCGGACCTTCGGCTTCGCCGCGGACCAGGTCCGCGGGATCCAGCTCGTCACGGCCGACGGGTCGCTCGTGGAGGTGAACGCCGAGTCCGAGCCCGAACTCTTCTGGGCCCTGCGCGGGGGCAAGTGCGCCGTCGGCATCGTCACCGAACTCGAGTTCGACCTGGTCTCCGTGCCCCGTGTCTACGGCGGCGCGATCTTCTTTGCCGGATCCGACGCGCCAGCCATCATGCATGCCTACGGCGCCTGGGTCCAGGAACTGCCGGAGTCCACCACCGCGTCCATCGCCCTGCTCAGGTTGCCTGACGACGAGCAGATCCCCGAGCCGCTGCGCGGAAAGCTCTCCGTCCACCTGCGCTTTGTCCATGTCGGCGACGAAACGGCCGGGGCCGCGCTGCTGGAACCGATGCGCCGGGCGGGCACCCCGCTCGTGGACCTGGTGGGCATGATGTCCTACACGGCCATCGCCTCGGTCCACCAGGACCCGACCGACCCCATGCCGGTGTGGGAAGGCTCGATGCTGCTGAGCGGCCTGGACGCCGCGGCCATCGACGCGCTGCTGGGAGCAGCGGGGCCGGATCACGACGTTCCGCTCATCATGGCCGAGATCCGCCACCTGGGCGGCGCACTGTCCCGCGGCCCGGAGCACGAAAACGCCGTCGGTGGACGCGACGCGGCGTTCTCCATGCTGGTCGTCGGACCCTACCCGCCGCCACTCATGGGCGCCGTGGAGGCCGCGGGAAATGCCGTTCTCGAGGCCATGAAACCCTGGGCCCACGGCGGATCGCAGATCAACTTCCAGGGCTTTGCCGGAACGCCGGAGGCCGTACGCAAGGCCTGGGCCGAACCGACGGTGGAACGGCTGCGCGCCCTCAAGACCGCATGGGACCCCGAGTGCCGCTTCAGCTTCGGGTACTCGATGGACTGAGGCACGCCCGGGATTGCATGCCAGCAACTACAAGATCAGCGTCCTGAAGAATTCGTCGACCCTGGCCGTTTTCCACGCCTCGATGGTTGCGCTCGCGTTTTCGTACGCCTCGTGCGCCGCCGCGAACTCGGACAGGACGAAGGACGCGAGGGGCTCGGGGAAACGTCCCTCCCCGAGCTCGCGGGTCACGGCCTTCACCGCCAGGAGCTCGTCGGTTTCGCGCATCACCGCCTCGGGCACCTCGCCTTCCCGCAGCAGCGTCGCCAGGTCCATCGGCGCCACCGCGGAGCCCGGATGCGTGCGCAGCCAGCGCAGCGCGGCCGCCGGGCGCAACGCGTAGAAGACCTTTTTGAGCGGGACGGTCTCCGATTCCAGGTCCCATTGGTTCCGTCCCACATGGAGATAGTGCCTGCCCACGCGCGCCGGGTCGATGACCTCGGACGCCAGGTCGAGCAGTCCGTCCCGGAAACCGACGTCGCCCCGGTACACGATCGGTGACGTCAACCACTCGACGACCGTCGCATTGCCCTTGAGCAGCAGGCGCAGTGCTTTGGCGACGTCCCACCCGTTCACGTCAAAGACCTTGTCCAGCGGCGTCTCGATGACGTCCCGGAGGGGCCACAGGCCCAGGTAGTCGTTGGCCGAGCGCAGGTAGAGAAAACGGCAGTCGTAGTCGCTGTCCGGGGAGGGGAATCCCCAGGCGCGGCTGCCGCTTTCCACGGCCCAGGAAACCGCGACGCGTTCGTCAGCTGCAACCCGTTCCAGGCGTGCATCTATTTCGGCGACCACCGATCGATCGAGGGTGTCTGGGACATTTCGCATGTCAACACCCTAACGCACGACCTCCTGGCCCCGGCCACGCATGAACGGGTCCGTCAGCCGCCGAGCCCGAGGTTGGCGGCCAGGTCCCGGACCGTCAGTTCAAAGAGTTCGGCCGGGTCGCCCAGCGTGTTGGGACCGTACTGCCCGAACACCTCGAAGCTGACGGCGCCGAACAGGCCGGACCACGCGCCCAGCCCGCGGGCGACAAGCCACCCCGGGGACGCGAGCGAGTATTCGGCCCTCAGAGACTCGACGTCCGCCGCCAGGCCCGGCGACAGGTCCGTGGCGCGATCCCGCACTTCGATCCCGCCGGCCTCCCAGGCGTCCTCGACGATCCCCATGAGCCGCACGACCACCCGGGTTCCGGCCGGGACGGTCTGCCCGGGGGGCGCGTGGTACCCGGGAACGGGCGTGCCGAAAAGCAGCCCGTAGCGCGCCGGTTCGGCGATCGCCCAGCCACGCACGGCCCTCGCCAGCACGGCGAACCTCTCGCCGTGCGAGGCCGGCGCGTGCTCCAGGGCGGCATCCACCGCGTCGCCCAGGTCCGTGTAGGCCTCGACCACCAGCAGCGTCAGCAGCTCGTCCCGGCTTGCAACATATCTATAGACGGCCGAGGACACGATACCCAGGTCCTTGGCCACGGCGCGCAGGGACAGCGCGGCGGCTCCCTGGCTGGCCAGTTGTTCGCGGCCGAGCCGCATGATTTCGGCCATGGTGCGCTCGCGGGCCAGTTCACGAGGGGTCCTTGTTGCTTGCATGAACCCATCCCACACCACGATCGTGAGCACCGTCAACTTTAGTGAGCAGCGCTCTTGACTCGACCGCCGATGGACGCCTAGCATTTTTGTGAGAGCACCGCTCTCACAATCCCAACCAGGAGGCTCCACGCCATGTCCAACCACTACCTCGTCACCGGCTCCGGTCCCGTCGGAACCACCGTCGCGCTCGCCCTGGCCAACAACGGCCACAGCGTGGTGCTGGCGACCCGTTCCGGCGGCGGCCCCGAGCACCCCGCCATCCGCAGGATGCGCGCCGACGCCCTCGACCCCGCCCAGGTGGCCGCCGCCATGGCCGGTGCCACCGCGGTGTTCCACTGCATCCACGCCGCCTACTCCGCCCGGGCCTGGGCCGAGACGCTCCCCCGCGCCGAGGAACTGGTCCTGGCCGCGGCCGGCGACCGGGGGATCCCGGTGCTCTTTCCCGAAAGCCTGTACTCCTACTCGAACCCCGAGCGACCCATGGCGGAGAACTCTCCGCGCAACGCGGCGGGCGGCAAGCGCGGGGTGCGCACGGCCCTGCTGAACGCCCGCGCGGCCTCCGGGACCCACACCGTCTCGGTGGTGGCCTCCGACTTCTACGGCCCCCACGTGGAGAACGCCCACGCCGGGGCCCGCATGCTGGAATCCGTCTTCGCCGGCCGGCGGCTGCTGGCGGTCGGCAACCCGGCCCAGCCGCATTCCTTCACCTACATGCCAGACCTCGCCGCAGCCATGGTCCGGGCCGCGGAACGTGAAGACCTCTGGAACACCGTGCTCCACGCGCCCACTGCCCAGCCGTCCAGCCAGCGGGCCATGGCGGAGGCCTACGCCGCAGCGGCCGACCGTCCCGCGCCGAAGGTCACCGGGATGTCCGGCGGAATCCTGCGGGCCATCGGGCTGGTGCACCCCGCAACGCGCGAGCTTGCCGAAATGGCGTACCAGTTCGACAACCCCTTCATGATGGACTCCACCCGGAGCGAGTCCCTGCTCGGGCTCTCCCCCACCCCGCTGGCCGACGGCGCACGCGCCACGGTGGACTGGTGGCGGGAAACGCACCCGGCGTGATCCGGATCCCCGACTTCATCTAGCCGGACGGGGTCGGCGACCCGCTCTCGGGCGCGGCCGGGTTCCCGCCGGGGACCTCGGAGGCACCGTAAAGCGTCGAGATGATCTCCTTCGCCACCAACACCGCGGCGTTTTGCCCGTCGACCGGCGAGGCCGAAAGGTTGGTGCCCACGATGATGGTGTCATCCGTCTTGTTGTTGTAGACCATGAACGACGAGTACCCGGGAAGCTGTCCGTCGTGACCCAGGATGCCGGGCGCGAACTCGGCGATCCCCAGCCCGTACCCGACGCCGTTCGGCTGGCCCTCGACGACGGGCCGGATGCTGTCCATCCGCAGCTTCTGCGTCTTCGCATCGAGCAGGCCGCCGGTGACCAGCGCCTTGACGTACACCGCCAGGTCGTTGGGCGTGGAGATGGCCCCGCCGGCGGTCCAGGCCCACGAGGGGTTCGCGTCGGTGTAGTTCAGCGGCTTGAGGGTGCCGTCGAGCGCGGCCGGCAGGTCGGCGGCGGGAACCGCGTAGGAATCGACGGTCTCCTCGTTGGTGCCGAACTGGTATCCCTGCGCATGGGGCAGCGGCAGCGCGGAGTCCGTGTTCACCGGCAGCGTGGTGTTCTTGAGCCCGAGCGGCTCGAAGATCCGCTTCTTGAACGCCTCGGAGGCGCTCATCCCAGTGAGCTGCTCGATGACCACCCCGAGCAGCACGATGTTGGTGTTGCAATAGTCGTACTTCTGGCCCGGCGGGAAGTTCGCCGGGTGCTTGAAGGCGATCGCCAGCAGCTCGTCGGGCGTCCAGGCCTTCTGCGGGTCCGCATCGAGCGTCGCGTTGAGGCCCTTGTCGAACGTGTAGCTGAAAAGCCCGCTGCGCATCTCGGAGAGCTGGGCGATCGTGATGTTCTTGCCGTTGGGCACGTCGGGCCTGAACTTGGAGATGGGGTCGTCCAGCTTGAGCTTGCCCTCCTGCACGAGCTGCAGGATGACCGTCGAGGTCATGGTCTTGGTGTTGCTGCCGACCCGCAGGAAATCGTTGAGAGACATCGGCACCTGCTTGCCGATCTCGGCGGTGCCGAAGGTGCCCGACCAGTCCCCGCGCGTGGGCGACTTGATCATCACCACCATCCCGGGGATGGCGTTGGCCTTCATCACCGCGGGAAGCTGCTGCTGCAGTGTCATGGCGTATGCCGGCACCTGCGCGCCCCCGCCCGTGGGGGTGGCCATTTCGCTGGTGCCGACCATGCCGCCGGCGGGTCCAGCGGGCCCTCCCGACGAGCAGCCCGAGACTGCGATCAACGCACCGGCCACAACAACCGCGATCCTTGCATTTTTCATCATGCACCGCACCCAGTTTCCTGATTCGGTTCGATCCTGTCCGCAGGTTCCCGCCGCCGGCGTGCTTGCCGTCCGGCGCCATGCGGTTACGCTCCACAGGATAGCAACGGTCCAACACACCGGACCATGCAGCAGGCGGTTGAATTTGCGCCCCGGTTCGCGGCCCGTCGTGCCCGAATTCCGGAGCCCTCGGCCGGAACACGAAAAAACCCGCCGGATCACAATGATCCAGCGGGTTTTCCTTCGGTGGAGGTAAGGGGATTCGAACCCCTGACCTTCTGCATGCCATGCAGACGCGCTACCAACTGCGCCATACCCCCGAATGGGAGCCACCCTCGCGGGCAACTCATCCATCATAGGTCACGACAATTGCGTGACGCAAATCGAGGAGTCCTAGAGGACGTCCGGGAGGGTTGCGATGTGCGACATGTCGGTTGCCGGCTCGCCGGTGGTCGGCAGCTCGATCAACGGGCAGTCGCCCCAGAGGCGCTCGAGCGCGTAGAAGACGCGGTCCTCGTTGTGCTGCACGTGGATGACGACATCCACGTAGTCCAGGAGCACCCAGCGGCCCGCGCCGCGGCCTTCGCGGCGCACCGGGCGGATCTCGAAGAGCTCGTCGAGCTTGTCCTCGATCTCGTCGACGATCGAGTTGACCTGGCGCTCGGAGGAAGCCGAGGCGATCAGGAAGGCGTCGGTGACGCCGAGGCGCTCGCTGACGTCGAGTGCGATGAGGTTTTCGGCCTGCTTGTCTGCGGCGGCGAGGGCTGCGGCCTTCACCAGGTTGATGGAATGTTCGTGGGCGCTCATGGGATTCTCCTTGAGTGTTGGGTTGCGGCCGCTGAGGGCGCGCTAGTTGGAGTTGAGGATCATGATGAGGCCGGCAACGAGCGCCGCGCCTCCAACGGACAAGGCCGCGATGACCATCAGGTACATGTTGTTGGCACGGCGCATTCCGGCGGTCTGCGCGTCAAGCGGTTCCAGGCCCTGCGCGCGAACGGCACGCACGGGCGGGTGGGAAACGCGTGGCTCAACGTCGGCGGCACCGTGTGCCTCCGCCAGCGGCGGGGCCTTCGGTGTCGCTCGTGCCGCGGCCGCGGGCTTGCCCGTGGCCATCGGCTTGGCAGGTGCGAAGGCCCCGGGCTTTGCCGGTGCCGCTCCTGCTCGTGCTGCTGCAGCAGCGGGGTTTGCTCCCAGTGACTTGGACTCACGGGAAGCTGCCTGGGCCGGAGTAGCAGCCGCAGACTTTTCAGCAGGTTTGGCCGCGGGCGCTGGCGCACCCGAAGCCGAAGTCTTGGTTCGTGCGGACGACGCGCCCGGGGCATCGACGATGGTCCCCTGGTCCGTCATCGAAATGTGGAAACCGCGCGTTTCGGGGCCGGAGATGCCGGTGTTGACCAGCTTCTTTTCGATGTCCTCGTCGCGCAGCATGTTCATGGAACCGGTGAACGGGTCCGATCGGCGCTGGCCGGCGCGCTGCGAGTTCGATTCCTCGAGGCGCTGGCGCTCGGCGGCACGGCGGCTGATGATGGCCGCCCGCGCGGCAAGTTCGCGCTGCTGGGCCAGGACCTCGAGATCCACGTCGCCGAGGTCCTCGGCCGGCTGGATCAGCGCGGGGTCGACCGGTGCGGCCCCGCCGGATCGGCGGCGCAGCGCCAGGGCATCCTCGACGCTCATTTGCGGCGTGGCTGCGGCGGGCTTCGACGGCACCGGATCCTTGGCCGCGGCAGGCTTTGCGGCTACGGGCTTTTCCGCGGCCGGCTTGCCCGGGGCGGGCTTGGCAGCGGGAGGCGCCGGGGCGTTGTCGGCAACGGGTGCCTCGTCGACCCTTTCTTCCACCAGGGTGTTGCCCGCGGCGGCGCCAAGGGTCTGCAGGCGCATTTGCTTGCGGGTCAGCGGGGCCGGGTCGTCCCCGGGGGACGGTTCCTTGGCGGAAAGCTCGGAGACTTCCTGTTCCAGGCGACGCCTGGTGCGCAGGGCCTCGCGGTCGCGGGCGCGCTGCAGGGAGGTGCGTTCCGCGCGCTGCGGCACGGCGTCGACTTCTCCCCCGGTGGCGCGGCGGCTGCTCGCAACCTCGGCGATCACGGCCGGGGCCGCAGCGGCGGGAGCGGCCTTTGCAGGCTCGGTCTTTGCCGGTTCAACCTTGGCGGGTTCCACCTTGGCAGGAGCGGCCTTTGCCGGTTCCACCTTGGCAGGAGCGGCCTTTGCCGGTTCCACCTTTGCGGCGGGTGCGGGAACGACTGCGGGAACAACCTTGGCCGGTGTTTCCTTGGCCGCGGCGGCGGGCTTCGGGGCCTGCGCGGCCGCAGGTGCGGGGGCCGGCTTGGAAGCCGCGGGCTTGGCGGGGGCCGGAGCCACGGGAGCCGGGGCGGCCGAGGGCCGTGCTTCCCCGGGCTGGCCCGCGCGCGGCTTTGCGGAGGGTGCGGGAACGGAAGGCTTGACGACCACCGGTTTCCCGATCGGTTCGGCAGCCTTCGGCTCCTTGCCTTCCGCCTGGAGGGCAAGCTGGGCTTCGGCCTCGGCACGGCGCTGCTCACGCAGGGCTCGCCTGCTGAGCGCGGGCCCGGTCTCGTCGCTCATCTTGTCCATTTCCCGGCCGTCCTACTTCTGGCCGTTTACTGCGTAGTTCTTGTCGTTGTAAAGCTTGTACTTGCCGATGTACTGGACCACGCCGTCCGGCACCAAGTACCACACCGGATGGTGCGTGCGAACGCGTTCGCGGCAATCCGTGGAAGAGATCGCCATCGCCGGCACCTCCATGAGGGAGATGTCGTTCCGGTCCAGCACCGGAAGCTCATGCCCGGGCCGCGTCACTCCGACGAAGTGTGCAAGCGTCCAGAGTTCCTCGGCGTCTTTCCAGCTCAGGATCCTCGCCATGGCGTCGGCGCCGGTGATGAAGAACAGCTCGGCATCCGGGCGCTGGGCGCGCAGGTCGCGCAGCGTATCGATCGTGTAGGTCGGCCCCGGACGGTCGATGTCCACCCGGCTGACCGTGAACCGCGGGTTGGCCGCCGTGGCGATCACTGTCATCAGGTAACGGTGCTCGGCCTCGGCGACCTCGCGGTCCGACTTCTGCCAGGGCGTGCCCGTGGGCACGAACACGACTTCGTCCAGGTCGAACACCGAGGCGACCTCGCTGGCGGCAACCAGGTGGCCGTGGTGGATCGGATCGAACGTGCCGCCCATGACGCCTAGGCGAAATGGGCGGTCCGTGCGCTCGGCCTCGAGACGGCTAGTGATGGCCGTGCTTGTTGGCGTGCTGGCGGTGCGTGTCGTCGGTCTCGGCCTTGACCTCGTGGCGGTTGCCGACGTTGGTGTAGGACATGGTGATCAGCAGCATCAGCATGAAGACCAGGAAGATGCCGCCGCCGATGATCAGGGCCATGGTCTCGGTCGGGATGCCCTCGGCCGATTCGGAAGCAAGGATCGCCGCGTTCAGGGACTGGGTAAACATGTTTCTCCAGGATGTTGTGTGCCGGATTCGCTGCGAACGCACGACACGGTGTTCAAACTATTTGTCTCTTTACCTTCTATCGTACCCACCTTGGCGCGTGGCTACGAACGAACATGCCCATCACCTTGGACAATCCACTTGGTGGTTGTCAGTTCGCGCAGGCCCATGGGACCGCGCGCGTGCATTTTCTGGGTGGAGATCCCGACCTCGGCGCCGAGGCCCAATTGCCCGCCATCGGTGAACCGGGTGGAGGCGTTGACGATCACGGCGGCCGAATCGACCTCGGCAATGAAGCGCTCGGCGTGGGCCAGGTTGTTGGTCAGGATCGCCTCGGTGTGCCCGGTGGTGTGGCGGCGAATGTGGCTAATGGCACCATCGAGGTCGTCGACGACGGCAACGGCCAGGTCCATGTCCATGTACTCGGTGTCCCAGTCCGCGTCCACGGCCGGGATCGTCGGGGTGGATCCAGCCAGTGCCGCGGCGCGCGCGTCGACGTGCAGGCGCACCCCGGACTTCGCAAGCGCGGCAAGCACCTGGCCTGCGGCCTGCGACTTGGCGTTGATCAGCAGCGTCTCCACGGTGTTGCAGACCGAGGGGCGCTGGGTCTTGGCGTTGAGCAGGATCGGCACCGCCATCTTGGCGTCGGCCGATTCGTCCAGGTAGATGTGCACGTTGCCCTCGCCGGTCTCGATGACCGGGACGCTGGCGGTGGTGACCACGCGCTGGATCAGTTCGCGGCCGCCGCGCGGGATCAACACGTCGATCTTGCCGCGGGCGCCCATCATGGCGTCGGCCCCGTCGCGCCCGTAGGCGTCGACCGAGGCGACGGCGTCGGCGGGCAGCCCCACCGATTCCAGGGCGTCGCGGATCAGGGCCAGCAGCGCCCGGTTTGATTCGGCGGCGGCCGTTCCGCCGCGCAGCAGCACGGCGTTGCCGCTCTTGAGCGCCAGGCCCGCGATGTCCACGGTCACGTTGGGCCGGGCCTCGTAGATGGCGCCGATGACGCCCATGGGCACGTGCACCTGGCGCAGGCGCAGGCCGTTGGGGAGGGTCTGGCCGCGCAGCACGGTGCCCACCGGATCTGGCAGGCCGGCAAGTTCCTGGAGGGCGGCGATCAGCCCGTCGACGCGCTTGTTGTCGAGCTTGAGGCGGTCCAGCATGGCTTCGGAAGTGCCGTTGGCGCGGCCGGCCGCGATGTCCTTGGCATTTGCCGCGATGATGCGGGCTCGCTTCTCGTCAAGCGCCGCGGCGATCGCCAGGAGCCCGCGGTCCTTCCAGTTCCGGTCCGCGCGGGCCAGCACGCGGGAGGCGGTACGGGCGCGGTCGGCCATGGCGGCCACCGCTGCGACGGCGTCCTGAGGGCCGCCGGCCGCCGCAGTCTCGTCGCTAAGATTCAGGGATGCATTGACTATCTGACTCATGCATATCAGTCTACGCACGAAGCGGCCGGGCCCGCCCTTTGTGTCAAGGGCGGGCCCGGCCGGGAGTGCAACGTCGGACGGTGCTAGACGACGACCAGGTCGTCCACGTGCACCACGGCGCGCTCGTACTGGGTTCCGAGGTCCTGGGCCAGCTCGTGCGTGGAGCGCCCGAGCATCTGCGGCAGTTCCTCCGAGGAGTAATTGACCAGGCCGCGGGCGATCACGGTGCCCTGGGCGTCGGTGATCTCCACCGCGTCCCCGGCCTCGAACGAGCCGTGCAGCCCGGTGATGCCGGCCGGAAGCAGCGAGGCGACGCCGGAGGCAACCGCCCTGACCGCACCCGCATCCAGCAGCAGGCGGCCCTGCGTGGCCGCCAGGTGGGCCAGCCAGAGCATGCGGGTCGAGCGGCGTCCGCCGCGGGCCGAGAACCACGTTCCCACGTCCTGCCCCGCCAGCGCCGCTGCGGCGTTGGCGGTGGAGGTGACGAGTGCCGGGATCCCGGATTCGGCGCTCATGGTGGCCGCCTCGACCTTGGTGGCCATGCCGCCGGTGCCAAGTCCGGCCCCGCCGGTGGAACCGATGCTCACGGCTTCCAGGTCGGCGTTGCTGTCGACGCGCGAAATCCGTACTCCCCCGTCGTTCGGCGGGGCGTCGTAGACGGCGTCGACGTCGGAGAGCAGCAGCAGGGCGTCGGCCTTGACCAGGTGCGCCACCAGGGCGGCAAGCCTGTCGTTGTCCCCGAAGCGGATCTCGTGGGTCGCCACGGTGTCGTTCTCGTTCACGATCGGCACCACGCCCAGGGCCAGCAGCCGGTTCAACGCACGGAACGCGTTGGCGTACTGCTGGCGGCGGATCAGGTCATCCGCCGTGAGCAGGACCTGTCCCACCGTGACACCGTGGGCGGCGAACGCCTGGGTGTACTTGGCCATCAGCAGTCCCTGCCCCACGGAGGCCGCTGCCTGCTGCGTGGCGAGGTCGCGCGGCCGGCGCCCCAGGTTAAGGGGTGCCAGGCCGGCGGCGATCGCGCCGGAGGAGACAAGGATCAGCTGGGTCCCGGCGGTGCTGACCGCCGAGAGCCGGTCCACGAGGTTCGAGAGTGCTTCCTCGGAGATCCCGCCGTTGAGCGTGGTCAACGACGAGGAGCCGACCTTGACCACGATGCGCGAGGCACGCGGGATGTCCTGGCGTTCGTCAATGCCCGAGGGGTGGTTTGTGGCTCGCACGGTGGTTTCCTACTCCCCCTTTTTGGGTTCTTGGTGCTTGTAGTTCACCGACTCGGTCCAGATGCCGGCCTTGCGCTCGGCTTCCAGCTCCTCGCGGGCCGCTGCCTTGGCGTCCTTGCGATCGGAGTGGATGGCCTTCTTTTCGCCACGGGACGGGCGTGCGCCGTATTCCTCGATGCGCACGTCCTGGCCGCGGCGCGAACCGAGCAGTTCGGCGCCGGCAGCCATTGTCGGCTCCCAGTCGAAGACCACGGCGTCGACTTCCGAGCCGATGACCACTGCGTCGCCCGGGCGGGCACCCATCTTGTACAGCTGGTTTTCGACGCCGAGCTTGGCCAGGCGGTCGGCAAGGTAGCCGACGGCCTCGTCGTTGCGGAAGTCGGTCTGCTTGATCCAGCGCTCCGGCTTTTCGCCCATGACGCGGTACAGGGCTTCGAGGTTGCGCTCTTCCTTGCGGATGATGAACCCCGCCTTGCTGGCCTTGGAGGCGCGCGGACGCACCACCTCGACCTCAACGGCCAGCGGGGCTGCCTCGAGCTTGGCACGCGCCTCCGTGACCAGCTCGGCCATGGCGAAGGAAAGGTCGCGCAGGCCTTCACGGCTCATCGCGGAGACCTCGAAGACGCGGTAGCCGCGCTTCTCCAGTTCCGGGCGCACGAACTCGGCCATGTCGCGGCCGTCCGGCATGTCGACCTTGTTCAGGGCGATCAGGCGCGGGCGCTCGTTCAGCGGGATGATCTGTCCGTCGGCGCCGGCGAAGGAGGAGTCGGTCTCGTAGGCATCGAGTTCGGCCTGGATGATGTCCAGGTCGGTGACCGGGTCGCGGTCGGCTTCGAGCGTGCCGCAGTCGAGCACGTGCACCAGTGCGGCGCAGCGTTCGACGTGGCGCAGGAACTCGTGGCCCAGGCCCTTGCCCTGCGAGGCGCCCGGGATCAGGCCTGGGACGTCGGCAACGGTGTAGCGGACATCGCCGGCTTCGACCACGCCGAGGTTCGGGACCAGGGTGGTGAACGGGTAGTCGGCGATCTTGGGGCGTGCCGCGGAGATCGCCGCAATCAGCGAGGACTTGCCTGCCGACGGGTAGCCGACCAGTGCAACGTCGGCAACCGACTTGAGCTCGAGGATGATCTCGGCTTCGTCACCGGGAATGCCCAGCAGCGCGAAGCCGGGGGCCTTGCGCTTCTGGCTGGAGAGCCCGGCGTTGCCAAGGCCGCCCAGGCCACCGGCGGCGGCGATGTATTCGGTGCCTTCGCCGATGAGGTCGGCGAGGATGTCGCCGGCGCGGTTCTTGACCACGGTGCCCTCGGGCACCGGAAGGATCAGGGATTCGCCGTTCTTGCCCGGGCGAAGGTCGCCCTTGCCGCCTTCGCCGTTGCCGGCATGGCGGTGGGGAGAGTGGTGGTACGAAAGCAGCGTGGTGGTTTGGGAATCGACGCGCAGAATGACGTCGCCGCCATTGCCGCCGCTGGCTCCGTCAGGACCACCGAGGGGCTTGAACTTTTCGCGTTTGATGGAGACACAGCCGTGCCCACCGGTACCACCGGAGACATGGAGGACCACTCGGTCGATGAAGGCTGCCACGGTTGAAAGCTCCTAGCAAAAAGGGGGTGAAGAGTTTCATTCGATCTTTATTGTAGCGACCGAAGAAACATGAGGTTTCTGGAAAAACACAAAGAGGGTGAGCCGTGCGGCCCACCCTCCAATGTGTAATGAATGCGGTTATGCGCTAATTAGTCAGCGATAACGATGTTCACGACGCGACGGCCGCGACGGGTGCCGAATTCGACAGCTCCGGCCTGCAGTGCGAACAGGGTGTCGTCCTTGCCACGACCCACGCCGGCGCCCGGGTGGAAGTGGGTGCCACGCTGGCGAACGATGATTTCGCCGGCCGATACGACCTGACCACCGAAGCGCTTTACGCCAAGGTACTGGGCGTTGGAATCGCGACCGTTGCGAGTGGAACTCGCGCCCTTCTTATGTGCCATTGAATATGCCTACCTTCAGGTAATGAGAATTCTTGGAATCAACCGCAATTAAGCGATCGAGGTGACCTTGACCTTGGTCAACATAGCGCGGAAACCCTGGCGCTTCTTGTAACCGGTCTTGTTCTTGTACTTCTGGATGACAATCTTCTGGCCACGAAGGTTCTCAACGACCTCAGCGGTCACCTTAACCTTGGCCAGCTCGTCGGCTGCGGAAGTTACCTTCTCGCCATCTACCAGCAACAGGGCCGGCAGTTCAATGGAGGCGCCTGGGGCAGCCTTCAGGCGATCAAGGGTAACGAGGTCTCCTACAGAAACCTTTTCCTGGCGGCCGCCAGCGCGGACAATTGCGTACACCACGTGGGTACTCACTTCTACTCGACGTTCAATATGTCTTGCTGCGCATCACTACCTCAAATACTAACGAGGATTGCGCTGTGCTGGCACGCCGAGCGGAAGAATCCGATAGCTGGCGTTCGCACCGAGGATCCAGACTACGCTAAAAAGCGCTGCCGGGGCAAATACAACTTACCCCAGCAAGTCGTCAAGACCCAATTATTTCAACTCGTTGACCGGTACCCCGACACCCAGCATAATCGGCGCATTGGCGTCGTTTAGGGGCTGAGCGACCTTTGGGGCATCTGCCAACGAAGCAACATGGGCGGAACCCGATGTTGCAGGCGTGTCCGATGCCACAGAAACTGCGGCGTCAGACCCACCCTGCGGGCTCGTGGCACGGCGGCTGCGCTTGACGCGCACCACCGGCTCGATGCCCGAAGTCTTAGAGGTCGCCACAACGGCCTTCGTTTCCGAAGGTGCTGCGGCGGAAGCCTGGCCTGCCACGCCGGAGATGACCGGTGCAGCCTGCTCGGGAGCCTGGGTAGCCTGCTCCGGGGCCTGCGCAGGGGCAGTGGCCTTGGAACGGCTCTTGCGGCGGCTACGGCTGCGCGGGGCACGGGTGCCCTGGGCGTCGTCGTGCCCGCCGGCGTCGTGGGACTCCGCCTCCGCCACCGGGGAGTTGTCCGGAAGCGCTGCTTCCAGGTTCTCCAGGGTCAGCTCCGGGGCGGAAGCCTCGGAACCGGCACGGCGGCGGCGTGCGTTCGGCACGACAACCTGCTCTCCACCCACGGTCAACGTGGCGTCGACGGCTTCGGCCGCGGCATCCTCGTGCTCGTGGGCGGCGTGTGCTGCTGCGGCGATGTTGGCAAAGGCCGTGCGTGCTGCGGTTGCCTTGGCCTCGTTGGCCTCGGGCTCCACCGCATGGACCTCGGTTGCCACCTCGGCGTTCTCCGACGGGGTCGGCTCCTCCGAGGCACGGTTGCGGCGGCGGCGTTCGGCCCGCGAAGGCTTCTCCTGGCCACGGCTGACCGCAGCATGCGGCTCGCCGGTGGAGTTGAACGCACGTCGGTGCTCGACGGGCTCGTCGTGGGTGATCACGCCGCGGCCGTTGCAGGCCTCGCAGTTCTCACCGAAGACCTCCAGCAGGCCGGTGCCCATGCGCTTTCGCGTCATCTGTACCAGGCCAAGCGAGGTGACCTCGGCAACCTGGTGCTTGGTGCGGTCGCGGCCAAGGCATTCGACCAGGCGGCGAAGCACCAGGTCGCGGTTGGACTCGAGCACCATGTCGATGAAGTCGATGACGATGATGCCGCCGATGTCGCGCAGGCGCAGCTGGCGAACGACCTCCTCGGCCGCCTCCAGGTTGTTCTTGGTGACGGTTTCCTCGAGGTTGCCGCCGGAGCCGGTGAACTTGCCGGTGTTGACGTCGACAACGGTCATGGCTTCGGTGCGGTCGATGACCAGCGAGCCGCCCGAGGGCAGGAAGACCTTGCGGTCAAGCGCCTTGTGGATCTGCTCGTCGATGCGGAAGGAACCGAAGATGTCCTCGTTGTTCTCCCACTTTTCCAGGCGCGAGATCAGGTCCGGGGCCACGTAGGTCACGTAGGCCTCGATGGTGTCCCATGCCTCGTTGCCGGAGACGATCAACTTGGTGAAGTCCTCGTTGAACACGTCGCGGACGACCTTGATGGTCAGGTCCGGTTCGCCGTAGAGCAGTTCCGGGGCCAGCGTCTTGGTGGACGTCGAGGCGGCCTCGATGCCTTCCCACTGGGCGCGCAGGCGGTTGATGTCGTTCATCAACTCTTCCTCGGAGGCACCCTCGGCCGCGGTGCGGACGATGACGCCCGCGTTTTCCGGCAGGTGGTCCTTGAGGATCTTCTTCAGGCGGTTGCGCTCCACGTCCGGGAGCTTGCGGGAGATGCCGGTCATCGAGCCACCCGGCACGTAGACCAGGTAGCGGCCCGGCAGGGAGATCTGGCTGGTCAGGCGGGCACCCTTGTGGCCCACCGGATCCTTGGTGACCTGCACCAACACGGTGTCCCCGGACTTCAGGGCGTGCTCGATGCGGCGCGGCTGGCCGTCGAGGCCCGCGACATCCCAGTTGACCTCGCCGGCGTAGAGCACGGCGTTGCGGCCGCGTCCGATGTCGACGAAGGCGGCTTCCATGGAAGGCAGCACGTTCTGCACCTTGCCGATGTAGACGTTGCCGATCAGCGAATCCTGCTGGGTCTTGGAGACGAAGTGCTCGGCAAGGATGCCGTCCTCCAGGACACCGATCTGGATGCGGTCTTCGCGCTGGCGCACGATCATCTGGCGGTCGACGGATTCGCGGCGTGCGAGGAACTCGGCCTCGGTGATCACCTGGCGGCGGCGGCCCGATTCACGCGAATCGCGGCGGCGCTGGCGCTTGGCTTCCAGGCGGGTCGAGCCCTTGACGGCCGTGACCTTGTTGGACATGACCGAATCCAGGGACGTGCGCGGTGCGCGCACGCGGGTGATGGTGTTCGGCGGATCGTCCTGCTCGCCACCGGCAAGCTCGAGGTCGGCCTCGCCACGGCGGCGGCGACGACGACGACGCGAAACGACGGCGTCGCCATCGGTCTCGTCCTCGTCGGACTCGGCGCCCTCGGCGGCTTCGCCCTCGGTGCGGGTGCGGGAACGCGAACGGCGGTTGCGGCGGTTGCCTGCCGAATCCTCGTCCTCGTCCTCGTCGGCCGCAACGGGTGCGACGACGGAAAGGTCGGGAGCCTGGAACAGCACGGAGAGTGCCATTTCCGGGATCGCGAACGGATCGGTGATGCCTGCGGATTCGGTTCCGGCGGTGGCCATGGCCTCGGCGGCGACGGCCTCGACGATGCTCGCGGCAGCGGCCGGAGCCTCAGCGACAACCTCTGCGGTCGCGGGCGCCTTGGCCGAACGCGAGGACCTGGTCGGACGCTTGCGCGCCGTCTTCGCCGGTGCCTCTGCCGGGGCTTCCACGGTTTCCTCTGCTGCGGCCTCGGCCACAACGGCAACTTCTTCGACTCCTTCGACCGCTTCAACAGCGGCGGCTTCAACAACCGGTGCCTCGGCTACCGGAGCCTCAACGGCGGTTTCCTTGACCGGGGTGCCGGCGGCGTCGCCGGCCGGTGCCGAGGCGCGGCGGGAGCGTGAACGGGTCGGGCGCTTGGCCGGGGCCTTCGCTTCGGCCTTTTCCTCGACCGGGGCAGGGGCTTCGGTTGCGGGCTCGGCGGCCGATGCCGCAACGGGGGCTGCTTCGATGATGCCGACCGTGGCATCGGTGCCGGCGACCGGGCTGGTGACTGCGGAGGTGGCGCGGCGCGGGCCGCGCTTGGCCGGGGCCTTCTTCACGGGTGCGGCGGCCGCGGTTTCAACGACGGGCGCTGCCGCGGGGGCCTCGGTCTTGGCGTTGGCGGCCGGGCGGCGGCGCGCCGGGGTGGTCCGCGGCGCAACGGTGGCACGGGTCTTGCGGGTGGGTGCCGCTGCGGCGTCGTTGAGTTCCGCGAGGGTCATCGCACGGCGCACCGGGCGGGCCGGGACCGTGGGTTCGCTGGAGGTGTTGCGCGGGCGGCTGGTGCGGCCTCGTCCCTTGGGGGTCTGACCTGACGCTTTTGATTCGTCGCGATTTGCTGCCATTTTAAAAGAGTGCTCCTCATGGATCGGCTGCTCCCACAGATAGCTCGCCGAGCCTTGGTTGGTTCGCAGTAACCGGGCCGGTGTGGCCACGTGTCCTAGCGGAAGTCGTTTGCTCGTCTTGCAGGGTACGCCAACCATCGTGGGGCGCGGCATCCGGCAAAACCAACGGCGCTTTTCCAAACAAGCCGCTTTTTGTTGCGGCGACCAAATCGCGGTATTCGCTCAGACCTTCGTATAGGCGGTCTCTACGCAGCAGATGCATCGCAATCGGGCTTGAAAGCCTGTCGTTGGGTTGAAAGCAGACTGTGGATCCGCGAACAACCATTGCAATTGTCTCATACCGTGGAACTTCGGCCGACCCATCTGCACATTTCGGCGCGTCCGGGCATGTCGAGCAGCAGGCGAATCCCGTCCGGACCCCTTCGCCGACTCCCCCTTGACGTGCGGCTTGCCGTGCCGGGAGGCCCGTACGCGGGGTTTCGGCCACTAGACTTCAAGCATCGGCACCGCTTTGCCGGCGCCGCCGAACCACTGCAGGAAAACCAAGGGAGTTATTGATGAGCACGTCCCGAGCCGACGCGGACTCGACAGGCATCGACGAGGCCGGCCTCCCGGCACTGCGGCGGTCCAAGCCCTTCGGGCTGTTCCTGGTGATCACCGGGGCCGTCGCCTGGCTCGCCTCCGGCATCCTGGTGCTCGAGCGCCTGGCCCTGTACAAGAACCCCGACTACGTGACCAGTTGCGACATCAACCCGTGGGTCTCCTGCGGCACCGTCATGAAGTCCAGCCAGGCCGCGCTGCTGGGCTTCCCGAACCCGTTCCTGGGCATCGTGGGCTTCGGCATCGTCATCACGATCGGCATGGCGCTGCTTGCCGGGGCCCGCTTTGCCCGCTGGTACTGGCTGGGTGCGCAGGCGGGCATCACCCTGGCGATGGTCTTCATCGTCTGGCTCTGGTCCCAGGCCCTGTACGAGATCAACGCCCTGTGCCTGTACTGCATGGTGGTGTGGACGATGATGATCCCGATGTTCATGTTCACCACGGCACGCAACGTGGCCCACGGGGTGATCCCGGCCCCCGCGGGCCTCAAGCGGTTCTCCGCCGAATGGACGTGGGTGCTGACCGTCGTGCTGCTGATCCTGACGGCCGCGAGCGTCGTCCTTCGCTTCCCGCAGGCGTTCTTCGGTGGCTGACCCGCGGGCACGCAGGAGGCGGCTGGCCGCGGGGCTGCTGGTTGTGCCGGTGGTTGTGCTGGGCCTGGCGGCCCGCTTCCTTGCCGCTGGACCCGCGGCGGACCTCTCCGGAGGGGTCCTCTACGCGGTGCTGATCTACGTCCTGCTGGTGTTCCTGCGGCCGCGCGCCGCCGCCTGGTCCAACGCGGCGATCGCCCTGGCGTTCTGCGTGGCGGTCGAGCTGCTGCAGATCACCCCGATCCCGGCTACGCTTGGCGCGGCCTTCCCGCCGGCCCGGCTGGTGCTCGGCTCCACCTTTGTCCCGCTCGACCTGCTGGCCTGCCTGATCGGCACGGCGCTGGCGTTCGGCATCGATTCGCTGATTGCCTCGGTGCGCGCCGGCCGGGAATGAACCCCGTTTCACAGTGAAACGCGTCCGGATGCGCCAAGGGCCCGGCACCGCTCCCCCGATGGGGGGAAGGTGCCGGGCCCTTGGCGTTGGGCCTCTCGGCCGCTGGACCGCTTAGGCGAACCAGATGCCGATCTCGCGGGCGGCGGACTCGACCGAGTCCGAACCGTGGACCAGGTTCTGCTGGACCTTCAGGCCCCAGTCGCGGCCCAGGTCGCCGCGGATGGTGCCCGGGGCAGCGGTGGTCGGGTCGGTGGTGCCGGCCAGCGAGCGGAAGCCGGTGATCACGTTGTGGCCCTCGGCGATGATGGCCACGACCGGGCCGGAGAGCATGAACTCCACGAGCGGCTCGTAGAACGGCTTGCCCACGTGCTCCTCGTAGTGCGCCTCGAGCAGCTCGCGGGTCGCGTGGACCTGCTTGAGCTCGGCGATGGCGTAGCCCTTGGCCTCGACGCGGGCGATGATCTGGCCGGTCAGCTGGCGCTTGACGCCGTCCGGCTTGATGAGGATGAGGGTGCGTTCAATGGTCATGAAGCTGCTCCTGTCACGGGTAAGTGGTGCAAAAAACGGTATTTCGTACTGATTCTACGGTTGTGCGCGGGCTACGAAGCGCCGGGCTCCGGGTTCGCGGCGTCCCACTCGGCCTGCTCCCTGGCGCGCCGTGCGGTCTCCACGTCCATCGAGTGCCCCTTGGTCACCGCGTACCACCAGGTCGCGGCGAATGCCAGGCCGATGACGAACATCTCGGTCATCAGGAACCCGGTCAGGATGAAAATGAGCTGCAGCCCCCAGCCGATGGCGTAACCCAGCGGTTTTTTCAGCAGGGCGCAGGTGAAGATGCAGGCCAGGGCCAGCACGGAGCCGGCGCCGAGCGCCAGCACCGGGCTGACCGTCTCGCGATGAAGCCCGGAGTAGGCCAGCGCGACGAAGAACGCCAGGAAGGCCTCCAGCGTGAGCACCGTTGAGGCGAACATCACACGGGTGGAGCGCGGCTTCTTCGGCTGGCCCGGGCGCCATTCCCGCTGCGCCTTGGTCATTCGTGCCATGTTCTACTTTCCCCCCATCAGCATGCGGGTCTCCCCGATCAGCGTGATCGACCCGGTGACGAGCACGCCGCCGCCGAAGTCCTCGCTGTCCTCCGCGCGGCCGACGGCCCATTCCAGGGCGTCGTCGAGGCGCTCGGTGACGTAGAGGTCCTCCTCGTCGAAGCCCGCCTCCAGCGCCATGGTCGCCAGCTCGCCGGCCGGGATGGCGCGCGGGGAGTTGGACTGGGTGATGCAGACGTCCTCGACCAGGTCGATGTACTGCTCGCGCAGCTCGGCGAGCATGGCCGGGGCGTCCTTCTCGGCGAGGATGCCGATGACCAGCACCAGCTTGGAGAACCCGAAGGCCTCCTTGACGGCCTTGGCCGAGGCGCGGATGCCGTCCGGGTTGTGCCCGGCGTCGAGCAGCACGCTCGGGGCGGTGCGGATGACCTCCAGGCGGCCCGGGCTGGTGGCGGCGCCGAAGCCCTCCATGACCAGGTCGTGGTTAAGCTCCGTCTGCCCTCCCCCGATGAACGCCTCGACGGCGGCCAGCGCCACCGCGGCGTTCTGCGCCTGGTGCTCGCCGTGCAGCGGCAGCAGGATGCCCGGGTAGCGCCCGGCCAGGCCCTGCAGGTCCAGCTGCTGGCCGCCCACGGCGACGATGCGGTTCTCGACGCCGAACTCGACGCCCTGGAACTTGTAGGGCACCTCGAGTTCGCGGGCCCTGTCCAGCAGCACCTGCGCGGCGTCGGCCGGCTGGGCCGCGGAGACGAGGAAGCCGCCGGGCTTGATGATGCCGGCCTTCTCCGTCGCGATCAGCTCGGTGGTGTCGCCCAGCAGCTCGGTGTGGTCCAGCGAGATCGGGGTGACCACGGAGACCTGGCCGTCGCCCACGTTGGTGGCGTCGGTGATGCCGCCCAGGCCGACCTCGATGATCGCCACGTCCACCGGGGCGTCGGCGAAGATCGCGAAGCCCAGGACGGTGATGGCCTCGAAGAAGGTCATCCGGTTCTCGCCCTTGGCCGTGAGCTCGTCGTCGACGATCTGCAGGTAGGGGGCGATCTCGTGCCAGATCCGCACGAACGTCTCGTCGTCCACCGAGTCGCCGTCGATCGCGATGCGCTCGGTGACCGAGGTCAGGTGCGGCGAGGAGTAGCGGCCGGTGCGCAGGTCGTGGGCGCGCAGCAGCGACTCGATCATGCGGGCCGTGCTGGTCTTGCCGTTGGTGCCGGTCACGTGGATGATCGGGAACGCCTTGTTGGGCTCCCCGAGGATCTCCATGGCGCGGAACATCGGTCCCATGCGCGGCTCGATCTTGTTCTCCGGTGCGCGCGCCAGCAGTTCGGCGTAGACGCCCTCTACGGAGTACTTGTCATAGGTGCTCACGTGGTTGGTCCCATTTCGTTCTCGGCGGCCTCGGCGGCCGCCACGGTTTCGACACGGACGACCGGTGCGGCGCCGTCCTCGGCGGTGTGCAGCACCAGGCCGGCGCTCAGGGTCTCGCCCTTGACCAGTTCGGCGTTGGCGTGCAGCGCGGCCACGGTGGCCGCATCGGCGGTGATCTCGGTGCGGATGCGGTCCCCGACCAGCAGGTCCGCGTCCTTGCGGGCGGACTGGATGGCGCGGATCATGTCCCGCGCGGTTCCCTCCGCGGCCAGCTCGGCGGTGACCTCGGTGTCGAGCACCAGGAACCCGCCGCCGGGCAGCACGGCCGCGGCGATCGACTCGTCGCCCGCGCCGGCTGCGACCACGGTCTCCAGCGTGTACTCGTGGGGCTCGAGTTCCAGGCCGCCGGCGGTGACGGTCCCGGCATCGGACACCGACCAGTCGCCCGACTTGGCGCCCTTGATGGCGGTCTGCACGTTCTTGCCCAGGCGCGGGCCGGCCGCGCGGGCGTTGACGACCAGCTGCTGGCTGATGCCGTACTCGGCGGCGTTGGCCTGGGCGGCGTCGATCAGCGTGACGCTGCGCAGGTTCAGCTCGTCGGCGATGATGGTCGCGAACGTGCCCTCCAGCGCGGCGGCGTTCGGCGCGGCGACGGTCATACCCTGCAGCGGCAGGCGCACGCGCAGGTTGGCGGCCTTGCGCAGCGAGGAGCCGACGGAGGCGATCCGGCGGGTGGCCTCCATCGCGGCGACCAGCTCGTCGTGGCGGCCGAAGAGATCGGCATCCGGCCATTCGGCCAGGTGCACCGAGCGGCCGCCGGTGAGCCCGCGCCAGATTTCCTCGCTGGCCAGCGGCAGCAGCGAGGCGCTCACGCGGGTCAGCGTCTCCAGGCAGGTGTACAGCGTGTCGAACGCGTTGGTGTCCTCGTCGAAGAAGCGCTGGCGGGAACGGCGCACGTACCAGTTGGTCAGCGTGTCCATGTACTGGCGGATGGTCTCGGCGGCCTCGGAGATGTCGTAGGCGTCGAGCTTGGCCGTGGTGTCGCGGACCAGGTCGCCGGTGGCGGCGAGCATGTACGCGTCCAGCGGGTCGGTCGAGGTGTAGGACAGCTTGGCCTGGTAGCCGGCGCCGTTGTTCGCGGCGTTGGTGTACAGGCAGAAGAAGTGCCAGACGTTCCACATGGGCAGCAGCACCTGGCGCACGCCCTCGCGGATGCCCTGCTCGGTGACGACCAGGTTGCCGCCGCGCAGGATCGGGGAGGCCATCAGGAACCAGCGCATGGCGTCGGAGCCGTCGCGGTCCAGCACCTCGTTGACGTCCGGGTAGTTGCGCAGCGACTTGGACATCTTCTGCCCGTCGGAGCCCAGCACGATGCCGTGGCTGATCACGTTCTTGTACGCCGGGCGGTCGAAGAGCGCGGTGGAGAGGATGTGCATGGTGTAGAACCAGCCGCGGGTCTGCCCGATGTACTCGACGATGAAGTCCGCCGGGTGGTGGGTGTCGAACCAGTCCTTGTTCTCGAACGGGTAGTGCGCCTGGGCGTAGGGCATCGACCCGGAGTCGAACCAGACATCCAACACGTCCTCGACGCGGTGCATGGTGCCGGAATCGGCGCAGCCCTCGTGGGACTTGGTGAGGTCGTCGATGAACGGGCGGTGCAGGTCCGGCTGGCCTTCGTGGTTCAGCGGCAGGCGCCCGAAGGCGGCCTTGATCTCCTCCAGCGAGCCGAACACCTCGCGGTGGGTGCAATCCTCGCCGTCGCATTCCCAGACCGGGATCGGGGAACCCCAGTAGCGGTTGCGGGAGATCGACCAGTCGCGGGCGTTTTCCAGCCACTTGCCGAACTGGCCGTCCTTCACGTTCTCCGGGATCCAGTTGATCTGCTGGTTCAGCTCCAGCATGCGGTCCTTGATCTTGGTGACCTCGACGTACCAGGAGGAGATCGCGCGGTAGATCAGCGGGGTGCGGCAGCGCCAGCAGTGCGGGTAGGAGTGCTCGAAGGAGGCCTGCTTGATGAGGCGGGCGTCGTTCTTGAGCAGGTTGGTGATGGCCTTGTTGGCGTCGAACACCTGGACGCCAACGATCTCCGCCAGTTCCCCGCCCTTGAACAGCGGCAGGAACTTGGCGCCCTCGTCGACCGAGAGGATCACCGGGATGCCGGCGGCCTCGCAGATCTTCTGGTCCTCCTCGCCGTAGGCGGGGGCCTGGTGGACGATGCCGGTGCCGTCGGTGGTGGTCACGTAGTCGGCGGCCAGCAGCTGCCAGGCTTGCGCGGTGTTGTACGTCTCGACGTCGGCGAAGGTGTCCCAGAGCGGCGCGTACCTGAGGCCGGCGAGCTCCTTGCCGGTGAAGCGCTTGGCGATGGCTTCCTGCGCGGCGGCGGCATCCGCGTAGCCCAGGTCCTTGGCGTAGGCGCCGACGAGGTCCTCGGCGAGCATGAAGTCGCCGGTGGCGTTGGAGGCCTTCACGCCGTTCTCGCCGGCGGGCAGCACCGCGTAGACGACGTCGGGCCCGACGGCCAGCGCCATGTTGGTGGGCAGGGTCCACGGGGTGGTGGTCCAGGCCAGCGCCTGGACGCCCGCGAGCTCCTTGGAGATTTCCGATTCGCCGGCGAGCAGCGGGAAGGAGACGGTGACGGTCTGGTCCTGGCGGTCCTTGTACACGTCGTCGTCCATGCGAAGCTCGTGGTTGGACAGCGGGGTCTCGTCCTTCCAGCAGTACGGCAGCACGCGGAAGCCCTGGTAGGTCAGGCCCTTGTCGTGCAGCTGCTTGAAGGCCCAGATGACCGATTCCATGTACTCGACGTTCAGCGTCTTGTAGTCGTTCTCGAAGTCGACCCAGCGAGCCTGGCGGGTGACGTAGGTCTGCCACTCGTCGGCGTACTTCATGACGGAGGTGCGGCAGGCGTCGTTGAACTTGTCGATGCCCATGGCCTCGATCTGCACCTTGTCGGTCATGCCCAGCTGCTTCATGGCCTCGAGCTCGGCCGGCAGTCCGTGGGTGTCCCAGCCGAAGCGGCGCTCCACGCGGGAGCCGCGCTGGGTCTGGTAGCGGGCGACCAGGTCCTTGACGTAGCCGGTCAGCAGGTGGCCGTAGTGCGGCAGGCCGTTGGCGAAGGGCGGGCCGTCGTAGAAGACGAACTCGTTGGCGCCGTCGACGCCGGCATCGCGGGCATCAATGGAGGCCTGGAAGGTCGAGTCGTTCTTCCAGTAGGAAAGGACCCGCTCCTCGATCTCCGGGAAACGGGGAGAGGCTGGCGTCACGCCATGCGGGTCGGTCGAGGCCTTGGGGTAGCTGGTCATCTGCGGCAGTCCTGGGATCGGTGGCGCACACTCGCGCCGGGCTTCTCCAACACAGGGACGAGTCTCAGTGATTGGTCACTGGGCCTCGCGGTACCACCCCGCTTGCCCTCTCCGCCCGGTGCCCCGGGGCCGGATCCGGCCGCTCATTGACTGCTGTGACGGGCTTACCCGCCCGGTTCTACTGGGCCCGCCCGCGCACGTGGCGGGGTGGCCGTTCTTCCGGGGACTCACCGGTGATGGCCGGGTCGACGTCGTGTTGTTCCCAGTCTAGCGCGCAGGGGTGCCGAACCTTCAACCCGCCGGCGGTTCAACGCGGCGGGCTCCCATTACGCCCGGCTATCCTTGTCCGATGCACCCGACCTCCGCAGCACCCGCCCAGCCCCTGCCGCGCCGCCGAACCTGGGCCGCCGGAATCGGCTGGGCCTTGCTCGTCCCGGTGCTGTTGTTGCTGGGGCTCCGGCTGGCCGGGGTCTCCGTCGGCACCCCGTGGGTCCAGCTGCTCTCGCTGACCCCGTTGTTCATCCTTCCGTCGCTCGGGGCCCTGCTGTTCTTCGCGCTCGCCAGCCGGCGCGGCCCTGCCTGGGTGGCCTCCGGAGCCGCCGTTGCCCTGGCGGTGTTGCTGGTCGCGCCGTTTGCACCCCGTCCCTCGGAAGGTGTTCCGGGAAGTGTCACGGCAAGCCAGGACTGTTCGACCCCCGGGCTGCGCATGATGAGCCTGAACGCCAGGCTCGGCCGCGCCGACGCGGCAGCCATCGTCGAGACGGTCCGGCGCGAGCAGGTGCAGCTGCTGGCCATCCAGGAGTTCACGCCCGCGTTGGGTGCGGCGCTGCGGGACGCGGGGCTCACCGACCTGCTTCCGCACACAGTCCAGGCGCCCGAGGGCGGCGCCGCCGGGGCCGGGACCTTCTCGCGGTTCCCGCTCGAGACCCGCGGGGTTCCGCCACTGGATTCCATGGCGTTCGAGAACCCCACCACCTCGTTCACGGTGTCGGATGCCGACGGCAGGGACCGGCGCGTGGAGATCACCAACGTGCACACCTTTCCCCCGCTGCCCGAGACCGTCGACTCCTGGCGGCACGATGTCGGCGCACTGGCCGCGGTGAATGCCCCCGGCGGCACCCGCATCCTGGCCGGGGACTTCAACACCACCTACGACCACCGCGAGTTCCGCGACCTCTTGCGTTCCAATGCCGACGCCCCGCTGGTCGACGCCTCGACCGGCGGGCTCCGCCGCCTGCAGCCCACCTGGCCGCGCGATCGGCAGTACTCCCCCGGCATCGTGATCGACCACGTGCTCACCTCCGCCGATGTGGCGACCTGCGGCTACGCCACCCAGCGGATCCCCGGCAGCGACCATGCGGCGGTGCTCGTGACGTTGAAGTTCCGCTGACCCGGGCACGGGCAGCTCCCCCCAAACCCGACAGCGCTTATCCACATTCCCCACGCCGGGTCCCCGCGGGGGCGCGCCATCGCCCATGCTTCGTGCCATGACCAACCAGCAGGACCTCGCGGAACAGGTCGTCGCCGCCATCGATGCCGTCGTCTGTACGCACCCGGACCGGGATGCCGCCGACGACGGGTTGCGCCTGCTCGCCGTCCTGAAGCCGGTCTTCCGGGTCATCCTCGACAGGGCGGCGGCGTCCGTCGGCCCATCGCAGGTCCGCGCCGCGGCGTTCGTTGCGCTGGCCGAGGACTTCTACCGGATCGGCGGCTACGGCCAGGTGCTTGCGGCAGCCCGCGCCACCGATGCCCGGCTGCACACCATCACCGAAGCCCCGCTGGCCGAAGTCAACGAGCTGCTCGCCGAACCAGCCGCCTTCGTGGCCGGTGAATGCGGCCTTCCCGACGACGCAGCAGGCGCTCCCGGGCGCAAGCCGCTGTACCGCGACGAGGTCGAGTTCCTCAAGACCCAGCAGAACCTCACGCATTTCCAGGCCCTGCACCGCGTGGAAACGGCGGCCAACCTGCTTCCGCACGCCGGATTCAACGGCCGGGAGGTCCCGCCGAAGTTCCCCCTGCTCGGCAAGGTGTTCAGCGACGCCACGGCCGATCCGCGGACGGTCGCCGGGCTCGCAAAGAAACTCGAGGCCATGGGCCCGGAGATCGGCAAGCAGGCTGACCCGGATGAGGTCGCGCGGCGCTTCGAGGCCGAGCTTGCGGCCGCGGTGGCCACCCGGAATTCACAGGGCACGGCCACGCTGCTCAAGGACCAGGCCCGCCGGCTCGATGCGGGCATCGTGGAGCGCCGCGAGGAATCGGAGTCGATGTTCATCGGCGCGTACTACCTCGGACACAGCCACAAAGGGTACGAATACAGGCTCATCACCAACGCCGAGGGGCACGAGCTGCTGGCCACCGCCGCTGACATCCTCAACAACCCCACGACCAAGGCCGGGACCACGCCAGCGCCGGAATCCAACACCCCGCCGCTTCCCATCCCGGAGTGGGCGATCGACCCGGCCCTTCCGCCGGACAGGCGGCCGGCGGAGGGATTCGGCGACACGGCCGGGGCCCGGATCGGGCCTGCCGGGCTCGATCCGGGCGTCGAGGTGCTGCCCGGGGAGACGCTCGACCAGGCGTACGCCAGGCAGCGCGCCCAGCGCCTGCACCAGTTTGTCCTCGACTCGATCCGCATCGTCACCACAACCTCCGGCAAGTCCGGTGGAACAGGCGACGACGACGCCGGGCAGATGCCGATGCTTCCCCACTTCACCCTCGCGGTGACCATCGACTTCCAGACCCTCAAGGGGCAGCTGGAGAACGCGGGTGTCACCGACCACGGACAGGACATCTCGGCCTCGAACTGCCGTCGCATCGCCTGCAATGCGGGAATCGTGCCGATCGTGCTCAACGGCGACGGCGTCCCGCTGGAACTGGGGCGCACCCGGCGGTACTTCAACCGCGCCCAACGCCGCGCCATCGCCGCCCGGGACAAGGGCTGTTGCAACCCGGGATGCTCGATGCCGGTGAACCGGACGGAGGCGCACCACCTCGACGAGTGGAGCGCGGGCGGCAGGACCGACGTCTCGCGCGGCTGCCTGTTGTGCGTGCGCTGCCACGTGAACCACCACTCCGGGCACTTCCGCATCGTGATGCTCAAGGGGCTGCCCCATGTCATCCGGTCCAAATCGGTCGATCCGGCGCAGACGCCCCGGCGCAACTGGATCTTTCACCCCGCCGTACCACCCCCAGTAGTTCTTGGTTAGGTTGTGCAACCAACGGACACCAACCTATCCAAGAACTACTAGTCCCCAAGCGAATGTCATTGGGGTTATCGCGGCGAACAGTGCGGCCGCGGCCCGGGTCCGGAATAACTCAATGCACAAGCGTGCTAAGCCAAATAATGCCCAGCCCCAATGCCGAGGTCGTGGCCGTGTTGAGCAGACGCAGGGGCCAGCGACTGCCGCGTCTGGCCGAGTTCGCGTAGCCCAGCACGGCCAGAACCGCGACGCCGACCCACAGTGCGATGTAGTAGGCAACGTATTCGTCCATGGCCCCGACCGTAGCCAGCAGCAAGAAGAACGCCGGCAGGAGCGTCGCAAGTACCATGCCCACGGAATGCCGGGCGGAGTCCAACACCGCGGACCAGATCGCTCTGCCTTCGTGCTCGGACGATATATGGCGTGCGATCACACCGGAATAGATGTGCGCCATCCAGAAAACACCGACCGTCCCCAGGGTGAACAGCAGTACTTCCAGGTCGGTGTTGTATTTCCATCCGATCGCGAGCAGGGCGCTGACAAGTACGATGCCGTAGATCGCGTACTCGGTGTCGTAGGCGCGCAGTACCTTGACCACGGGTTGCCTGGCAGCGCCGGGTATGGCGCGCCTTATCCAGCGGCGGTCACGTGGCGGGCGTTTTGCCCCGTCATGTCCGGGGGCGTCATCGCTGTTCTTCGCACAATACGTGGTCCGCATGGTGCAACGCTACCAACCAGGTCGCGTGTCCGGAAGGAAAAAATCGATCTGCCTTCGACGCAATCCCAGGTAAGGGCGCCGGCTGGGCGAAGCGCTGGTTGTCGACAGTTTTGGTCGTAACAACCCTAAACCGGCGCTCCGGCGGGTTGGGTTTGGGCACGTGCGAGGAATTCGAATCCAACCCTCCCATGCCCCGTACCGGAAACCGCTACTCCCAGATGGGGTCGTGCGTGTCGATCCGCTCGATGACCGACTGGATAGATGTCAGCTGCGCCTCGCTGCGCCCGTGGCCCGGCAGCACCTGCGCCCAGCCATCGACCGCGACGTCCCCGAAGTTGTGCCCGTGGCTCGGCGGGACCGCCTCGCTGACCAGCATGTCGGTGACCAGGTGCAGGAAGGTGACGCCCGGGATCCAGCGCATCGAGTCGCTCACGTCGGCGCCGCGGCCGCCCGATGCCGCGGGCCCGGCCAGCCACTCGGGGCGCTGGAGGATGACCGCGGGGTCAAGCCAGGTGATCGGGTCGGTGGCGTGCTGCAGGTAGCCGATCCGCGGCTGCTGCCACGCTCCGCCGAGCGCGGCGAAGTCGCCGGGCTTGGACTGCCAACGCACCTGCTCCCCGCCCCGGTAGACCGGCCGCCAGATTGGGCTGCCGGGATCGCGGTTCGCCTGCAGCCCGCGCCAGGGCTGCGAGTTGGCCGGCGGGCCGGTGAACAAAGCGGCGTCGGTGCGGGCCAGCAGGTCGTCGAGGTCCTCGAAGCCGCCGGCCATGCCCTGCGCGCCCAGGCTCAGCCCGTAGACGGCAAGCCTCGGCCGGTCACCTTCCGGCAGTTGCAGCCAGCGGGCGTGGACGGCGTCGAAGAGCGCCCTGCTGGACTCGGCGGCGAACTCCGGGTCGAACAGGAAGGACACCCAGCTGGGCTGGAACGAGTACTGCATCGAGGCCGTGGCCGTGTTCCCCCCGTACAGGTATTCCAGCGACGCGATGGCCTGGGGTTCGAGCCAGCCGGAGCCGGTGGGCGTGGCCACGAGCAGCACGTCGCGCTCGAAGCCGCCGGTGCGGACCAGCTCATCGACCACCAGCGCCGCGCGTTCGCGCACATCGGCTCCCTGGGACAGCCCGGCGTAGACGCGGACGGGTTCCTGTGCGGGGGCGCCGGTGACATCTGCAATGTTTGCGGCGCTTGGCCCGCCGCCGGCGAAGGCGCGGCCCTGCCGGCCCAGCCCGTCCCAGTCGACCACGGATCCGGGCCCGCCGGAGCGGGAGCCAAGCACCGGCTGCACGCTGCCGGCGAGCGTCCCCGCGTCGCGGTCCGCGTAGATCCAGCCGACAGCGGCGAGCCCGGCACCGGTCAGCCCGGCGACCAGCGCCAGCACCGCAACCAGGCCCGTGGCCCGCGAGGCCCAGCGTGCCCGGCGTTCGGATCCGCCCCGGCGCGACACGCGGCGGCCGGCCGGCGCACGCAGCGCACCGATGCCCCGGGCGATGCCGTAGAACACTGCCATCGTCGCGAACATGCTCAGCAGGAAGGCTGTGTGCCCGGCGCCGTCGACCGGTTCCATCTCCACGAGGGCGCGGACCCGGTTCTGCCAGGAAACCACCAGGGCCCCGTAGCCGACCACGTAGACCAGCAGCCCGATCCCCACGGCCACGGGGATGAGGGCCGCAGTCCGCGGCCTGCCCCGGGGCTCGGCTTCGGCGTCTACTTCGGCCTCGACCCGGGGGTTCGTCCGCGGGAACTTCCCGGCGAGTTTCCCGGCGAGAACCCGCCATAGGCCGCGCACCGCGAAACCCAGCTGGAAGCCGACCATGAACCACAGGCCCGCCAGGAAGCCCTGGAAGACCGTGGGCCGCGGCACCAGCGACGGGGTCAGCGCCAGGGACGCGAGCGCCAGGCCGCAGAGCAGGTTGGCCAGATGCGCACCCAGGTAGGCGGCGATGCGGCGAAGGAGGTTCAAGATGGTGCTGCTCCGATCCGGGGCGGGGTGTGCGACTGGACGGCGAAACGCCTAGGAGTCCTTGCGGAGCAGCTTGTGGTTGGCGGCCTGGGCCACCGGGCGGATGACGATCTCGTCGAGGTTCACGTGGTGCGGCAGGTTCACCGCGTAGCCGACCACCTCCGCGACGTCGGAGGCCAGCAGCGGCTTCTCCACGCCCCGGTAGACGGCCTGGGCCGCCTCCGCGTTCCCGCCGAGCCGGCGCAGCGCGAATTCCTCGGTGTGCACGAGTCCCGGCAGGACCTCGATGACGCGGATGTTGTTCTCGACCTCTTCGAGGCGCAGGGCCTGGGTCATCGCGCGCTGGGCGGCCTTGGCGGCGTTGTAGCCGGACCCGCCCTCGTAGCTGGCCAGCGCGGCGGTCGAGGTCAGGTTCAGCACGGTGCCCTCGCCGTGGGCGCGCAGCATCGGCAGGAACGCGCGGGTCAGCTTCATGGTGCCGATGACGTTGACCCGGAGCATGAAGTCCCAGTCCTCGTTTTTCGCGGCGCCCAGGTAGTCGGCGCCGCGCGCGCCGCCGGCGATGTTGACGAGGGTGTCGATGCCGCCGGCGGCCTGAACCGTGGCGAGCAGGTGCGCGACCTGGTCGTCGTCGGTGACGTCCGCGGGAACGGCGATGGCGCCGGTTTCCGCTGCGAGCGCCGCGAGGCGGTCCGCGCGGCGGGCCACGGCGAATACCGTCCAGCCGGAGGCGCGCAGGGCGCGCACCGTGGCCTCGCCGATTCCGGTGGAGGCGCCGGTGACTACTGCTGCATGCGTACTTGGTGCATGTGAAATCTGTGGTGACATGCTCAAATTCTAGCCAGTGCGGGCGCGGGCCCGCGACCACCGGAGCCGGGGCACCGGGTGGTCGCAGGTCGGCAAGGTTGCACGCGCAGGTCAGCCGCGGGACGCCGCCGGTTCCTCGACGGCACGCGACACGGCGACCATCTCGTCGCGGTCCACGACCTTGACGCGCTCGCGCGCCACCGGGCCGTCGTGGGTCGGCGCCGGATCCGCCGCGGCGCCGAGCGCCTGCTCGTGCTCGTCCAGCGCGAGCCAGCCGTCCCACGTGGTGTAGGCGACGTCCTTGGCGGCCAGCAGGGCCGGCACGGCATCGGGTGCGGGGTTGGCCGCCACCGGCAGCCGGTTCAGGTCCGCGAGCAGGTGGGCGATGGTTTCGGCGGCGTCGGACTTGGTGTGGCCGATCAGGCCGACCGGTCCGCGCTTGATCCAGCCGGTCGCGTAGAGCCCGGGCACCTCGGCGCCGGCGGCGTCCAGCACCTTGCCCTCGAGGTTCGGCACGGTGCCGGTGCGCCCGTCGTACTCGATCTCCGGCAGCGCCGAGCCGAAGTAGCCGATGGCGCGGTAGACGGCCTGGACGGGATAGTCGACGAGCTCGCCGGTGCCGCGCGCGTTGCCGGTGCCGTCGAGCTCCTGGCGCTCGAACCTGATGCCGCTGACCTTGCCGTCGGCGCCGGTGACCTCCACCGGGGAGTGCAGGAAGTGCAGGTGCAGGCGGCGGCGCGGGCGGCCGGACTCGGTGCCCCGGGCGGCCTCCCCGCGCTCCTCGCGCTCCTCCTGCTCGATCAGCCAGTTGGTGAGCGTGCCGACCATGGTCTTGACCTGGTTGTTGGTCTTGATCGCGGTATCGGAGGCCGCGTCGAACTCGAAGTCCTCCGCGTAGAGCACGATGTCCACGTCGTGGCTGTGCGACAGCTCGCGCAGCTCCAGCGGGGTGAACTTCACCTGGGCCGGGCCGCGGCGGCCGAAGACGTGCACGTCGGTGACCGGCGATGCGGCCAGACCCTGGTACACGTTGTCCGGGATCTCGGTGACCAGCAGGTCCTCGGCGTGCTTGGACAGCACGCGGGCCACGTCAAGGGCCACGTTGCCGTTGCCCAGCACCGCGACCTGCGTGGCCTCGAGCGGCCAGCTGCGCGGCACGTCCGGGTGCCCGTCGTACCAGGAGACGAAGTCCGCGCCGCCGTACGAGCCGTCCAGCTCGATGCCCGGGATGTTCAGGTCCGCGTCGTTGATGGCGCCGGTGGCGAAGATGACGGCGTCGTAGTGCTCGCGCAGCTCCCCGATGCCCAGGTCGGTGCCGTAGTCGACGTTGCCGAAGAAGCGGATGTCCCCGCGGTCCAGCACCTTGTGCAGCGCCTTGACGATGCCCTTGATGCGCGGGTGGTCAGGGGCGACGCCGTAGCGGATCAGCCCGTAGGGCGCCGGGTAGCGGTCGAAGAGGTCGATCGCGAGCTCGAAGTCGCGCTCGGCCTTGGTGAGGATGTCCGCGGCGTAGACGCCCGCGGGGCCGGCGCCGATGATGGCCACGCGCAGCGGGCGGGCGGCGAAGGCGGCGGGTGTGCTCACGGGCGCCGGGGCGTTTTTCGCGGGCGCGTTTTTCTCAGTCATGGGGGTCCTCCTGGGCGTGTAACTGGATTGGTGATGTTCGGGGGGGGGATGGCGGGCTGGCCGGCCGGCGGGTCAGCCGACGGGCAGCAGCCGGCGGGCGTTGGCGGCCGGGGCCAGGGCTCCGGCCGCGTGCGGGCTGATGCGCACCACGTCGCCGATGACGATCACCGCGGGGTTCTCCACGCCGATCCGCGCCGCGGTCGCCGCGATGGAGTCCAACCGGTCGATCGTGATGCGCTGGTCGGGGCACCAGCCGCGCTCGATGATCGCGACCGGGGTGTCGGCGGGCAGGCCGCGGCCCAGCAGCGTGGCGGTGTTGCGCGCCAGCCGGGCGACGCCCATGAGCAGCACGAGCGTGTGGTCGGCGCGGGCCGGCAGCTCGGAGAGCTCCTCGTGCCCAGTGGCCATCGAGAAACCGGTGGCCACGCCGCGGTGGGTGACGGGGATCCCGGCGGCGGCGGGGACGGAGATGGCGCTGGTGACCCCGGGGACCACGCTGACCTCGACGCCGTGCTCGCGGCAGTAGGCGGCTTCCTCGCCGCCGCGGCCCAGCACGAACGGGTCCCCGCCCTTGAGCCGGACCACGCGGTTGCCGGCCCGCGCCTCGGCGACCAGCACCGCGTTGATCTCGTCCTGGGTGGCCAGGTGGTCCCCCGGCGCCTTGCCGACCTCGATGATGCGCACGGACGCATCGAGGTCGTTGAGCAGGTCGCGCGGGCCGAGCCGGTCGGCGACCACCACGTCGGCGGCGGCCAGCAGCCGGCGCCCGGTGACGGTGATCAGCCCCGGATCGCCCGGGCCTCCCCCGACCAGCGCCACGGAACCGGCGCCGGAGCGGCGGCGGCGCAGCGGCAGCAGCCCGGTGTCGGCGGCCAGCGCGATGGCGTTGCGCAGCCCCGCGGCGCGGCGCGGGTCCCCGCCGGCAGTGACGGCAACCGTGGTGCCCTCCCCGGTCCGCGCGACGGCGGGGGTCCAGGCGCTGGAGGCCGCGTGGTCCGACGCGTTGACGCACCAGGTCTGCCGCGCGTCGGCATCGGCCGAAACCCGCGCGTCGAGCTTCTTGCTGCCGGTGGCGGTGTGGGCCAGCCACATGCCGTCCAGGTCCCCGGGCTCGTAGCCGCGGCGCAGCCAGAGAAGCTTCCCGGCGGCCGCGGCCGCGGCGATCGGCGCGACGGCCTCGGGGGCGATGACGGTGATCTTCGCCCCGGCGTCGAGCAGCTGCGCGATCCGGCGTGCCGCCACCTTTCCGGCGCCGACGCAGAGCACGTCCTTGCCGCTCAGGCGCAGGGCCAGCGGGTGGATGGGTGACTCGGTGGATGTTGTCATGGCCTGCTCCTTCGTGCGGAAATCGGGTGGAAGTTCGGGTGTGTGGAATCCGGGTTCATCGCCCGGCCCCGGGGGCCAGGCCGCGGCGGCGCAGCAGCCTGCGTTCCAGCGGCGCGAAGACCAGCAGCTCGATCACGATGCCGACCACCAGGATCGCCAGGATCGCGCAGGCGACCACCGCCATGGAGGACAGGTCCCGGCCCTGCTGCAGCAGCGAGCCGAGGCCGAAGCCGATCGACCCGCCGACGGCGATGATCTCCGCGGCCATCAGCGAGCGCCAGGAGAACGCCCAGCCCTGCTTGAGGCCGGCCAGGTAGCCGGGCAGCGCCGCCGGCAGCACGATCCGCAGCAGGCCCTGGGCGCGGGAGGCCCCGAGCACCGTGCCGAGCCGCCGGTACTGCGGCGGGACGGTGTCGACCCCGGAGAGCAGCCCGTTGACGATCGACGGGGTGGCGCCCATGACCACCACGAAGTAGACGGTGGCGTCGGTCAGGCCGAACCAGATGATGGCGGCCGGCACCCAGGCGACGGACGGCAGCACCTGCAGGCCGGAGACCAGCGGGCCGATCCCGCGGCGCAGCAGCGGGGAGGCGGAGAGCAGCAGCCCGAGCGGGGTGCCGATGGCCAGGGCCAGCAGGAAGCCGAGCACGCCGCGCTGCAGCGAGGTCACGACCGCCTCGCCCAGCCGGCCGTCGGCGGCCAGCCCGGCGGCGGTGCCGAACACCTCGAGCGGGCCCGGGGCCAGGTCGACGCGCGGGGAGGCGAACCAGGCGGCCAGCTGCCACAGGCTCAACAGGCCGAGAAGCGTGCCCAGCGGCAGCAGCACCCGCGACGCGGTGAACCGGCGTGCGGAGGCCGGTGCATCCTGCAGGTTGTCCAGTCCGGCCTCGAGTTCCTTCAGGTTGTCGACGGGGCTGTCGATCGCGGCGGTGGCAGCGGCGGTGGCGGTGGTGCTGGGGCTAGCGGGCATGGTGGCGGATCTCCTCGCGCAGACGCTGGGTGATGTCTTGGGTGAGCTTCGCGGCCGCGGCCGGGTCGCTGCGCACCGACTCGTCGATCTCCCATTCCGCGGCCACGCGGCCGGGGCGGGAGGAGAGCAGCAGGACCCGCTGGCCCAGCCGCACGGCCTCGCGGACGTTGTGGGTCACGAACACCACGGTGCGCCGGTGGGCGCGCCAGAGCCGTTCGAGCTCGTCGTGCAGCAGGTCGCGGGTGATCGCGTCCAGCGCGGCGAACGGCTCGTCCATCAGCAGCACGGGCTTGTCCTGCCCGAGCGCGCGGGCCAGCGAGGCGCGCTGGCGCATGCCCCCGGAGAGCTCGTGCGGTCGCTTGGCCCCGGCGTCGCCCAGGTGGACCAGCTCCAGCAGCCCGTCGGCCCGGTCCCGGCGTTCGGCGCGCGGGATCCCGCGCAGTTCCAGGGCGAGCTCGATGTTGGCGCGCGCGGTGAGCCAGGGCAGCAGCGCCGCGTCCTGGAACATGAAGGCGGCACCGCCGGCGGGTACGCTGACGGATCCGGCCGTGGGCGGCTCGAGCCCGGCGATGACGTTCAGCAGCGTGGACTTGCCGCAGCCGGAGGCCCCGAGCACCGCCACGAACTCGCCCTCGGCGATCGTGGTGGTGATGCCGGAGAGTACGGGTGCCGCGCCGTAGTCCTTGGAGAGGTTCTCGATCACGATGCTCATGCCGCCGCCCCCGTTCCGGCGCCAGCGCGCGCGGCGCGGGCCTTCTCCAGGAACGAGCCGTCGACGAGCCCGTCGAGGCTCGCCGGTTCGGCCAGCGACGCGGCCACGGCGTTGGCCTGCAGGCGCGGGTAGGCGCCGGCCAGCGGGTCGGGGGCGAAAATCAGCTTGTCGATCGCGCGTTCCAGCACGGCGGTGCCCAGGGCCGCGCCGGCGAGCTGCGCCAGCTGGGTGTTCAGGGTGCCCAGCACCTCGGGGCGCTTGGCGGTGTTGATCCAGTCCAGCGCGGCCAGGTGCCCGCGCAGCAGGGCGTCGACGGTCGCCGGGTGGCGGGTCGCGAAGTCCGGGGAGACGGCAAGCACCGTGGTCGGGAACAGCCCGGGGGCGCCCGTCTCGGCGCCGTCCCACAGGTCCGCCTCGTCCACCAGCACCTTGGCGCCGGCCTCCAGCACCAGCCGGGAGGACCACGGCTCGGGCAGCCAGGCCCCGTCGATGGCGCCGGAGCGGAAGAGCTCCAGGGTCTGCGCGTTGGCCGTCGGGGTGATGGACACCTCGCCGCCGCGCAGGTCGGTCTTCAGCCCGCTGGCCGCGAGCCAGGTGCGCAGCGCGACGTCCTGGGTGCCGCCGAGCTGCGGGGTGGCAAGGGTCTTGCCGCGCAGCGCGGCGGCGTCGGCGATCCCGGCACGGACCACCAGCTGGGCGCCTCCCGCCGCGGCACCGGCCACCACGCGCAGCCCGCGCCCGCCGCTGGCGGTGAAGGCGGCGATCGCAGGGTTCGGCCCCAGGTAGGCGGCGTCGATGGCCCCGGCGTTCAGCGCCTCGACGGCTTCCGGCCCGGCCCCGAAGATGCTGGTTTCCAGCACTGTGCCGGAGCCGGCAAGCTCGCGGGCGAAGAACCCGTTGGCGGTGCCGACGTGCGCCGGGGCGTGCGTAAGGTTCGCGAAGAAGCCCAGCCGCAGGGCGGCGGCCGGGGTGGCGGGCGCCGCCGCTGCCGCCCCGGGCCGCGGCACCGTGGTGGTGGCCGCGGCGCCGAGCACCAGCAGGCCGAGCAGGCCCGTGCCGCCGGCGAGCAGCGCACGACGGCCGGGGCCGCGGTGCGGGGGCTCGGCGGTGTACCTGATGGTGTCCATGGTCGGGGTGTCCTTAGTTCTCGGTGTCGGTTCGCTGTGTCGGTTGGCGGTGTCGGTTGGCGGTGCTAGTTCGCGCGTTCGCCGATCAGCCCGGCGGCGAGCGTGTTGCCGGACTGCGGGTCGATCACCAGGAACGCCCCGGTGCGGTGGTGGTGCGCATAGGGCTCGGTGGGCAGTTCGCCGGCCAGCCGCAGCTGCACGGTGCCGATGTCGTTGAGTTCCAGGCTGGCCGCGGGCAGCAGCCCGAAGTCCTCCAGGTCCAGCGCCCCGACGATGCCCGCGACCCGGGCCCGCACGGTGGCGGTGCCGTGCTTGACCAGGACCGTGGCCCCGGGCAGCAGCGGCGCGGCCGCCAGCCAGCACAGCTGCGCGGTCAGGTCCGCGGAGGATTCCGGCAGCGTTCCCGCGGCGGCGATGGTGTCCCCGCGGGCGATGTCCAGCTCATCTTTCAGGCGCAGCGCCACGGAGGCGGGCGCCGCGGCGGATTCCAGCTCGACCCCCGCGGCGTCGATCCCGACGACCGTCGTCTCCCGGCGCGGGGCGCCCGGCGAGGCTATGGTGACGGCGTCGCCCACGGAGATCGACCCCTCGGTGATCGCCCCGGCGTAGGCGCGGTAGTCGCGAAACGCCTCCGGATCCAGCCCCGGGGCGAGCGCGCCCTGCGGCCGCAGCACCAGCTGGACCGGGAAGCGGAACGCCTCGTCGGCATTGGCCAGCTCGTCGCGGGTCGGCAAGGACTCGAGCAGCCCCAGCAGCGTGTGGCCGGTGTACCAGGGCGTGTGTGCGGAGCGCTCCACCACGTTGTCGCCCACCAGCGCGGAGACCGGCAGCGTGTGCGGCGCCGGCAGGCCCAGCCCGGCGGCCACGCGGGCCACGTCGGCGGCGATGTCGGCGAAGCGTTCCCCGTCGTAGTCGATCAGGTCGATCTTGTTCACCGCGACGATCACGTGCGGCACGCGCAGCAGGCCGATCACGCCCAGGTGGCGGCGGGTCTGCTCGAGCACCCCCTTGCGGGCGTCGATCAGCACGATCGCGGCGTCGGCGGTCGAGGCGCCGGTGACGGTGTTGCGGGTGTACTGCACGTGCCCCGGGCAGTCGGCCAGCACGAAGGAGCGCTCCCCGGTGCTGAAGTAGCGGTAGGCCACGTCGATGGTGATGCCCTGCTCGCGCTCGGCGCGCAGGCCGTCGGTGAGCAGCGCCAGGTCCAGCGTGCCGTCCCCGCCGCCGAAGCCGCTTTCGGCCGAGGCCCGGGCCAGCGCGTCAAGCGTGTCCGCGAGGACCGCCTTGGCGTCGTGCAGCAGCCGCCCGACCAGGGTGGACTTGCCGTCGTCGACGGAGCCGGCGGTGGCGAAGCGGAAGAGCCCGCGGTTGCCGAGCGTGTGCGCGCCGGCTGCCGGCTCGACGGCCCCGGGGGCGATGGTCTCAAGGTTCGTGGTGCTCATTAGAAATACCCGTCCTTCTTGCGGTCTTCCATGGCCGCCTCGGAGATGCGGTCATCGGCGCGGGTGGCTCCGCGCTCGGTCAGGGTGGTGGTGGCGACCTCGCGGATGACGTCCGCCGTCGTGTAGGCGTCGGAGAGCACGGCACCGGTGCAGGACATGTCCCCCACGGTGCGGTAGCGCACGGTGCGCGTCGTGACGTCGACGCCCGCGCCGGGCCGGCTGAACTCCCCGACGGCCCGCCACATGCCCGAGTGCTCGAAGACCTCGCGCTCGTGGGCGTAGTAGAGGGAAGGAAGCGCGATGTTCTCGCGTTCGATGTAGCGCCAGATGTCCAGCTCGGTCCAGTTGCTGATCGGGAAGGCACGCACGTGCTGGCCCGGCGTGTGGCGCCCGTTGTACAGGTTCCACAGCTCGGGGCGCTGGTTGCGCGGGTCCCACTGGCCGAACTCGTCGCGCAGGGACAGGATGCGTTCCTTGGCCCGCGCCTTGTCCTCGTCGCGGCGCCCGCCGCCGAAGAGCACGTCGAAGCGGTTGGCGGAGATCGCGTCCAGCAGCGGGGTGGTCTGCAGCGGGTTGCGGGTGCCGTCGGCGCGCTCGGTGAGCCGGCCGTCGTCGATGTAGTCCTGCACGCTGGCGACCACCAGGCGCAGGCCCAGCTTCTCGACCGTCTCGTCGCGGAACGCGATGACCTCCTCGAAGTTGTGCCCGGTGTCCACGTGCAGCACCGGGAAGGGCACCACGCCGGGCCAGAACGCCTTGGTGGCCAGGTGCAGCATCACCACGGAGTCCTTGCCGCCGGAGAAGAGCATGGCGGGGCGTTCGAACTCCGCGGCGACCTCGCGCAGGATGTGGATCGATTCGGCCTCCAGCGCGTCGAGCACGTCGGTGCCGGGCCGCGCGGGGGCGGCGGTGGCGCCGGTGGTCGCGGTGCCGGGCCGCGCGGGGGCGGCGGTCGTGGTGGCGCTCATCTCTGGCTCCTTCGTCGATTTCGTCGGTGTGGTTCTTGGGTTGTCGGTCGGGGTGCGCGGTTCAACGGCGTACGGTTCAGCGGTGGATGGTTCATCGGTGGATGCCGCACTCGGTCTTGGCCAGCCCGGCCCAGCGGCCGGCGCGCGGGTCCTCGCCCTCGGCCACCGGGCGGGTGCACGGTGCGCAGCCGATCGAGGGGTAGCCGTGGGCCAGCAGCAGGTTCACCGGGACGTTGCGCGCCGCGGCGTAGCCGGTGAGCTCCTCGAAGCTCCAGGCCGCCAGCGGGTTGACCTTGACCAGCCCGTGCGCCTCGTCCCAGGTGATGAGCGGGGTGTTGGCGCGGGTGGGGCCCTCGTCGCGGCGGACGCCGGTGAACCAGAGCCGGTAGCCGGACAGCGCCCTCGCCAGCGGCTCCATCTTGCGCAGCCGGCAGCAGGTGCCCGGGTCGCGCTCGTGCAGCCGCGGCCCGAACTCGGCGTCCTGCTCCGCGACGGTTTGCACCGGGAGCACGTCGACGATCCGCACGTCCAGCGCCGTCGCGACCTCGTTGCGTGTCGCGTGGGTCTCCGGGAAGTGGTAGCCGGTCTCCAGGAAGAGCACGTCGACGCCGGGCAGCGCCTCGGCGACGACCGCCGGCAGCACGGCGTCGGCCATCGAGCAGGCGACGGCCACCTCGGCGGTCGCGAAGTTCCGCTGCACCCAGGCGATGACGTCGGTGGCCGACGCGTCGAAGCCCAGCTCCGCGGCCCCGGCCTCGGCCAGCGCGCGGTCCGCGGCGATCCGGTCCGCGGCGCTCACAGCACGTCCTCGTCTGCGGCGCGGTGCGACCACTGCGCGAAGGACTCGCCCTCGAGGCTGCCGGCCGAGTAGCTTTCCAGCACCCGCTCGACGTAGTCGGGCAGGTCCGCGGCGGTGACCTTCAGGCCGCGCACGGTGCGGCCCAGGCCGGCCTCGCCGCGCGAGGTGGAGGCCAGCCCCCCGCCCAGGTGGACCTGGAAACCGGGGGTCTGCCCGCCGTTGCCGTCGGGCAGCAGCTGTCCCTTGAGCCCGATGTCCGCGGTCTGGATGCGGGCGCAGGAGTTCGGGCAGCCGTTCACGTGCAGGCTCAGCGACTTCGGCAGGCGCACCGCGGACTTGGCGGCGAAGCGCGCTTCCAGCTCGGCGACCGCGGCGATGGTGGTGTCCTTGGTGTCCACGATCGCGAGCTTGCAGAATTCGATGCCGGTGCAGGCGATCGCGGAGCGGCGGAAGATCGTCGGCGCCGTGGCCAGGCCCAGGGCGTCGAGTTCGGCGGCGGCTGCCTTCACCGATTCGGCGGGGATGTCCAGCGCGAGCAGCTTCTGGTGCGGGGTGGTGCGCAGCCGCCTGGAGCCGTGGCGCTCCAGCAGGTCGGCCAGGTCGAGCAGCAGCGTGCCGGAGAGCCGGCCCGCGTTGGGGCTGGCGCCGATGAAGTAGCGCCCGTCCTTCTGCTCGTGGATGCCCACGTGGTCCCCGGGCGTGGTCGGCTTCTCGGGCGCGTCGCCGTCGGGCAGCGCGTAGCCGAGGTACTCCTCCTCCAGCACCTTGCGGAACTTCTCGGGTCCCCAGTCGGCCATCAGGAACTTCAGCCGCGCCTTGTTGCGCAGCCGGCGGTAGCCATAGTCGCGGAAGATCGAGACGACGCCCAGCCACACCTCGGCGGCCACCTCGGCGGAGACAAAGACCCCCAGGCGTTCGGCCAGCCGGGCGTTGGTGGACAGGCCGCCGCCGACCCACAGGTCGTAGCCCGGGCCGTGCTCGGGGTGGATGACCGCGATGAGCGCGATGTCGTTGATCTCGTGCACGACGTCCTGGGACGGGTGCCCGGAGATCGCGGTCTTGAACTTGCGCGGCAGGTTCGCCAGCTCGGCGTCGCCGATGAATCGGTCGCGGATCTCGCGGATCACCGGGGTCGGGTCCAGGATCTCGTCCTTCGCGATCCCGGCCACCGGGGAACCGAGGATCACGCGGGGCACGTCGCCGCAGGCCTCGGTGGTGTCCAGTCCGACGGCCTCGAGCCGGCGCCAGATCTCCGGGACGTCGACCACGTCGATCCAGTGCAGCTGGATGTTCTGCCGGTCGGTCACGTCCGCGGTGTTGCGGCCGAAGTCGCGGGAGATCCCGCCGATGGTGCGCAGCTGGTCGGTGGTCAGCGTGCCCCCGTCGATGCGCACGCGAAGCATGAAGTAGCGGTCCTCGAGCTCGTGCGGCTCAAGCGTGGCGGTCTTGCCGCCGTCGATGCCCGGCTTGCGCTGGGTGTAGAGACCCCACCAGCGGAAGCGGCCATGCAGGTCGGTGGGGTCGATCGAGTCGAACCCGCCCTGCGCGTAGACCTTCTCGATGCGCTCGCGCACGTTCAGCCCGTTGTCGTCCGCCTTGAACGCCTCGTTGGGGTTCAGCGGCGCGGTGCCGTCGATCTTCCACTGTCCGTGTGGCTTGGCCGCCGGGCGGGCGGGCCGGGTGCTGGCCGGGGTGTCGATTGCCTGTGTCATGCCCCGACTTTATGGCCGTCTTCGGGCGGCCCGCCAGCGCCCCCCGACCCGAAGCGTCATGTCGTCACACGGCGACTTATTCGGTGTCGGCGGACCCCTCGGCGAGGGCCTCCGCAAGTCTTCCGGCGACACATTTAGCAATTGTGACGGACGGAAGCAGCGCACCGGTGACGTAGTCCGCCCCGGCGCCGGCCAGCCGGTCGTGGAAGAACCCGGGGGCCAGCAGGAAGGAGGCGATGCCGACCCGCGAAGCCCCTGCGGCGCGCGCGGCGGCGACCGCGTCGGGCACCGACGGCGTGGCCGCCGAGCAGTACGCAACGCTCACGGGCTGGCCCAGGAAGTCCGCCAGATGCCCGGCCATCCGGGCGGCCTGCTGCTGTCCGGCCTCGATGCGCGTGCCCGCCGCGGCGAGCACCACCGCGTCGCCGGGCCGGTGGCCTGCCTCGGCCAGCCGCTGCGCCAGGACCTCGGCCATGAGCGGGTCGGGACCCAGCGGCGCGGCAGTGCGGGTCAGCGCGCGGGTGGCAACCGCTTTGGCGATGTCGACCGAGGTGTGGAACCCCTCGGAAAGCAGCAGCGGGGCGACGATTGCCTCCTCGCCGGGGGGCAGCGCGGCGAGCACCGCCTCCAACCGGGGTTCCTGCACATCGACGTAGGCCTCGTGGACTTCAGCGTGGATGCCGTCGGCGGCAAGCACCGCGGCCAGGTCCTCGCGCAGGCCGTTCACCAGCCCGCGGCCGGTCGGATTGTCGGTGCCGTGGGCGCAGGCCACCACATGCAGCGGCCGCCGCCCGGTGGAAACTTCTTCGTGCTGGTTCAGTGAATTCCGTGGTGACATGACCGAAGCCTAACCAGCTCGGGCGGCGCGACCCAAGCACCGTGTCGTTTCGTTGCCCGGACCCCGTGGCAGCTTGGCGTGCCGGTTGTTCAACCCTCGGCCTGCGACCGGCGGAGGAAATCCAGCAACACCACCGCGTGGTTGTGCACCGTGTCGCGCGCCGCATAGACCAGGACCACGTCGGGCTCGTTCCCGGCGATTTCCAGCAATCGCCTGGCTCCCTCGGCCGCCTCGCCGGCTTCCAGTTCGTGCCGGTAGATGTCGCTGAACTCCTCGAACCGTTCGGGCATGTGGCCGAATTCGACGCGCAGCGCGGTGGAGGGCGCGACGTCCTTGGCCCAGTCGTCGATGGCCGCACGTTCCTTGCTCAATCCACGCGGCCACAGGCGGTCAACCAGGATCCGGTGGCCGCCGTCGGCGGGTTCGTAGGCGCGCAGCAATCGAAAGTTACCCATGCCGAAATCCTAGGCCCGAAGGCACAAGTCTTCCAGCGACCCCCTGGGTCAACTCAACCGTGGTGGCCGGGTCATTGCGAGAAGGCGTATTTCTGGATGGCCACCGCTGCCGCACCGCTTGCCCACTGGTCGAACTCCCCGGACAGGACGGCGATCCGTACCTCGCTGGCCTCGGGATCCCGATCCGCGGCAAGCGCGGTGCGCACGCTCTGCTCGAACCTGTTGAACAGCTCGACGCCTTCCCCGCCCAGGACCACCACGTTGACCATGGCCAGGTTCGCGGCGGCGGCAATGAATCGCCCCAATGCGTGTGCGGCCGCCTGCAACACAGAGTGGGCCACTTTGTTGCCCGCGTCCGCCAGCTCAAATGCCTCCGGGTAGTCGACATCGCGTTGCAATGCAGTGGAAATCTGCGCACATATGCTTGGAATCGTGAGCATCGCGGTGGAGCAGCCGCGGTGTCCCTCGAGGCACAACGGGCCGTTCGGATCGAGCGGGAAATGGCCGCCCAGGCCCAAGCCGGTGTCCCGTCCGCGCACCACCTGCCGGTGCATGGCCAATCCGTATCCGACGCCGGCACCGATGGTCACCACGGCGAAGTCCGCCACCTCGCGTCCCACGCCGAACCATTGTTCGGCGGCGACAAGCGCCGTCACGTCGTTTTCGACCAGCACCGGCAGGCCCGTGCGCTGGCTCAACAGGTCACCCAGTGGAACATTGCGCCAATTCAGGAACGGCGCCCGCTCGATGAGCGCCCCTCCGGATATCTGGCCGCCGATTGAAATGCCGACCCCGGAGACTTGCCGACCCGCCCGCGAGCAGAGATCGCCGATCAGGTCCACCAGGGTGTTGAGCACGTCCCCCACCTCGCGGGTCGGAAGTTCGCGCGCGCCGCTGACCAGGGAATTGGCGCGCAGGTCCGTGAGCACTCCTTGGGCCATCTTGCCGGTGATCTTGATGCCGACGAAAAACCTCGCCTCCTGGCGGATTTCGAGCAACCGGGTGGGGCGTCCGACGCTTCCGTCAAGAATCAGGTCGCTTTCGCGCACGATTCCCGCATCCAGCAGCGGCTTGCTCAGGCGGGTCAGGCTTGCGGGACTGAGGTTCAGTCGCTGCGAGAGCTCACCGCGGGAGCTGGGGCCATGGATCAGGATCGCCCGCGCCACTTCCAGCTCCGGCTCGCTGAGCAAGGGCGTCCGTTGGCCTTGAGGCCCCCCGGACCAACTACGTGCGGGGGCTTTGTCGCTACTGGTTGCGGCTTCCGTTGACATGCGAACAGTTTATTTCACTTTGGCCATAATTATCGATCCAACCCGCCAAGAATGCGCAGCGATCTCACGGGCCCGGCAAGATGTCGACACTTTTCGGCGCTCACTGTGGCGCTTGACACACTGATTAGTTTTGGAGTAAAAATAATCAATGACCACCACAGCCCAGCCATTCGCGCCGTACCACCAGCTCCACCGTGGCGGCACATCAGTCATCCTGGATGCGACCACCGCAGGAATGCCGACGATCATCCACTGGGGCCCCGACACCGGCGAGCTCAATGAAAGCGAACTGCGGGATCTTGCAAGCGCGGCCCGCCCGCAACGCGTCTCGGGCGGGATCGACCTGCCTGCCCGGTTGGACGTTTTCCCGCAGGAACGCTTCGGATGGCAGCACAGCCCTGCACTTGAGGGCCACCGAGCTTCCCGGTCGTGGGCCACCGCCCTGGCCACCAGCGGGATCCGGTCCAGCGAACACGGACTGTCCATCAGTGCCGACGACCCCGTCGCCGGTCTCGGGCTGGTCACCGAGTTGCGGCTCAGCGCCCACGGCGTACTCGCGCAGCGCCACACGCTGACCAACTCCGGCTCTGGCGCCTACCTGGTCAACAGGCTCTCCACCGTGTTCCCGCTTCCGCACACCGCCACGACAATCCAGGACAGCACCGGCCGCCACCTCAAAGAGCGCAGCGCCCAGCGCCGCCCCTTGACGGTCGGCTCTCACGTGCGGGAAAGCCGGCGCGGACGCCCCGGCGCCGACGCCAGCCTGTTGATGCTGGCTGGAGAGGCAGGTTTTGGACACCGCTCGGGCCTGGTCCACGGCGTCCACCTGGCTTGGAGCGGCAACCACCGGTTGAGCGCCGAGCGGACCATCACTTCCGACAATTTCATGACCGCCGGGGAACTGCTGCTCCCCGGGGAACTCAGCCTTGAACCGGGAACCAGCTACAGCACCCCGTGGGCATTCGGTTCCTGGGGCCACGGCCTCGACCAGCTCTCGGCCCGCTTCCACAGGGATCTTCGGGCCCGGCCGCAGCATCCCCGCACACCGCGGCCCGTCACCCTCAACACCTGGGAGGCCGTGTACTTCGACCACGACCTGCAGGCACTCAAGGGCCTTGCGGACAAGGCAGCCGCCGCGGGCGTGGAGCGCTTTGTGCTCGATGACGGCTGGTTCAACGGCCGCCGCGACGACACCGCGGGCCTCGGCGACTGGTACGTGGACCAGGCCGTTTGGCCGCAGGGCCTTTCCCCGATCATCGACCACGTCACGGGACTCGGCATGGAATTCGGGCTCTGGTTCGAACCCGAAATGGTCAACCCGGACAGCGACCTTGCACGCAACCACCCCGAGTGGATCCTTCACACGGCAGACCGCTGGCCTGTCAGCGCACGCCAGCAGCAAGTGCTGAACCTGGCCCACCCCGGCTGCTACGCATACCTTCTCGAACGCATCGACAGCCTGCTCACGCAGTACCCCATCGCCTACATCAAATGGGACCACAACCGCGACCTGCTCGAGGCGTCCCACGCGGACAGCGGAACCGCGGCGGTCCGCGAAACGACCTTGGCGCTCTACCGGTTGCTGGGCGAGCTCAAGACCAGGCACCCGCGCCTGGAAATCGAGAGCTGCGCCTCCGGCGGCGCACGCGTCGATCTGGGCATCCTCGAGCACACCGACCGCATCTGGACCTCCGACTGCATCGATCCGGTCGAGCGCCTCGACAACCAGGAAAACACCAACCTGCTGGTCCCCTACGAGCTCATGGGCGCCCACATCGGAGGACCGCGATCGCACTCCACCGGACGCCGGCACGACCTCGGCTTCATGGCGCGCACCGCGATCTTCGGGCACTTCGGGATCGAATGGAACATCGCCGGGATCGACGAAAAGCTGGGTTCCGAACTGGCACGGTGGGTGGACTTCCACAAGGAAAACCGCGACCTGTTCCACCGCGGTGACAGCGTCCATGCGGACCATCCGGACCCGGCCATCGACATCCGCGGCGTGGTTGCCGCCGATGCCTCCCGTGCCGTCTTTGCCTTCACGCTGCGCGAGGCATCGCTGACCTACCCCGCTGGACGATTCACCCTGCCGGGACTGGACCCCCAGACCAAGTACCGGGTGCGGCTCAGCGAACCGCTGAACGACTCCGTCGGCAACGGGCAGTCGGTGCTTTCCTGGGCGCAAACAACGCATGTCCTCAGCGGCACCGTCCTGCAAACAACGGGGCTGCAGTCCCCCGTGCTCTTCCCCGAACAATCGGTACTGATCATGCTTGATCGCCACGAGGCATAAGGAGCACCCGTGAACACCGAAAAATCCCGTACGGCAGGATGGCGCCGAATCACCGGCGCATGCCTGGCCCTGGCGCTGGGAGCCTCGTTGGCCGCCTGCGCCCCGGCCGGACAGGCCCGCGTGAAACTGGACTTCTTCCAGTTCAAGCCCGAGGCGGTTGCCGAATTCAAAGCCTTGGTCGCCGAGTTCGAGGCACAAAACCCGGATATCGACGTGGTCATCAACGCCGTTCCCGATCCCGACACCGCCATCCGCACCCTGCTGGTCAAGGGCAAGACCCCCGATGTGCTCACGCTCAACGGCAACGGGAATTTCGCCGATCTGGCTTCATCCTGCGTGTTTGCAGATCTGTCGGGTTTCCCCTCCGCTTCGCGCGTCAAACCGGAGGTCCAGGAAATCCTGAACTCCCTGGGAACCTGCCACGGCAGCGAGACCAATGGCCTGCCCTTTGCGAACAACGCCAGCGCGATCCTCTACAACCCCGACATTTTCGCCAAGTACAACGTCAAGGTCCCGCGCACCTGGGATGAGTTGATTGCCGCGGCGGAAACCTTCAAGGCCAACGGCGTTGCCCCGTTCTACATGACCCTCAAGGACGCGTGGACGGTCCTGCCCGCGTACGTGAACCTCGCCGGTAATCTGAAGCCCGCGGGATTCTTCGAAGACATCCGTGCCGCCTCATGGACTCCGCAGACCGGCACGCACGGTTTCGCCAAGGAGGGGACGGAGGCGGCCGAGAAGCTCAAGCAACTCTTCGGCTACCGCCAGCCGGGTGCCGACAGCGCCGGCTACAGCGACGGGAATGCGGCCTTTGCCGCGGGCAAATCGGCAATGTACCTCCAGGGCAGTTTCGCCATTCCCGCGATCCGGGCAGCCAACCCCGATGCAAGGATCGCTTCCTTCCCGTACCCGACCACCAACAACCCGGCCGAGACTACGCTGATCACGGGCGTCGATGTCACGCTTGCGATGGGCCGGGAGACAAAACACCCGAAGGAAGCCGCGGCGTTCATCGAGTTCCTGATGCGCAACGAGGCCATGAAGGCCTACGCCAAGGCACAGTCCGCAATCGTGCCGCTTGACGATGCCGGACCCATGGCAGATCCGGCCCTTTCGGGGGTCCAGGACGTTTTCGACGAAGGCCGCCTGATCGGCTACTTCGACCACCAGATCCCCACCAGCATCCCGTTCACGGCAATGCTGCAGCAGTTCATGCTCGACGGCGACACCGCTGCGTTCCTCCACCGGGCAGACAACGAATTCGCCAAGGCCGCCGCCCGAACCTCAACGAAGAAGGGAGAATGACCATGAGCGCACCACGCCTCGCCACGGGTCCGGCCCAGAACAAGCTCCGCAGCCGAACCGTTAACCGAACGTTCTACTGGATGGTGGTCCCGGCCCTCCTGCTCTTCGTCGTGCTTCACACGATTCCGGCGTTGACCGGAATCTTCTACAGCTTCACCAACTACGCGGGCTACGGCGAGTGGGATTTCGTCGGCCTTGGGAACTACGTGAACCTCTTCAGGGACGACAGGATCCTCTCCTCCTACGGGTTCACCTTCCTCTTCGCCGTCACCGCGACGATCGTGGTGAACCTCGGCGCACTGTTCATCGCCCTGCTGCTGAACGCGAAGATCAAGTTCCAAACCGCCTTCCGCGGGATCTTCTTCATCCCCAATGTGCTGTCGGTGCTGATCGTCGGCTACGTCTTCAACTACCTGCTGTCCAACAACCTGCCGCTCATCGGCCAGGCCCTTGGCATCGAATGGCTCTCCACGTCGATCCTCACGAATCCCGATCTCGCCTGGCTGGGCATAGTCGGAGTGACTGCCTGGCAGTCGATCGCCTTCAGCGTGATCATCTACCTGGCGGGGCTGCAAACGGTGCCGGCGGAACTCTACGAGGCGGCAAGCCTCGACGGGGCGTCGCACTGGCGGCAATTCACCTCCATCACCTTTCCCATGATTTCCGCGTTCTTCACCATCAACATGGTGCTGGCACTCAAGGGCTTCCTTCAGGCCTTCGACCAGATCGTTGCGCTGACCGGCGGCGGCCCGGGAACCAGCACGGAGTCCGTCGCCATGGTCATCTACCGGGGAGGGTTCCAGGGCGGGGAATACGGCTACCAAATGGCCAACTCCGTGGTGTACCTGATCGTCATCGTGGTCCTGTCGCTGCTGCAGATGTGCACCCTACAACGCAAGGAGGCCGATTTCTCGTGAGCACTCAAATCATGACCGGGCAGGACGTGGACGGCGAACACGAACCCGTTCCCGCTTGCGGCACGGCCGGGAAACGGCGAACCTCCGGCGTCAACGTCCCCGTCACCGTCCTGGTGGCGGTGCTCTCGCTGACCGTCCTCATACCGCTGTACTTCACCGTGGTCACCGCGTTGAAGTCCCCGGACCAGCTCGGCGGGACCGGGTTCGAACTGCCCACCAGCATCCACCCCGAGAACTTCTCCAAGGCGTGGCAGCTCACCAATTTCCCCAACGCCCTGCTGGTCTCCGGTATCGTCACGGCTTCGGCCGTGGTCCTGACGATCATCACCAACTCCATGGTTGCGTACGCGATCGCGCGCAACATGAACCGGCCGTTCTTCAAGGCGCTCTACTACTTCTTCATCGCCGCGCTCTTTGTCCCGTTCCCGATCATCATGCTTCCGGTGACCAGGGAAACGGCGCTTCTGGGACTGGACAACCCGGTCGGACTGTTCCTGCTCTACACGGTCTACGGGCTGAGCTTCAACATCTTCGTCTACACCGCGTTCATCAAGTCGATCCCCCCGGAGCTCGAGGAGGCCGCGATCATGGACGGGGCCAGCACTTGGACCACCTTCTGGAAGGTCATCTTCCCGCTGCTGACGCCCATGAATGCGACGGTCGGAATCCTGACGTGCCTCTGGGCGTGGAACGACTTCCTGCTGCCCCTGGTGATCCTGTCCGATCCCACCACCCGCACGCTCCCGCTGGTCCAGTACGTCTTCCAGAGCCAGTTCAACACCGACTACTCCACCGCCTTCGCCTCCTACCTGATGGCGATGGCACCGCTGCTCCTTGTCTACCTGTTCGCACAACGCTGGGTTATTTCCGGTGTCATGAGAGGATCCATCAAATAATGAACGACAACGTTTCAACCACCGCGCTCGATGCGGATTGGTGGCGCCAAGCCGCCGTCTATCAGATCTACCCGCGCAGCTTCGCCGACTCCAACGGCGACGGGATGGGCGACATCGCCGGCGTCACCTCCCGCATCGGCTACCTCTCGGACCTGGGCATCGACGCGGTCTGGCTCTCCCCGTTCTACCCCTCGGCCCTTGCCGACGGCGGCTACGACGTGGACGACTACAGGAACGTGGACCCCCGGCTGGGTACCCTGGACGACTTCGACGCCATGGTAGGCGCCGCACACGCGGCAAACATCAAGGTCATCGCCGACGTGGTGCCCAACCACAGCTCCAACCGCCACGAATGGTTCAAGGCGGCCCTTGCGGCTGCGCCGGGCTCCCCCGAACGCGCCCGCTACCATTTCTTCGACGGACAGGGCGAAAACGGTGAACTGCCGCCCTCGGACTGGCCCTCGCACTTCGGCGGACCGGCCTGGACCCGGGTCACCGAGGCCGCCGGGGAAAACGCCGGCAAGCCGGGCCAGTGGTACCTGCACCTTTTCGCGTCCGAACAGCCGGACCTGAACTGGGACAACCCCGAGGTGCGGGAGGACTTCCACACCACGCTGCGCTTCTGGGCGGACCGCGGCGTGGACGGGTTCCGCGTCGACGTCGCCCATGCGCTGGTGAAGGACATGACGCTGCCGCTGCGATCCAAGCCGACCCTGGAAATCAAGGTCGACGACGGCACCGACGCGCTCTTTGACCGCGACGAGGTCCACGAGATCTACGCGGGCTGGCGCAGCGTGCTCAACGAGTACGATCCCCCGCGCACCGCGGTGGCCGAGGCCTGGGTGCCCTTCACCCATCGCCGGCTGCGCTACGCCCGCCCCACGGGCCTGGGCCAGGCGTTCAACTTCGATTTGCTGCAGGCACCCTTCGACGCCACCGCCTTCCGCGACATCGTCACCCGTTGCCTGGCCGAGGCCGAGGCCTCCGGCGCGTCCTCCACCTGGGTCTTCTCCAACCACGATGTCATCCGCCACCCCTCGCGCTACTCCCTGCCCGACGGCACGGACGGCGCCGGCCAGGATGCCTGGTTGCTCTCCGGCGGCCGGGAACCGGCCGGCGATCCGGCACGCGGGCTGCGCCGGGCACGGGCAGCGACGCTGTTCATGCTGAGCCTGCCCGGCTCCGCCTACCTCTACCAGGGCGAGGAGCTGGGCCTCTTCGAGGCCGCGGACCTGCCCGCCGAATCGCTGCAGGATCCCACGTGGTTCCGCACGGGCAACAAGATCAAGGGCCGCGACGGATGCCGGGTGCCGCTGCCGTGGAACGCAAGCGAAGCGAACTTCGGCTTCGGCGGATCGCCCTGGCTGCCGCAGCCGGAGTGGTTTGCCGGCCACGCCGTCTCCGCGCAGGACGGCGCGCCGGATTCCACGCTGGAACTCTACCGCTCCGCGCTCGCCTGGCGCCGCACCCTGCAAAGCGCCGAATCGCTGGAGTGGGTCTCGGAGCCCGACGCGACGCTGGCCCACTACCGCCGCCCCAACGGCTGGACCGTGCTGACGAACTTCGGCACCGCACCGGCGGAGCTGCCCGCGGGGGTCGACGCCTCGAAGATCGTCGTGGCCAGCGGAACCGCGGCAGGGCCCACGACGATGGTCCCGGGCGAAACCACCCTCTGGATCGCACCCTAACCCGAAACGGCGCACCCCGCGCCGATCCCGGACCTCCCTGGGGGCGCACACGACATCGCCGTGCGCCCCCGTGGCGTTTGTGGCGCGCACCACCCCGGCCCCGACTGGGGGTAACGGCGCGGACATGGAAGAATGGAACGCATGGCTGAAGACACCTTGGGCACAGACACGCCCGCAACAGTTTCCGTTCCCGACAAGCCCGCACTGGAGGGCCTGGAGGAACGCCTCGACGCCCGCTGGCGTGCCGAGGGAACCTACAAGTTCAACCCGCAGACCACGCGCGAGCAGGTCTACTCGATCGACACTCCCCCGCCGACCGCCTCCGGTTCGCTGCACGTGGGACACATGTTCTCCTACACCCAGACCGACGTGCTGGCCCGCTACCAGCGCATGAACGGCAAGAACGTCTTCTACCCAATGGGCTGGGACGACAACGGCCTGCCCACCGAACGCCGCGTGCAGAACTACTACGGCGTGCGTTGCGACCCGACCTACTCCTACGTCGAGGGCTACCGCCCGCCGGCCACCCCGGCGAAGAACCAGCGCGACTGGGACGTCGTTTCCCGCAAGAACTTCATCGAGCTGTGCGAAGAACTCGCCGTCGAGGACGAGAAGTTCTTCGAGCACCTCTTCTCCACGCTGGGCCTCTCCGTCGACTGGGACCTGACCTACCGCACCATCGACGACGTCTCCCGCTCGGTGTCCCAGCGCGCCTTCCTGGCGAACCTGAACGCCGGCGACGCCTACATGTCCGAGGCACCGACCCTGTGGGACGTCACGTTCCGCACCGCCGTGGCCCAGGCCGAGCTCGAGGACCGCGAGATGCCGGGCGCGTACTACCGCTACCCGTTCACCGCGGAAGACGGCACACAGATCTTCATCGAGACCACCCGCCCGGAGCTGCTCGCAGCCTGCGCCGGCCTGGTCGCGAACCCCGACGACGAGCGCTACAAGCCGCTCTTCGGCAAGACGGTCACCTCCCCGCTCTTCGACGTCCCGGTCACCGTGTACCCGCACGCGCTGGCCAAGGCCGACAAGGGCTCGGGCATCGCCATGGTCTGCACCTTCGGCGACCTGACCGACGTCACCTGGTGGCGCGAGCTGCAGCTGCCGACCCGCGCCATCATCGGCCGCGACGGCCGCGTCATCGCCGAGACCCCGGAGTGGATCACCACCGAGGCCGGCCGCGAGGCCTACGCCCAGATCGCCGGCAAGACCGTGTTCTCCGCCAAGGAGGGCGTCGTTGAGATGCTCGTCGCCGCCGACCTGCTCGACGGCGAGCCCAAGAAGATCAGCCACCCGGTGAACTTCTTCGAAAAGGGCGACAAGCCCCTGGAGATCGTCTCCTCCCGCCAGTGGTACATCCGCAACGGCGGCCGCGACGAGGACCGCCGCGAACGCCTGATCGCCCGCGGCGAGCAGATCGAGTTCCACCCGTCCTTCATGCGCTCCCGCTACGAGAACTGGATCTCGGGCCTGAACGGCGACTGGCTGGTGTCCCGCCAGCGCTTCTTCGGCGTTCCGGTGCCGGTCTGGTACCCGCTGAACGCCGCGGGCGACCCGGACTACGAGAACCCGATCCTGCCGACCGACGAGATGCTTCCGGTCGACCCGGCCGCCGACGCGGCCCCGGGCTTCGAGGAGTCCCAGCGCAACGTCGCCGGCGGCTTCATCGGCGACGCCGACGTGCTCGACACCTGGGCCACCAGCTCGCTGACCCCGCAGATCGTCGGCCGCTGGTCCCGCGAGGACGACTTCTTCGGCAAGGTCTTCCCGTTCGACCTGCGCCCGCAGGGACACGACATCATCCGCACCTGGCTCTTCTCCACCGCCGTGCGCGCCGATGCGCTGCACGACGTAGCGCCGTGGAAGCACGCCGCGATCTCCGGCTGGATCCTTGACCCGGACCGCAAGAAGATGTCCAAGTCCAAGGGCAACGTGGTGGTCCCCACCGACGTGCTCAACGACTACGGATCCGACGCCGTGCGCTACTGGGCCGCCAGCGCCAAGCTGGGCGCCGACACCGCGTACGAGATCAACCAGATGAAGATCGGCCGCCGCCTGGCGATCAAGATCCTCAACGCCTCCAAGTTCGTGCTGAACCTCGGCGCAACCCAGGCCAACGTCATCACCGGCGACGCCTCGGTCATCACCAACGGCCTGGACAAGTCCGTGCTCGCCCGCCTGTCGCAGGTCATCGACGACGCCACCCGCGCCTTCGACGCCTACGACTACGCCCGCGCGCTGGACATCACCGAGTCGTTCTTCTGGTCGTTCACCGACGACTACGTCGAGCTCATCAAGGACCGCGCCTACGGCGCCCGCGGCGAGGAAGAGCAGGCATCCGTGCTTGCCGCCCTGGCCACCACGCTTGATGCGGTGCTGCGTCTGTTCGCGCCGTTCCTGCCGTTCGCGACCGAAGAGGTCTGGGGCTGGTGGCGTGCCGGTTCGGTGCACCGCGCCGAATGGCCGAGCTCGGCCCACCTGGCCGACGCCGTTGCGGGCGCGGACACCGCGGTGCTGCCGATCGTCGGCGAGGCACTCTCGGGCATCCGCAAGGCGAAGTCCGAGGCCAAGGTCAAGCAGCGCACCGAGGTCCTCAGCGGCGTCGTCTCGGCACCCGAGGCCCAGCTTGAGCTGCTGCGCCGCGGCCTCGGCGACCTCTTGGCCGCCGGCAACGCCAAGGACCTGACCCTCGTTGCGGCCGAAGGCTCCATCACGGTCAGCGACGTCGTGTTGGCTCCGGCCGAGGAAACCGTTCAGGCCTAGCCACAACCGCATAGCCGCAATAAAACATCGAGGTCGGTGCCCGCCATGTGGCGGTCACCGACCTCGATGTTTCCGTGCCGGCGGAGATTCCCCGTTCCAGTCCACCTTGTGCCAGACAGAGGGGAAGCCCCTTCGGCCAACAAACTCAAATGTCGGAGGGGCTTCGACTCGGCAGGTCCTCTTTCAGCGATGATTCGAGAACCGGACGAAATCCTCGGTACGTAGGTCTTGTTGTATCGCTGCTACAACCGTGTTCGAAGAGATTCCACGACCACGTCTCTGCGTCTTTGGTTTTCGTTCAGCATCATTCCGGTAGTGATGCGTATATCTTTTATACGCACTTCCGCGGGTACGGGCAAGGGCCGGGGCGGAAGTTTGTGCTCCACCCCAGCCCTTGCCGGAAATTCCTAGATGTACTGCCTCTTGACGGCTTTTCCGCCTAGTTGACGCTGAATTCCGGCTTCTCGTTGCGGCTGCGCTTGAGCTCGAAGAAGTGCGGGTAGGCTGCCAGCGTCACCGTGGCGTCGAACATCGTTCCAGCTTCTTCGCCGGCCGGCACGCGGGTGATGACCGGGCCGAAGAACGCGGTGCCGTTCAGCGACATGATCGGGGTTCCGACGTCCTGGCCGACCTGCGAGATGCCCTTGTCGTGGCTGACGCGCAGTGCGTCGTCGAAGTCGGTGGTCGATGCGACCGCCGCGAGTTCCGCCGGGAGCCCCACGGTTTCAAGTGCGCGGGAAATGACCTCGTCGTAGTCGGTGACCTTTTCGTGGTGCAGCAGTTCGCCCATGGCCGTGTACAACTTGCCGATGACTTCCTCGCCGTGCTCCTCCGCGGCGGCGATGATCACGCGCACCGGACCCCATGCCTTGGCAAGGAGCTCCTGGTACTGTTCGCTCAGTCCTTCACGGCCGTCGTTGAGCACGGCAAGCGACATGACGTTCCATGCGACTTCAACGTCGCGGACCTTTTCGACTTCAAGCACCCAACGTGAGGTGGCCCAGGCGAACGGGCAGGCGGGATCGAACCAAAAATCGACACGGGTTTTTTCGGACAAGTGCTTTGCTCCTTTGTGGACTCGGATGGCCCGCCCAAATGCGCGCGGGCTTCAATCAGTGATGTAAATCAGGCCGACTTTTTGCCGCGCTTGGCGGCAAGCTGCTCGGAAATCAGGGTGGGTTCGGCGCCGTTGACAACGACATCGGCCGTGATGATGACCTCCGCGACGTCGTCGCGGCTGGGCATCTCGAACATGGTGGCGCTGAGGGTTTCCTCAAGTATCGCACGAAGGCCGCGGGCCCCGGTGGCACGGGCCAGGGCAAGGTCGGCGATTGCCTCAAGCGCGCCGGGCTCGAAGGATAGCTCGACTCCGTCCATCCTGAACATCTTCTGGTACTGCTTGATCAGGGCGTTCTTCGGTTCGCTGAGGATCTTGATCAACGCGTCGCGGTCGAGCTTTTCCACGGTCGTGATAACCGGCAGGCGGCCGATGAATTCGGGAATCAACCCGAACTTCAGCAGGTCCTCGGGCCGTACATCCGAATATGACGCTTCCTCGGACTTCAGCGCGGATAGAGGTGCCCCGAATCCGATTCCCTTGCGTCCGGCGCGCGAGGAAATGATCTCCTCGAGCCCGGCGAAGGCGCCAGCCACAATGAACAGCACATTGGTGGTGTCGAGTTGGATGAATTCCTGGTGCGGATGCTTGCGGCCACCCTGGGGCGGCACCGCGGCGACGGTCCCTTCCAGGATCTTCAAGAGCGCCTGCTGCACGCCCTCGCCCGATACGTCGCGGGTGATCGAGGGGTTTTCGCTCTTGCGGGAAATCTTGTCGATCTCGTCGATGTAGATGATGCCCTGTTCGGCCTTCTTCACATCGTAGTCGGCCGCCTGGATGAGCTTGAGGAGAATGTTCTCGACGTCTTCGCCCACATAGCCGGCCTCTGTCAACGCAGTGGCATCCGCTACCGCAAAGGGCACGTTGAGTCGGCGGGCCAGGGTCTGGGCCAGGTAGGTCTTGCCGCAACCGGTGGGACCGATGAGCAGGATGTTGGACTTCGCCACTTCGACTTCGTCCAGCGAGTTGGCATCGGACAGCGCGGAAACCGGCTTGGAGGCGGCCCCGCCCTGGATGCGCTTGTAGTGGTTGTAGACGGCGACGGCCAGCGAACGCTTGGCGCCTTCCTGTCCGATCACGTATTCCTGCAGCGAGTCGAAGATTTCCTTGGGCTTGGGAAGCTCGAAGGTGGTTCCCTCTTCGACCTCGGCAAGCTCTTCTTCGATGATTTCGTTGCAGAGTTCAATGCACTCGGTGCAGATGTAGACACCGTGCCCGGCAATTAGCTTGCGAACCTGCTTCTGGCTCTTCCCGCAGAAGGAACACTTGAGCAGATCAGACCCTTCACCCATGCGTGCCATAGTGTTGGTCCCCTTATCTGGTACCGGTAGAACCGGTCCGAGAGACCGGAAATGCTGAACTGTCTTAACTCTATGACAGAGGAGCGTCGGAATGGGCGAACGGGTGGTGTGTGGTGCGAATTTCACACACCACACACCACCCGTTGCCGACGCTACATTAGTGCGAAATAGCCTGTGGCTTGATCTTACGCGGGGTAAGAACCTCGTCGATCAGGCCGTACACTTTTGCTTCCTCTGCCGTCATGTAGAGGTCGCGTTCGATGTCGTTGCCGACCTCTTCCGCGGTCTTGTTGCTGTGTCCGGCAAGAGTCGTTTCCAACCAGGCACGCATGCGCATGACTTCTTCGGCCTGGATCTGCAGGTCGGACGCGGTGCCGCGTTCGCCGCCACCCATCGCCGGCTGGTGGATCAGGATGCGAGCGTTCGGAAGCGCCAGGCGCTTGCCCGGTGCACCGCCGGCGAGCAATACCGCGGCGGCGCTGGCTGCCTGGCCGAGGCATACGGTCTGGACCTCGGGGCGGATGAACTGCATCGTGTCGTAGATTGCGGTCATCGCGGTGAACGAGCCACCCGGCGAGTTGATGTACAGGGTGATGTCGCGTTCCGGGTCCATGGACTCGAGGACGAGCAGCTGGGCCATGACGTCGTCGGCCGAGGCGTCGTCGACCTGTGCACCAAGGAAGATGATGCGGTCTTCGAAGAGCTTCGCGTAAGGATCCTGGCGTTTGAACCCGTAGGGGGTGCGCTCCTCGAACTGAGGAAGGATGTAGCGTGCCGAGGGCATTTCGCCGGAGGTGGCGTGCGGGGTGAAATTCATCGTTTCTCCTGGGAAATCAGTTGGGTCTGCTGGATTCCGTCGCGTTACTTCGCGACCCCGCCGCCACCGGAGACGATGCCGGAGGACTGGGCGATGTGGTCAAAGAAGCCGTATTCGAGGCCCTCGGTGGCCGTGAACCACTTGTCGCGCTCGTTGTCCTTGAGGATGGTTTCAACGGTCTGGCCGGTCTGCGCGGCCGTCAGCTCGCTCATGACCTTCTTCATGTGAAGGATCAGTTCCGCCTGGATGCGGATGTCCGAGGCCGTGCCACCGATGCCGCCGGAAGGCTGGTGCATCAGGATGCGGGCGTTCGGGGTGGCGTAACGCTTGCCCGGCGTGCCCGAGGAAAGCAGGAACTGTCCCATGGAAGCGGCAAGGCCGGTTGCCACGGTCACCACGTCGTTCGGGATGTACTGAATGGTGTCGTAGATCGCCATGCCCGCGGTGATGGATCCACCCGGGGAGTTGATGTACAGGTAAATGTCCTTCTCCGGGTCCTCCGCGGAGAGCAGGAGCAACTGCGAGCAAATGGCGTTCGCGTTGTCGTCTCGGACTTCCGAGCCGAGCCAGATGATCCGCTCCTTGAGGAGTCGATTGTAGATGTAGTCCTCACGTGCGGCCGGGTCAACCGAAGCCATAGTGGGAGTGCGGGAGTCACTGGACATGTTCTGATACCTCTCCGTGATGCCGTGGCCCGATGTTCTGTCCGTCGGGCCACTGGCTCTTTACTTCTTTGAACATTACTGCCTTGGCAAGCCACTTTGGGAGCTCAACCGCAGCTGTTCGCTGTGGGCGCATGGTCCGCGCCCGGCCCATCGCCGAGGGCTTAAAGAACGATCGCGGGGCCACCAATGGTGACCCCGCGATCGGGAAAAACTTACCGCTTGGGCGGTGCAGGAGTTACTCTGCGGATGCTGCCGAAGCCGAGGAGGCGGAGGAAGCGGACGATGCCGAGGACGCGGAGTCCTCTTCACCTTCGGCGCTGACGAACGAGCTCAGGTCAACGACCTTGCCGTTGGAGTCGGTGACGACTGCCAGTTCCAGGACCTTGGCAAGTGCCTTGCGGCGGCGAACTTCGCCAACCAGCATCGGAACCTGGCCGGCGCCGTCGAGCATCTGGGCGAACTGGTTCGGATCCATGCCGTACTGGCCTGCGGTCTGAACGATGTAGTCGATCAGTTCGGACTGGGCAACGCCAATCTTCTCTGCTTCGGCAACGGCGTCAAGGACGATCTCGTTCTTGAAGGCCTTCTCGGTGTTCTCGCGAACCTCGGTGCGGTGCTCTTCGGTGTCGTGCTCTTCACCTTCGTTGTGCGCACCCTGTTCGAAGTGCTGCTCAACCTGCTCGGTGATGACGGATGCCGGAACCGGAACCTCAACGAGGGCCAGCAGCTTCTCGAGAACGAGGTCGCGGGCGGCAACGCCCTGCTCCATGACCTTGGACTCGGCTGCGTCCTTGGCGAGGGATTCGCGCAATTCGGCCATGGTGTCGAATTCGGAAGCCAGCTGTGCGAAGTCGTCGTTGGCCTCGGGAAGCTCGCGCTCCTTGACGGCGGTAACGGTGACCTTGACCTGTGCGTCGGCACCTGCGTGCTCGCCGCCGGCCAACTTGGTTTCGAAGGTTGCATCCTCGCCTGCGGACAGGCCGGTGACTGCCTCGTCCATGCCCTCAAGCATGGTGCCGGAGCCGACCTGGTAAGACAGGCCTGTTGCGGAGTCGATTTCTTCGCCGTCAACGCTGGCAACCAGGTCAAGGGTGATGAAGTCGTTCTCGGCGGCCGGGCGCTCGACGGACTTCAGCGTGCCGAAGCGGCCGCGCAGGTCCTCAAGTGCCTTTTCGATGTCTTCGTCGCCGGCCTCGAGGGCGTCAACGGTAACTTCGAGACCCTTGTATTCCGGCAGTTCGATGGTCGGACGGATGTCGATCTCGACCTGGAAGGCGAGCTGGCCTTCGCCGGCTACCTCTGCGGACGGGGTTTCGGTGATCTCAACCTCGGGACGCGACAGCGGAACGATCTCGTTCTCGGTGACGGCCTTCTGGTAGAAAGCGTTCATGCCCTCGTTGATAGCGGTCTCCAGGACATAGCCACGGCCGACGCGCTGATCAATCATGCGGGACGGAACCTTGCCGGCACGGAAGCCGGGAACCTGGATCTGCTTGGCGATGGTCTTGTACGCCTCGTCAATGCTTGGCTTCAGTTCCTCGTATGGAACTTCAACGGTGAGCTTGACCCGAGTAGGGTTGAGGTTTTCGACGGCGCTCTTCACAGCGTTGTACTCCTGGTGTGTGATGTTTGGTCTAACTGGACTTCAACCCCGCAACGGAAACCGTTGCGGGGTCGAAGGTACAGAGTCGGGGTGACAGGATTCGAACCTGCGACCTCACGCTCCCAAAGCGCGCGCTCTAGCCAAGCTGAGCTACACCCCGATTAGTGCAGAAACAGTCTATGCAGATACTGCTTGTTTCTACTAATCGGCCCGTCAACCAGAAGTTTGGATTTCGTTGACGGCGCGGAATAAACATACTAGGAGTTGGCCGAAAACCCAATTCGAGGGGTCGAGGCGCGGATTCTCGGGGTTTTTGAGGCCAAAACCCTCGTTCTGCGGTCCAAAAACACGTTCCTCCGCTACTTTTGACGCTCAAAACGGCGATTTTTGTCGACTTTATACAGTTTTTGTGACGAGGATTACTGCGTTTAGTGCGATTTGGATCCGTATGCGCACTACTCCCCCGCTGACGCGCGATATCCGGACGCGGCGGACCGTTCCCACAACTTCTGCGCAACGCCGTAGACGATAAGCCCCTGGCCAATCGTGTAGGTGCCCATGATGACCAGATCGATCTGCCAAAAATGGAAGTCGGGCACGAAGAGGTCGAGGGACAAGACCGAATCGGAGATCACGAACAGTGCGGAGCCAAGGGCGGTTGCGCGGTTGCCGCTGCTGCCGAGGATTGCCATCGTCAGGATCAGCAGCGCATAGGTGGCGACAGCCGGTGCCATCACGCCAGCGTGGGGCAGCACAATGGACAGGACCAAGACCACCAGGGGCAAGTAGAACAGCGCCCACTTTCTGGCATTGCGCGGGCGGAGGCCCATCCCCCACGCAAAGAGCACGATGTAGGAGAGGTGCGCAACGGCAAAGGCGCCCAATCCGCGCAAGAATTCATCGCCACCAAGATCCGAGTTGTCCCCCAGGCTCGATCCGAGCAGCGCCACGGTCCCAAGCGCGACCGGCAGCCAATTGCCTCGCGGCGCGGAAAGCAGGAACGCCACCAGCAATGCGAGCATCAACCAGGTCTTCGTCCAGTCCGCCACCGCGACCACGCCGGTGGCTTGCCCGTAGAGGTGAACGAGGGTCAAAATCGCAAATGGCACATAGGACCAGCGAGGCACCCGGTCCGTGCCTGTCAGTGTGAGCATGGACAAACCTTACGCCAACAAGTATTGGCTTGGGCCGAAAAGGGAAACCCTCGGAAAACAAAAAAGCGGCTTGGTTTCCGTGGAAACCAAGCCGCTCGCAGTGGAGGGGATGACGGGAATCGAACCCGCGTAATCAGTTTGGAAGACTGAGGCTTTACCATTAAGCTACATCCCCGTGTTGTTTCACCTTGTCGGTGGCAACGGATAAAACCTTAGCACCACATTTCCGAAGTGTGCAAATCGGCGCTTCCGAACGTCTCGATCCTTGTCACTGCGCAAGTACGCACCAACACCCAGGCGACACGAATCCCGCGAACCCGGCCCCGGAATCGCCGGACGTCCGGAAACGGGTCCCGCACCGGCCCGCACGCAGCCGCAGCCCGATTCCCGCCAGGGATCTCCGACGGGTGAACCTAACGCGTGGCGCGCTTGCGGGCCTTGGGCTGGCAGTCGGGGCACCAGTAGAGTTTGCGGCCGGCCACTTCCACCAGCGCGATGCCCGCATCGCAGAGCCTGCATTGCTGGTGCTGTCGTTGGTAGGTGTAGTACGCGTTGTCCGGCCAGAGAGGGCCCGCGGCACCGCGGTGTTCGGCACGGGTCGTGATGATCTTTCCGTCGCGGACGCCGTCCTCCATGATGGAAACGATGTCCTCCCAGAGCGCCGCGGCCCGGGGCTTGGACAGCTCGTTGCACGGCATGAACGGGTCGATGTTGCAGCGGAAGAGGGCCTCGGCGCGGTAGATGTTCCCGACCCCGGCCAGCACGGCCTGGTCCATCAGCGCGGTGCCGATCGGCGTCTTCTTCTTGGCCAGGCGGGCTATGAAGTCCTGCCTGGCGGCCCGGGCGTCGGCAGCGGTTTCCGCGTGCGAACCGCGCCCCTTGGCCAGGTTGAATTCGCCGGCCGCGGCGACGAGCGGGTCGGGGCCGAGCTTGGCGCGGACCGTCGCCGCCTGCTGCTCGGTGAGCACCTCGCAGGCGGTGGGGCCGCGCAAGTCCGCCCAACCGTGTGCGGAGACCAGCCGGGCGCGGACCTGGCCGACGGGTTCCGGCGGGCCGTCGTAGGGCCCCTGGTCCCCGGCGGAGGCCTGCTCGGATTCGCCCACCCGGCGCGGGGCGCCGATGGAGGAGGCGCCGGAGAAGTGCTCGTCCCCGCCGAAGCTCCAGGCCCCGTAGAGGCCCAGGTGCACGCGCAGGACCAGGTCGTTCCCGAAACCCAGGAACAGCTGCTTGCCGTGGGCGTGCGACGAGACCAGTTGCTGCCCGTCGATCAGCTTCGCCGCGGGCGCGAAACGGCCCTGCGGCGAGGACACGGCAAGGACCTGCCCGCCAAAGACGTCGTCAAATTGGCGGGCAAGTCGGTGTACCGAGTGGCCTTCGGGCATGGTGCGTGCGGCCCTGGCTAGGCCACGACCTCACCGGTGGTCTCGTAGGTGGCGATCTTGCCGATGCGGCGGATGTGGCGCTCGACGTTGGAGAACGGCTCGTTCAGGAACGCCTCAATGATGCCGGTGGCCTCCTCCAGCGAGTGCTGGCGGCCACCCACGGCAACGACGTTGGCGTTGTTGTGCTCGCGGGCCAGGCGCGCGGTGTCCAGGTTCCAGGCCAGCGCGGCGCGGATGCCAACGACCTTGTTGGCGGCGATCTGCTCGCCATTGCCCGATCCGCCCAGCACGATGCCCAGCGAGTCGAGGCCCTCGGCCTGGTCGGCGACGACGGCCAGGGCCGCGTTGATGCAGAACGAGGGGTAGTCGTCCTCGGCGTCGTAGGCGGTCGGACCGTGATCGACCATCTCGTAGCCCTTGGCCGTGAGGTGCTCGATAAGGTGGGCGCTGAGCTCGAGGCCGGCGTGGTCGGTGGCGATGTGAACGCGCATGTGAAATGTCCTTAGACGCTTGTGGGGAAAGTTCGGATCCAGCTTATCTTCACCGGCGGGGCGCCGCTAAGTTCGTGACCCGGCATCCGGGCGGCCGGGCGCAAGCTGGTTGAGCAGGCGCGCCATCGCGGTCGCGTCGTCCATGGTGGCCACCGAGTAGATCCGGGCTCCCCCGCGTTTGCGCTCCACGACCACTCCGGGGCCCTTCCCGACGATGAAGGCGACACCCGCGCCACTGACGCGCAGGCCCCAGCCGCCGAATTCGGCCGGGGTGATTTCACGTCCCTCCGCCCGGTGGATGTCCGCCGGGCGGACGTGCAGAAGCTTGACGATGCCGCCGCCGTAGACGCGGATGCCGTCGTCGTCGGCCACGACCCTGCCGGCCAGGCAAACCACGCCGGCCAGCACCACGATGGCGAACACCGGTGCCACCAGCCAGAGGTCTGCCGCGTTCTCTGCGGAAACGTAGACGGCCAGCACCAGCATTCCGACCAGCAGCGCCGCCAACACCGCCGTCACCCACGTGGGGCTCCTCACCGCGGATGCGAGCGTGGTTCCCGAAACCATGGGCATGCCCGCGGCCGGGCCGGAAGCCGGGCCAACCGCCGCAGCCGCCTCACCGGAAGTCTCGGCGGCCGGCAGGGACTTGCGCACGAGTCGGGCGGAGACGATTCCCCACAGGATCGCCAGCGCCAGTCCCGCGGCAAGCACCGGCATGTTCATCCTGCTGCCGAGCGCCTCCGCGGCGTCGAGCTGTCCGGCCAGGCCGGCGAGGAACATGGCACAGATGCCCACGAGCAGGCCGTTGCCCAGGCCGGCCAGCAGCGGCTCCCCGCCGCGCATGCCCCGGCTTCGTCCTGGTCCCGAGGCCAGGGACATGACGACGCCGAGCAACACGATGGTGAAGGCGCCCAGGATCAGGTGCATCCAGATGCTGCCCGTGCCGTCGGCGACACCGTTGAAGCCCCAGTGCGTGGCGACGGGCCGCGGCAGCCGGTTCCACCAGAGCGCGGTCGAGAGCACGTGGATCAGCAGCGCCGTCCCCATGGTGACCAGCGACAGGATCCAGAGTCGTGAAATGCGTGGTGCGTGTGTCGTTCCGGGCATGGCTTGTGCGGTCCCCCTAGGAATTTTGTGAAACAAGACTGCGTCCGAGCCTATCCAGAACGCTGTCGGGGTTTCACCTTTGACCCGTGCGGTGGTTCGTGCGGGGCTTTTATTGGACGTGGTGCGGGCACGCTAGATGAAGTGCGGGCCGACGCCGGCCAGGCGCAGCAGGCCCGAGGCCATCGCGCGGGCGGTGAGCGCGCTGGTGGCGGGGTTGTCCGGGTCGGGGGCGTTCTCGATCACCAAGTCGTGGCTGCCGCCGTTGCCGCGGATCCGGATCCCGTGGCGGGTCCGCGTCGCCGCGGGGTCGGCGGTGATGGTGACGTGAACGCGGGAGAAGTCGCCCGCGGCCAGGGCCAGTGCCGCGGCGACATTGATGTTCGCGGGGAACAGCTCCACGGCCCGCTCCACGCTTCCGCTGAAAGCGGTGCACGGCTCCCCCGCGCTTCCCGCGGCGGCGATCCGGGAACGCAGGGAATCGGGAAGCCCCGAATGAAGCAGCGCCGCGGGCGGCTTGCGGGTGTCCAGCTCGATGGCGTCGATGGTTCCGGCGGAGGCGCGGATCAGGTCGAGTCCCCCGATGGCACCGGTGGTCAGGTACGCGCGGCCCGGTCCCCGTTCCAGGAGGAGTCCACGCAGGCGTTCATCGACCAGCGCGCCGAGCGAGGCGATGATCTCCGGGCCGAGCTCGCGCACCGCCGCCGGTGAGGCGCACTCGGCGATGACGTCGGCGCGTTCGAGCGCGGTCGCCAGATCGAGCACCGGCAGCGACACGCTGGCGTCGTCGCCCGCTGCACTTTCCATGGCCTTCGGAGCGCGGCCATCGAGCACCCCGATGACGGCAATCCTGTCCGGATGCCGCGCCAGCATCCCGTGCAGCGACCGCCCGATCGCGCCGTAACCCAGCAGCACCACATTCAATCCCATGTCACCAATCCAACCAGTGTTTCGTCCAAAGGTCGGTTCACACTTGCGGCGCGGTGGGGTGGTGGTGAGAGAATGGACACAATGTTCAGGGCTTGCTTCACACCTGCGGTCTTGGTGCGTGCGCCCGCCGAACACCCCAGTCGAACACCCCATGCCGCATATCCCGATCGAAAGGCGCCTGAGCCGACCATGCCAGGATTGAACCTCACCCGCGAAGAAGCACAGACCCGCGCGGAACTCATCACCGTCGACTCCTACGAGGTCGCCCTGGACCTCACCGGGTCGGACACCGTCTTCGGCTCCCGCACCACCGTGCGCTTCGGCGCCGTGCCGGGCTCCAGCACCTTCATCGACGCCGTGACCGCGACCGTGCGCTCCGTGAACCTCAACGGCGTCGAGCTCGACCCGGCCGAGGTCTCCGACGGCGTGCGCATCGCGCTGCCGGACCTTGCCGCCGAAAACGTGCTGGTCATCGACGCCGACGCGCTGTACATGAACACCGGCGAGGGCCTGCACCGCTTCGTGGACCCCGTCGATGCGGAGGTGTACCTCTACTCGCAGTTCGAGGTCCCCGACTCCCGCCGCATGTTCGCCGTCTTCGAGCAGCCGGACCTCAAGGCCACCTTCGCCTTCACCGTCACCGCGCCGGACCACTGGGACGTCATCTCCAACGCGACCACCCCCGTTCCCGTGGCCGCGCACGAGGGCGCCAAGACCTGGGCCTTCGCCCCGACCGCGCGCATCTCCTCCTACATCACCGCGCTCATCGCCGGCCCGTACCGCTCCGTGCGCTCGGAACTGACCAGCAGCGACGGCCGCACCATCCCGCTGGGCGTCTTCGCCCGCGCCTCGCTCATGGAGCACCTGGACGCGGAGAACATCTTCACGCTCACCCGCCAGGGCTTCGAGTTCTTCGAGGAGCAGTTCGGCACCCCGTACCCGTTCGAGAAGTACGACCAGCTCTTCGTGCCGGAGTTCAACGCCGGCGCCATGGAAAACGCGGGCGCCGTGACGTTCCTCGAGTCCTATGTCTTCCGCTCCCGCCCGACCGACGCGATGGTGGAACGCCGCGCCGTGACCGTGCTGCACGAGCTGGCGCACATGTGGTTCGGAGACCTGGTGACCATGCGCTGGTGGAACGACCTGTGGCTCAACGAGTCGTTCGCCGAGTTCATGTCCACGCTGGCCGCGGCGCAGAACACCGAGTTCACCCAGTCCTGGACCACGTTCAACATCATGGAGAAGACCTGGGCCTACCGCCAGGACCAGCTGCCCTCCACGCACCCGATCGTCGCCGAGATCAAGGACCTCGAGGACGTTCAGGTGAACTTCGACGGCATCACCTACGCCAAGGGCGCCTCCGTGCTGCGCCAGCTGGTTGCCTGGGTCGGCCAGGAGCAGTTCATGGCCGGGGTGCGCAGCTACTTCGCCAAGCACGCCTGGTCCAACACCGAGCTGCCGGACCTGATGCGCGAGCTCGAGGACTCCTCCGGCCGCGACCTGGCCAAGTGGTCCGAGCTGTGGCTGGAGACCGCTGGCGTGAACACGCTGCGCGCGCAGATCGCCACCGACGCCGACGGCACCATCACCGGGTTCGAGATCGCCCAGAGCGCCGTCGCCGACTACCCGACGATCCGCCCGCACCGCCTGGCCGTCGGCTTCTACGACTTCGACGAGGCCGGCAAGCTGGTGCGCGTGCACCGCGAGGAACTCGACGTCGCCGGCGATTCCACCACGGTCGAGGCGGTCATCGGGCTCAAGCGCCCGGCGCTGGTTTTGGTCAACGACGACGACCTGGCGTACGCCAAGATCCGCCTGGACGAGCTCTCGCTGGCCACCGCCACGAACCACCTGAAGGACTTCGGGTCCTCGCTGCCGCGCACGCTGGTCTGGGGAGCCGCCTGGGACGCCGCGCGCGACGCCGAGACCCCGGCACGCGCCTATGTCGAGCTGGTGCTCAACAACATCGGCCACGAGTCCGATTCCTCGGTGGTCATGGTGCTGCTGCGCCAGCTGAACACCGCCCTCGACTTCTACGTCGACCGCGCCGTCGCCGCCGAGGCCGGCACCCGCGCCGCGGACCGCCTCTGGGCCCTGGCCAACGAGGCTGCTGCCGGATCGGACTCGCAGCTGCAGTTCACCAAGGCCTTCGCCCTGCGCGCCAACTCGGCGGAGCAGCTGGATTCCGTCGCGGCCCTGCTGGACGGCGGGCTGGTGCTCGAGGGACTGCAGGTCGACACCGACCTGCGCTGGGAGCTGCTGTCCTCGCTGGCCGCCGGCGGCCGCGTGGGCGTGGAGGAGATCGACGACGAGCTGGCCCGCGACAACACCGCAAACGGCAAGCTTGCCGCGCAGACGGCCAAGGCCGCCATCCCGACGGCCGAGGCGAAGGCCGCGGCATGGCAGGGCATCCTTGGGGGGGAACTGTCCAACCTGGAGCAGCGCGCCGCGATCACCGGCTTCAACCGCGTGCACGACGCCGCGCTGATCGCCGGCTACGCGAAGGACTACTTCGAGGCCGCCCGCACCGTGTGGGACACCAAGAGCTACGAGATCGCCCAGCAGATCATCGTCGGCCTCTACCCGGCCGCGCAGACCAGCCAGGGAACCCTGGACGCGACCGACGCGTTCCTGGGCACCCTCGACGAGGGTTCGCGGGCGCTGCGCCGCCTGGTCCTCGAGGCCCGCGACGGCGTGGTCCGCGCCCTCGCGGCCCAGGCCGCCGACAAGTAACCACGTAGCACGCAGCGGACGGGGGCCGTGCGGAAACGCACGGCCCCCGTCTGCGTCCGCGCACGTCGGCACCGCCCGTTCCCACCCCGAGCTGTCACGAATTGCGCGGACCTCCCGAACGTGCAAGAGAATGGAAGCATGAACCTGGCACTGCACAACTACTCCGTCTCCATCCACTGGACAGGCAACCGCGGCGAGGGCACCGCCAGCTACCGCGGCTACGGCCGCGACCACGTGGTGTCGGCCGCCGGGCTGCCGGACCTTCCGGGCACCGCCGACCCGACCTTCCACGGCGACCGCGACCGCTGGAACCCGGAGCAGCTGCTGCTCGCCGCGCTCAGCCAGTGCCACATGCTTTCCTACCTGCACGTCGCGGTGAAGAACGGCGTGGTTGTCACCGGGTACGACGACGCCGCCACGGGCACCCTGCGGCTGAACCGCGACGGCAGCGGCGAGTTCCTCGAGGCCACGCTGCACCCACAGGTGGCCCTGGCCGACGAATCCCAGCGCGAGCTTGCCGACTCGCTGCACCACGAGGCGAACTCGGTGTGCTTCATCGCCCGCAGCGTCAACTTCCCCGTGCACCACTCACCGGTCAACCCCGGGGCCTGAGCCGTGCCCGGCGCGGTGCCAGATAGCGTGGACGGCGCCGTCGAACTGCTCACGCAGCGGCTGATCCCGCACATCGAGGAGGGCCGGGCGGCGGGCCAGCAGGCCTACATGAAAACCCAACAGCCGTTCCTCGGCGTGCGGGTCCCGCAGGTCCGCGCCGTCGCCAAGGAGTTCGCACTCGAGTTCGGCCTGGACAGCGCCGGGGCCAGGCTGCAAGCCGCCACCGAACTGTGGGAAAACGCCACGCACCGCGAACACTGGTACGCGGCCGCGGAGCTCTGCGCGCACCGCAGCTGCCGGGGCCTGCCGGAATTCCTGCCGCTGTACGAGCGCATGATCCTCGAGGGCGCCTGGTGGGACATCGTCGACGGCTGCTCCCGCCGCTACGGGGAAACGCTGCTGGCCCACCCCGGGATCGTCGGGCCGATGCTTCGGGACTGGGCGACCGACGAGTTCATGTGGAAGCGGCGCATGGCCATGATTGCGCAGCTGCACCTGGGCAAGAAGACCGACACCGGCCTGCTCGACTACGCGCTGGCCTGCAACCTGGCCGACCCGGAGTTCTTCATCCGCAAGGCCCTGGGCTGGTCGCTGCGCCAGTACGCCAAGACCGACCCGGACTGGGTGCGCACGTGGGTCGATGCACACCAAGGCCGCATGAGCGGCCTCTCGCTGCGCGAGGCCATGAAGCACCTGGGCGGCTGAATCTCCCCCGCCCGCCCACGCCCTGCGCGAAAGCCTGCACCGGCACGCCCGCCGACCGGGGATAATTGAAGAATCGACGCCGGGGAGAACCGGCAGCTGAAAGGACCCGTGCCACCGTGAACGACATCCAGCCGGAAGCAATCCAAACCCCCAAGCCGGTGCTGCTGCCCAGCAGCACCCGCTTCGGCGAGCCCGTGGGACAGTTGCGCCCGGTCGGCGCCTCGCTGAGCAACGCGCTTCCGGAGGGCAAGCTCTCCCCCAACGACGACCACGACCCGGCCGCCTACGAGGGCACGTTCTACGCCCAGGTCGGCGGGCGCGAAACCTTCGCGAAGCTGGCCGAGAAGTTCTACGAGTCCGTCGCCGCGGACGAGGAATTCCGTTCCATGTACCCGGAGGAGGACCTGCGCCCGGCAGCGATGCGCCTGCAGCTGTTCCTCGAGCAGTACTGGGGCGGGCCCAAGACCTACGGCGAACGCCGCGGCCACCCGCGCCTGCGCATGCGCCACCACCCGTACACGATCAACTCGCACAACCGCGACGTATGGCTCAAGCACATGCGCTACGCGCTCGATTCGCTGCAGCTTCCGCCGCTGCAGGAGGAAACCCTCTGGGACTACTTCGACCGCGCCGCCCACTCGCTGGTGAACGCCGCGGACTAGCAGCCGGCAAACGGCGGACTTAGCCCAGCACGCCGCCCTGGCGGGCCAGCACGTGCCCGCCGGAGCTGCTCAGGCGCAGCCAGCCTCCGGAGCCGAAGAGCACGGAGGTTGCGCCGGGGCGCAGGAAGCCCAGGGTCTGCGCGCCGAAGGCCATGCCCAACGGCATCTGGACAGGAACATCGCTCATCGGCGTCGCCCAGATGCGTGAACGCACGGTCGCCAGCACCGGCTTGCCCGCGTTTTCCGGCAGTGCCTGCGCCACGGCGCCCATGCCCTCGGCGGCGCGCGCCAGCAGCACGTCGTCCTCCAGCTCCGCCAGCCGCTCCCAACCGCCACGCGGCACCTGCCGCCCGGCCCAGGGCGCGCCGACCTCCGCCGGGGGCATCACCAGTTCCAGGGACTTGCCCTCCATGCGCGCCAGCCGGTCGGTCATCGCGGAGATCGGGTACACGCCCTCGGCGCTGGCAGGACCGCCCAGCGCCACGGCGCGCATGCCCAGGATCGTCGGCACCGCATCGCCCAGGTTCTCGGGGAAGAGCACCGGCACGTAGAACGCAAGCACGTTGCCCGCAGCCTGCGCCCGCACCGCCCCGTCGTCGATCGAGCGCGCGCGGGCAAGGAAGGTGCCGAGGTCCGCGACGGTTTCCTGGTCTGTCAGTACAACTGTTTCACTGGCCATTCCTCCATACTTCCATGTCGTCTCGGGAAGCCGCCCCGCGGGGACGCGTGGGAATGTTCACTTTTCGTAGCATTCGGCTGCGAAGCCCGATCGGCGGGCCGCGCGGCCTCGATCGCGCTCGCCCCACGCGGATCCGACATCTGCCCGCCGCGCGGGACAAACCGCGCCTTCGGCAAGTATTTACTGCGACGGTTAAGAATCCGCGGCCCGGGGGCGATAGTGTCTAACCAGATCACTTTTTGCGCAAGGGAGCCCGCGTGAGCACGCAGAACACCAATACCGATACCCTGCTGGAGCTTTTGTCCCTCAAGGGAGGCAGCGAAGCCCGCACCGACGAGGACATCTTCGTCGGCCACACCCCGCCGCAGGCCCGCGACCGGGTCTTCGGCGGCCAGGTGCTGGGCCAGTCCGTCATGGCCGCGTACCGGACCCTGGAGGGGGACCGCCCGATCCACTCGATGCACGGGTACTTCCTGCGCGCCGGGGACGCCCGGCTTCCCATCACCTTCGGCGTGGAGCGCCTGCGCGACGGGCGCTCGTTCTCCGCGCGCCGCGTGCACGCCTACCAGAACGGCGTGCCGATCCTCTCGATGATCGCCTCCTTCCAGGAGCACTCCGAGGGCCTCGACCACCAGGACACCATGCCGGAGGGCATGCCGGATCCGGAGTCGCTGCCGACCACCGCCGACCTGATCGGCGAGATCGACCACCCGGTGGCCCAGGAGTTCGCGTTCAACCGGCCCTTCGACATCCGCTACGTCGGCGAACCGCTGTACTTCCAGCAGCCCACCGACCGCCGCGCCGTGAACGCCGTCTGGATGAAGACCACCGCCGCGATGCCCGACGACGACGCGCTGCACCGCGCGGCGCTTGCCTACGCGAGCGACTACACGCTGCTGGAGCCGATCCTCCGCCGCCACGGGCTGACCTGGATCACCCGCGGCATGTCCGTCGCGAGCCTGGACCACGCCATGTGGTGGCACCGCCCGTTCCGCGTCGACGAGTGGCTGCTCTACGTGCAGGAATCCCCCAGCGCCTCGGGCGCCCGCGGCCTGGGCACCGGCCGCATCTTCAACCGCGCCGGCCAGCTGGTCGCGTCCGTCGCCCAGGAAGGCATGCTCCGCCTGCCGAGCCACGACTGACACCCGCACGGCACGACGCATCCCGAAGAACGACAAAGGCCCGGCCCGCTGGAAAATCCAGCGGGCCGGGCCTTTGTTCCGACCGGTATTAGTCGCGGGTCAGGCGGCGGTGGGTGACGCGGTGCGGCTTTGCAGCCTCCGGGCCCATGCGCTCGATCTTGTTTGCCTCGTAGGATTCGAAGTTGCCCTCGTACCAGTACCAGTTCGCCGGATCCTCATCGGTGCCCTCGTAGGACAGGATGTGGGTGGCAACCCGGTCGAGGAACCAACGGTCGTGCGATACGACCACGGCGCAACCCGGGAATTCGAGCAGCGCGTTTTCCAGCGACGACAGGGTCTCGACGTCGAGGTCGTTGGTGGGCTCATCGAGAAGCAGCAAGTTGCCGCCCTGCTTGAGGGTCAGCGCCAGGTTCAGGCGGTTGCGCTCACCACCGGAGAGCACACCTGCCTTCTTCTGCTGGTCCGGGCCCTTGAAGCCGAAGGCCGAAACGTAGGCGCGCGAAGGAACCTCGACCTGGCCGACGTGCATGTAGTCGAGTCCGTCGGAAACAACTTCCCAGAGGGACTTGTTCGGGTCGATGCCGCCACGGTTCTGGTCGACGTAGGAGATCTTGACGGTCTCGCCGACCTGCAGCTCGCCGCCATCGAGCGGCTCCATGCCGACGATGGTCTTGAACAGGGTCGACTTGCCGACGCCGTTGGGGCCGATGACCCCGACGATGCCGTTGCGCGGCAGCGAGAAGGACAGGTTGTCGATCAACACGCGGTCGTCGAAGCCCTTCTTGAGGTTCTTGGCCTCAATGACCACCGAACCCAGACGCGGGCCTGCGGGGATCTGGATTTCCTCGAAGTCCAGCTTGCGGGTGCGCTCGGCCTCCGAAGCCATCTCCTCGTAGCGGGCAAGGCGGGCCTTCGACTTGACCTGACGGCCCTTGGCGTTGGAGCGAACCCATTCGAGTTCCTCGGCCAGGCGCTTGGCCAGCTTGGCGTCCTTCTTGCCCTGCACCTCGAGGCGCTCGCGCTTCTTCTCCAGGTAGGTGGAGTAGTTGCCCTCGTAGGGGATCAAGCGTCCACGGTCGACCTCGGCGATCCACTGGGCCACGTGGTCCAGGAAGTACCGGTCGTGGGTCACGGCAAGGACTGCACCGTGGTAGGCCTGCAGGTGCTGTTCCAGCCACTGGACCGACTCGGCGTCCAAGTGGTTGGTGGGCTCATCGAGGAGCAACAGGTCCGGCTTCTGCAGCAGCAGCTTGCACAATGCCACACGGCGGCGCTCACCACCGGAGAGGTGGGTCACCGGGGAATCTCCCGGCGGGCACTGCAGGGCATCCATTGCCTGCTCGAGCTGGGAATCGATGTCCCACGCGTCGGCGGAATCGATTGCCTCCTGCAGGTGGCCCATTTCTTCGAGCAGTGCGTCGAAGTCGGCACCGTCCTGTGCCATCTCCTCGGAGATCTGGTTGTAGCGGGTGATCTTTTCGTAGATCTCGCCGACGCCTTCCTGGACGTTGCCCAGGACCGTCTTTTCTTCGTTCAGCGGCGGCTCCTGCAAAAGGATGCCGACGCTGTATCCGTCGCTGAGGCGCGCCTCACCGTTGGAGGGCGTATCAAGCCCTGCCATGATCTTAAGGATCGTCGATTTGCCCGCACCGTTCGGTCCAACCACGCCAATTTTTGCGCCTGGGTAGAACGACATGCTGACATTGTCGAGAATGACTTTGTCGCCAACGGCCTTGCGAGCCTTGGTCATCGTGTAAATGAATTCCGCCATGCCCTCAAGGCTAGTGCCTGTTGCAGTCTTACTCACAATTTCCGCCGGTGAGTTTCGGCAGGTTATCCATGTTCTTGGGCACAGTGGCGGCCAAGTGCCCACATGCGGGACTTGGCCGCCCGCCCTCATGCGGCGTTGGTGTCGGCTTCACCGTTGGGCTCGGCATCGCTTTCGGGCCACCCCTTGACCGGAAAATCCTCGTCTGCCTCCCCCGCGGCCGCGTGCGGGTGGCGTCCGCGGGCACCCCCGCCGCGTCCGTCCTCGCCATCCTGCCTGCGCACCCGTTCGAAGGTGCTGACCCCGAAACGCAGGTCGTGCCCGAGCGAAAGCGCCTCGACGTCCGCACTGAATCCGCGGGTTCCATCGGCACGGTCGAACTCCCGCAGCTGGACCTTTCCGTAGACGACGACGTGGTCGCCCATGTGGATGCTGGCCAGCATGTTCGACGCCATCGCCCTGAAGCAGGAGACGGTGAACCAGTTGCTGTGGACATCGACCCATTGGCCGGACTCGGGGTCCTGGCGCCGCTCGTTGCTCACCAGTCGGAACTTGGCGATGGACGCGCCGCTGGCGCCGTTGCTGATGCGCGGTTCGGTGCCCACCACACCGCGAATCGTCAGGTGGTCGGTCATGGTGCCCTCCGGGGATCTGAGGCGGCAAGGCTCTCTTGCCGCGTCTGCCCAGTGTGGGTGGTTCCGGCGGGCCCGTCGGGCGGAACCGGACGGGATGTGGACAACCCTGGTGCCAGGGGCCGCGGGAACGGTCCCGCAGAAGCGGCCCGCCGCGCACCCAACCCCACGTCAGTCGATCTTTCGGAAGGCGTTCGGGCGGATGCATTCGCGGATGAACGGCACCCCCTACCGGTGGGCGACAAAGTGCCATAGCATGGCCAAATGCCAGACAACCACGCATCGGTCCCCCTTCGAGAACTCAACAACGGGGCTTTCATGCCCTCGATCGGCCTGGGCACCTGGCCGCTCGACGACGCCCAGGCAGGAGCCGCCGTGGTGCACGGCCTGGAGGCCGGATACAGGCTCATCGACACCGCCGAGAACTACAACAACGAGACGGGAATCGGCGAGGGCATCGGCAGCACACAGGTGCCGCGCGAGGAACTGTTCATCACCTCGAAGTTCAACGTGAAGTGGCATTCGGTGGACGGGGTCCGCGACGCCTGGGAACACAGTTGCACGCGGCTGGGCGTCGAGTACCTTGACCTGTTCCTCATCCACTGGCCGAACCCCGCCGAGGGCCGCTACGTCGAGGCCTGGGAGGGCCTGGTCAAGCTGCTGAAGGCCGGCCGGGTACGCGCCATCGGCACCTCCAACTTCACCACCGGGCAGCTGCAGGAACTGGTCCGAGCCACCGGCGTGGTGCCGGACGTGAACCAGATCCAGCACTCGCCGTACTGGATCGACGACGAGCGCCTGGCGTTCCACGCCGGGCACGGCATCGTCACCGAGGCGTGGGGGCCGCTGGGCCGCGGAAAGCACAACCTGCTACAGGCCGAGCCCGTGGTGGCGGCCGCGCACGCGCACAAGGTAACCCCGGCGCAGGCGGTGCTGCGCTGGCACGTGCAGCGCGGCGTGGTCCCCATCCCCAAGAGCGCCGACCCCGAGCGCATGGCCCAGAACCTCGACGTGTTCTCGTTCGACCTGACCGAGGAACAGGTCCTGGCGATCGATGCGCTGGACGGGACCGCCGGCGCGCCCGTTTCCCCGATGGAGTTCGGGCACTAGATGCGCCGGGGGCCTTTCCGGGTGGTTAGGCCCCGACGTAGGCGGCCAGGTGCTGCCCGGTCAGCGTCGAGCGGTCGGCGACCAGCTGCGCCGGGGTGCCCTGGAAGACGATGCTGCCGCCGTCGTGGCCGGCCCCCGGGCCCAGGTCGATGATCCAGTCGGCGTGCGCCATGACGGCCTGGTGGTGTTCGATCACGATGACCGACTTGCCGGAGTCCACGAGCTTGTCCAGCAGGCCCATGAGCTGCTGCACGTCGGCCAGGTGCAGGCCCGTGGTCGGCTCGTCGAGCACGTAGATGCCGCCGGACTCCCCCATGTGGATGGCCAGCTTCAGGCGCTGGCGTTCGCCGCCGGAGAGCGTGGTCAGCGGCTGCCCGATGCTCAGGTAGCCGAGGCCGACGTCGAGCATGCGGGAGAGAATCTTGTGCGCGGCGGGGATGCGCGACTCGCCGGCGGCGAAGAACGCCTCGGCCTCCGCCACGGACATGGCCAACACCTCGGAGATGTCCTTGCCGCCGAGCTTGTACTCGAGCACCAGGGAGTCGAAGCGCTTGCCCTCGCATTCCTCGCACGGGTTGGCGACGCCGGCCATCATGCCCAGATCGGTGTAGATGACCCCGGCGCCGTTGCAGGTGGGGCAGGCGCCCTCGGAGTTCGCGGAGAACAGGGCGGGCTTCACGCCGTTGGCCTTCGCGAACGCCTTGCGGATCGGCTCGAGCATGCCGGTGTAGGTGGCGGGGTTGGAGCGCCGGGAGCCCTTGATCGCGCCCTGGTCGATGGTCACCACGTCGTCCCGCCCCGAGACCGAGCCGCGGATCAGCGAGCTCTTGCCGGAACCCGCCACGCCGGTGAGCACCGTGAGCACGCCCAGGGGCACGTCGACGTCGACGTTCTTGAGGTTGTTCATGTCCGCGCCGCGGATTTCCAGCTTGCCCGACGGCTTGCGGGCGGTGTCCTTGAGCCTGGCGCGGTCGTCGAGGTGCCGCCCGGTGAGGGTGTCGGACGCACGCAGGCCCTCCACGGTGCCCTCGAACATCACCTCGCCGCCCAGCGAGCCGGCGCGCGGGCCCAGGTCGACCACGTGGTCGGCGATGGCGATGGCCTCGGGCTTGTGCTCGACCACCAGCACGGTGTTGCCCTTGTCGCGCAGCTGGAGCAGCAGTTCGTTCATGCGCGCGATGTCGTGCGGGTGCAGCCCGACCGTCGGCTCGTCGAAGACGTAGGTCACGTCGGTGAGCGAGGAGCCCAGGTGGCGGATCATCTTGGTGCGCTGCGCCTCGCCGCCGGAGAGCGTGCCTGAGGGGCGTTCCAGGGACAGGTAGCCAAGGCCGATGTCGACGAAGGAGTCCAGGGTCTCCCCCAGCGCCTCGAGCAGCGGGGCGACGGCCGGCTCGTCCAGGGACCGCACCCACACGGCCAGGTCGCTGATCTGCATGGAGCAGGCGTCGGCGATGGACACCCCGTCGATCCTCGAGTTGCGGGCGTGCTCGGCCAGGCGGGTGCCGCCGCATTCGGGGCAGGCGGTGAAGGTGACGGCGCGTTCCACGAACGCGCGGATGTGCGGCTGCATGGCGTCGACGTCCTTGGCCAGGAACGACTTCCGCATCTTCGGGATCAGGCCCTCGTAGGTGAGGTTGATGCCCTCGACCTTGATCTTGGTCGGTTCGCGGTAGAGCAGGTCCTCTAGCTCCTGCTTGGTGAACTTGCCGAGCTTCTTGTCCATGTCGAAGTAGCCGGACCCTGCGAAGATGCGGCCGTACCAGCCGTCCATGGAGTAGCCGGGGACCGTGAGCGCGCCCTCGGAGAGGGACTTCCCGGCGTCGAAGAGCGCCGTGAGGTCGAAGTCGGTGACCGATCCGCGACCCTCGCAGTTGGGGCACATGCCGCCGGTGATGGAGAAGCTGCGGCGTTCCTTGACCTTCTTGCCGCCCTTTTCCAGGGTGACGGCGCCGGCCCCGGAGACCGAGGGGACGTTGAAGGAATAGGCCTGCGGCGAGCCGATGTGCGGGGTGGCCAGTCGGGAAAAGACGATGCGCAGCATGGCGTTGGCGTCGGTGACGGTGCCGACGGTGGAGCGCGGGTTGGCGCCCATGCGCTCCTGGTCCACAAGGATCGCGGTGGTCAGGCCCTCGAGCACGTCGACGTCGGGGCGGGCCAGCGTCGGCATGAAGCCCTGCACGAACGCGCTGTAGGTCTCGTTGATCATGCGCTGGGACTCGGCGGCGATCGTGCCGAACACCAGCGAGCTCTTGCCCGAGCCGGACACGCCGGTGAACACCGTGAGCCGGCGCTTGGGGATCTCCAGGCTGATGTCCTTGAGGTTGTTGACGCGTGCGCCCCGCACCCGGATGAGGTCGTGGCTGTCGGCCAGGTGCGCCGTTGCCTGCTGCGTGTCGCTGTCGGTGGACGTGCTCATCGTCTCTCCATCGTGTTGCGTGGTTGGTGTCGGCCGGTTCGATCCTACGCGCGTCGGCCGACGGTTTCGGTGTCCAGTCTAGGAGCGGAACGCGCGCGGCGACTTCTCAAGAACTGCCCGTTTTGGTGGTCCGCCTGTTGGCCGGCCTACCGGTCAGTCGACCCGCTGCGCCATGGCCCGTGCCGCACGCTCCGGGTTGGTGGCCCGCGGGGTGATCAGCAGGGTCGCGAAGAGGATCACGGCCACCAGGATGAAAGCGTTGAGCACCCCGAAATGCTCCCCGAGGAATCCGAGCACGGGCGGGCCGATCAGCATCGAGGAGTAGCCGAAGATCGCCACGATGCCCACACGGCGCGGCCCGTCGGTGGGGTGTGCCGCGGCCACGGACATGCCGACGGGGAAGCCGAGGGACCCGCCGATGCCCCAGAGCAGCGCCCCGGTGAACACGGCCCAGGGTGCCGGGGCAAGGATGAACAGTGCGATTCCCGCCAGGCCCAGGATGCCCATGGAGACCAGGGCGCGCTTGTGCCCGAAGCGGTCGATCAACGGCCCGCCGAAGAACCGTCCGGCGGTCATGGCCGTGACAAAGGCGCCGAAGACCAGCGCGCCGGCCGCCTCGGTGAACTGGTGGTCGTCGACCGAGGCGATGGCGAGCCAGTCGTTGGCCGATCCCTCGGCGAACGCCAGGCCGGCGACCATGAGCCCGATCAGCATCAGGTGTCCGTCGCGGAACACCCCGAACACGCGCCGGATCCACGGCAGTTCCGCGGCGTCCGAGTCCGCGCGCTTTTCCGCCGCCGGTTCCAGTGCCGTCACGTTGCGCACGAAGAACAGGCCGAGCACGATGATCAGCAGTCCGACGCCGGCGAAGTTCCACAGGATGCCGACGTTCGCCCGTGCCGTCGCCGCGCCGCTGACGGCCCCGACGATGGTTCCCAGGCTGAAGAAGGCATGCATCATGGGCAGGAGCGTCTTGCCGATGGCCCGTTCGACCGCCGCCCCGTCGACGTTCATCATCACGTCGGTGGCGCTGAAGACGAAGCCGTAGAAGACCAGGATCAGGACGGCGGCAGGCACGTTGCTCGTGAGGTCCACCACCGCACCCAGGGCCGTCAGCGCCAGCCCCAGGCACACCAGGCCCGTGGCGATCCCGCGCCGCACGCCCATGCGGGCCAGGATGTTGGGCGCGAACGCCAGGCCGCCGATCGAACCGATGGCAACGGCAAAGAGCAGGATTCCGACATCGGCGGTGGACAGCGAGAGTTCCACGCGGACCGCCGGCAACCGGGCCACCCAGCTGGCAAACGCGTACCCGCACAGGAAGAAGATCCCGAAGATTGAATTACGCCATGCGGAGTGGCTCTTCGTGATGAGCGCTGTGTCAGTGGCGGCTTGCTGCTTGGGCAACGGGGACCTTCCGGATAATGATGGGAGAAATGGGGGATTGCAGGCGCTCGCACCGTTGCGTTTGCGACTTAATTGCCTTTCATCATACTGCCGGATTAACCTCAGGCCGAGGCCCGGTTGCCGTTTCGGAGGACAGCGCCCTTATGTGACGAAATATGAGCTCAGTGGTTCATTGGGCTATGATTCTTGTGCCTGCCTCCGTAGCTCAGTGGATAGAGCAACAGCCTTCTAATCTGTCGGTCGCGCGTTCGAATCGCGCCGGGGGCACCAAATCAAAGCGGCACCCACCAGCATTTCCGGTGGGTGCCGCTTTTTCATGGGCCAGGTCGCCTTTTCGCACTGACTTACACGATGAGACCCTTCATGCCCTAACAACGTCAGGCTAGATCGGAAGCCGGCCTCCGGACTTCAGGTTTTTCATGACGATGGTGCTGGTGAGTTTCTCGACGCCGGGCAGTGCAATGAGCACCTCGTCGTAAAAGTGTTGGTAGGCGGGAAGATCGGCCACCACCACACGCAGCAGGAAATCCGGATCGCCGAAGAGCCGCTGTGCATCCACGATCTGGGCGCTCTTGGTTACCTCGGTTTCGAAGGCCTTCATGTTCTGCCTGTCCTTCAGCGTGACAAATACAAGCGCCTCGAATCCGAGGTTGATCTTGGCCGGGTCCACGTCGGCTCGGTAGCCCCTGATGACTCCGGAGGTTTCCAGTTCCCGCAGCCTCCTGTGGCAGGGCGCCAGCGTCAGGCCAACCTCTTGCGCCAACGCGGTGGCCGTCATCCGCCCGTCTTCCTGCAGGTGGCGCAGTATCGCGCGGTCAATTCCGTCCAATGTGGTACTCCAATCACGAGCTTCTATCGATACAGCAATGTCTTACGCAAGATTTTACCTACAGCCTGCCACTATTGACATGCTTTCTCGCCGAAAACGAGCAATACCTGCAAGAACTCGCAAGCACATTTCGCGCGATTTTTCCTAAGCTTGCCCAGTAAGTTCCAAGCAGAAGGAGACCACCGTGGATCCGCAGGTTTATCTGGGCTTTTTGTTCGTCTCGTTTGCGCTGGCCATGACGCCGGGCGCCGACTGGGCATATGCGATTGCCGCCGGTCTCGGCCGATACCGCGTTGTATCCGCGGTCGCCGGATTGTGCACCGGCTATGTCTTCCACACCATCCTGATCGTTGCCGGCATGGCGGCGCTGATTGCAAGCTCGCCCCGGCTGCTGTCATGGCTGACCCTGGCCGGCGCGGCCTACCTGCTCTGGCTCGGAATTTCGACGGCGCGAAGCTGGCGGGGAGCCGGATTCACCGTGGCCGCAGCCCAGGACACCGAACAGCCAAAGGCAGCCAACGCTTCCGTTCAGGCATCCGCGACGACACCCGCAGGCGGCACCGCGCTAAAGGTGCGTGCGACACCCATTCAGGCCGCCGGCAAGCCGGCGGAACGATTCTTTGGCCCGGCGTTCTTCCGCGGCCTGGGAACCAGCGGCACGAACCCGAAGGCGCTGCTGCTCTACCTGGCCCTGATCCCCCAGTTCGTTCGACCCGACGCGGCCCTCGCGGTTCCGGCACAAACGGCGATCTTCGGGCTGTCCCACATGATGCTTTCCGTGTTCATCTATTCGGGCGTTGCCATCGGCGCACGGGTGCTGTTGCGTTCGCGTCCGACCGCGGCACGGGCCGTCACCCTGTTCAGCGGCCTGATCATGATCGGGCTCGGCCTGGTACTGGTGATTGAGCAGGTTCCGATGCTGATTGCCTCGTTCCAGACGCTTCTGTCCCTCGTCGGGAAGTAGCCCCTCCGCCAGCAGCAAAGGCCAGTCGATGAACCCGCGGGTTCATCGACTGGCCTTTGCCCAATCCGCCTGCCGTCCGGCAGCGAAGTCGCAGTCCGGAAGGCTGTTACTTGCCCGGGACGATCAACGTCGCCGCACCCGCACGTGCCGCCTCGAAACGCGCCGACACATCCGCCCAGTTCACGATGTCCCAGAACGCCTTCACGTAATCGGCCTTCACGTTCACGTAATCCAGGTAGAACGCGTGCTCCCACATGTCCAGCATCAACAACGGCGTCGTCGCCACCGGCACGTTACCCTGCTGGTCATACAGCTGCTCGATGACCAACTGGCCACCCAGGCCCTCGAAGCCCAGCAACGCCCAACCCGACCCCTGCAGGCTCATCGCCGCCGCCGTGAAGTGCGCACGGAACGCATCGAAGGAACCGAACGCGTCATCGATCGCCGCGGCCAACTCGCCCTCCGGCTTGTCCCCGCCCTCCGGGGACAGGTTGTTCCAGAAGATCGAGTGGTTCGTGTGGCCACCCAGGTGGAACGCCAGGTCCTTGGACAGCTTCGGGATGTTCCCGAACTCGCCCTTCTCGCGGGCCTCCGCCAACTGCTCCAGCGCGGTGTTCGCGCCGGCCACGTACGCCGCATGGTGCTTGCTGTGGTGCAGCTCCATGATCCGCGCCGAAATGCTCGGCTCCAACGCCGCGTAGTCGTACTGCAGCTCAGGCAAGGTGTAAATAGCCAAAATGACTCCTCAAATAGTGTCGTGCCGAATCGCTCCCGGAACCGGGAGCGGCTAAACGGTGAGTCGAGAATGATCACCGATGCTGTGGTAACCGCGCTGGTGGTAGACCAGTGGTGCGGCCGTGGATTCCCGGTCCAGGACTTCCACAACCGACGCTACGACCAGCGTGGCCGGACCCGCAGGGGTCTTTGAATGAATTTCGCATCGCAAGACGGTGCCGAGGCCGTGAATCAGCGGCTCCCCCGATTCCAGCTGCTCCCAGTTGTCCATCCGCGAAAAGCGTTCGTCGCCGGGCCTGGCGAAAAGCGAGGCCAGCTTCGCGTTCTCCGCGGTCAGCAAGTGGATCAGGATGGTGTTCGCGTTCAAGATGGCGTGGGCCGAGCCCTTGTCGCCGGCCACGTTGAACGCCACGAGCGCCGGGTCCGCCGCCACAGAGATCAGCGAAGAAGCGGTGATGCCCGCCGGCCCGCGCTCCCCCGTCGCCGTCACAATCGCTACCCCTGCGGGGTGGTTGCCAAAGGCTGCGCGAAATTGGTCAGCCATTGTCCGTTCGGCGATTTGTGTCTGCACTGCGGATGGATCCTCTCGTGACGTGCCGCTTGTGTGCGACCCTCAGACACCCACGCTAGAACCTCAACCAAGGTTTAGGTCAAATCGGGCTTCTTTTCGCGAAACAGCAGCGCCCCGCCCTCGGGGTCGGCCATCTTGTCGTTGGGGTTCACAAACCCGCACTCGGCCAGGGACAGGCAACCGCAGCCGATGCATCCGCCCAGCCCGTCGCGCAACGATTGGAGCTGGTGGATGCGCTCCTGCAGGTCCTCGCGCCACGCCAGCGACATGGCCTGCCAGTCCTCCTTGGCGGGTGCCCCGTCAAGCGGCAGCCCGGCAAAAAGCTCGCCGACGGCCTTGAGCGGGATGCCCGCACGTTGCGCCGCGCGGATGACGGCAACCCGGCGCAGCACGCTTCGGTCGAACCGCCGCTGGTTGCCCGAGGTGCGCCAGGACTGGATCAGCCCCTCGCGTTCATAGAAGTGCAGGGCGGAAACGGTCACCCCGGAGCGGACGGCCAGCTGTCCCACGCTGAGATCCCGGGAAAAATTGTCGGCTGCGTTCATCCTTACATTCTCCCCGAGGGGCCCTGTGCGCGGCGCTTATCAGCCGGCGTGCTTTTCGTCTAGAGTCACAAGCAAGGTACAGGACAAATCGGCTTGATGCAGCAGTAGAGGATATCGCCCCATATGAAACTCACATTCCGAGGCGGTTTCGTCGCAACCCTGGGCGCCCTGACGGCACTGGCCCTCGGCGCCGCCGTCATGTCGCTCACCTATGCGATCACCCTGGTCTTTGCCGCCTTCTTCATTGCCCTGGGCCTTGATCCACTGGTGCGCAAGCTCGAAGGTTGGGGCCTGTCCCGGGTGAAGGCCGTGCTGTGCGTGTTGGCGGGCTTCCTGATCTTTGCCGCCCTGGTTTTCAGCCTGGTCATTCCACTCCTGGTGACCGAGGGCCACAAATTCATCGTCTCGCTGCCTGGCAACCTGGACCAGATCGAGGAACAGGCCTGGTTCCTCTCACTGAACGAACGGCTGGACGGGGCGCTGCTTCCGGGCCTCGAATGGGTGCAGAAGACCATCGCGGACCCTTCGACCTGGCTGTTTGTGGGCAACGGCGCACTGAAGGTCGGCTTCGGCGTGGCAAACGCGGTGGTCGGCACGCTCTTTGTCACGGTGCTGACCATGTACTTCGTGACCTCGCTGGAGCAGATGAAAGGCAGCTTCTACGCACTGGTGCCCGCCTCCCGGCGCGATCGGGTCGTGGAAATCTCCGAGGAAATCGCCGCCTCGGTGGGCAGCTACCTCAGCGGCATGTCGATCCTCGCGGCACTCAACGCGACCTTCACCTTCCTGCTACTGACCTTCATGAACGTGCCGTTCGCCGCGGTGCTGGGCGTCCTGGCACTGCCGATCACCATGATCCCGCTGGTCGGCTCGGTCATCAGCGCGGCAATCGTCACCGTCGTCGCCCTGATCGCCTCCCCCTCGACGGGACTGGTCGTGATGCTGGTAATGGTCGCCTACATGCAGATCGAGGCGTACATCCTGACCCCGCGCATCGTCGGGAAGGCCATCAAGATCCCCGGTTCGATGGTGCTGATCGGCGCGATGGTCGGCGGCACGCTGGCGGGCCTGCTGGGCGCCCTTGTCGCCTGCCCGGCCAGCGCGTCCATCCTGTTGATCCTCAAGAAGGTCGTCGTTCCCGCGCAGGCCAAACGGTAGCGCGCCTCCCCCGTGCCCGGCGCCGTATGGGCGCAGGCTTGAACGGTGATCAGGACTTCTGAACGGTGTTCAAGTATTCTTGGTGGGGACGTCGCACGGCGTAATCACCAAGACCACTCGAGAACACCAGGAACCCAAAATGGCTCACTCCACGCAGGCCCCGGCCACACACGGCACCGCATCCCCGAGGGCGCGCCTGGGCGCCAGGGACCTGGCCCTCGTGGCCGTGTTCGCGGCGTTCATTGCCGTGCTCACGTTGGTGCCGGCGGTTCCGGTGGGCGCGCTGGGCGTGCCAATCACCCTGCAGACCCTTGGCGTCGCGCTCACGGCACTCATTCTCGGTTCCCTGCGAGGCGCCTCGGCCACGGCGCTCTACCTTGCCGTCGGCCTGGCCGGCGTGCCGATCTTCGCGAAGTTCTCCGGCGGCCTCGGATCCCTCGCGGCACCGAGCGCGGGCTACCTGCTGGCATTCCCGATTGCGGCGCTTGTCACCGGCGCGCTTGCCACGCTGGTGTTGCGCAAGTTCAGGCGCCGCCGCCTGCTCTGGCTGTTCCTGTCCGCCATGGGCGGCTCGATCCTGGTCATCCACCCGCTGGGGATCCTGGGCATGTCGCTGAACGCCGGCATTCCGCTGCAGCAGGCGTTCTTCGTCGACATGGCCTACTGGCCCGGCGACCTGGCGAAGAACTTCGTCGCGGCAAGCATCGCCCTGAGCGTGTTCAAGGCGTTCCCGAAGATGGCCCGCCGCAACTACAACGCCTAACGGCCCCGAGCGGCAGCCGGATTCGATCCGAACCATGAACAAGGAATACCGTTAAGCGTGATCCGTTTTGAAGAGGCAGGCCTGACCGTTCCGGCCGATGACCCCGAGGCGCCCGCACGCGTCGTGCTGGCCCCCTGCACGCTGACACTCGACGAATCGCGGATCGCCGTGATCGGCGCCAACGGATCGGGCAAGTCCACCCTGTTGCGCATGATCAACGGGCTGGCCGTCCCCTCCGGCGGATCCGTGAGCGTCCGCGGCTTCGACACCCGCACCAAGGCCAAGTCCGTGCGACAGAACGTGGGCTTCCTCTTCACCGATCCGCTCTCCCAGCTGGTGATGCCGATCGTGGTCGAGGACGTCGAGCTTTCGCTGAAGGCAGGCATCAAGGACCAGGACCACCGCCGCGAGGCGGCCCTGGACGCACTGGATTCGCTGGGCCTCAGGCACCTGGCCCAGCGCAGCATCTACGACCTTTCCGGGGGCGAACGGCAGCTGGTGGCGCTGTGCAGCGTGCTGGCCGCCGGGCAAAACATCCTCGTTGCCGACGAGCCCACCACGCTGTTGGACCTCGCGAACAACGAACTACTCCAGCGGAGCATTGCCTCGCTGGACCAGCAGGTCATTTACGCCACCCACGACCTGGACTTCGCCGCCCGCGCGGACCGCGGCCTGCTGGTCCACGGCGGACGCATCGTCTTTGACGGGCCGGCGGACGCCGCCGTCGAGGAATACCGCCGCCGGGTGCGCAGCGGATCGATCGCCGCATGAGCGCCTCGCACCGCATGCTGCTGGGCCACTACCAGCCCGGCACGAGCATCGTCCACCGCGCCCCGCTGTTCAGCAAGTACCTGCTGGTGCTCGCCGTCAGCACCTCCGTCCTGATCTGGCGCGTCCCTGCGGTCGGACTGGGGACCCTGTTCCTGAGCCTGCTGCTCTTCGCGGTGGCAGGCAGGCGCGTGCTGCGCGCCTGGGCCGCCCCGCTGCGCCAGCTATGGTGGGTATTCGCGATCCTCGCGGTCCACCAGTCGCTGATCAACTCCCCCGTGTTCGCGTTGACCCTCATCAGCGGCATGTTCGCCGCCATCCAATGCGGCAGGCTGGTCCTGCTGACCACCACGCAGGCGGCGCTGCTCAGCGGGCTCGAGGCGGCGGCGACTCCCCTGCGCTGGGTGGGTGGAAACCCCGCCACCGTGGCGTTGGCCGTGGCCCTGATGCTGCGCAGCATCCCGGCGATCGCAACCTCCGTGCAGAACCTTTCCGACGCGGCGAAGGCACGCGGGGTGGCCCGGAACCCTGCGGTGCTCGCCGCACCCGTGGTGATCAACACTGTCGCCTATGCCCAGCGCACCGCCGATGCCCTGGCCGCCCGCGGAATCATGGAACGCAACTAGCTTCCGCCCCTTTTTCACTTCCGTTGGGGCCGCAGGGAAGTATTGTATTGAGCATGAGCTTCAACGACGATGCACGGCTGGATTCCAATCGAGTCAAGGATTCACGCGGGCGCCGCGGGGCAAAGATCGCGGCGGGCGGTGGTGGCATCCTGGTGGTGCTGCTGGCCGCGCTCTTCGGCATCAACCCGGACATGCTGACCCAGCTCGGAATCGGCGAGGCACCCCCGAGCGAACAGACAGCCACGGGCGCTCCCGAAATCGCGGAATGCAAGACCGGCGCCGACGCCAACGAGCGCCAGGACTGCCGCATCCTCGCCACCACCCAGTCCCTGGACAGCTTCTGGCTCTCCTACCTGCCGAAGTACAACGTGAAGGTCGCCAAGCCCGGAGTGGAAATCTTCAGCGGCAGCGTCGACACGGCCTGCGGAACCGCAACCAGCGCCGTGGGCCCGTTCTACTGCCCCGGCGACCGCGTTGCCTACTTCGACACCGCGTTCTTCGCCGACCTGCAGAACAACTACGGCGCCGAAGGCGGACCGCTGGCCGAGGAATACGTGGTGGCCCACGAGTACGGGCACCACATCCAGAACACCATCGGGACCTTGGCCGCCTCCCAGCAGGGCGGCACCGGGCCAAATTCCGGTTCGGTGCGCGTGGAGCTGCAGGCCGACTGCTTCGCCGGCATGTGGGCCGCCTACGCCGCCCAGACCGAGGACGCCAACGGCAACACCTTCATGAAGCCGCTGACCGAGTCGGACCTGCGCTCGGCGCTCTCGGCGGCCTCCGCCGTGGGCGACGACCGGATCCAGAAGGCGGCCACCGGGCGGGTCAGCCCCGAGGGGTGGACGCACGGCTCCGCCGCCCAGCGCGAGGCCTGGTTCCTGCAGGGCTACAAGACCGGCGACATCAACCAGTGCGACACCCTGTCGTCGAAGAACCTGAATAAGCCCGGCGCCTGAGCTGCCACAATCTGAAGACCGTTTAAACTCGTGAGGCGAGCCCCCGTCCTTTGCAGGAGGGGAGCTCGCCTCACGAGTTTAAGCGTTGGCTAGATGTTGAACCCGAGGGCACGCATCTGGTCGCGACCGTCATCGGTGATCCGCTCGGGACCCCATGGCGGCATCCAGACCCAGTTCAAGCGGTAGGAATCGACGACCGATTCCAGCGCCGCCGCAACTTGCTCTTCCAACACGTCGGTCAGTGGGCAGGCCGCGGTCGTCAGGGTCATGTCGATCAGCAGGGCACCGTCGTCGGCGTACTTCAGACCGTACAGAAGTCCGAGGTCCACGATGTTGACACCGAGTTCCGGGTCAATGACATCCTTCAACGCCTCTTCGACGTCTTCGAGATCCGTGTGCGCCGACCCGTTGGCCGTTTCGTTGGAGATGCTCATGGCTTAGGCCGAAACGTTCAGGAAGCGGTCGTAGCCCTCTTCCTCAAGACGGTCGGCCAGTTCCGGGCCGCCCTGTTCGGCGATCTTGCCGTCGACGAACACGTGCACGAAATCAGGCTTGATGTAGCGCAGGATGCGGGTGTAGTGGGTGATGAGCAGGGTGCCCATCTCGTTCTCGGCCTGGGCGCGGTTGACGCCCTCCGAGACGACCTTCAGCGCATCGACGTCGAGGCCGGAGTCGGTCTCGTCGAGAACTGCGAACTTCGGTTTGAAGAGCTCGAGCTGAAGGATCTCAACTCGCTTCTTTTCGCCGCCGGAGAAGCCTTCGTTGACGTTGCGGGCCGCGAATTCCGGATCGATCTTCAGGGCGGCCATGGCCGTCTTGACGTCCTTGGTCCAGGTGCGCAGCTTCGGGGCTTCGCCTGCGATGGCCGTCTTGGCGGTGCGCAGGAAGTTGGTCATGGTGACACCCGGAACCTCTACCGGGTACTGCATGGCAAGGAAGAGGCCGGCGCGTGCACGCTCGTCAACGCTCATTTCCAGCACGTCTTCGCCGTCCAGGCTGATCGAGCCCGAGGTGACGGTGTAGCGCGGGTGGCCGGCGATGGTCGAGGCCAGGGTGGACTTGCCCGAGCCGTTGGGGCCCATGATGGCGTGGGTCTCACCGGTGTTGATGGTCAGGGAAACGCCCTTGAGAATTTCCTTGGTGCCCTGCTCGGTCTCGATGGAGACGTGCAGGTCCTTGATTTCCAGAGTAGACATACTTAAGTCCGTTCTCTTTCTTTGATGCCGGTTCTCACCGGCGAAATTTTCTGGTGGTGGGGGCTCGGACTAGTTGTCCGTGGCTGCGAGCTCACGCTCGATGGTCTCGGCAAGGCGTTCCTCGATCTCCGGAACACCGATCTGCTGCACGATTTCGTTCAGGAAGCCACGAACCACCAGGCGGCGGGCGGTCTTCTCGTCGATGCCGCGGGCCATCAGGTAGAACAGGTGCTCGTCATCGAAGCGGCCGGTGGTCGACGCGTGGCCTGCACCGTTGATCAAGCCGGTTTCGATTTCCAGGTTCGGAACCGAGTCGGCGCGGGCGCCGTCGGTGAGCACCAGGTTGCGGTTGGCCTCGTAGGAGTCCGTGCCCTTGGCTTCCTTGCGGATCAGCACGTCGCCGACCCACACGGTGTGCGCGTCCTTGCCCTGCAGCGCGCCCTTGTAGAGCACGTTGGAGGTGCAGTTCGGGGTTGCGTGGTCAACGAAGGAACGGTGTTCCAGGTGCTGGCCGGCATCGGCGAAGTACAGGCCGAAGAGCTCGATCTCGCCGCCTTCCGCGGAGAAGCGCGCGGTCGGGGTCACGCGAACCAGGTCGCCACCGTAGGACACGACAACGTGCTTCAGGTGGGCGTCCTTGGCAACCTTTGCCTGCTGCGAGGAGGCGTGGATTGCTTCCTCATCCCAGGCCTGCAGGGAGATGACGGTGAGCTTGGCGCCTTCGCGGACATCGATTTCGATGTTCTCGGCGACGACCGCGGTGCCGACGTGGTCGATGACGACGACGGCCTCGGAGTTAGGCTCGGCGATCAGCACGATGTGGGCCGCCGATGCCTCGGTGGAGGAACCGGTCATGGTCATGATGACCTGTTCGCCGGTGCTGCCTGCCGGGATGGTCAGCACGTTGGCTTCCGCCGCGTACTTCCAGGCGTTGGCCGAGATGCGGTCTTCCGGGATGCCGACCGAACCGACGCGGGCGTCGGTCATGGCAACGGCTTCCAGGGCAACGTTCGCTGCGCCCTCAACGGTCAGGGCCGGGGCCGCACCGTTGAGTTCGTCCTTGTGCAGGCCGCCGAGGCGCTTGAGCGGGGTGAAGCGGAAATCCTCTTCACGTCCGGTCAGCACCGGGAAGTCCTCGAGCTTGTAGCTGGTCAGGCGACCGGCACGCGAGGAGTCCGGGATGCCGGCTCCACCGCCGTGGCTGTGCGCCTTGGAGGCGTCGCCGCCCAACGGTGCAAGTGCCTCGGCTTCGTTCAACGGCGAAAGGTTTTCGCCTTCTTCGGTGAAACCGGCAATGGCTGCCGGTGCGCCGATGCGGGCCTTCTCGCCCGATACGTGAGTTGCAATATCAGTCATAATTAACCGACGGACCCTTCCATCTGCAGTTCAATGAGTCGGTTCAATTCCAGTGCGTACTCCATCGGGAGTTCGCGGGCGATCGGCTCGATGAAGCCGCGGACGATCATCGCCATTGCTTCGTCTTCGGCCAGGCCGCGGCTCATCAGGTAGAAGAGCTGTTCCTCGGAAACGCGCGAGACGGTTGCCTCGTGGCCCATGGTCACGTCGTCCTCGCGGACGTCGATGTACGGGTAGGTGTCCGAACGCGAGATCTGGTCAACCAGCAGCGCGTCGCAGACGACCGAGTTCTTGGAACCCTTGGCGCCTTCGCGCACCTGGACCAGGCCGCGGTAGGCAGAGCGGCCGCCGTTGCGGGCCACCGACTTTGCCACGATGGCGCTGGAGGTGTTCGGGGCGATGTGGACCATCTTGGATCCGGTGTCCTGGTGCTGTCCGGCGCCGGCGAAGGCGATCGACAGGGTCTCGCCCTTGGCGTGCTCGCCGACGAGGTAGACGGCCGGGTACTTCATGGTGACCTTGGAACCGATGTTGCCATCGACCCACTCCATGGTTGCGCCCTCTTCGCAGACTGCGCGCTTGGTGACCAGGTTGTAGACGTTGGTCGACCAGTTCTGGATGGTCGTGTAGCGGACGCGGGCGCCCTTCTTCACGATGATTTCCACAACTGCCGAGTGCAGCGAATCCGACGTGTAGATCGGGGCGGTGCAGCCCTCGATGTAGTGCACGTAGGAGTCCTCATCGGCGATGATGAGGGTGCGCTCGAACTGGCCCATGTTTTCCGTGTTGATGCGGAAGTATGCCTGCAGCGGGATTTCCACGTGGACGCCCTTGGGGACGTACACGAAGGAGCCGCCGGACCAGGTCGCGGTGTTCAGCGAGGCGAACTTGTTGTCGCCCACCGGAATGATCGAGCCGAAGTACTCCTTGAAGATGTCCTCGTGCTCGCGCAGCGCGGTGTCGGTGTCCAGGAAGATGACGCCCTGGGCCTCGAGGTCCTCGCGCAGCTGGTGGTAGACGACCTCGGACTCGTACTGGGCGGCAACGCCGGACACCAGGCGCTGCTTCTCCGCCTCGGGGATGCCGAGCTTGTCGTACGTGTTCTTGATGTCCTCGGGCAGGTCTTCCCAGCTGGTTGCCTGCTTCTCGGTGGAACGCACGAAGTACTTGATGTTGTCGAAGTCGATGCCGGAGAGGTCTGCACCCCAGGTCGGCATGGGCTTGCGGTCGAAGTACTTCAGGCCCTTGAGGCGCATGTCCAGCATCCACTCGGGCTCGTTCTTCAGCGCCGAGATGTTGCGGACAACGTCCTCGTTCAGGCCGCGGCGTGCGTTGGCACCCGCGTCGTTCTTGTCGCTCCACCCATATTCGTAATTGCCAATGCCATGGAGTTCGGGATTCTTCTCCAGGATCTCGGCAATCACGCCGGGGTCAGCGGACTCCTGTGCAATCTGATCCGTCATCGCGGCCTCTCCTGCTTCGTGATCTTGATTCGAGTTCTCTTCTCAGCACGCTGAGGAGTTTGGTTCCGACCCACAGGGATGTGGGTCGTACACACATGCCCGCCGCTGGCGAGCGTCGAGAGCCTTCGCACGTCGACGCCCAGCAGACGGGAAAAGGCCTGGGTTTCCATCTCGCAAAAGACGGGAAATTCCCGGGCCAAATCTTGGATGGGGCAGTGCCCCTGGCACAGCTGAACGCTGAGCATGGTGGCGGTCGGCGAGTTGGCGCCGACCTTCCGGGTTGAAGCGACAAAGCCATCGGCGCTGAGCGCCTCGCTCAGGGCCTCGGCGCGGTCCTCAAGCCCGTCGACGCCCTCAACCACGGGCCGGTAGCGGCGCTCCATGGCGGCAAAGCGGCGGGCGGCGAATGCCTCGATGGCTGCGGGGCCGGCGGCGCGTCCCAGTTCGGTGAGCGCGTCGGTGGCGATGTCCAGGTAGTCGTTGCCCATTTTCGCTTGGCCGCGGTGCGAAAGGACATAGCGGCGGGACGGGCGGCCAGCGCCGGTGCGCTGGTTGGCCACGAGCTTGACCTCGACCAGCCCCTCCTTGGAAAGGGCGTCGAGGTGACGACGAACAGCAGCAGGTGTGAACCCTAGACGCTCGCCCAATTCGGCGGCGCTGACCGGGCCATCCTCAAGTACGGAATACAGGACGCGGTCGCGGGTGCGTTCTTCGGTCTCCCCTGATGCGGGAACTATGCGCGCCGGGTCGTCGGCCAGCGCGGGATTTTTCGATGAATACACAACACAAGCATGCGCTAATGCGGCAAGCGAGTCTAGTAAGGCACCGCTTACTTCGCCACTGGTGGAAATGCGGTTCCCGGCGCACCGGGAATCCGCGGGTGCGATGTGCGCCACAGCGGCGGGTGGTTCAACTTCTACGTGGCATAAAATCATAACCCGCACCAGCACTGGGAAGTAGCAGAGATGTGGCGGTTTCGTGGCGGACTAGACCTCGCTGAGCAGATCCCCGACGTCTGACATTGCCGCCATCTTCGCGTCGTCATCCGGCCACAAGTGGCTGTAGGTCCGCAGCGTCTCGGTCGCATCCTTATGCCCCAGTCTATGCGCCACGGCAACCGGTGACGCGCCGCCGGCAATGAGTCGGCTCGCGTGGAAGTGGCGGACCTGGTGCCACCCTGAACCCATCCACGGAAGGACCTTCCGAACGCGGGACCACTCCCTGGCCGCACGAGCCGCGGTGAGGATCGTACCGCCGTCATGGAACAGCAGGCCCAATACGCCCGGCGCCTCCACCAAGGGACGCAGGATCTCCACAGCCTCCGGACCAATGCCGATCTCACGATAGGAGAACGGCGTCTTCAACGGCCCGAGCTTGGGCGCGGACACGGCATGTGTTGCCACCTGATGGGTGATCCTCAGCAGGCCCAACTGCAGGTCTACACTGTCCACGGTGAGGCCACGCCACTCACCCGGGCGGAGGCCCGAGGCCGCCGCGAGCATTAGCCCGTCCCTCCAGGGACCGCGCATCTGCCTGTGCATTGCCTGGATCTGATCCAACGTCATGGGTTGCACGGTGGCTCGAACTTGCTCCGGGAGCCTGATCCGCACGCACGGCGTCTCTGCGATGCGCTTGTCGAACACCGCGTCGGACATGATGCCGCGCAGGTAGGTGTACATGAGCGCCACGGTCGACGCCGCATTCCCCTTGGCGTCCCACCATGTCACCGCGCCCTGAACCTCCTGCCGCCCGATCTTCTGAATCGTCCGGTCCTTGAACGCCGGGAGGATCCAGTTCTTCACGTGGGAGTCCAGGGTGCTCAGCGAGTTGGCGCGTTGGTGGATCTGGTTGGCTCGCCATTCTTCGTAGTACGCGAGGAATGGAATGTCAGGTTTGATGCCGCGGGGGTCGCGAAGGTTCGATGCTGTCTTGTTGTCGATCCATGCTTTCGCGGCGTCTTTGAGTTCGAAGCTCTTCTTTTCTTCGTGTCCATGTCCGTCGGTCCAGACGGCTTGCCATCGTTTGCCGATGCCGTAGCGCTTGGATCGCGTTTTTCGGTCTTTGAGCAGCCAGGTGTCATTGATTCGGCCTGTTGCCATTTGGGACCTCCTGTTCTGGGGGGTGGCGAAGGGCACCGGCGGAGGTGCCGGGCTTGCCGGGTCGTGAAGGATGCGGGCGACTTCGGGCCCAGGGGGAGGATGAGCCTAGATTGCGTGATGGCTGGCCGCGTGCTCGAGCAACAGCAGTTCGTCGTCGGTGACGCAGTTGAGACGATCCAGAAGAACCATGTTGGTGACGCCCAGTTCGTCGCGCAAGTCGGCCGGCGACTGCGCCCAGGCCACCGCGGCGCGCAGGTCCTCTATGGCGATGAGTCGGCGCGCTGTCTCGTAGCGCACGCTTCGTTCGATGGCCGGCGGCTGATGGCCTTGATGCCGGTGCTCAAGATGCACGATTTCGTGGGCGATGCCACACCGGATTTCAGCTTGGGACAGTGCCGGGTCAATCCAGATCTTGTCGACGCCGTTGGTTGCGGCTGGCGAGTTGGGGCCGGGTCGCCGCCATACGATGGAGACCCCTGGGGGAATTTCAAACACCACGCAAACCTACCGGGCAGTGCCGACGCATCGGGTGCTACTGCTCACTGAGAGTGGCCGTTCCGGACCACGATTCAAGGGATTCCGAATAGGTCATCTTGCATGAGTATGTGGTGCGGATCATTGCCCCGAATGAGTTCTGGGAATCCACGGTCCCCCTCGATGCCCAGCTGGTGCCGGCGCCGCTGGCGGACTGCTGTGAGAACTTCGCCGAGGCCGGGGCTTTCAGCTGGTCCTTCACCATCAATTCGCACGCGTAGATCGCCTCGCCTTCACCGACCGCTTCCTTCTTGCCCGACCCGCCGAAGATATTTGCTGCGCAACTCACGAACAGGCCTACGATCACGACGATCAGCACTACGAAAAGGATGATCTGGGATGGCTTCATCGAAGCCCGCGTTACGGTGATGGCGTCGCCGACGCGTTCGCTGGGTTTAAACCCTCGGGCGGCGAGCTTCTCACGGATGTCTTGCTCATCGTCGGCGGCATGGAACGACTCAATGACGGCGCCCCGATTCATGACCGACACTTCGCAGGTCCTTGCAACCACTGCCGTGGGGCCGGATCCCTGGAGCCGCTCTACGGGTTCGCTGATGCGAGCGGTGAACTCTCTGTTTTTTTGCGCCACGACTTCCTATGCCTCGCCGTCCGGGTCTTGGTTCTCTTCGCCAGCGCCACCGTGTGCTTTGTTGAATCGGTCGCGGTCGGTTTCGAAGTTCGGGTGCGCGGCCAGGTCGTAGTTGGAGGGGTCGTCCGGGTCGAAGGCCGGCGCCGCAGGTTTTGATTCTGCAGCCTTCACCTCGTCGCGCCACCACAGCATGTTGTCGGCCATCGAGCGCAGGACCTCCTTGGATGCCTCCGGTAGGCTACCGGCACCTTCAAGGGTGAGGCTGGACTGGTCGTCGGCATTCACGGGGAGCCCCAGGGAGATTGCGAACGCGGTGACGATGTCGCTGACTCGGACGCCAAGGCCGCGAGACAGGCCAAGGATGACGTCGTTGTCCTTGGGGAATGTCTTGACGGGGCTGGACACCAATCGCTGCAGGTTGGCGCGGGTGGGAACACCGCCGCACGCTTGCGACAGGGATTCCATGCTTCGGTCGCGCTTCTTGTTAAGAATCAGCGCCTGGATGCCCCGTGCGGGGAATGTGTTTGTCATGGGATAAGGCTGCTTTGTTCGTCTCGGGCCCAGCAATCGGACACGTGTCCTATGTGATTACTCGCAATTGTGCCTCATTTGCCACCTAGTGATTACAAGAAAATCCGCGCCAACTCAAGGATTCCCACAATTCCGCCGCACAGAACTGCAATCACCGCTTGCAAATGTGATTACCAGTGATGCATACTATTGCTACCAGCAATTGCTGGAATCGATTACAACGAAAGGCAGATCATGTCACCCTTCCGCACCAAACGCCGCTGGCAGAAAGGCACGTACATGCAGTTGGCAACTGAACGTTTTCGGACGTTCGTCTACACCAAAGAAGACATGGACGCCTACAAGAACGGGCGCCCCATCGACCCCCGCAAGGTAACTCAGCGCTCCCTTGCGCGCAGGGCCGACGTCTCACAGACGATGATCAGCCTCCTAGCATCGGGCGGCCGCACCGGCTGCAAGCCGGAGACCGCGGAGCGCATCGCGGAGGCGCTTGGCGTCGACGTTACGGTTCTCTTTGACCCCAAAGAAGCAACCAGCACTATCAAACTTGCCGCCTAGTAGTTGCAAGAATCTTTTTTCGAAAGGACACGCCGACATGGCTGCACCAATTGCACTCGAAGATTGCTCGTGGCGGGAAGACGCCACCGACCTGATTGAACGTTGGGCCGCAGAGGGCCGCCGCTTCACTGCGGATGACCTACGTGAAGCCATGCGGCCGGCCCCTACCCCCAACATGATCGGCTCCGTTTTCCTTGCGGCTTCCCGCCGTCGGCTGATCGAGAAAGTTGCGGACAACCAGTCGCGTACCAAGTCCCGGAACGGCGGCCACCAGTACACCTGGGTCGGCATCCCGGAACGTCACCTGCAGTTGGTGGCGTGATGACCAAGAAGCTCCTAGGCGTCGACGAAACCGCCGAGCAGCTAGACATGCACCCGCAGACGGTTCGGGAGCTGCTTCGCCGTGGCGATCTGGTCGGCGTGAAGATGCCAGGCCTGCGAGGCCGGTGGAAGGTCGAACCGGCGGCGATCGACCGTTTCATTCGCCGCAATACCTACGCGGCATAAAAAAATTGGGCCAGCACCCCGTTCGAAAGCGTGCTGACCCAACCGAAATCATTTTCTGAAAGTGAGTATACCAATGAGCGTTTTGAAGAACCCCCTGTTTTTGGCCGCGAAGGTGACCCTCGTCAACGAGACCACCGCTTTTCTCAAGGAGCACGGGATGGATACTGACCGTGGCGAGTGGGTCGTGCTGATCGGCCAGTTGCGCAAGTCCCTGCAGCACAAGGTGGGTGGCACCGCGTTGGCGGAGTTGCTGGACCTGCTGGCTGACCGGGTGAAGTGCGAGTGGGACGACATGCCCCTCGAGTACCCGGTGAATGATCCGGACTACTCCGAGGCTAAGAACCGTTGGTTGCAGAAGCAGGACGAGCTGATCACCGCGCAGTGCGTGGAGCTGATCGGGTCTAAGTTCCGGCCGGCGCCGGTGCCCGCGTTGAGGGTGGCGGCATGAGCCGGGAGCCGATCCGCTGGACGGAGGAAGGTCGGGCAGTCCTTGCGGTCGGCCAGGGCGTTCTCGCGTTCGTGTGCGTGTGGGGCCTGCTGGCGTTGGTTGCCGGAATTGCTGGTGCGTCGTGAGGTGCACTTGCCCGTCCGGGGACTGCCCCGGCTGGGAGCGGAAGGCCGGACTCGAGAACCCCAATCCTGAGTGCCCGATCCATGGCGCGGCGATGATGCCCGAACCGGGGACGTTGGAGCCTTGGCGATTCATCGGTTTCTTGCTCGCCCGGATTGATGCCGGGCGAATGATCACCACGGCTGACTGGAACGAAGCCGTCATCACCACCACCGCAGCGTATGAAAGGAAGGCGAAAGCAGCATGAGTGAGCACAAGGACGCATGGGCCAAGCTCCGGGCGCCATTCAACCCCGGGCAAATCAGCCAGCTCCCCAAGCCGTACAAGGCCAACTCCGAGCGCGGCAACTGCAACGTCTGCGGCGGCTGGCATGGGCTACCGGCCATGCACCTGGACTACGTGGGCCACGCGGCCCTGACCGACCGCTTGCTTGAGGTCGACCCGGAGTGGTCGTGGGAACCTCTGGCCATCGGCCCGGACGGTCTCCCGGTCTTCGACAGCTTCGGTGGCCTGTGGATTCGACTCACCATCTGTGGTGTGACCCGCCTCGGATACGGGGACGCCGCGGGGAAGAACAACGCGAACGGTGTCAAGGAAGCCATCGGCGACGCCCTCCGGAACGCTGGCATGCGATTCGGAGCGGCACTGGATCTTTGGCACAAGGGCGATCTGTGGGCCGCAAAGGAAGAGCAGGGAATCGTCGGCGACGATGCCCCGGCCGCGCCGCCGGTTCGGGCCCAGCAGGCCCCGACACAACAGCTGGCTCCGAACGTGGACTGGCCCAAGGAAATCCTCAAGGCCCGAAACAGCGAACCCGCCCTGCTCCAACTCTTGGCCAAGGCCCAAGGCCTCGGAGCACCCCAGCAAGTAATCGACCAGATCAACGTCGAGGGCCGCGCCCTCTCTGAAAGGAAAGTGGCATGACCACCGAGAACATCGCCCCCGTCCGCAACATCCGCGACGAGAACCTGCGCCTGGGCCTGATCAAGGCCTACGCCGACGATCTGGCCGGGTTCCTCAAGGACGCCCGCGCCGACCTGCTGGACGAGCTGTTGCGCCGGTACGAAGCCGAGGGCACGAAGTCCTTCGCCATCCTCCTGCCCAACGGCCAGAAGGTCGGGCAGGTGACGCTGCCGGAGGCGAAGGCCTACGACGACATCACCGACGGCGCCAGCCTCTTCGAGTGGGCAGAGCCCAAGGACGGCATCATCACCGACATCATCCCGGCGCAGGCCGAACGCAAGGAAAAGCGCATCAACAAGGTCTGGCTGGAATCCCTGCTCAAGTCCGCGCTGGAAACCGAGGATGGCCAGTTGATCGATCCGGAGACCGGAGAGGTCATTCCGGGGGTGCGCCGGCATCCTTCGACGGTGAAGACCAGCTTCACCGTCACGTACACCAAGACCGGGCGCGAAGAACTTGCCCAGGCGTACCTGAACGGGGACCTGAATGGCATTGCTGCCGGGTTCGCGCTCCCCCAGATCGAATCCCACAAGCACGCAGCCTAAGACCTCAAGGAGTCTGACCCATGAGCAAGATCATCAGCTTGACCACCACGAATTTCAAGCGCGCACGACATGCACAGATCATCCCGGATCCATCCGGAAACTTGGTCATCGTTGCCGGGAAAAACGGCCAGGGCAAGTCGTCCATTCTGGACAGCATCACCGCGGCCCTCGGTGGCGTGAACGCGAAGACCACGCCGCGGCCCATCCGGGACGGCGAGGACAGAGCCGAAATCGTCCTGCAGACCGAGGACCTGATCGTCACCCGCACGTTCACTCCGTCCGGGTCCCGCCTCACCGTGAAATCGACCGATGGCGCCACGTTCTCCAAGGGGCAGGCGAAGCTGGACGAGCTGATCGGCAAGCTATCGCTGGATCCGCTGGCGTTTACCCAGTTGTCCGACCGGGCCCAGCTCGAAGCGCTGCTGGAACTGGTGGAGCTGTCGTTCAGCCCGGACGCTCTCGAAGCCGAACGCAAGAGCGTGTTTGACCGCCGCTCGGAAGTGAACCGCCGGGTGAAGGAACTGGCTGGGCAGATGGCTGGCATCCCGGCGTTTCCCGCGGACCTCCCGGCGGACGAGGTGAGCGTGTCTGATCTGTTGGACCAGTACCGGGCGGGGTCGGACCTAATCCGAGATCATGAATCGGCAGAAAATGAAGTGGCCCGCATTGCCGAGAAGATCCGCGGCCTGCGCACTCAGGAAGCCAGCATTCAAGCACAGATCGCGGAGGCCATCGATGACTCGATTGTTGCCGGGGATCGGGTGGCTGCGCTGCAGGCGGCGCCCCGGCCGGACCTCACGGGACTCCAGGAGCGCATCGACAACGCCGAGGCGACGAACCGCATGGTTCGCGACTTCAAGGCGGCCCGCGTCGTAGCCTCCAACCACAAGGCCGCCTCCGACGAATCCGCTGGCCTCACCGCGGAGCTGGAAACCATCGCCCAGACGAAGGCAGAAGGGTTGGCCGCGGCCAAGTTCCCGGTCGACGGACTCGGCTTCGACGAGGACGGCGTCACCTACCAAGGAGTGCCGTTCAAGCAGGCATCCAGCGCGGAACAGATCCGCGTCTCGCTGGCCATGGCCATCGCGCTCAACCCGGGCCTGCGCGTCATCCGCATCGCCGACGGCTCCCTGCTGGATTCGGACAGCCTCGAACTGATCCGCGATCAGGCCGCGGCCCACGACTTCCAGATCTGGATCGAAATGGTCGGCTCCCGCGACGACGCCTACGTGATCGAAGACGGCGAAGTGGCGGCATGACCGTCGACGTCCTGAACCCGGTCAACATCGAGGCCCGGATCCGCGACATCAGCGAGCGGATCGCCAACAGCGCCTCCGTCTGCAACGAACGGTACAAGGTGTTCCTTACCGCTGACCGGGACTACGACCAGGCGTTCGCCCGGGCCTACGTGGAGCACGCCGGCGCCGCGCACGAGAAGAAGTACGCGTCGGAGCTGGCCACGGCGGACGAGCGGGAAGCTCGGGACACTGCGGACGCCGCATACCGGTATGCGGACCGGCTGGCCAAGGCCCTCGAGTCGGAGTTGCGGGCCTACCAGTCCATCGGCGCCAGCGTCCGGGCGATGTTCAACGTGGCGGGGCGCGGGGAATGAACGGCCGCCAGTTCGCCCGCTACTTGGCCCGGGACCTCCACTGCGTGTGCGGGTGCATGGGCCGCGAGGAAACCTACGTGCCCCAACACCGGGCCAACCGGGGAATGGGCGGATCCAAGGTGTTGGACCGGCCGGCCAACGTGATCGTCATGTGCTCCGGCCTCAACATCCTCATCGAACAGAACGCGGACCTTGCCGCCCAGGCGAAGGCATTCGGGTGGAAGCTCGAACGCTGGCAGGTCCCCGAGGAAGTCCCGATCTTCGATCGGGCCACCGGCGAGTGGTTCTACCTCGACAACGATTTCAACCGAACGAAGCATCACGAACGAAAGGCGGCCTGAACATGGCAGGCGAGACAGTCATTACGGTCATTGGAAATTTGACCGGGGATCCGGAATTGCGCTTCACCCCGAGCGGGGCGGCGGTTGCGAACTTCACGATCGCTTCGACCCCTCGGACCTTCGACCGGCAGACCAATGAATGGAAGGACGGAGACACCTTGTTCCTCCGGGCGTCGGTCTGGAAGGACGCCGCGGAGAACGTCGCGGAGACCCTGACCAAGGGTATGCGCGTCATCGCCCAGGGACGCCTCAAATCCCGGTCTTATGAAACCAAGGAGGGCGAGAAGCGGAACGTCACCGAACTCGAGGTCGACGAGATTGGCCCGTCGTTGCGTTCTGCGTCCGCGAAGGTGGTCAAGACGCAGCGCGGCGGCCAGGGTGGCGGGTTCGGCCAGGCGCAGGGTGGCCAGCAGTACGGCGGCGGATTCGGTGGTCAGCCGCAGCCGGGCCCGGGCAACCCGACCGCGCAGGGCTGGGGCGGCGGCCAGCAGGGCGGCTGGGGCAACCCCGGCGCCGACGAGCCACCCTTCTAAAGCAACACCCGTTTGAACCGCATGGGCGGGTCGATCCTTGGGGGCTTGACCCGCCCATTCCCTTACCCAAAAACAGGAGAAACAAGACATGAATGCCTGCAAGCGAACTTGCTGCTGGAACCCATATGGGCTGTGCTCGCGCAAGCAGAACTGCGCCTGCCACCAGATCAGCATCCAAGAACGAAACGCCGCCGACTGGGCCGCGAACCTCGAAACCGAACGCACCGCCAGCATCAACCGAAAGGGAAAGCGATGACCACGTTCCAAGCTGTCTGGCCCATCGTCGACCAGACCATGCCGTTCGCGGACCTTGTGGCCGAAGCGGAAGCAGACCTGCGCGCCGTGGCCACCCGGCACGGCGCCGCAATCACCGGACCCGCAAAGTACCAGGTCGTCGACGGCCGCACCCAGCCCGGCTCCCAAGGTGCAGCGCAATGCGTTGTCGCCACCGCCCCGGCCATCGCCCGCAAACGAAACTACGGATGGATAGCAGCATGAAGACCCTCGACCGAAGCATCCTCGAATCGATGCCAGAACTCACCGTGACGGATATGTTCTGTGGCGCCGGCGGTTCCTCAACCGGTGCGATGGAAGTTCCTGGCGTGACGGTGAAGACCGCGATGAACCACTGGGCCCGCGCCATCGAAACCCACAACACCAATCACCCGGACACTGACCACGTGCTGGCCGACATCCAGGTGACGGACCCGCGGTACATCGCGAGCAGCGACATCCTTTGGGCCAGCCCGGAGTGCACGAACCACTCGGTGGCCAAGGGCCGAAAGAGGATCAGCAACCAGCCGGATCTGTTCGGTGATTCCTTGGCCGATGAGGCTGCGGAGAAGTCCCGGGCGACCATGTGGGATGTGCCTCGGTTCGCCGAGGAACACGGGTACAAGCTGATCCTGACGGAGAACGTCGTGGACGCCGCGAAGTGGGTGATGTTCGATGCCTGGCTGATGGCCATGACGTCGCTCGGCTACAACCACCACGTCGTCTACATGAATTCGATGCACGCGCAGCTCGGCGGCCTGCCGGCGCCGCAGTCCCGCGACCGCATGTACGTGGTCTTCTGGAAGATCGGGAACCCGGCGCCGGACTTCGACATGCTGATGCCGCTGGCCCACTGCCCGACCTGCGATGAGACGGTACGTTGCATCCAGTCGTGGAAGAACCCGGCCTATCGGTGGGGCCGCTACAAGGCCCAGTACGTCTTCCGGTGCCCTAACACGCGGTGCAAAAACCAGATCATCGAACCGGGCTGGCTGCCGGCAGCCGCGGCCATCGACTGGAGCCTGCGCGGGCAGCGGATCGGTGACCGCAAGAAACCCTTGGTTGAGAAGACCATGGCCCGCATTCGTGCCGGGCTGCAGAGGTATGGCAAGCAGGCCGTGAGCCTCGACTCAGTCCGCGGATCCCAGATCATCGCACCGGTGGAAGCCGAACCGTTCCCGACGCAGACGACCAGCTACACCCGGTCGCTGCTCGTGCCGGTGGAAGGCCGGGAGGGCAAGCAGGCGCAGCCCGTCGAGGACGCGATGCGCACGCAGACGACCCGGAATGAGACGGGTGTGCTGATGCTGCCAACCTCGCTGCTGATGGAGTACTACGGCAACGGGGTCATGCACCCGACGTCGAAGGCGATCCCGACGATCAGCACCACCGACCGGTTCGCGATGATCACGACGATGCGCGGCACCGCCCCGGAACAGATCCGCGGGGCCGCGGCACCCGTATCGGACCCGCTGCGCACTATCAGTGCCGGCGGCAACCACGCGGGCCTCACCGAATGGACCGTCCCCGAGGTTGAGGACTGCGAGTTCCGGATGCTGGAGCCCTACGAAATCACCGCGGGCATGGCCTTCCCCAAGTCCTACATCATGACGGGCAACAAGCGGGAGCAAGTCAAGCAGGCAGGCAACGCCGTCACCCCGCCCGCGGCCCGCGATCTTTTCATCGTCGCAGCACTATCCCTGGCATCGAGGAAGGTGGCGGCATGACGGAGGAAATCCCTGTTCTCGATGGCCAAGCGGACGCACTGGAAGAGCTGGAGGAACCATGAACACCCGGAGCCCGAAGGCGGAGCGCCAGTGCGTGTGCGGGCGCTGCGGCATCCGCCACACGCCGAACGGCCGGACCCCCGGCAAGGACTACTGCCAGGACTGCCGGCCCGAGGCCGCGGTCTTCGGATGGTACGACCAACCCGCCCGCGGATCCCGCGGCAACACCGTACGAAAGGAAACAGCATGAGGCAGTGGGTTGAGGACGGCAAGAAGGTCCCGCTCGATCAGCGGTGGGTGATGCGCTGCGACAACCAGGTCGACGGGCAACGCTGCACCACGACTACCGAACCGGAGAACACGCAACCCAGCCTCGAGGCACCGCTCGCCGCTGGCTCGCATTGCCCGCCTCACCGGCGACATTTGCCCCACCTGCATTACTGCCAGGGCAACACCCGGCGACCTCTACTTCAAGGAGAAGGAATGACATCCCATGGACTACAAATCGATGACCGCGGAACAGCGCAGGGCATGCAATCTGTTGCTCACGATCCTTCAAACCAAGGTTCAGAAACTCGACATCAGCGTCGTTGGGCAACACAATCAACTGGCGCTTCGTTTCGCCTATGGGCAGGTTCAAGAACTCATCGAGACAGAACATTTGGCTCTGATGAACAGCTATCCAATTTGAAGTTGCTGCGCCGCTACAACCAGTTGAGTCAAAGCAATTGCGTTCGCAGGCATTGCCGCAATCGTGCTGCCTCGGGTCTCTTCCCAAAGTCGTTTGGCTTTATCACGCCAGCGGTCAGCCGATTCCGGATCCGTGGCACTGCCAGCGGCCGCGTTGGTAGCTACCCAAAGGTCGTAGACAGCCTCGGCGAAGTCTCCTCCTGGCGAGAAGTGTTCATCTTCCAGGAACCGCTGGAGAGTTCGAATTGTTCGGTACACGTGCCCCTTGATGTCGGGATCAAGCGAATCGTCTTCCATGAGCAGAGGAATGATCTCAGCGATCATTCTTTCAATGCTCTGGGAAGTTGCCGCAATGGGAGCGTAATTCATCATGCTGATGAATGTCTCCAGCCCCTCGACAGCGTCCAGCAGGTGGTCTGTAAACGGTTTATCAGCGTCCTTGTCAAACCAATTGTAAGGATGATTAATGATCGCCTTGACACAAAGATTCAACGCTCGTTGGTGGACGGCAACTCTAGATCCTTGCACTTCGGCAAGATCCAATATCCGGGCGCAATCGGCAACGTACCGCATGGCAAGGAGATGCTTTTCAATGCCGCCTTCATCCATGGAGCGAGCATGGTGTGGCGTTGGCCCAGTTTGCCAGGATTCGAAAAGGGCACGCAAGTCAGCTGCTGGATTGTGCATGGACTCAGCCTACCCAATGCGAGCAAGGAATTTGCGGCATGAGCGCGCAGTCTGTCCGCCGCGTGTACCGCTCCCCTAGGCCTGTGTGCCCAGACCCCTACTGCGGGAAGGTCTGGGCACCAACTCGGGACGACGCCAAACGACTACGCGCCGAAATCCAGAAGGAGAACGGCGACCGCTCCCCCGTCCGCTACTACGAACACGCCGGCGGCTGGCACTGGACCAGACGCATTGGCAGAAGCGATGCCTAGCGCTTGCGGCGAACCGTCACCAGCCCACTCTTCATGGCGGATTCGTTGTTCAATTTCTTGATCTGACTTCTATTGACGAGGTTGCTCACAATCAATATGACGCCCAGTACCAAAACCAAGCAGAGAGCAAAATCGTTACCAGCGAGCCGCAACGAAATGGCAGCGCCACCAAGGACCAACACCGAACCAACAAGGTTGCTGAAGTTCATAATGCGATTCAAATTGAACAGTTTACGTGCTTTCAATTCAGCAGCGTCGCTATTTCGCGCCTGCACCGTAGTCCAGGAGACGATCTGCGTACCAATCATTGCTCCCACTGCCAAGCACATTCCGCCGGTAAACAACCACCATAGATCCAACTAATCTCCATTCGTAGAAAGAATCATTTATACATGATCCCCACCATAGTTCCGCTGATAAGAGCAGGATTAAGCCAAGGGAGTGGCAGTTGACTGACACTAGCGAAGGCGGGTAATCCTCCGCCACGGCCACGCTCGACTACTGGTATGCCCCAAGAAGGACGGCATATCCGGTGTGGTCATGGTTCCGAGCATCGTCAAAACGCTGAGACTCCAAGAACACTCTGGTATCTGACCGCTTGGCGACATCACGTGATCTACTACGAACACGCCGGAGGCTGGCACTGGACCCGGACGATCGACCGGAAGAATATCTGATCAGGCGGGATCAGCACTTCGAATCACAATCTCATTGCACGCCCTTTGCTGCCGGCCCAGTTCCGCAAAAGCTTGCTCTCGTTCTTGATCTGTACGAGTATTCCAATTCTGCAGATGGTAGCTGAGGGCGCGACATGCATCTTGGAGTGCTTCTTTAGCGTCTGCGGCGATATCGCCGCCCTTTTTACCGGAGGCCCTCTTAATCGCCAAACCGGATAGAACCATCGGCCAACCCTGCAGCAATGCCACTGGCTCGAGGGCAAATTCTCCAAGCATTTTTAGCTCGAATACAGATTTGCTCATGCGCCCATTTAGCTCTGACAGGAGCTTGAGCTGCTCTGGAGTATTGTCCGGCAAGTAGAGCCACGAAAGATGAAGCGCTTCAGCAGCGGACATAAATTCTGCAATACACCGACTACTCTCCGCTAGCCGAGATTCCTCAATTTGAAAAGCGAACTGCTTTTCTAGGATCTCCTTCTGTTCACGAAGGGCCTTTGCAGACTGCACGTATGCGTCGGCACGAGCAATTGCTGCTTGCTTACCTTGGTACTTGTTCGTTCTCCAAACAACGAACACAGCGACAAGCGCTGCCAGCACTGCAGACACCAGGGCCCCAATCGTGCCGCTCCATAGTTCCATCCAGTGCTCTTGCGATATCCCCCATAACATGCCCATCAGCTTACGTGAAAGGACAACCAATTGACTGAAACGGCGAAGGACAAGCGACCTTACTTTGTTCTCACCAACGAGTACCCCAGGCACCGAAAAGTACGCGGACTCAGCGACAAAGCATTCCGCCTCCACATCACCCTCCTCGGGATCTGCAACGAAGACCTCAACGACGGGATCATCGGGAAGCACGACCTGAACATGCTCGGGCCCGGCCCCGGCAAGGAACTGCTCACCGCGAAACTCGTGTACGACAACGGTGGCGGAACCTACCGGATGCACGACTACGTGAAGCACCAGAACACCGCGGCGGAGGTGAAGCACATGCTTTCCGAGCGGGCGGAGTCCGGGAGGCGCGGCGGCATCAAGTCCGCGCACACCAGGAACCACGTGAACAAGGGTGTCACGGACCCGAATTGCCCCCTCTGTCCGGGCGAAGAACCACCTCCCGAGGACTGATTAGCTTCGATTTAGCTTGAACCTATTTCAAGCTCAGCTTCAAGCGATAGCTCAAGCGATAGCTCAAGCAAAATCCAACCACCATTAACCATTAACCAATCCACTCACCTTGGGTGCCTCAACTCACCAAGGTTTCTACTCAAGTTTCAAAGAATGAAATCCAAGACAAATCGTCGAATGTCACTCACTTAACGCGAACCCCAGCGACAATCGACGATGGAAAGAAGAACCCATGATCACCCAGCAGCAAGCCTCAGCCTTGGCCGAAGTCCTGGCAATGATCCGCCCCAACGATTGGAAGCCTCGACAGCTCATGACCCTGTTCGCCAAGCACCGCGAGGACCACAACTTCCCCGCGTTGGCTGAAGCTGCGATCCGTGCAGCCAGGAACCCCGCCATCCGATCCCCCGAAACGATCTTCCTCCCCGGCAAGCACTGGCTCCAGCCCGGCGAAGAGCCCGACCGACTGCCACCGCGTCAACTCTGGTGCCCGGAGCATGAGCGTCCGGAGAACGAATGTCGACGCCAGCACTACCGGACCGAACCGCCAGCAGGATGGCGAGCCATCGTAGGCAACCCCGGGACTACGTCCCCAACCGGCAACCAGCACTTGCAACCCAAGGAATCAGTAGGAGACAATTTGAGCGCCGCAAACGAACCGGGACAAACAATCCCCCACCCAGCCCCCGCGAAGCCGGGAGCGAGCGAATGAACACCGAAAGAACCGACATTGTGGCACAGGGCGTGAATGTCATGTCGGAGAAGAACTTTCAGACCCGAGTGATTCAATTGGCAAAGTTCCATGGTTTCGAGCTGGTTTACCACACGCATAATTCGCAGCGGAGCGCGCCGGGATTCCCAGACCTGGTTATGGTTTCGACGCAACGTAAGCGGATCTTGTATCGGGAGTTGAAGGCGGCAAAGGGGCGGGTGACTGCGGATCAGCAGGAGTGGCTGAATGCCCTTGCGAGGACTGGCCAGGATGCGGGCGTGTGGCGGCCGGCAGATTTGCTGAATGGGCGGATCATTTCGGAGCTGCGTTGCAATTAGCGTGCTTGCTTTTGTAATCAGTGATTGCTAGATTGATAACTGTCGATAGCAGCCGCGAGTAGCGGGAACCCCTTTGGGAGGGAATTATGAGCACCACAGAACCATCCACGATCGTTGATCTACTTGAGGCGCAGAAAGCCGTACTGGCTGCACGCCGGGAGGTTCGTGTTGCGGCTGCCCGAGTGAACCAGGCCGCGCAGCATGACCGAGACGTACACGCTCGCATCGAGGACCTGGTCCGGGCCGGCACCGCACTGGAACAGGCCGAAGCCGACTACGCGGCGGTGGCCAAGTGAGCACCGACCCACGCATCGAAGTCGCCTGCGATGGTTTCTATAGCGACCCGAGTGGGTTGACGGACTGGACGCATATGGCATCCGTTGAGCCTGAACTCGCCAACAGGTACCGGGCGTCCATGGCCCGTGCTCTCGCCGCGATCGACAAGCAATTCACCGGTGCCGAGGTCAACCAGGCGGGCTGGGTGTGCGGTGCTTGCGAGCCCGGAGACTACGCCACGTGCGAAGACTGCCAGAGCGCGTGCGATGACGTTGCCCAGTTCGTCAACCGCCTGACCGGAGCCACCGAATGAGCCGCCACCTGTTCTGGTGTCGGCGCACAGACTGCCGCCTGATGACCAGCAACGTACTCGAAGCCGACCAACACGAACGCGAACACCCGGAGATCCGGAAGATAGGGAGCCTGCCGTGAGCCCGTGGTGGGAGATCTTCCCGTGGCTCAACGACTGGATCACCACCTGGCGCAGCCACCAACCCAACTCATGGCTCTAGAAAGGACTACTCAGATGCTTCAATCCCCAAAAGTTCCTGCACACCTGTTCCAGCGAGCGCCTTCAAAGCGTCATAGGCGCCACTTTGTGCCATCGCTGTTGCCAAAGAAACAGAGTAGGCGAAAAGCTTGCGCCTCTTTTCGGTGCTCTTCGTTTCATTCATTGCCGACAGCAACACGCCGGCCATCTGGTCCAACAAGCGCTGCAGTTTTCTCGGATCGATGTCAATCTCCGGGTCAAGCGCTTCGCGAAGGAACTGGACGTGAGTCGCCAAGCGAACGCGAATTGCCTGTGGAATGTCAAAACATTCCTGAGTCTCTTGAATTACGGCGTCGAGTAATTCAAGAAGTGCTGCGCGGCCTTCGACAGAAATCTGCGGCCCACTTGCGTCAAACGCATCAAAAAAGTGTGAAAGCGTTTCCAAACTCTGGATGTCTTCCACCCCCAGCAAATGGTTGGTGTTGGAGGTCTGCCACTGAACCTCCGGGGAAAAAGCGTAGTTCCAGACCCGCGCCAGCATTGGTCGGTAGTTGTCTACCGGAATGCCGCGCTCTCGCAAGGACTCTAGTGCATTTTCCGTTTCGACGATGAGCTCAATGCACTTCCGCTGCCTTTGCCAAAAATCGTATGCAAGCGACGATTCGCCGTCACGCATCCCACGACGGACAAAAAGGCTCTGCCGCGTTTCTGTATTCCATTCGGTCATCAGCGCAGCCAATTCACGCGCAGCATTCATAGATTTCTCCCCATTGGTTGTCCGTTGAATCATATTCGAAACTCTGATCTGAGAACCAATTACTCGCCGGACATCACCGGCCAGAAAGGTAAGCCATGACCGCCCGAGTAACTGATGAAGGGTCGGTGGCCGCGGCCGTCGCGAAGTGGAAGGGCGACCCAACCTTCGCACCCGGGCAGATCGTCAACGGTCTGGTCATCTGCGGCGGGAAGAAACGCAAGGACGGCGAACCGTGCGGCGCTCCCCCACTCAAGGGTGCAACCCGCTGCGGGAACCACGGCGGCAAGAGCCCACAAGCGCAGCGTGCCGCCGAACGCCGCCTCGCAGAACAGGAACTCCAGAACATCGTGAAAACCCTCGGCATCCGCGACCAATACCCAGACGTCGACCCCGGCGCCGCACTGCTCGAAGAGATCCGCGTGACCCACGCTCATGTGCAGTGGTTGCGTGGCCAGGTCGCAGAGCTGTCCCCGCAGGAGCTCACCTGGGGCACTGTCCAGCATGAGGAAGGCGTCGGCCCAGAAGGCCCGATCGACAAGAGCACGGAGAAAGCCGAACCGTCGGTTTGGTATCAGCTGTACTGCCGGGAACGCGACCACCTGGTCAAAGTATCGGCCGCAGCCTTGCGCGCCGGCATCGAAGAACGCAAGGTCCGGATGGCGGAGCAGCAAGGGGAACTCGTCGCCGTCGTCCTCAAGCAGATCTTCGGCGCCCTCAACCTCAGCGCCGCGCAACAGCAGTTGTTGCCAACCATCGTCCCGCAAGCCCTACGCGCTCTTAATGGAGAATAGAAGGCATGACTACTGAAGAAGCACAAATAGCTCTCGGCATTGCACAGATTATCGCTAGCCTGATCATCGGATTTTTCGGTGCCGCCATTGGAAACTCCTATTCCAAGAAGCGAGACAAAGCTACTCTTGCGCAAGCGCGTCGAGCCAGCTTGATCGCCTATGAGAAAGCTCTGATGGATTTGTCGTGGGCGATTGAAAGCTCAATAGCGGAAGGGCTGGGCGCTCACCCATTTCCAGACAAAGACGATCTGGAAAAGGCGCGTAATGAGGCATACCCCTACATCTTCGAGTTCGAGAATCACAAGCAGTACTTCACCCTAAAATCGCCCTATTTTGAGAGCTTTGGAGGCGATGACCGCTTCGAACAGGTTGACTTCTATTCAGCGGCCCAGCAGACGATTGCGCAGCATTTAAAGGACCACCCAAACCCACTGACCAAATCGCCATATCCAAAGGAAGTCAAATGACCGAATGCACGCACTGCGACAAGGACTTACCCGACGGGCTCACGCTCTGCAATGATGGGGCGAACGACCTGCGCCGGATCTTGGGCAGGGTCCGTGACACCCTGAACACCGCGGGCGGGACGCTCACGAACACGGCCGTTGCCCCGGCGCCCATCGGCGGCGGAGGCGGCTCAACTGCCCCCGGGCTGCCGTTCAGCCTGGACATGAGCGGACACGTCGCCGGGTACCAAGAGGCCATCGGGTACTGGGCCGGCCTCATTGGCAAAGCACAGAACAAGCAGGCACCCGTTGACACGATCAGCGCTGCTCACTTCCTTCGCATGCATCTTGGCATCATCCGTGGCAACGAGCACGCCAACACCATCCTCCAAGAACTCCGGGCAGCGGAACGCCAAGTCATCAACGCAGCCGACCGGCAAGCTCCCAAGCTCCTACTCGGCGAATGTAATACCCCCGTCTGGGAGGAAGAAACCATCGTGTTCTGTGCCGGCCAAGTCATCGGCCGCGAAGGCGACGACCAAGCGAAGTGCGACACCTGCCGCGCCACACACTCAGCAAGGGACCGCGTCACCGCGAAGATCAGCCAAGCCTGGCACGTCATCGCACCACTCCCCCAAATCGTTCGAGCACTCAACGACTATGGCTACCCCCTCAAATACAACACCGCCAAACAATGGGTAACCCGCGGAAAACTCGCCCCAGTATGCGACATCCGAACCCGACAGGAGGGACACACCGCCGCCTCAGTACTCACACTCATCGAACCAAAAGCAATCACTCATTGCTGAAATAGCAATTAGAACTTGCTAAAACCGCACAACTGTACCTAAGATGAAATCAAGATCGGATTACTGCCTCGATCTTCAACTCACGTGTGTGGCCGGAACCTATCGACAATAGCGCTGACGAGCCGCGGACCCTCCACCCCAATGGACTCCGGACGGCAATGACCGGCAACCGGCCACACGCCCACTTTCCCAGCGGATGAACTTACCTTTTCGCGAACTCTCGGCTGGGAATCGCCTCCCCGATCTTCTTGCAACGCCGCGGGGCGGCATACAACTGAATAGCCCGGCCGGAACATGAGCCGGCCGGGCCAAGGTTCCCTGACCGAACGGCCAGGTGCTGGCCTGCAAAGCCAATCAAGCGGGTTCGACTCCCGCGGGAACCCCTATGGCCCGACGCGCCTTCCACCGCCGGGCCTGCTACGTAGTCAGTAAGCGGCCGACAGCTCCAGATGCTTAGCAAGAACACGGGCCCTGAGTTCCGCGTAGCTCTGATCGCGAGCAGCTAGCTCAGCGACTGATAGTGACGCGGGTGCAAGCTGAAGCCAGAAGTTGCCGCAGCTTGAATTGAGGCACATGACCTCGTGGCACTCCAATGCACCGTACGCCTTCGGGCCGATCGGCATCAGAACGTAGTGGAGCAGGTTGCCGCACAGCTGGCATGGAACGATGCCCGGCGTGAATTCCTTGACGTCTTTCAATACTTCCCCTTTGTTGAATTGCCAAAGAGTCAAGCCTACCAAACGGTAAGTTCGCCACGCCGACGAACGGAGCCCGCGCTCAGCATGAGGGCGAACCAGGTCATAGGCAAGATATTGCCGATTCAGCCATTTTGGAGGCCAAAAGCCATCAGAAACGGGCGAACCGGCAACATCCTGCCGAAACAATCTTGACGGCGGCGAGAGCCGACACAACACATGCGCCCTGGCTACGCCACGCGCCACCGCGGACCAAGCCGCCGTCAACAACGCGTGCAACTGTGGGAGTTGCATCGAACGATGCGCCATGCAAGACTTGACTCACCGAGACCCGTCGTTCGAATAGTCGCCGTATGGCGTGCGTGCTTCATTGCGAAGATAGAACGATGGGTCGACCTTTTTAAGGCCGCTCGCCTACCTGAAACCCCACAAGGTCCCGTGCGGCTGGTAGGTCCTCGGCCTCAGGATATCTAAGTGTTTCGGGTCGCTAGGTTTGCCAGATCGCACTGCCCTGTTTATGGCTCCCGCAACCATGTCAGCAAGCTGAATTCCCGCATTGTTCTTCGAATCAGCAAACGTCACTTGACTCAAAGTTCCTGGCGCACCATTATTCGCCACCCGCATGATGTATTGGTGGTCTTGAATACCAAATGCTTTGGTGTCCTGACCGTCAATGACAACTTTCGCGTCTCGGATATGACCAAAACCATGCGACAGTAGTTGCGAAATCGCTAGGTTCTTAAGGGCACTAGGGCTCGACCGGTACTTCGGTGCCCAGATATTTTTCTTATCGATATGGATCGCACGAATACTGTAGTCGATGTCGCTGGTGCACTCGAAGAAGCAATCCTTGAGGCGTTCTTTGGTTTTGGAATACTTAAATTCGTTCCTGTGCCTGTTCTGCGTTGCGCATCCGCTAACACATGCCTTTAGCTTTTGAATTTCTAAAGGATCCTTGAAGACACACGCGGCCATAACCAAATGACTTGACGACCCTGACTCGAATTTGAATCCCCCATCACCAGAGTCATCGATGAAAATGTGCATGCATTCCTGCGCTTTCTACCCAAGGCCGACCCAATACGTCCCACATATCGTCGAATATCATCACCGGTTTTACTTCACTACTTCAAGATTACAGGTGCCGCCCCAAGCACCGAAATGGTCGACAAGTTCTGTAGGTAGATACGTGGCACCTGCGGGGCAACCCAAATAGAGGAGGCGCTGTGACCGTCGACTGGGCGGAATACGCAGCACGCGCCTTCGAACCGCCACTTCATGACAGGTCATCTAAATGTCCGGGTCAACGAACTCACGCACGAAGAAAACCTCGGTCCCGAACTTTCCCACACCCGCGTACTCACGCGGGAACGACCCGCATCGGCAATCGAATGGCTCCGTAATTGCAGCCGCCGCCAAGTCCTTCCGCTCCGCCCATCTATCCCCAATAAATACGCGGCCCCCGCAGTGCACGCACATCAGGTGATAGTCGAGATGTCGTGGCATGTACATGTTGTTGTTCATTTTGGCCCCAACCAAAAGAAGTGAACTGTAGCTTCGAGACTAGAACAATAGATGCGTTGGAGGTAGGGCTTTGACGGTCGATTGGGCGGAATTCGCAGCACGCGCCTTCGAACCCGCTCAGCACGACTGGGCAACCCCCGGGCATCTCGCCCGGGCCATCGAGCCCACCACCGTGCAAACCAGAGCCCTCGACCTCATCGACGAATACCTTGTGAAGGTCGAGGCCGGGGAGATTGACCGGCTGATCATCAACCTGCCGCCCCAGGAGGGGAAGAGCACCCGGGTCACGACCATTGGCCCGCTTTGGTTCCTTACCCGGGACCCGTCCCGGCGTATCGCGATCGTCTCATACGCCCAAGACCTTGCCGACGAATTCGGCAGGAACATCCGGAACCACATCGCCTCCAACGACGGCGACGATGGATCCTTGGATCTTGGTCTGCAGGTCGCCCGCGACAACGGCGCGGCCCGCCGGTGGCAGCTCGAAGGGAACAAGGGCGGCGTCCGTGCCGTCGGTATCCGCGGCGGCCTCACCGGCCGCCCTGTCGACGCCCTCTTCATCGATGACCCCATCAGCAACCTCGAACAAGCGAACTCCAAAACCTACCGCGAACAGGCGTGGGGGTTCTGGCAGTCCGTCGGCATCACCCGCCTTGCTCCCGGCGCCCCGGTCATCCTGGTGCTGACTCGTTGGCATGCTGATGATCTGGCCGGCCGCCTGTTGGCCGGGGAAGATGCTTCGCGCTGGACGGTGCTGAACATCCCTGCCGAGGCTGGGGACGATGACCCTCTGGGCCGGAAGCCCGGCGAATGGCTCGAATCAGCCCGAGGGCGAACCGAGAAGCAGTGGGAACAGATCAAGGTGTCCGTCGGCCCGAAGGTGTGGCAGTCCCTCTACCAAGGGAACCCGACGCTGGACGAGGGCGGCGTGCTCCCGACGGAGTGGACACACTACGACCAACCACTTTGGATGGTCGACAGCAACGGCGTTCACACCGTACCGGGCATCGGCCGTGACGACCACGAACTCGTCCAATCCTGGGACCTCACGTTCAAGGGCGAAGACACCAGCGACTACGTCGTCGGGCAAGTCTGGCTCCGCGTCGGCAACACCGCATACCTGCTCGATCAGGTGCGGCGCCGGATGAACTTCAACGAGACCTGCGAAGCCATCAAGGCCATGTCGGCGAAGTGGCCGCAAGCCATCGCCAAGTTCGTTGAAGACAAGGCCAACGGGCCCGCGGTCATGAATGCTCTCAACGGGCAGATCATGGGCATGATCCCCATCGAGCCCGAAGGCAGCAAGTACGCCCGCATCAGCGCCGTGTCACCGCTCGCCTGGGCGGGCAACGTGCAGCTTCCATCCACAAGGTTGTGCCCATGGGTGGAAAACTTCCTTCAAGAAGCCCTGTCCTTCCCGTCCGGCGCGAACGACGACCAGTTGGATGCGTTCTCCCAAGCCGTGAACCGGCTCCTGCTCATGCCGCTGCTCCACGCGTCCGAAACTATCGTCGAGCCGGATGTGTATGACGGCTACGACGAACGCGGCTTCTACTTCTCACCCGTCTAAATTGGAGGTGCCTGTGGGCATTCTGGAAATGCTTGGCCTCCGAGAGGCAGCCGTCCCCGAAGGCAAGGAACTTGTCGCCGCGGGCACGGTCGCCACCATGGGGCACCGCCTCGAGGAACTGACCGAGTCCTACGCGGCACTGATCATGTCCCGCGAGGACGCCGGCTGGCAGAAGATCACCCAGGACGCCACACAGGAGTTCTCCCGCCAAGGCCTCAAGACCAGCGCGGAGCTGGCCCGCGTGTTCCTCGTCGCCAACCCCCTGATCAAACGGGCCGGGGCCCTGCGCCGCGCCTACGTCCACGGGCAGGGATGCGGCACGACCGCGACCGGCGAGAAAGTCAACGAGCTCATCCAAGAATGGTTGGATGATCCCGAGGTCCGTGAGGTGTTCTCCGGCGCCCAGGCCGCGGAACGCAACGAAGACTCGCTGACGACCGATGGCAACGTGTTCTTCTCCCTGTTCACGAACCCGCTCAACGGCCGAGTCAGGCCGCGCCTGATTGACTTCGACGAGGTCGAGGACAAGATCACGAAGCCCGGCGACAAAACCACCACCTGGTACTACCTGCGCACCTGGGTTGAGGTCGACCAGAACGGCCGCGAGGTCCAGCGGAAGGCTTACTACCCGGACATTGCACACCGGCCATTGGCTCGGCAGAAGCGGATCCAACAGGCAGGCTCCACGGAGTCCATCGAAGTCATGTGGGATGCCCCGATCTATCACATCAAGGTCAACGCCTTGAATGGGTGGAAGTTCGGCATCGGCGACGCTTACGCTGCGTTGCCGTGGGCTCGCGGGTTCAAGGAGTTCCTTGAGGACTGGGCTCTGCTAATGAAATCCCTCAGCCGGATTGCGTGGCAGAACGTGGGTGGCAAGAAATCGGCTGCCCAGGCGAAGCGCCAGCAGTTGGCCGGGATGCAAGCCCTGCCAGCCGGATCGACAGTGAGCACGTCGGAAGACAACAAACTAGAGGCGGTCCCAAAGTCCGGCGCCACCCTCGACAGCGAATCTGCGAAGCCACTGGCCGCCATGGTCGCCAGCGCGATGGGCCTGCCCGTGACGATGATCCTGTCCGACCCCGGCCAGACCGGGGCACGAGCTGTCGCCGAAACACTCGACCGGCCCACGCGGCTGGAAATGCAGTCCCGCCAAGAAGTATGGCGGGAAGCACGCCGGCAGATCCTCGGCTACGTCATCGAACAATCCGTCATCGCCCCACGCGGACCCATCAAGGGCACCGTAGAGCGGGACGGCGACCGCCTCCGGGTCAGGTTGCCGAACCCAACGGACATGACGCTGACGATCACGTACCCGGACCTCGAAGACATCGCCCTGGATGTGGTCATGGACGCTCTCGTTGCGGCTTCCGGCCATGTTCCTCCGTTGCTGCTCGCTGAGCAGATGATGCGGGCGCTCAAGATCCGCGACGTGGATGAATGGCTTGAGGAAATGAAGGACGATGATGGCACCTTCATCGACCCGACCGTGACCGCTGGCCAAGCCGCTGCGGACGAGTTCCGCAAGGGCAACGACCCCGCCGCACTACTCAAATAGGAGGCCCCATGGGCTACGGATATTACAAACTGCCCGATGGCCGTGAGGCCGGATATAGCGTCGAAGCAACCTGCGACAAAGACGGCTGCGAAGCCAAGATTGATCGCGGCCTCGGATACCTGTGCGGGGAACACCCGGACGGGCATCGCGAGGACGACGCCCCCGGATGCGGCAAATACCACTGCCCCGAGCACGAACTCGACCATGACTGCCCAAACGACTTCTGCGGCGATGGCGGACCGGTCGGCGACTTCCATTGCATCTTGAAGGACGGGCACGAGGGTTCCCACCGCGACGCCGACGAGGGCGAATTCACGGATTCCGAAGAAGACTAGGGGGTGGGCGGTGGCTGTCACTGATGAAACGCTGAAACTCATTGCTGACACCCGCCGCACCCTCGCTAAACTCACCGACGAACAGGCCCGGGCCCTCGTGGCCCAATGGGTGGCAGCGTGGGACGAACTGCTCCCCGAATACGAGGCCTCCATCGCCGAACTTGTCGAGGACTCGGTGAACGGGAAAGTGAGTCGGGCGAAGGTCCGGGCCAACTCCCGCCTCAAACAGGCATTGGAAGTGACCAGGGCGAACCTCGACGGACTTCAAGACGCCGCCAACAAGACGATCACCACGGACCTCCCCGAGGCCATCAACCTCGGCGGGACCACCGGTGCCGGGGTGGCAGCCTCCCAACTGCCACCCGCACACGCTGGACTCGTTGTCGCCTGGGACTCGGTATCGCCGGAAGCCATCGCCGCCATGGTCGAACGAACCACCCAGCGGATCCACTCGCTCACCAAGCCAATCCCCGCGGACACCGTTCGCCTGATGAAGCGGGAACTAATCCGCGGCATCAGCGTTGGCACAAACCCGCGGGAGACAGCGCGGCGAATCATCAAGCGCACCGAAGGCCAGTTCAACGGCGGCCTCAACCGGGCGCTCACCATCGCCCGCACCGAAACCCTCGACGCCCACCGCGCCGGAGCAGCCGCCGCAGCCAAGCAGAACACGGACATCCTCCAAGGGTGGAAATGGTCCTGCAGCTTCTCCGGCCGCACCTGCGCCGCCTGCCTGTCCATGCACGGACGCGAGTTCACCAACGACGACCCGGGCCCGGAAGGCCACCCGAACTGCCGGTGCGCCCGGGTGGACATCACCAAGTCCTGGCGCGACCTCGGATTCGACATCGACGAACCCAAGGACGTCTTCCCTGATGGGCGCTCTTGGTACGACGGCCTCACTCCGGACTCGCAAGCCGAAATCATGGGCAAGTCACGCCGCGACCTACTAGCCAGCGGCGACATCAAGTGGGAAGACCTCGCCACCAAGCAGGACAACCCCGGCTGGCGGCCGTCATGGCAGGCAACACCGATCAAGGATTTGGTGAACTGATGGCAACGAGAATCCGGTTTGCGACGGAAATGCCCGACTACGGCGAACCGTGGAAGCTTCACTGCAATGACTGCGATTGGACGGCGTACGTCACGCCGCTACGCGCACCCTTGGACTTGCCGGAACATCCCGGCCATGACGTTGTGTGCGCCTGATTTACGGCCGCCACACATTGACCGTCTCGCACCACTTGCACTTGTCGTAGATGAATCCGCCCTGCCGCGACAAATCGACGTGGTCAATTTCCCATTCATGGCCCGGGCATTCCCCGGGCACGCCCGCGGCATCGTTCGCATCATCAATAGCCATCCCACCAGCATAGGAGGTCGCGATGTCGACTTTGATCAAAGAAGCAGCCGCCGCGACCCGCACCGGCCCCGGCCGCGTCATGCTCACCCTCATCACCCCCGGCATCGGATCATCCGGCGAATACACTCCCGAAGTCCTGGAGCAGGCCGCCAAGGATGTCGTCTTCCCGCGAGGCACCCAGTCCCACATCAACCACGACACCACCATCGAGCGCATGGAACGCCCCGGCGGGGACCTGCGAAACCTTGCCATGGTCACCGTCGAAGACGCCGTCTGGCAGCCCGACTGGGTTGACCCGGAAACGGGCGTGAAAGGGCGGTTGGCGGCCGAGTCCCGAGTCAGCTCCGCATGGCGCGATTTCGTTGAAGAGTTCGGCGAGTTCATCGGCGCATCTGTCGTAGCCAGCGCGGACATCAAGGAAACCTCCACTGGACGTGTCGTGGAAAAGCTATACCCGTCCAAGTTCAACCGGTGCGACCTCGTAACGGTTGCTGGCCGCGGTGGCGGGATCAGCGAAGTGCTCGAGGCCGCCCGCGTGATTGAGTCCCGTTCCATGGTTTCCGAAACCGTGACCGCGGACATTGGCAACTACCTTCGGTCCGCGGTGCGGGACACTCACGGCGCCGGCGACCGCTACGCCTGGCTGCAGGACTTCGACGACACTTACGTGTACTTCGAGCAGGACAGTCGAACCTACCGGCAGGAATACGCCCTGACCGGTGTCAACGCGGCCCTGTCCGGTGAGCCTGTTGAGGTTCGCCGCCGCACCGAGTACGACCCCGTCGCCGTAAACACGGCGACCGAATCCAAGAACTCCCCGCCGGTCCCGGCCGGGGCCACCCAGAAGAAGGAGGACGCCCCCATGGCGACCACCCAGATTGAGGAAGCCGAACTTGCCACCCTGCGCGAGTCCGCCAGCCGGGCCGCCACGGTCGAGGTTGAACTGAAGGAAGCCCAGGCCAAGCTGGCCGCAGCTGAAACCGCTCGCACCCAGGCGACCGCCGAAGCCATCGTCGCGGAAGCCTTCGGCGACACCGAAGCCAAGGTCACCCGCGCCGCGCTGATCACCGCTGCACTGGCCGCCGAGTCCTTCGACGCCGAACAGCTCAAGGCCGACGCGACCGAAGCCGCCGCAGAAATCGCGGTCACCCACGGTGCCGGCACCCCACGCGGTGTTGGCGAATCCGCCAAGGTCACCGAATCCGGAAAGACCATCACCAGCGAGAGCATCGTCTCCGCACTCCACGGGAAGGCTGCATAACCATGGCTGGCAATCAGCGTTACACCAATGCCCTGCACATCACCGTCACCGCACCATACGACGTGGCATCCGGTGCCCCTGTCCGCGTCGGATCCATCTGTGGCATCGCACAGATCGCTGCCAAGGCTGGCGAGAAGGTCACCATCTGGCTCGACGCCTCGTGGGACGTCGAAGTCACCGGCGCCCTGGCCACCGAGGGGCTGCCGGTTTACATCACCGCCGCGGGCGAACTCAACACCACGGCCGCCGGCAACTACCTGTTCGGCATTGCCCTGGGCACCAAGGCCGCAGCCGCTGGCCCCGTCGAAGTAGCCCCCATCGGCTACACCACTCAGACCGCCGTCGGCGCGTAAGGAGAACACCACCATGGCAAATCTCGCAATTGAAGGCTTCCGCGCCGCTCCCACCGAAGACGAGCGCATCTACGAAGCCGCACTGCTGTTCGGAGAAGGGCGCAACCCGTCCAACTTCGCCCGCCAGAACATCCTCATGGAAGCGCTCACCACCAGCGACTTCCCCAAGCTGCTTGGCGCCGCTTTCGAAAAGGAAGCGATGACCGCGCAGAAGGACGCCGTCAAGGAATACGAGCTGTTCGCACTCCCGAAGAGCCTTTCGGACTTCCGTCCCAAGAAGCTCGTCGACCTGTTCGGCAACGAGTACTTCGAAGACGTGAAGGAAGGCGAAGAGTACAAGGGCGGAAAGCTGGCCGAGACCGACGTCGAGATTTCGACCGGCAAGACCGGCAAGTTCTTCAACCTCACGTGGGAGTTGCAGCTGTCCCGCGACTTCTCCGACCTCGCCGACTTCCCGAAGGTCCTCGGCAACGCCGCGGTCAACACGGAGAACAAGAAGGTCTACGAAGTCCTCGTCGGCAAGACCGGGCTGAACACCAGCTTCTTCGGATCGGTCGACAACAAGCCGCTGACCTCCGAAAACCTGCTGACCGCAATCCAGACCCTCTCGGTGAAGGAAAACCACCGCAAGGAACTCGTCGACATCAGCACCATCGTGCTCGTCTGCGGTCCCGGTCTGGCCCTGCAGGCCAAGCGCATCCTGAATGCGGAAAAGATCGTGCACAAGGTCGACGACGGTGCCGGCAACGTCACCGAGACCGAGGAATCGAATCCGTTCCGCGGCCAGATTCAGCTGCAGGTGTCCCGCGAGTTCGTGAACCAGAACGGTGCCGCGACGAAGAACTCGAGCTGGGCACTGCTCCCTGGCAAGAGCACGGCGAACCCGTCCGTCGTGAAGACCGGCCTGATCGGCCATGAAGCCGTGGACATCCGTGTGAAGCGAGATCAGGGCGAACGCGTTGGCGGTGGCGCAGTCGCCATCACCGATGGTTCCATCCAGGACGACACGATCCAGTTCCGCGGCCGCCACGTAACCGGTGCGGCGAAGGGCTTCACCCAGGCCGTTTACGGCTCCAAGGGCGCCTAGCATCACCCCGGCGCGCATCCCCGTCCCAAGCGGGGGTGCGCGCCACCCCAACAACTTAGGAGGTCCGGATGGACTACACCACGCCCGCTGGCCAAGTTCGCTTGCTCATCGCGGACCTCGCAAGCCCGCCCATCCTCGATGATCCGATGCTCGAGGGATACCTCGGCATGCACGGCTACGTCACCGGGGACGCGGGAAGCATCGAACTGCCGGGGATCTGGCGGGCCGCGGCCGACGCCCTGGACGCCATCGCCACCAGCGAAGCGCTCACGTCGAAGAAGATCCGCACGCAGGACCTGTCCACGGATGGGCCGGCCGTTGCCGCCGAGCTGCGTAAGCAGGCCGCGGCGCTCCGGTACAAGGCCGACCAGAAGGACGCCGAAGACGATTCGTTCTTCGAAATCATCCCGTTCTGTGGCGGCACCCGGCTTGAAGGCGAGGAATGGCGCTCATGAGCCCACTCCCCGCCACCGCCATCATCCCCGCCAATTGGGTGACTCATCACCGGCCGGTTGCGGCACAGACCATGGTCTCGGGATGCAGGATCTACCGCATCGCCGAAGGCCCGCCACCGTACCCGATCCCCGAGGACTGGACGGGGCGCGTGCTGCTCTGGACCGGGACTTGCCGGGTTCAGGAGCTCAAGCGCGAAGCGAGCATTATCCCCGGCGAGCAGCCAACGGAGCTACGCCAGTACATGGTCGGGCTCCCGTTCGAGAACGGGCAAGGCGTGGGCCTCCCCCAGCTCATGACCGGGGAACGCGGCGACGTCGTCGAAGCCGTAGACCGAGTGTTCAATCTCAAGCAGTCCATGGCCGGCTCATTGCTCTGGCAGAACGACTTCATCGCCTGGGAAAACCAAACCCAGCAGAACCCGGACTAGCTCTTTTTGCGGTTGGCGAAGTTGATCCACCACAGCAGCCCGAGAAGTGCTGCGATTACGAAGCTAACGGTACTTATTACCCCGTAAAAACCGGCGTAACTGGAAACTAGCGCGGCCAGGATGCCGACGACTGCGAAGAAGATGATGCCTTTGCCTAGACCAGTGTCTTTCTGAGTTTTTGTCATACGCCACACCCTACCCAAAGCCCCACTCAGTTGGGGCTTTTCCATTGCCCGGAGGTGCCCATGTCATTCGATGCATCCGAACTGCGAATGCTGGCCAAGGATCTTGGTGAAGCACCCAAAGCGGCTGGTCATTTGACCCGCGCCGTGGTCCGTAAGACCGCGAAGGATGTGGAGCACACGGCCAAGCTACTGGCGCCAGTGGATACCGGAAACCTGAAAGGGTCCATCGGGACGAGCGACCTGCGAGCCATGGGCACGTCGGGTTCCATCGAAGCCGAGGTACGGGCCACCGCTGACTATGCCATCTACCAAGAGATGGGTACGAGTCGCATGGCGGCGCAACCGTTCATGGGCCCGGCAGCGGACAAACACTCCCCTGCTTTCGCGGAAGCGATGGCGCAGATCATGGCTCGGGCGGTGTCTGGTGGTTGACCCGAACGCCCTCACCGACCTGCTGTTGGCCAAGCTTCGGTCCCTGCCAGACATCGGTGCCCGCGTCTACGACGGAATCGTTCCGGCGAAGGTGCCCACGGATCCGTCCGGCCAGTACATCCGGCCCTACGTCGCTGTGTTCTCCGGGCTTGGCTCCGACCTTCCCGGCGAACGCGACCTGACCGGACTCGTCGACGTGACGGTCTTGGACTGGGCTCCACAAACAACCGTCGTCGGCCCCGATGCCCGGTCGTGCCGGCAGGCCGCACAACAGGTTGCTGCGGCGCTCACCAACCTGCCCATGGGCTCCAAGTTCCTCATGCCTGACGCCGACGCATTCCGTGTAACCAAGCCCCTCACAGATTCCCAGGTCACCCCGGCCCGGGCTTACCTGCCGCTGCAATGGCGGCTCACCACCAACTAGGAGGCCCATCGTGGCAACCCCCAAACCGGTCACCGAGCCAGCCACGCCTGTGGTGGCCACCGTGACCGAACCCGCCCGTCCAGAAGCTGACCGTGTCTTCGACCCTCGCAACAAGGTGTTCGTCTACGACACCACGACCGGCAAGAAGCTTGACCGCCCGGTGCCGGAAACGTGGCTTGACGGCCGCTTCCCACAGCTCAAAGAAGTCCCATCCCAGAAGGAAGGCCGATAAACCATGCCACAGAAGATGCTCACCGACGGCAACCGAAACCTTGCATTCGTCCCCACGCTGGCGAACTACCACGCACCAAAGCTCTCGGAGCTGACCGGCGCAGGCGTACTGAACCTGTCTTGCCTGATCACCCTCGCAGATTTCCAGCTCGGCGCGACTGGAAACGCCGAAATCAACGACCCCGGCTACTGCGCCACGCTGGAAGTCAAGGCCCCTGGGCTGCCGACCTACGAGGGAGCAAGCACGTTCTTCCGTTGGAAGGACACTGTCGACGACAAGGGATGGACGACGTTCACCCACGCTGGAATCGCCGGCTACCTCGTGGAGCGCATCGGCCAGATCGCGGAAGGCGAGAAGGCGCACGAGGTTCCGTTCAAGGTCGGCGACGAGGTCCGCGTGTTCCAGGTTCTCACTGGCACCCCACGTGTTCTGTCTCCGCAGACGGCATCGTACGAGAAGTTCGGCATGACCTGGTACATCCAGGAAGAAACGGACGAGCGCGCCGTCGTGGCCGCCGGAGCCTAACCGCTCCCACAAGACCCCGTGGCGGGGTGTACGTCAGACTCCGCCCCGCCACGGTACCACGCAAGAGTCTGACAACACCCCGAACGTAGGAGTCTGACCATGACCGAAAACCAGAACACCCCCACCAGCGAACTCGACTTCGACGAATGGCTGGCCGGCGGCGAACGCACCACCCACCATGTCACCCTTTTCGGGCGCCTCGGCCTCATCGGCGACATCGAACGACTTGAGAAGCAGCGCGTCACCTACACGCCGCCAGCAGAAGGCGACGAAGCCCTCGGAGGCGAAGAAGACCCCAACGCCGACATCAACGCCAAGATCGAAGAACTCGAGCAGAAGCTCTATGAATCCAAGCGCGAATTCCGAGTCTCCGCCGTCACCGGCGACGAGGAAGACGCGATGAAGGAAGAGATCCGCAAGGACCTCGCCGATGAACTCGTCGAAGCAGCCGCCAAGGGTCGCGCCGGGGCACGAACCACCGCGAAGCTGATGGGCATCAGCTCCACCAGCGACATCAACGAGCTCGTGCGTGTCGGTGCCAACGAGGAAACCAACCGTGTCATCCGGACCGAACTACGTCTGCGCCAGATCGCGTCGGCCACGAAGGTCCGATACAAGGACGATTGGGTGCAGCTGACCCGCGACCAGGTGAAGGTCTTGCACGACAAGCTCGGTGATGCGCAGATCGACATGCTGGTTCAGGCCGCCCGCGCTGCGTCGAGCGATGTTCCCGAGGTGACCGTCCCAAAATCGTAGAAGCTATGGCCCGCCCGCGCTGGGCGCACCTGATCAGTCAGGCGCGAACAGCGCGGGCTTGGCGCTGGCCCATCACCGTTCTTCTCGGCTACCGGGCACAGGACGGCATGGTCAACCAGCGCGACCGTTTCATGGCCATAGCACTCCAAGCCTACGAAGACAGTCTCTGCAGCGGGTGCGGACTCCCCCATTCAATGACTCGAGGGGACGCAAACGTCGGACGGTTTGAAGTCCAGGACGACGTCACCTGCCACGGCTGCGAAGCCAACGAATCCTACGTGGCAGACAAGAACCGCACCACGTATCCGGGCCAGAAGGTCTACCTCGTGGACACGCACGAATAACTGAATACAGGGGGCTGCTTTGGCTGCTGAAAAAACCGTAACAGTCCGCATCCGCGCCGAAATCGGCCGCTTCCGCGCCGACATGGACGCAGCTGCCAAAGCCGCCGAAACCGCCGCCAAAAAGACCGAGAAAGCTGGAGCGGACGCCCAGTCCGGCATCGGCAAACTCGCCCAAACGGCAAACGCCCACCAGGAGGCGTGGAGCCAGGTCTCCACCGGGCTCGTGGCCGGCGGTGTCGCCATCGTCGGCGGCCTCACCTTGGCCACCAAGGCCGCCATGGACTGGGAATCCGCGTGGACCGGAGTACTCAAGACCGTCAACGGCACCCCAGCACAGCTGAGCCAGGTCGAAAACGGGCTACTCGGCCTCGCCAAGACCCTCCCCGAAACGCACACCGAAATCGCTGGTGTTGCAGAGGCCGCGGGCCAGCTCGGCGTGGCCACCAAGGACGTCGTCGGCTTCACCAAGACGATGGTCGACCTCGGAGTATCCACGAACCTCACAGCAGAGGACGCTGCTACGCAGATCGCGCAGATCAGCAACGTCATGGGCACGATGAAGCGTGAAGGCACCGAAGGTGTCTCCCGGTTCGGCGCGGCACTCGTGGCGCTCGGAAATGACGGCGCATCCACGGAAGCCGAAATCCTCTCCATGGCACAGCGCATCGCTGGCGCCGGTGCGACCATCGGCGCATCCGAGTCCGACGTCCTGGCGCTCTCCAACACGCTGTCCTCGATGGGCGTGAATGCAGAGCTGGGCGGCGGCGTCACAACCCGCGTCCTGCTCAAGATGTACAGCGCCGTCCAAGAAGGTGGCGACAAGCTCGACTCCTTCGCACAGACCGCAGGCATGAGCGCCGACCAGTTCGCCGAAGCATTCCGCACCTCCCCAGTCGAAGCACTAGACGCAGTCAACAAAGGCCTGTCGCGGGTCAAGAATGAAGGCGGCAACGTTGTCGCCACCATGAAATCCCTCGGCATCAAGGGCACCGAGGAAACTCAGGTCATGCTGGCCCTCGCCGCCTCGGGCGATCTGCTGAGCGACTCCCTGCAGTTGGGCAACAAGGCATGGGCCGAAAACACAGCCCTCGTCGACGAAGCCAACAAGCGGTACGAGACCAGCAGCTCTAAGGTCAAGATCGCCTGGAACAACATGAAGGACTCGGCCATCGACGCCGGATCCGTCATACTTCCGGCGGTGGCGAGCATCGCCGATGGAGCGGCCAAGATTGCTTCCGTGTTTGGGGATCTCCCCGAGCCGATGCAGAAGATCCTGGTCACCGGCGCCGCTGTCGTTGGCGTAACTGCATTGGTTGCTGGCGGGTTCATGAAGCTCGTGCCAGGCATCGTTTCCACTGCCGCCAGCCTACGCGGACTTGCAGGCGCCACGCTCGGCGCCACCACTGGCCTCTTCGGAACTGCAGCGGCATCGAACGCCGCGGGGCTGTCCATGAACAGCGCTTCGAAGTCCGCCGCCGCGCTCAACAGGGCCCTCGGCGTCATCGGCCTGTTGGCTATGGTCGGCCCTACTGTTGCCGCAATGGTTCCATCCGGGGCGCTTGCTGACACCGACGCCATGGGGGCGGCGCTCCTGCGGATGGGCTCGGGCGGCGAAGCGGCAAAGACCGGGCTGGCTGAAATCAACAAGATGTTCACCAGCAAGGGAAACTTCTTCGACGGAGTTGATGTCAAAGGTCTGGAAGACGCATTCAAGGTCATCGGCAACCGCGACGTCGCGGACAACGTTGACCTGATCTTGTCCAAGACTCTCTCGCTTGGAACTCGTGGATCCAGCAATATCGAATTCGCGAAGAAGAATTTCGAGCAGCTGGACGCTCAACTCGCGCAGATGGCTGCGAACGGCAACGCCGACTCGGCGGCCAAGTCGTACGAGATGATCGCTTCGGCTGCCAAGAATGCCGGCGTTGATCAGGCAGTGCTCAACGAGCACTTCCCGGCATATGCGAAGGCACTCAGTGAGACGTCGGCAGAAGCTCAGCAGGCCGCGGAATCAGCTCAGATGCTCGGGACCGCCATGGGCGTGGCATTCCCGGTCACGAAGGACATGGCCGAGGGCCTGGCCGAAATTGGCGTCTCGGCGGACGGGTCCATCACTTCCATCGACAAGCTGCTGTCTACCTTGTGGCAGCTTTCCGATGGCACGCTGGATGTTCGGGCGGCGAACCGGGCCGTCGAGGACACGTTCCGTTCGATGGAAGAGACCATCAAGAAAAACGGGAAGTCCCTAGACGAGCACACAGCCAAGGGCTCCGAAAACCAGGCAGCGCTTGATTCCTACATCGGCACCCTGAAGCAGCGCACGAACGCCATTGCCACGGCTGTGGATGAGAACGGCGACCTGGTTCATTCGGATCAGGAAGTCCAGGACTCGATGTCGAAGTCCTACAAGCAGGCTGTTGATGCGGCCGGCAAGTTCGGTGTGTTCGGAAAGGAAGCGGACACCCTCGCCCGCTCGCTGCTCGGCATCCCGAAGGACGTCAACATCAAGACGTGGCTGGAGGACTTTGCCACGGACCGCGCCAACGGAATCACCGGAGTCCTCGATGCCATGCCGGAGCGAAAGGACATCAAAGTCCTCGTTTCCGAGGATGGCACCACGAAACTCACGCAAGCCCAGATCGACGCGATCATGGGCCAGACCGTGGGCGTCGAAGTCACCGACGAGGGCACGGTCCTGAGCGTCCAGGGCAAGATCAACGGGGTCACCGACGGTGACGCCCGCTTGCTGGTATCGGACGACGGGTCTGTGAGGATCGTTCAGGGCAAAATCAACGGGGTCAATGACGGTTCGGCGAACGTCAACGTGACGTCCTCCGGGGTCTCCATAGTGGAGTCGGCAATCAACAACGTTGCTCGGAACCGGACGTCGACGGTCTCCGTCTCGTACAACGTGCCTCCGGTTCCCCTTGCTCCCAGCCTGGCCAGCAAGTTGGTCCCAAGAAACATGTTCGGTGGCCAGATCCCCCGGAATGCTGCAGGTAGCAAACTTCCGACCACGGGGCCGGGCACGGATACCCGAGATGGAATCCTGGGCGTCACCAAGGATGGCGTCCCGCTGTCCTGGCTTGACGGTGGCGAATGGGTCATCAACCGCGATTCGTCTCGGAAGCATGACCGGTTGGCGCGCATGATCAACGACGATGACCCTCGACTTGAGGGACTGTCGGAATTGATCGGCCTGAAGTCCGGTGGCCGTGTGGGTTGGTCGCAGGGCGAGGATGCGAAGGCGAAGCGTGCTGCCGATGCGGCGACACGGGAGCGCAAGCAGGCCGAGAAGGATGCGAAGGCCTCCGAGAAGGCCTACAACGCGATCGACGGCAAGAAGGAAAACAAGTCTGCGAAGGCGGCGGCGAAGCGTCGGCGCGACAAGGACAACCGTGAGCTGGCCGCGGCGAAGAAGGCCGAGGACAAGGCCAAGGAAGCGCTGCGGGATTCCAAGGAGCGCACTGCCCGCCTCTCCGAGGGCACGTTCGATCTGCGTCGTGAGACGAAGCGCGGGGACATTGTTGAGGCGTTCACGTCGGGCAATGGCATGGGCATGGTTGACCGGATGTTTGAGGCATCCAACAACAAGGACCTCAGCAAGAAGCAGCGCGCCAGCATGCGGGCGCTGGCTTACCAGACCGAGGATGCGCTGCTCAAGCTGGAGAAGCGTGCGGAGTCCACGGGCAAGAAGTTGGAGTCGGCGCGTGAGAAGCGCGATGACCTGCTCTCGATCCGTGACGGCGTGGCCTCCGGGCTGCGCGGTGAGACTTCCCTCGGGGGTCTGATCGGCGAGCACCAGGCGACGAGGTACGGGCGGGTGACCGCTGGCGGCATCGCCAACCTGGGCCGGTCGAAGGTCGCGAAGATGAAGGCGTTCGGCGACAAGCTCGATGCCCTGCGGAAGAAGGGTTACGGCGGTGCCGTGGTCCAGGAGATCGCTGAGATGGGCACCGAGGCCGGCATGGAGGCGGCGACCATCCTGCTGGCCGGGTCGAAGTCGGATGTGTCGGCGCTGAACTCGGTATACAAGGACCTGGAGACGCAGGCGAATCGTGCCGGCAACTATGTCACGGACGCCCTGTCGAAGGGCGGGCTGAATGCGGCCGAGTCGTTGGTGGACACGCTGGCGAAAAAGGAAGGCGACATCGAGAAGGCCTTCTACGATCTCGGCATCGCGGGCCAGAAGGGCTTCCATCGGGCGTGGGGCATTGCCTCGCCGGCGAAGGAAGCGAAGAAGGACGCGAAGCACATTGTGGACGGCTCCGTTTTGGGCATCAAGGCCGAAGCGCCGCGCTTTGCCGCGGCGATGGAGGGGCTGTATGCCGCGCCATCGATGCCGGATGCCGCCCGGTACGCGGTGCCAGCCTACGTCCCGGCGCAGGTGACGGCCGCTCAGGTGGCCCAGAACCTGACGGTGATCGTGGAGAACCCATGGACCGGCAAGCAGATGGAAGCCAAGGTCCGCATGGTCGCCAACGAGGAAGTCTCCAAGGGGCAGATGCAGTTCGCTGGCCACATTGCAAACCAGCGGTAATCAACCGGGTGGGCCGGGCAATACGGCCCACCCCTACTTTTTGGAGGTAACTCGGTGGCAGCAATCCGCACGAACTTTGCAACGAACCCATCCGGCGAAACCGGCACCTCGGGATATATCACGAGTCCCGGGACCAGTGGCGCGGCGTCCCTCTCAAGGGTGACCGACTCCCCGCGAGTCGGCACCTCAACCGTTCGCCAAACGTGGACCGTCGGATCCTCGGGCGGATCAGCCGGGATCACCTATCGGCCCTCCATGGCTGGGGTCGCGGGCAACGTGATTTCGGCTCGTGCCTCGGTGCGCACGTCGAGTGCTAAACCTGTAAGCGTGATCTTCCGGTTCAAGCTCGGATCGACAGTTGTCGGAACCAAAACGACGGCGGTCAAGACGACGAAGGCGAACCAGTGGGAGGACTTCGAAGCCGCCGGAATCGTGGCGACCGGGGCCTATGACACGTTCGAGGCGTGGGCGTTGCTAACCAACGGAACAGTAAACTCCCCGGGCGACTGGATCGACCTCGACGCAATTCTCCTCGAGCCATCAGCAACCCCCGGAACGTACTTCGACGGTGACACCCCGGCGGATGCCACGTACGCGTATTCGTGGACGGGCGCCCCGCACGCGTCCACGTCCATCGCCGAATACGCCCCCTACTACACGCAGGCCGAAGCCGTCACCGAGGCAGGCAAACCACCGCGGGTGAACCTGACAATCAACTCCATCCCCGGTGAGCAGGTCATCCGGGTGGGACGCACCGCGGGCGGTGACACCACCATCGTCCCGGGGGCGCGGCGCAAGCGCGGATCCGTGGCCATGGTCGTCCCCGACTTATTCCCCGCCCTCGGCGTCCCCACCACCTACACCGTCTACGTCGGCACGCAGGCCGTCGGGCAGGCCACGCTCACCGTGGAATCCGACACCGCGTGGCTGCAAGACCCGATCCACCCCGACCAGGCGGTGCCGGTGCACGGAAGCTCCGGTGGCGACGGGGTCTTGAAGCTCACCAGCGAATCCCTGCAAAGCGTCTCCTATGCGGTGACCGGGACCGAGCACAAGGTCATGGGCGGCCGCTACGGCGTCGTCGTCGGATCCGATCGCGGCGCCGCGGAGGGAATCACGCTCACCACCTCGTCCTACGACCGGGACCTGGACGCGGCAGTGCGGGAGCTGGTGAAAGACACCCCGATCCTGGTCTTCCGCCCCATCCCGGGCATGCACCCGCTTCCGCCGGTCTGCTACCTGCACGCGGCCTTCACGGACCTGCCGATGACCACGCACTGGGGCGGGCCACTGGGCCGCTTCTCCCTGGCGGGGAATCTCGTGCAGGCGGTACTCTCGGCCTTCCGCTCCGGGCTGGCCACCTACGCCGACGTGCACGCGGTCCTCTCCGGCTACACCTACGGGGATGTCGCGGCCCTGCACGCCGGCAAGCAGTACCTCGATGTCCACAAGGACCCCACCAGCATTTAGGAGGCACCAGTGCCACGCGACATACCAGAGACCCTGCTCGATGCCATCGGCGGGTCAATGCCCGATGCCCGCATGGCCTTCTTCGCCTGGTACGGCGGGGAGGCCATGAACGATGGTGTGCCACTGCCGGTGACCTCGTGGTCAATTGACTGGACCGGCGACACCGGGACCCTCATGCAGGGCACCCTGTCGATCACGGTGGCCGACGGCACCGGAGACCTGGCCCCGTGGGGGTTTGACGAGGCCTTGTCGGTGGGCGGCTCGGAAATCACAGCCCGCTTCGAACACGGCGCCGACCTGGTGGAGCTGGGCACGTACCGGAACCAGGGCTCGAACCCTAATGAGCAGTGGCGCATCGACCGCGACGGGGTCTCATTCATCCCGGGCGGCGCGACGGTGCCGGTCACCGCGAATGAGCTCACGCAGCTGATCATCAACGACGCCTTCCGCTCCCCGGAAGCCCCGAACACGTCCGGCACGGTCGTCTCGGAGATCAAGCGCCTATGCGCCGGCATCGTCGGCGTCGTCTTCACCGGCGTCACCGATCGGGCGATCCCGCTGGACATGACCTACCGCGAGGACCGGATGGCGACCATTGAGGATCTGGCGAAGCTGGCCGGGGCCGCGTTCCGGATGACCGGGGATGGGGTGCTGGAAATCTACGCCACCGCCCGACCGGCCGCCCCGCACTGGGCCATCCTGCCCGGCGCCGGGGAAATCCTCATCAACGTCGCCCGCAGGCAAGACGCCAGCACGATCTTCAATTCCGTCGTGGCGACCGGCACCAACGCCGGGCACGAGATCCGCGAGTACGCGGACGCCGAGGGAATCCTCGCACCCAACGGACCGATGGGCCGCAAGACGAAATTCGTGCAGTCCATGGAAATCGACCGCGACGGCGTGCTCAAGGATGCCCGGGCCGCGATCACGAAGTCCGGCGCCGAAGCAACCACGCGCCTGGCGGTGTCGTGCCTGCCGCACCCGGGCATGATGATCGGCGACTGGGTGCAGATCGTGCAGCCGGTCGCCGACGACCTGACCAGCGGGCTCGTCGGATGCATCCGCGGCATGAGCCTGTCCGGCAGCGGCACGAGCTTCGACGCCATGAGCCTCACGGTCGAATGCGACACCGCCGAAGTGGAACGGATCGCACGCATGGTCAGGAGCGCCCGTGAATAGCGCGCTCATCCTCGCGCAGGCCTTCAAAAAGCCCGTCCGCACGACGCGCCTGGAGACGGGCTTTTGCGAGGCCGGCAAGAAGGTTTCCATCGGCGGCAACGTGCTCTCGGCAATCTGGCTGGAGCACGTAATTGCCGAGGACGGCGACCCGCTGGCCATGGTCATTGTGGACTACACGGACTCCACCTCCAGTGCCCCCTTTGTGCTGGGCGTGGCCCGCGACTACGAGCCAGTGGTTCCGCTGCCGATCGAGGGGACGATCAAGACGTGGGCGGCCGGGTCGCTCACCGCCGTGGTCTCGACCACGGCGGGTGACATGACGGCCACCACGACCTCCAACTACACGCCTGTCGTCAATGACCGGGTGCGCCTGCTGTGGCAGACCGCCCCCAACGGCGGCGTCGTGGGCACGGTGTTGGCGAAGATCGGCGCGGTCGCCCCGCCGACCCCGCCGCCGCCGAAGCCGAAGCCGCCGAAGCCAGCACCCCCGCCGCCGAAGCCGGTGACAGGGTCGGACACCTTTACCGCATCGAATTCCGGCACCTTCTCCACCGGCGTGGGCGTGTGGAATGACCGCTACGGGACCGACGTGATGACCGGATCCGGATGGGGTTCGCCCGGCAACCAGCGAGGCGCCTGGTTCTACCACGACAAGCTCTCCAAGCTCGACGGGAAGACCCCGACGAAGGTTCAGCTGTGGATCCCTGCCCGGCGCAAGGTCGGGAACCACAACGGGTCGGCGACTTTCCAAGTCCACCGGCACACCTCGAAGAAGCGCCCCGGCGGCGACGTGAACCGCGTGGACAGCATCACCATCACCCTGCCCGCCAACTCATCCGGACGCTGGGTCGACCTGCCCACCAGCTGGGGAACGCCGCTGATCAATGGGCACGGAATCGGTTTGGCCGGCGGCGACTACGCGGGCTTCGACGGAATCAAGGACAACTCCGGCTCCGGCCGCATACGAATCTACTGGGAGGCATAATGCCAGAGAATATCTTCAACAAGATCCGGGTGCCCGCCCAGACGGACATGTGGGACCTCGTTCCAGACCTCAAGAAGATGGGCGAGTCCGTCAATGCCGTCATCGCGGTGAGCTCGAAGGCCGAGCGGGATGCCCTGACCGGGCCCGGCGGCGGTGCCATCCCCAACGGCACGGTCGTCGTGAGGCTGGACCAGGACGGCGTCTTGGACCGGCGCGTCGGCGGCGCGTGGCAGGAGGGGCGACCGGCATGGACCAGCGTCGGCGGCGGCATCTCCTACCGGTACTTCCCGGCGACCGGAATGGTGGAAGTCATTGTCGTGGTGACCGCCAGCCTGCCCGTGGGCGTCACCGACCTGGCCGTGGCCGCCATCCCCGCCAATCGCCGCGCATCCGGAGGCAACCCCCGCGGCGAGGCGCTGCTCAGTAGCGGCAACATGCCCGGGCAAATCTACGTCGACAACACGTCCGGCAACATCGGCTGCATCAACCAGTCCGGGGCCACCCGCACCGCCGTGCAGGGCCGCATCCTCTACAGCGTCGGATAGGAACCCGCACATGCCCCCAATCCCCGAATGGATCGGTGGATCCACCGGATGACCGAGACTATCTGGATTCAGATCATCATCACTGCCGGAGTTGTCCTGGTCGCTGGAATCCCTGCCTACTTCGCTTTCAAGGGCAAGCTTGCCGAGATCAACAAGGGTACGCAAGCGGCCGCCAAGGACGCGAGGGAGGCCCGTGTGCAGGTCAAGAATTCCCACGATACGAACCTTCGCGAAGAGCAGGACGAGCGCCACGAGGCCTTGACGAATCTGCTTGGTGAGCTCGCCCGGGACGTGCGTGGTCTGCGCGAGGACCACTACGCGACGCGCAAGGACATCGGCCTGCTGCATGCGGAAGACCGGGCCGGACGCCGCGAGACGCAGGAGCTTCGCCGCGAGCTCTCGGAGCATCTTGAGCAGACAGCCGAGAACATGGCCCTCGTCAGACGACTAGCCGCCGAAAACTGAACAACCCCACACCCCAAGCCCCGCACTCCGGGGCTTGGAGGTGTTGGCGGAAGGGTTCGCGGCAATGATCTACAGGCCATCCTCTCGATCGAGTCGAGACAGCGTTGGGTGCGGGTCCTCGGCGCACCAATGGCGTTCGACCCAAGCCCTAAACCATGCCCTAATTCTTTTCATGCGGACCCCCAGGAACGAAGCCAAGGTGGATCGGCTGGACGATCTTCCGGGAACAGCACCGCAACCGCTAATTGCTTTGGTCGTCCGGCTTCCATATAGCTGTCGCATGATGCGGCTCGGGGAACATCTTATTCGGGTCGTACATTCCAGTCGCGTGAGACAACCCGTTCCAGACGTACCGGCCACCGGGCAAGTTCATCGGGAAGGTGCTTACATCGAGCAGCTTCTTTTCGTCGGCACGCGGACCGCCCTGAAAAGTAAATAAGTACTCCATCAATCCAATCTAACTCGCTCAAGCCGCCCCACCTAGGGCGGCTTTTCTGTTGCCCAGGAGGCACCCATGGAATACCACCTCGCCCCATCCCTCGTGAAGCTACGCGACCAGGTCAACGCCCGATGGCCGGAACGTGACAAGGGCTCGGACGGATGGATCGGCGATCCGTCCCACCAGGCACGCCCGTCCGACCACAACCCCGACTATGCGGACGGAGGCATTGTCCGTGCCCTCGACATCGACAAGGACGGCATCAACGTCGACGAGCTGCTGGCCGCCGCCATCGGTGAACCTCGGGTCGCCTACGTCATCTGGAACCGACGCATCTGGACCCACGCGGCAGGATGGCAGCCGTACACCGGAACGAACGCGCACACTGCCCACATTCACGTGAGCATCCGCCACACCAGCGTCGCAGCAGCAGGCGGGGCATGGGCTCTTGGCGGAACCGTGAAGCCTGCCGGGACCATCAAGCCAAAGCCGCCCACATCGAAGCCCGCGGGCAAGTCCGTGGCGACCATGGCCGCGGAAGTAATTGCAGGTCGGCATGGCACCGGCCACGACGCCCGCCGCCGCTCCCTCGGAGTCAGCGCCGCGGTATATGAGAAGGTGCGTGCCGAGGTGAACCGCCGCGCCGGGGCCAAGACCCCGGCCGCGGGCAAGAGCATCAGCCAGATGGCCACGGAAGTAATCCAGGGCAAGCACGGCAACGGGCACCCGGCCCGACAGAAGTCCCTCGGCGTCAGCAATGCGACCTACGCCCATGTCCGCGCCGAAGTAAACAAGCGAGCCTAGGAAGGCATCATGGATACCGATACCCTCATCACCGCGATCACCGCGGCATTCACCATCGCACTACCTGTGGTCGTTCAATGGCGCAAGCAGCCCGAGTGGTCCAAGCTGCTCAAAGTAGGCCTGCCAGTCGCGGCGTCACTGGTCATTGCCGTCGCATACCTGGTGGCAACCGAGGCGCTGGCCGGTCTCAGCTTCCTCGCCGCGTTCCTGATCGTCTACGGCCTGCAGCAGCTCGTCTACGCGACGATCATCAAGAATATTGCCGGTCTCATGAGTAGCGACGGCCGCCACGAGGCAATTACACAGGCTGACACAGATGACACCGATGTACACAGTGGTGACCACGACGCCTACCCGATCGGCGAGGCACACGGCCCCACACAGGCCGATCCCGAACGCTACACACCGTAGACAGCCGCACCTCCTTGGGATAGGTTTTCCGCACAACTGAATAGTCTCCGCGCTCCTTATGTCTTGTGCGGACGATCCGAAAATAGCCCCACCCTTTCCTCGCGGATCGGGTGGGGCTTTGTTCTCGCAGAAGTAACATTCGTTGGCACCTGAGAACGCTGATATGGTGGTCGCTGCGCAAGTACCCCCCCAGTACCTGCGCAACGTTTCGCAGGTACCCCCCAAGAACCTGCGCAACCATTCGTAGACGCTCATGCCCGTCATGGCATCTACAGACGAAATAGCCCCAGCCGATCCGCAAGGAAAGGCTGGGGCTATTTTTGCGTTTCTGGAGGAAACGGCGGCTAGTCGCGGGCGTTGATCTGGTAGATCCTGGCGTTGCTAAGTCCGGTGACCTCGCGGATCTTCGCGGTTGGCACGGCCGGATCCGCGATGGCCGCCTTGATGGCTGCGTTCAGTTCGGCCATGGCGACCTCCAGCTCGCGGTCGATCTTGGCCTTGCGATCCGCCGCCGCGACCAATGCGGCCAGCGCGTCGCTCATCGCTTCAAGTCCCGTCGGATGGAGACGACGGCGAACGCGAGGGTCACGGCGTAGACAACCCAGATGACCGCGAAGGCCACGGGGTAGGTATCGCCTGCCACGAACGTTCCCGCGAGGATGACCAGCGCGACGGTTGCCATGCTGATGGTGAGCCGGTGCTTGAGTGCTTGTTTCATTGTGTTTCCCAATCTTGCTAGTGTTGATCCCGGGGAACCGAGCTACTTTCTTTAGCTCGGTTCCCCTTTCCTATTTCTTTCGCTTACCGCTTCCTCGCCAGTTCTGTATGACTTGGATGATTCCGGTGAGCGTTGCTATCGCTGTCAGGATCAGTGTTGCTAGTTCGATTGATTCCTCCCTTCGTTGATAACTCTAGTCTAGTTGACTAGACGAATGGACGCAAGTGAGGAGCGGAAGAACCTCTAATCACCCGGCCGCCGGAGTGTCGCAGGGATTCCCCGAGTTCAAGGTGAATAAGGGTGCGGGTTGATTCCCGCTATCGCACCCGCCATCCAGGTTCTCGCACTTCCCAACCACCAGTCTGCGGACACTCAAACAACTGCCACGTCACTGGCTCCGAGGCCCGCGAACCAAGTGTCACCTGAACCTGCCACACCTGCACGTCAATCCTGAACGGCTGCCCCGCGGCCGCGCCCCTCTCTGCACGCACTTCCGTTCGCCACCAAGCAACCCGCTCAAACCAGCAGGTCGGCTCCACGACCACAGTCCATACGCGACCCTGCCGGCGCACCTGCATAGGCTTGCCCGACGCCGTCCACCGAATCTCAACACTTTCCATTCGAACGAACTTACGTGCACCCTATGACAGGTTCGAACACGGCTAGAACATGGAGCAGAGAATCTGTGGCGGTTTCGTGGCGGTTGGCCCCCGGCAGGAGCCTATTTGCGGCTCTTTTCGACTACAAGTAGAAAAGTGGTCAAATCCCCACAACCCTTGCAAACACTGGGAACAAAGGGCATCATGACCCGACTTCCCTTCTACGTGGCATAGAATGTCGGGGTGTCCAATGTGCCCCCAAGCCTCGTCATCGAGGACTTGCTCAAAGATTTCGGCCCCGTTCCAGCCCTTGACGGCCGCATGGTGCGCGTACTGAACGGCATCAGCCTCAAGGCGAATGCCGGCAGCGTAACCACCCTGCTGGGTTCCAACGGCGCCGGAAAATCAACCACCCTTGCGTGCGCGCAGGGTCTGTTGCGTCCCGACGGGGGCAAAGTATCGCTGCTAGGCGAGGATCCCTACGGGGCCAGCCCCGCGCTGCGCTCCCGCGTCGGGGTCATGCTGCAGGACGGCGGCCTCCCGCCCTCGCTGCGACCGATCCCGCTGCTGCGCCACGTCGCCTCGCTTTACCAGCGGCCGGCAGACATCAACGCGCTGATCGAGCGCCTGGGCATCAACGAATTCGCCAATACCTCAATCCGCAGGCTCTCCGGCGGACAGAAGCAGCGCGTGGCGCTGGCCGCGGCGCTGGCCGGAAACCCGGAGGTCGTCTTCCTCGACGAGCCGAGCGCCGGGCTGGATCCGCAGTCGCGCCAGGTCGTCTTCGACCTGATCACCGAGCTTCGCAACGCCGGGCTGTGCATAGTGCTGACGACCCACCTCATGGAGGACGCCCAGCGCCTCTCCGACTACGTCTACATCATCGACCGCGGAATCAACGTCGCCGAGGGCACCGTCGCGGAACTGACGGCACGCGCCAGCCACGAGGCAACGGCCCAGGCCGTGACCTTCACCGCCGCACCCGCCCTGGCCCTGCCCCAGATGCCCGCGCACCTGCTGCTGCTGGAACCGGCCCCCGGGCAGTACCGGCTCGAGGGCGTGCGTGATGCCCACGATTTGGCAAGCCTCACCAACTGGTGGGCGCAGGAAAGCATCCTGCCAGATTCGCTCCTGATGCAGCCGCGGACGCTCGAAGACGTGTTCTTGGAAATTGCCGACAAGGGAAACGATGTCAACTAGTACTCAAGCAGCACCGGGCACCTCGAATGCCGTGGGAACGCTCAAGCGCATCCTGTTGCAGGGCCGCTACGAGACCCTGGCCATGATCCGCAACGGCGAGCAGCTGGTCATCGCGATCGTGCTGCCGCTGATGGCCATGTTCGGGCTCGTCTTCACCGACCTGCTGAAGAACATCGCGGCCCGCCCGATCGATGCCGCCGTCCCCGGCGTCCTGGCGCTGTGCGTGGTTTCGACCGCGTTCACCGGCCAGGGCATCGCCACCGGGTTCGACCGACGCTACGGCGTCATGCGCTTCCTCTCAACCACGCCGCTGGGCCGCGCCGGCCTGATCTACGGCAAGGTCATGGCCGTGCTGGCCGTGCTGGCCATGCAGGTCGTCGTCATCGGCGGCACCGGCTTCCTGATGGGCTGGGAGCCCGCCCCGGGCGGAATCCCGTGGGCCATCCTGCTGCTGGTTCTCGGCGCCGCGGCCTTCACGGCCCTGGGCCTGATGATCGCCGGCACCGTGCGCCCCGAGGCCACGCTTGCCATCACCAACCTTGCCTGGGTCCTGCTGGCCGGGGTCGGCGGAATCCTTTTCCCCTCCACCAGCGTTCCCGCCTTCCTGCACCCGATCATCAACGTGCTGCCCTCGGCCGCGCTGGGTGATTCGCTGCGTGCAGCCCTCATCTCCGGGACCGCGTCGGGCCCCGGCATTCTCATCCTGCTGGCATGGACACTCATCGCCGGTTTCGCCGCAACGCGCTGGTTCAAGTGGAACTAGAAATCTGGAGCACAAGATCATGAGTACCGACTCCCCCACGACCAACCACCGGACGAACTGGTTGCCGTCCGCGGTCAACAAGACCGTCCACCGCCTGGCCATCGCCTCGCTGGCGTCCCAGATCGGCATCATCGTCACCGGAGGCGCCGTGCGCCTGACCAAGTCCGGCCTGGGCTGCTCGCAGTGGCCCAACTGCGTGCCGGGCTCCATGACCCCGGTGCCGGAACAGGGCATCCACGGCCTGATCGAGTTCGGCAACCGCATGCTGACCTTCGTGCTGGTGGTCATTGCCGTGGCCATGATCGTTTCGATTTGGCGCATGCGTTCGACGAACAAGACCATCTACGGACTGTCGATCGCCCTGCTGGCCGGCATCCCCGCCCAGGCAGTCATCGGCGGCATCACGGTGCTGACCAAGCTGAACCCGTGGGTTGTTTCGCTGCACTTCATCGTGTCGGCCACCATGGTCATGGCCGCGACCCTGCTGGTCAACCGGACGGGCGCGCTGCGCCGCGGGGAAGCCTCGCTGGGCAAGCCGGCGGGCACCACCCAGCAGTTCCTGGCCTGGACGATCCTGGCGACGTCCGCGCTGGCGATCGTGCTGGGCACGGTCGTCACCGGCACGGGCCCCCACGCAGGCGACGCGAATGCCCCGCGCCACCTCTTCGACCCGTACTTCGTCACCCGCCTGCACGTGGTCCCGGTGTACCTGCTGGTTGCGGCAACGCTGATCGCCCTGTTCCTGGCGATGCGCAACAGCGAGGACAAGCAGCTGCGCACCCCGCTCATCCTGATGACCGCGGTCGTCGTTTTGCAGGGCGTCATCGGCTACACGCAGTACTTCAACGGCCTGCCGATCCTGCTGGTGATCTTCCACATGCTTGGCGCCTCGCTGCTGGCAGCGGCGGCCATCAACGTGTGGGACCGCACCACCCAGAAGTTCCCCTTCTAGGAAGACCCCGACAGAGGAGCCCGGGACCATTGCGGTCCCGGGCTCCTCTGCGTTTTTCCGGTGATGGCGTGGCGCCTGGTCAGGCGGCGTCGTGGTCGGTTTCGAGCACGCGGGCCAGGGTCTCGAGGACCGCTTCGGCGCCCTCGCCGTCGGCACGGAGCACGACCTTGGTGCCGTACTCGGCACCCAGGCCCATCAGCGACAGGATGCTCGAGGCGTCGAGCGCGTCCTCGACCGGCTCGCCTTCCAGGGCGATGGTGACCTCGAGGGGCTGGTCTGCTGCGGCCTCGGCGAAGATGGCCGCCGGACGGGCGTGGAGTCCGACGCGGCTGGCGATGGTGGCTGTACGTTCTGCCATGATGTTGCTCCTTGGTTGGGGTTGTTCCGTTTGGGTGTCAGAGTCCGAAGACGTCGAGTTCGGGCAGTTCGGCGCGGACGGCGCTCCGGGCTTCCTCAGCGGAACCGGCTTCGAGCGCCAGCTCCGCGATGCGCCGGGCCCCGGCCAGGTCCACGGTCTTGAGGATGGCGGCGACGGCCGACAGCGCGCGCCGGTTCATCGACAGCGTCGCCACACCGAGCCCGACCAGCACGACGGCCAGTGCGGGGTCGGCCGCGGCCTCGCCGCAGACCCCGACCGGCCTGGGACCGCCCTGCGCGGCCGCTCCCCCGTCGCAGGTTGCCCTGATCAGGTGCAGCACGGCCGGCTGCCAGGGGTCGTTGAGTTCGGCCAGCGCCCCGAGTTGGCGGTCGGCGGCCATGGTGTACTGGGTCAGGTCGTTGGTACCAATCGACGCGAAGTCGACCTCGGAGGTCAGCTGCCTGGCCATCAACGCGGCGGAGGGGACCTCCACCATCACGCCGGGGGTCTTCAGCCCGGCCTGCACGCACATCGCCGCGAACGCCGCGGCCTCGGCGGGTGTGGAGATCATCGGCGCCATGGTCCAGACCTCGGCGGCGGAGCCGTCTGCGGCCTCCGCGATGGCGGCGAGCTGGCGGGCCAGGACGCCCGGGACGGCCGCGTCGGTGCGGTAGCCGCGCACCCCGAGGGCGGGATTAGGCTCCGAGTCGTCGGTCAGGAAAGGCAGCGGCTTGTCGGCCCCGGCATCGAGGGTCCGCACGACGACCTTGGCGCCGCCGAACGCGTCGAACACCGCCCGGTAGGCCTCCACCTGCTCCCCGCGGGTGGGCTCGGTGTCCCGGCCCAGGAAGCAGAACTCGGTGCGCAGCAGGCCCACGCCCTGGGCCCCGGCGGCGGCCGCCGCCACGGCGTCGGCGCCGCTGCCCACGTTGGCCAGCAGCGGGACGCCGTGGCCGTCGGCAAGCCGGCCGTCGCCGTCGAACTCCGGCAGCGGGACCCGTGAGGCGTAGGCCTCTGCCAGGTCGACTTCCGCGATGCCGGGCCCGCGCACCACGGTGCCGTCGATGCCGTCCACGAAGACCAGGTCGCCGTCGGCCAGGGCCACGGTCCCCCGGGCCGCGACGATCGCCGGCAGGCCGAGCGAACGGGCGATGATCGCGGTGTGCGACTGCGGCCCGCCGTCGCTGGTCACCAGGGCCAGCACGCGCGCCGGGTCCAGCGTGGCGGTGTCGGCCGGCGCCAGGTCCACGGCGCAGAGCACGAACGGTTCCCCGGCGTCGGGGATGCCGGGCGCCGGGACGCCGCGCAGTTGCGCGACGATCCGGGCGCGGACGTCCAGCACGTCGGTGGCGCGCTCGGCCATGTAGCCGCCGAGCGCCGCCAGCTGGGTGGCGACCGCGTCGGCCGCCTCCCAGATCGCCGATTCCGCACAGGTGCCGGTGGCAACGAGCTTGGTTGCCGACTTCAGCAGCGTCCGGTCCGCGGCCATGAGCGCGGTGGCCTTGAGCACGGCGGCGGCGTCGCCCGTGGCGGCCGCTGCGCGTTCCTTGAGTCCCGCGGCGACGGCCTGCGTGGCTTCGGCCAGCCGTGCCGACTCCTCCTCGGCGCTCACTCCGGCCGGCAGCGGGGCGCCGTCGGCGGGTGCGGCGATGGGCTCGGGCATCCGGCGGACCGGGCCAATGACCCGGCCGGCGCTGACGCCGACCCCGGTGAATCGCTCGCTCATGCCGCCACCTGCTCGGTGGCTGCGGAATGTTCAACGGTTGCCGCCGCCGCGGAGGGGGTCTTGCGGGCGTATCGCTTCAGCGCCACCACGGCCAGGGCGCTGATGACGGTGCCGACGACGATGGAGAGCGCGAACATCGGCAGGTTGCCGATGGCGAAGAAGACGAAGATTCCGCCGTGCGGGGCCTGCGAGGTGACGCCCGTGGCCATGATCATGGTGCCCGTGACCCCGGCGCCCAGCATGCTGGCGGGGATGACGCGCAGCGGGTCGGCCGCGGCGAACGGGATCGCGCCCTCGGAGATGAAGGCGGCGCCAAGCAGCCAGGCGGCCTTGCCGTTTTCGCGCTCGGCCGTGGAGAAGAGCCTGCGGTCCAGCACGGTGGCCAGGGCCATCGCGAGCGGCGGGACCATGCCGGCGGCCATGACCGCCGCCATGATCTGCCACGGTGCCTGGTTGGCCACGGCGCCCGCGCCGAGTCCGGCGACGGCGAAGGAGTAGGCGACCTTGTTGACGGGTCCGCCGAGGTCGAAGGCCATCATCAGGCCCAGGATCAGGCCGAGCAGGGCCGCGGCGACGCCGGACATCCCGGAGAGCCAGCCGTTCAGGCCCGCGGTCAGCGCGGCGATCGGGCCCCCGAGGACCAGGAACATCAGTCCGGAGGCGATGATCGAGCCGAGCAGCGGGATGATGACCACGGGCATGAGTCCGCGCAGCCATCGCGGGGTCTTCCAGGAACCGATCCAGCGGGCCGCGAGGCCGGCGATCAGGCCGCCGGCGATGCCGCCGAGGAAGCCCGCGCCCATGAACCCCGCCACGGCGCCGGCGGTGAAGCCCGGGGCCAGGCCGGGACGGTCGGCGAAGGCGTAGGCGATGTAGCCGGCCAACACGGGAACCAGGAAGCCCATCGACAGGGCGCCGATCTTGAAGGCGACGGCGCCAAGGTACACACCCATCGGGCCGAACTGCGCGCCGATCTGGGCCACGACGTCGGCACCCGGCAGGTTGAACAGGGTGTTGGCGGCCAGGACCTTGTCCGCGACGGTGGTGACTTGGTAGCCGCCGAGCAGGAAGCCCAGCGCGATGAGCAGGCCGCCGCCGGCGACGAAGGGAATCATGTAGCTGACGCCGGTGAGCAGGGCGCGCTTCAGGGCGGCGCCGGCGCTCTCGCGCCCGGCCGGAGAACCGCCGGAGGTGTCCGCAGACCCGGTGCCGGAGGCGACGCGGCGGGCGTTCGGGTTCGTCGCGGCGGCCAGCGCCTCGGCCACCATGACGGCGGGCTCGTCGATGCCGCGCTTGACCGGCGACTGGATGACTGGCTTGCCGGCGAAGCGTTCCTTGCCGCGCACGTCGACGTCCACGGCGAAGATCACGGCCTCGGCCGCGGCGATCACCGCCGGGTCCAGCGGGGTGGCGCCGGATGATCCCTGGGTTTCGACCTGCAGGTCGATCCCGGCCTCCGCCGCCGCGGCCACCAGCGAATCGGCTGCCATGTAGGTGTGGGCGATGCCGGTGGGGCATGCCGTGACGGCAACCAGGCGGCGCCGCGCGGACGGCGCCGGAGCCGGGGCGGCTGCCGCAACGTCGGCGGCGGGGGCCGGGCTGACGGCTGTCTCGACCAGTGCCACGATCTCGGCCGGGCTTCCGGCGGCGCGCAGGGCTGCGGTGAAGTCCTTCTTCACCAGCGAGCGGGCCAGCTTCGAGAGCAGCTTCAGGTGCTCCTTGTCGGCGCCCTCGGGGGCGGCGATGAAGAAGATCAGGTCGGCGGGGCCGTCCTTGGCGCCGAAGTCGACGGCCGGGGCCAACCGCGCCATGGCGAGCGTCGGTTCGGTGACCGCCGCCGAGCGGCAGTGCGGGATGGCGATCCCGCCCGGCACGCCGGTGGCGGTCTTCTGCTCGCGGGCCACCGCGTCCCGCTGCAGGGCCGCGGTGTCCGTGGCGCGGCCGGTGGCCGCCACGGTGCGGGAGAGCTGGGCGATGACCTCGGTGCTGGTGCTGCCAAGGTGCATGTCAAGCAGGACAAGCTCTTCGGTGATGAGACGCGTCATGGCTTTCCTTCGGTGGGAAGTGGGGTGGGGAGTGGAGCGGGAAGCGCGGCGACGGTGACGGCGCGCGGGTTGGTGTGTTCGGGGGCGGGAATGGTCGATCCCGGCAGGGCGACGGCGGCCGATCCGTGGGCGACGGCCTGGCGCAGGCAGTCGGCCGGTCCCCCGCCCGCCGCGTCGGCGAGCAGGTACCCGGCCAGGGCCGAGTCGCCGGCGCCGACGGTGCTGCGCGCGGTGACCGGGTCGTGGGTTGCGTGCCAGCTGCCGGCCCCGGTGGCCAGCACGGCGCCCTTGGAGCCGAGCGTGGCCAGCACGGCCCCGGCCCCGGCCTCGATGAGCCGCAGCGCGGCCCGGGCGGCGTGTTCGGGGTCGGCCTCGAGCTCGGGCTCGGTGCCTTCCCCGGTGAGCTCGGCCAGTTCCTCTGCGTTGGGCTTGATGAGGTCCGGGGCACTGTCCGGGCCTGCGGCGAAGAGCGCGGCGAGCGGGGCGCCGGAGGTGTCGACGGCAATGCGCGGGGCCCGTGCGCCGAGCTTGGCGCGGACCTCGGCGACGAGTCCGGCGTAGAACTCCGGGGCGACGCCCGGCGGCAGGGAGCCGGCCATCACCAGCCAGCTGGCACCGTCGGCCGCGGCGAGCACCGCTTCGACCAGGGCGCGCTGGTGTCCGGCGTCCAACAGGGGGCCGGGGGCGTTGACCTTGGTGGTGGTCCCGTCGGCCTCGGCCAGCGTCAGGTTGCTGCGCAGCGGCTGGCCGATGGGCAGCGCCACGTGAGGCAGGTCGATGTCCGCGAGGCCGAGCACCACGGGGTCGTGCGGGTCACCGGGCAGCACCGCCAGCGTGCGCAGCCCACCGGCGGCCAGTGCGCGGGCCACGTTCACGCCCTTGCCGGCGGCCTGCGAGGTCAGCGACAGGGCCCGCTGGACCCCGCCGCGCTGCAGGGGCGTGGCCAGTTCGATGGTGCGGTCCATGCTGGGGTTCATGGTCAGCGTGGCGATCATGCCAGCACCACCTCGACGTCGGCGGCCTCCAGGGCCGCGGCCAGCTCGGCGTCCGGTTCCCGGTCCGTGACCAGGGTGTCGATGTCGGAGAGCGCGGCGAAGCGGACCAGCGCGGTCTCCCCCAGCTTGCTGGAGTCGGCCAGCACCACCACGCGCCGCGCGCAGCCGACGATCGCGGTCTTCACCGCGGCCTCGAGCGCATCGGGGGTGCTCAGGCCGAAGCCGGCGTCCACGCCGTTGGCTCCAACGAAGGCGATGTCCGGGCGCAGCGAGTCCAGTTGGGCGAGCGTGTGGCTGCCGGTGGCCGCGCTGGTGAGGCCGCGCACGCGGCCTCCGATGAGTTCCAGCGGCAGGGCGGGAGAGACGCGCTGCGCAATGGGCAGCGCGTGGGTGATCACCAGGAGTTCCTCGGCACGCGGCGCGGCGAGCTCCTCGGCCAGCAGCCCGGCCAAGAGCTCGGTGGTGGTTCCGGCATCGAGCAGGATCGAGGTGGCACCCTGCGGGAGCAGCTCGAGCGCCTTCGCGGCGATCCGCCGCTTGGCAGCCAGGTTCTGGGTGGTGCGGGCCGTGTGGCTCTGTTCGGCGGTGCTGGTCTTCGCGGCTGCGACCGCGCCGCCGTGCACCCGGCGCAACACCCCGACCTGCTCCAGCTGGGCAAGGTCGCGGCGCACGGTTTCGCGGGTGATGCCGAAGCGTTCAGACAGGTCGGCAACTCCGACCTTGCCCGACAGGGACAGCTGCTCGGTGACGAGGCGGTGGCGTTCTTCGGCAAACACTATGTGGAGCCTCCGGATAAGGTGACGCGAGTCACGGCGATCTGTGTTCGTATGACTTTAGGCGCGATGCGTACGCAATGTCAACACAAAACAACACAAAACCAAATAAACACAGATTCGATCGAGGACCCCACCTCCGTCCACCGGCGGCGCCGACTTTCCACTGCGGGACACGGCAGCGAAGGTGTCGCCTGAACCCAGACCATCGAGTTGCAGGTCAACGTAGTGTTCCCCCGAGAAAGCGGGCCGAGGTCGTCGTTGCTTGAAAACTGTCATTTTCGAAGTCGACTGCACTGACCGTCCAAAGTCACGTGCACTGCGCCGCCGCGTCCTTGGGCGGAACGCTCAGCGGAAAAGTTGGAAGACACACTGCCGTGCCAAGCGCGGCAAGACGGCAAGGGCCAGCCCTTGGTGTGGAGTGATGAAGGCACTGATAGATAACGCCCGACGCATCTCCGACGTGCTCACCGAGCTCGATGACGAAGACGTGCGAACGCTCATCGATGCCTCCGAGCATGTTGGAGTAGGCATCGCGGGGAACAACCGGGACAGCCCGCATCGGTGAAACGACCGTCTTCGTGAAACACCTCCCATTCACAGCAGCGAAGAGGCGGATCCAACCTCCACTGCCAGTAGAGTCCAGCTTCCCTTTGTCAGCCACTACGGGATCGGAAGCCCTGCCCACGGAGTCGGGCGGGAACTGGCGGCGCACCAGGCAACCACCCCGCGGATTCAGGCAGGAGCGGTGGATTTCTTCCCGTTCTTGCTCGGGTGGCGGGTCGTTGACCTGAAATGCGATACGGACCTCAATGAATTCGACGGCGAGGTTCCCCAGCGCCAGCGCCAGATCCGGTGCGCGTGGCACTCGGCGGGAGCGCCGACCTGATTGCCCAACATGCGAACGTCGCTGTCTACACAACGGAGATGTTCGGTGCCCTCAAGCAGGATGCGTCCGCCACGCTGTTCTACAGCACCCACGACAGGAGCCCTCAGTTTGCGTGACCGCGCACAAGGGCGCTAGTCCCCTCGTCGGCAACAAGACCTATCTGGACGCCGCTGCTGGCCTCCTCGCTGTGGAGGCCGGCTCAGCATGGATCATCCGCAGCACCCTGTTGGGGATGGGCATGTACTCACCAGCAGTGATCATCTCCAACGTGAGGGACGCCGTTGACGGCCGCTCCGACGATAACCGGCCCATCCTTCTCAACGGCGTGGCGAACCGGGTCCCCACGGATGTCACCGGCTTCGCCTTTGGATGCACCACCGCGCAGGTGCTAACCATTGCCTACCAGACCAGCAGCGGATGCGGTGGCCGGTCCCTGTGGTTTCGGAAGCCGGGCAGATTCCTCGTTCCCACACCCAGCAACCCGGTGAAGGGGCTGCACCAGGGCTACATAGGTGATGCCTGGGCGGCGGTTCCTGATCAAACCATCCGGGGCATCGAGGAATCGCTGCAGGCCTGCACAATGTGCCGCTGTCACAGGCGGTATTCTGGGTTTTCGAAGTCGAACCGGGCGCCTGCCTTCCATTCCTCCGGAAGGTTGCCATAGGCGGGTATACCGCCGGCGTCCTTGAGCGTTCGGGCCAAATGCATCAGGTTCCACGTCATAAAGGTGGTGTTGCGGTTGGTGAAATCGCTTTCCGGCCCGCCCGATCCCTCGTCGAGGTAACTGGGGCCCGGACCCACCGGGCCAATCCAGCCGGCGTCGGCTTGCGGCGGGATCGAAAAACCCACGTGCTGGAGGCTGTAGAGGATGTTCATTGCGCAGTGCTTGATGCCGTCCTCGTTGCCCGTGATGAGGGCACCGCCCACTTTCGGATAGAACGCCCACTGGCCCTTCTCGTTCAGATCCCCGGACTGGGCGTACAGACGCTCAATCAGCTTCTTTGTCTGCGAGCTGTTGTCCCCCAGCCAGATGGGGCCGGCCACAATCACAATGTCGGCCAATTTCACCTGCCCGTAGATCTCTGGCCAGGCATCCGTGTCCCAGCCGTGCTCACGCATATCCGGGTACACGCCTGTGGCAATGTCATGATCTATCGTTCGGAAGAGTTGCGTGGACACGCCCTGTTTTTCCATAATTCGCCGGCTGATGGAAATCAACCCGTCGGTGTTGGAAGTCTGTGGCGATTTCTTCAGCGTTCCATTGAAGTACACGGCACGCAGATCCGAATAGTCCTTCGCGTTCGTTGCCATTCTCAGGCGCCCTGCAACTCGCAAAGAGTGTTTCCGGCCGGGTCCGTGAACCAGTCAATCAAAGCTCGGTCGCCGCGGAAGATCCCCGCAACATCCGTTTCCACGGGCGTGTTGGCATAGAAGATTTTCGCCGGGGCAATCTCGTCGATCGAAAAGCCGCTGTACGCATGGGTGTCATGGAACATGGCTGCCTCCGCAGTGGGGGGATGAATATTTCTTGGGATGTTCCCAACATACGGCCGAGCCCCAGCCATTTGCTAGAGAATTTTCATGGCCACCAGCCCACCGGCGTTTCACTAACGGCGTGCGGGAATCAGGACTGTCAGAGGCCGGCGTCGTTTTGGGGGGGTCGGGTGTCATTTTCCTCTAAGGCGACTTCATTGGGCTTCTGAAATGACAAAACGGATTTCCCCGGCCGCGCAAACCCAAGCGCGTTGGACGGCATGCATCGGGATTGTCGATTCGAACCAATCTCGAAATCCCTAGTTTCAGGGGTCATTCACCTTACCGGCGCCAACGCGTCGCGACTGCCCGCTGGGCGCTGTCCGCCACCTTGGTTGCCCCGGGGCTGTTCCTGACGGCCTGTTCGGGCTCGGCGGGCAAAGATGGGGATCCGGACTTCGGTCCGGGCACTTGCGTGGCGCCGGCGGGCACAAAGCTGCAGGGCATCGAGCAGAAGGACTCCCCCGTCAAGCCGTAGCCGAAGCCGGCCAGATCCGAGCTGGTGGTGGAGTTCGAAACGGGACAGCTGTCCGCACGCTACGCCGGGATGGTGGCCGAAGCCACCGCCATCTGGTCAAAGAGTTCCCGCCTGAACGTGGTGGCGCTCCAGAAGTGCTCCGGCGGTGCGAACCGCGTGGCCGTTGTGGAAGACGGCAGCCGCTAACGCAACACGGATGGAGAGACGGACTGGCTGGGAACGGCGACTACATGGAAACGGCAATCATCACCCTGTAAACCCAGCCGCTGGGGGCAGACACTCGACAACGGGACGCTGCCCACCATCGTCCACGAAATGGGCACGCGCTCGGCCCGGACCACCGACACAAGAGCTCCGACGCCATGAACTCGGTCACCGGCGACAACACGAATCCGGTGCCTGACGCGGTCGGGGCAATGGGTCCCATTGGAATGAGCCCGATGCGGGTCAAGACCTAACCGCGGGTGGCGATCCGTTGGAGAAGCCAGCCCATGACTGCATCGCCTTGTTGTTGCTGGAAGGCTCGAACGGTGGGAAGGCCGACCGGGGCCGGAAACTTGCCGAACGAGGCAAGTCCGCACCGGGCGGCCGTCGAACCGGGAGCACCCTAAAGCGGGTCCCGAACCTTGGAGTCCTCCCCCATCGACAGGCATCTGAGCCCCGAATAGTCTTGAGCCGTTCCAACACGACCGACAACAGAGACGAAGAGATGTCTGACATGGGAGCTGCAGAAAACGCCGAACTGGTTCGGCGGGGATACGAGGCCTTCAACGCAGGAGATCTGGCGGCACTTGGCGAATTGTTCGCGGAGGACGCAATCTGGTACTCCCCCGGAAGCGGCGCGCTGTCCGGGACGAAGCAAGGACGCGACGCCGTCTTTGCTTACTTCGGCGAGCTGGAAAAGCGTTCCCGGGGCTCTTTCCAAGCGACCCTCCGGGACATCGTCGGCGGGGAAAACCACACGGTGGGGCTCCAGCAAAGCCGTGCCGAAAACAACGGAAAAACCTTGGACATGGCCACGGCCATCGTGTTCGTGCTCCGGGACGGAAAGGTCATAGAGGGCCGGGAGTTCTTCGATGATCCGGCCAAAGTGGACGAGTTCTGGGCCTGAGTTCCAGTGTGTCCCAAGCCGCAGTTGAAGGCGACCCTCATCCTGCAGGCAGCCACGCCGGGGGGGCAGTTCTTGGCACCGCACCGATGCGTCTTGCTACCCCGGCGCCGGCGTTCTTGGTCGACTACTTCGCCCCTCCGGGCGCGGAGGCAATGGGCGTCGTCCAAAAGCCGAAGAAAGGCCCCAAAATTCGCTGAAAGAAACGCCTACCGGAGGCCACCGGCTCCTAGGTAGAGTGGCTGGCAGCCGCCCGAGCCGACCCGATGCAGGAGTAACGACATGACCCAGTACATGATCTCGGTAAGCCACAACACGGCCGAGGCCCCCACGATGGAAACCATGGACCCCTCCGTGATCCAGCCGATCATTGCCGCGGTCGATGCGTTCAACGACAGGCTCCGCGCCGAGGGCGCATGGGTATTCGCCGGAGGGTTGCAACCCATCCAGACGGCCACCACGGTCGACAACACCGGCGATTCACCGGTCGTGACCGACGGCCCGCATGCCCAGTTCGAGGAATACCTCGGCGGTTTCTGGGTCATCGAGGCCGACGACCTCGATGCCGCACTGGAATGGGCCAAGGACGCCTCCAAGGCGTGCGCGGGCCGTGTCGAGTTACGCGCGTTCCAGGACGAGCCCGCCTGAACGGACGCCTCACATCGGGTACCGGGATTCAATCCACGGTGAAGTCGCGATCGTCGGGAACACCAAGCCGGCGTTCCGGTCATGGACATCCGGGACCGGGGGTCGGTATCGTGCCCGTATGTCAGAGAATGCGATGGTCGTGAACCCATGCTGATCTACTCGATGGGCGTTTCCGTGGACGGCTTCATCAACGACCGCGCGGGCCGGTTCGATTGGACCGACCTGACCGAGGAGCAGTTTCGTTTCCACATCTCCCAGGTTGGCGAACTCGGCACCTACCTGTGCGGCCGCAGGCTCTACGAAACCATGCTCGTCTGGGAGACCGATCCGGCGATGCGCAGCAACGAACTCGACGCGACATTCGCCGACATATGGTGCGCCCTCCCGAAGATCGTTTTCAGCCGCACCCTCGACTCCGTCCAGGGCAACGCCCGGCTCGCCAAGGCATCGGTGGCCGAGGAAATCGCCGCGGCGCTCGGCGCGACCGACAAGGACGTGTCGATCGGCGGAGCAAACCTGGCAGCGGAGGCGATCGGGCTCGATCTCGTCGACGAGCTGCGCATCTTCCGCAATCCGGTCGTCGTCGGTGGCGGCACGCCCTTCCTGCCGCCGATCGCCGAAACCCTTCCGCTGGACCTCATCGAGACCAGGACATTCGGCTCGCGCGTGGTCTTCGAACGCTACCGGCGCGCCCGTGGCGGGTCCGACTGAAACCGCCGGCCGGCACACAAAAAAGCGGCCCACCGGATTTTGAACCGGAGGGCCGCCAGGAAGTGGTAAACGCGCTTAGCCGAAGAGCGGGCCGCCCACGAACGGGTCGATCGCCAGGGCGATGAACACGAGCGTCAGGTAGGTGATGGAGATGTGGAAGACCTTCATTGCCTTCTTGTTCATGTCCGCCGGCTCGTGGTCGCGCTGCGCCTCGCGGTAGAGCACATGGCACTCGTAGATGAACCAGGCGCCGCTGACGCCGGCCAGGACCGTGTAGACGATGCCCGCGTAGCCCATCGGGGCCAGCAGCAGCGAGCAGACGACGGTGGCCCAGGCGTAGAGGACGACCTGGACGGAGACCTTGCGGGCCGTGGAGATCGCGCCGAGCATCGGCACGTGTGCCGCGTTGTAGTCGTCCGCATACTTCATGGACAGCGGCCAGTAGTGCGGCGGGGTCCACAGGAAGATGATCAGGAACAAGATGATGGCGGGCCATTCGATCTTGTTGGTGACCGCCGCCCAGGCGATGAGCACAGGCATGCAGCCGGCAATGCCGCCCCAAACGATGTTCTGGGCCGTGCGGCGCTTGAGGATCAGCGTGTACAGCACCACGTAGAAGAGGATCGCGGCCAGGCCCAGGGCCGTGGTCAGCGGGTTGGTCCCGACCCACAGCACCACCAGCGAGGCGATGCCCAGCAGGTAGGCGAAGACCAGCGCCTCGCGCGGGGTGACCTCGCCGGTGACCAGCGGGCGCCCCTTGGTGCGCTTCATGACCTTGTCCATGTCGCGGTCGATGTAGCAATTGAATGCACCCGATGCGCCCGCGGCCATGGCGCCGCCGAAGAGCGTGGCCAGCACCAGGGTGATCGACGGGAAGCCGCGTTCGGCGAAGATCATGGTCGGCAACGTGGTGACGAGCAGGAGTTCGACCACGCGCGGCTTCGTCAGCGCAAAATACGCCTTGGCCTTGCGCGAAACGAAGTCGCCCACCGATTCATTCGGCTGACGAGCTGCACGAGCAGTCGTTGCGGATTCAACGGAAACGGTCTTCACAGACATGCACTCAGTTCTACGGGGAAATAAGACAGACAGGCCTATCATACCCTTTTACGCGACGTAGAATTCGGCCGGTGAACACCCGCTTCGGGGTCACCCGCGGTGTTCTATGTCTCCATCGGACCCGAAACGGCCTTCCATAATCTTCAAGTTGTGGTCTCAAACGGGCAATTACCCACCCAATCGCGATAGGGTTGGAGGGTTGCGACGCCGCCGAAACCACCCAGTGATTACCCGGGTCGGTCCGGCGGCATTGTGCTTCATGGCGGGAAATCCGCCCACCATAGTTTTTGATGCAGACCTTATATAGGGAGGACCCACATCGTGGCGCCACTAGCAGACACCAGCGATTTCGCATGGACCGGCCTTGACCAGCGAGCCGTCGATACCGCACGCGTGCTGGCCGCAGACGCGGTCGAAAAGGTAGGAAACGGACACCCGGGAACGGCCATCTCGCTGGCCCCGGCCGCCTATTTGATCTTCCAGCAACACCTGCGCCACGACCCGAGCGACCCGGCCTGGATCGGCCGCGACCGTTTTGTGCTCTCCCCCGGCCACACGTCGCTGACCCTCTACTTGCAGCTCTTCCTCTCCGGCTACGGCCTGGAAATGGAAGACCTCGAGGCACTGCGCACCTGGGGCGCCAAGACCCCCGGACACCCGGAGTACGGCCACACCGCCGGCGTGGAAATCACCACCGGCCCGCTGGGCCAGGGCCTGGCCTCGGCCGTGGGCTTCGCCTACGCCCAGCGCCGCATGCGCGGCATGCTTGACGCCGACGCACCAGCGGGCACCTCCCCGTTCGACCACACCGTCTGGGTCATCGCCTCCGACGGCGACCTCCAGGAGGGCGTCACCTCCGAGGCCTCCTCGCTGGCCGGCCACCAGGAACTCGGCAACCTCGTCGTTGTCTACGATGAGAACCACATCTCCATCGAGGACGACACCGACGTCGCGTTCACCGAGAACGTCCTGGGCCGCTACGAGTCCTACGGCTGGCACACCCAGCGCGTCGACTGGACCAAGACCGGCAACTACGTCGAGGACCTCGCCGAGCTGGACGCCGCGCTGCGCGCCGCCAAGGCCGAGACCAACCGCCCGTCGATCATTAGCTTGCGCACCGTCATCGGCTGGCCTTCGCCGACCAAGGCGGACACCGGCGGAATCCACGGTTCCAAGCTCGGCGGCGCCGAGGTTGCCGGCCTGAAGCAGGCCCTGGACTTCAACCCCGAGGAATCCTTCGCCATCGAGGCCGAGGTGCTGGAGCACGCACGCTCCGTGCAGGACCGCGGCACCGCGGACCGCGCCGCCTGGCAGACCGGCTTCGACGCCTGGGCCGCCGCCAACCCGGAGAACGCCGCCCTGCTGGCGCGCCTGGAATCCGGCGAGCTGCCGGCCGGCTGGGACGAGAACCTTCCCGAGTTCGAGGCCGGCAAGGACGTTGCCACCCGCTCGGCCTCCGGCAAGGTCATCAACGCCGTCGCCGGCGTGCTGCCCGAGCTCTGGGGCGGCTCCGCCGACCTCGCCGGCTCGAACAACACCACCATCGAGGGCGCCGCGTCCTTCATCCCGGCCTCGCGCTCCACCGAGTCCTGGACCGGCAACCCCTACGGCCGCGTGCTGCACTTCGGCATCCGCGAGCACGCCGCGGCGGCGATCGTCAACGGCATCACCCTTGCCTCCCCGACCCGTGCCTACTCGGGCACCTTCCTGATCTTCTCCGACTACCAGCGCCCGGCTATCCGCCTCTCGGCGCTGATGGGCGTCCCGTCGATCTACGTCTGGACCCACGACTCGATCGGCCTGGGCGAGGACGGCCCGACGCACCAGCCCGTCGAGCAGCTCGCTTCCCTGCGCGCCATCCCGAACCTCGACGTGGTCCGCCCGGCGGACGCCAACGAGGTCTCCTACGCGTGGAAGAAGATCCTGGAGACCACTTCCAACCCGGCCGGCATCATCCTCTCCCGCCAGAACCTGCCGGTCTACGACCGCAGCCAGCTCGGCTTCGGTGCCGCATCGGGCGTCGAGAAGGGCGCCTACGTGCTCGCCGACGCGACCGCCAACAGCGAGGTCGTCGCACCCGAGGTGCTGCTGCTGGCCACCGGCTCCGAGGTTTCGCTGGCCGTCGAGGCCCGCGAGGCACTGCAGGCCCAGGGCGTCGCCACCCGCGTCGTCTCCATCCCGTGCCTGGAATGGTTCAACAAGCAGGATGCCGCCTACCGCGAATCCGTGCTGCCCGCTGCCGTGAAGGCCCGCGTCTCCGTCGAGGCAGGCGTCGCCATGGGTTGGCGCGAACTGGTCGGCGATGCCGGACGCATCATCTCGCTCGACCACTACGGTGCATCGGCCGACTACAAGCGCCTGTACTCCGAGTTCGGGATCACCACCGAGGCGATCACCGCCGCGGCGCTCGACTCCATTGCCGCCGGCTCCGTCGCCGCTGCCAAGTAACCAGACCGACTCGAAGGACTTAGAACCGTGAGCAACCCCAACACCCAGGCCCTTTCCGACGCCGGCGTTTCCATCTGGCTCGACGACCTCTCCCGCGAACGCCTGAGCTCCGGCTCGCTGGCCGCGCTGATCGCGGAGAAGAACGTCGTGGGCGTGACCACCAACCCGTCGATCTTCCACGCGGCGCTGTCCGACGGCGAGTCCTACGCCGCGCAGGTCGCCGAGCTGGCGGCCGCGGGCATGGACGCCGAGCAGGCCGTGTTCAAGATCACCAGCGACGACGTCGCCGCCGCCTGCGACCTGTTCGCACCGATCGCCGCCGCGACCAACGGCGCCGACGGCCGCGTGTCGATCGAGGTCGACCCGCGCCTGGCCCGCAAGACCGCGGAGACCATCGCGGAGGCCAAGGAGCTGTACAAGCTGGTCGACCGTGAGAACGTGCTGATCAAGATCCCGGCGACCGTCGAGGGCCTGGAGGCCATCGCCGAGACCCTGGCCGCCGGCATCTCCGTCAACGTGACGCTGATCTTCTCGCTGGAGCGCTACCGCGCCGTCATCAACGCGTTCATGACCGGGCTGGAGGCCGCCAAGGCCAACGGCCACGACCTGTCCAAGCTGCACTCGGTGGCGTCGTTCTTCGTCTCCCGCGTGGACTCGGAAATCGACGCACGCCTAAACGCCATCGGCACCGACGCAGCCCTTGCCATGCGCGGCAAGGCCGGCCTGGCCAACGCCGTGCTGGCTTACCAGGTGTACGAGGAGTCCTTCTCCTCCGAGCGCTGGAACGTGCTGGCCGCCGCCGGCGCCAACGCGCAGCGCCCGCTGTGGGCCTCGACCGGCGTGAAGGACCCGGCCCTGCCGGACACCCTCTACGTCACCGGGCTGTGCGCACCGAACACCGTGAACACCATGCCGGAAAAGACCCTGCTGGCCACCGCCGACCACGCCGTGATCACCGGGGACACCGTCACCGGCACCTACGGGCAGTCCAACGCGGTGCTCGACGAGCTTGCCGCCCTGGGCGTGAGCTACAATGACGTCGTCGCCAAGCTCGAGGTCGAGGGCCTGGAGAAGTTCGAGGCCGCATGGAACGAACTGCTCGCCGACCTCGACGCCTCGCTGGCCAAGGCAGCAGGGAAATGAGTTCGCTCGGCTTCATCGCCACCGGCGCCGCGCAGGCCGCCATCGAACTGCACGTCCCGACGCTGGTCGCCGACGCCGTGGCAAGCCGCATCGCCGCGAAGGACGCGACCCTCTGGGGCCCGGCCGCCGAGGCCGAGGCCTCGATCCGGCTGGGCTGGGTCGACGCCGCGGAGACGTCGGCCGCGCTGGTGCCCGGCATCCTTGCGCTGCGCGACGAGCTGCGTGCCGAGGGCGTGAACCGCATCGTGCTCGCCGGCATGGGCGGTTCCTCGCTGGCACCGGAGGTCATCGCCGCGACCTACGACGTCGAACTCGTGGTCTGCGATTCCACCGATCCCGAGATGGTCGCTGGCGTCCTGGCCGACCGGCTGGCGACCACCGCGCTGGTGGTTTCCTCCAAGTCGGGCTCGACCGTGGAGACCGACTCGCAGCGCCGCGTCTTCGAGCAGGCGTTCAACGACGCCGGCGTCGACGCGACCCGCCGCATCATCGTGGTCACCGATCCCGGTTCCCCGATGGACAAGGCCTCCCGCGCCGCCGGCTACCGCGCGGTGTTCAACGCCGACCCGAACGTCGGCGGGCGCTACTCGGCGCTGACCGCGTTCGGGCTGGTCCCCGCGGGCCTGGCCGGCGTGGACATCGAGGAGTTCCTGGAGGAGGCCGCGGCCGCCGCCGAGTTCCTGGCCGAGGACGACGAGGACAACATCGCCCTCGCCCTGGGCGCGGCCATGGCCGGCACCGTGCCGCTGCGCAACAAGCTGATCTTCGCCGACGAGGGCTCTGGCCTGGTGGGTTTCGCCGACTGGGCCGAACAGCTCATCGCCGAATCCACGGGCAAGTCCGAAACCGGCGTGCTGCCGGTCGTCGTGGAGGACCGCGCGCCGGAGACCACCAGCACCGCGGCCGACCTGCTGCAGATCCGCCTGGTCTCCGACACCGGCATGCTCACCGACGACGACGTCGATTCCGACTCCGCCTCGGTCTGCATCTCGGGTTCGCTCGGTGCGCAGATGCTGCTCTGGGAGTACGCGACGGTCGTTGCCGGGCGCCTGCTGGGCATCGACCCGTTCGACCAGCCGGACGTGGAGGCCGCCAAGGTCGCCGCCCGCGCACTGCTGGAGGCGACCCCGGAACCCGTTCCGGCGGCGCTGAGCCAGGACGCGATCGAGGTCCGGGCCTCCGACGGGCTGCTGGACGGCGTGACCGACCTGGAGGGCGCACTGCGCGCCCTGCTGGCGGCGCTTCCGGCCGACGGCTACCTGAGCGTCCAGGCCTACCTGGACCGCCACGGCGATGCGTCGCTGGAAGGCATCCGCCCGGCCTTGGCCACGGCTACCGGCCGACCGGTGACGTTCGGCTGGGGCCCGCGCTTCCTGCACTCGACCGGCCAGTTCCACAAGGGCGGGCCGCGCATCGGGGCCTACCTGCAGGTCACCGCGGACTCCGCGATGGACCTGAGCATCCCGGGGCTTCCGTTCACCTTCGGGGAACTGATCTCCGCCCAGGCGTCCGGCGACGCCAAGGTGCTGGCGGACCTCGGACGCCCGGTATTGCGCCTTCACCTGCGCGACAAGGAATCGGGCATCGCACAATTGGATAAGATCATTCAGGGCCTGGTTTAGGCCTTGGCCCACAACGATCGGGTGTGTGGCGCGCGGGGCAACCCGCACGCCACACACCCGATCGGGTAATACCCACTTTCGCACCCACGTGATCCACAGGCACCAAAACAGTTGAAGGCGCTTCCTCGAATGCTTGATTCTTCACCCGGCCCCTCCGGCCAGCACCCCAATCCCCTGCGCGACCGACGGGACCGGCGGCTGAACCGCATTGCCGGGCCCTCCGCCCTGGTCTTCTTCGGCATCACCGGGGACCTGGCCCGCAAGAAGCTCATGCCGGCCGTCTACGACCTGGCCAACCGCGGCCTGCTCCCCCCGAACTTCGCAGTGGTCGGCTTCGGCCGCCGCGGCTGGAGCCCCGAGGAGTTCGCGGCCCAGGCGCGCGGCTGGGTCATCGACCACGCCCGCACCCCCTTCAACGAGACGGTCTGGGAACAGCTGGCCAGCGGCTTCCGCTTTATTTCCGGCGGCTTCGACGACGATGCCGCCTTCATCAACCTGCGCGAGACGCTCGACGAGCTCGCGCTGACCCGCGGCACCGGGCACAACCACGCCTTCTACCTCTCCATCCCGCCGAACTCGTTCGAGCAGGTCTGCGAGCAGCTCTCCAAGCACGGGTTGGCCCGCGCCGAGGACACCGACGCCGAGCCCGCCGGCTGGTCCCGCGTGGTCATCGAAAAGCCGTTCGGCCACGACCTGCTGTCCGCGCGCGAGCTGAACGAGATCGTCGAGTCGGTCTTCCCGCCCGACGCGGTGTTCCGGATCGACCACTACCTGGGCAAGGAAACCGTCCAGAACCTGCTGGCGCTGCGCTTCGCCAACCAGCTCTTCGAGCCGCTGTGGAACTCCAAGTACGTGGACCACGTGCAGATCACCATGGCCGAGGACATCGGCATCGGCGGGCGCGCCGGCTACTACGACGGCGTGGGTGCCGCGCGCGACGTCATCCAGAACCACCTGCTGCAGCTGCTGGCGCTCACCGCCATGGAGGAGCCGATCAGCTTCGACGCGGACCACCTGCGCAGCGAAAAGGAGAAGGTGCTCACCGCGGTGCGCCTTCCCGCGGACCTGTCCCACTCCAGCGCCCGCGGCCAGTACACCTCCGGCTGGCAGGGCGGCGAGAAGGTCACCGGCTTCCTGGACGAGGAGGGCTTCAATCCGGCGTCCAAGACCGAGACCTACGCGGCCATCAAGCTGGAGATCAACACCCGCCGCTGGGCGGGCGTGCCGTTCTACCTGCGCGCCGGCAAGCGCCTGGGCCGCCGCGTCACCGAGATCGCCGTGGTCTTCAAGCGCGCGCCCAACCTCCTGTTCCGCGACCACAAGGACGACGAGTTCGGGCAGAACGCCATCGTGATCCGCGTCCAGCCGGACGAGGGCGCGACCATCCGCTTCGGCTCCAAGGTCCCGGGCACCCAGATGGAGGTGCGCGACGTGACCATGGACTTCGGCTACGGCCACGCCTTCACCGAGTCCTCCCCCGAGGCCTACGAGCGCCTGATCCTCGACGTGCTGCTCGGCGAGCCCCCGCTGTTCCCGCGCCACGAGGAAGTCGAGCAGTCCTGGCGCATCCTGGACCCGTTCGAGGAGCACTGGGCATCGCTGCCCGAACAGCCCGAACCCTACGCCCCGGGTTCCTGGGGACCGGCATCCGCCGATGAATTGTTGGCCCGCGACGGAAGGACATGGCGCCGGCCATGATCGTTGAACTGGAAGACACCACCACCTCCAAGATCTCCAAGCAGCTTGTCGCCATGCGGCAGGCCCAGGGCGTCGTCGCGCTCTCGCGCGTGCTCACGCTGCTGGTCATCACCCGCGCCGGCTTCGAGGAGGACGCGATCGCCGCGGCCAACCTCGCCAGCCGCGAACACCCCTGCCGCATCCTCGTGGTCGTCAAGGGCCGCGTCACCGGCGAGACCCGGCTGGACGCGCAGATCCGCGTGGGCGGCGACGCCGGCGCCTCCGAGGTCATCGTGATGCACACCTACGGCCCCGGGGCCCGCGTCGACGAGTCGCTGGTCTCCGGGCTGCTGCTGCCCGACGCGCCGATCGTGGCCTGGTGGCCGCACGGCGTGCCCAAGAACGCCTCGCAGACCCCGCTGGGCAGGATCGCCCACCGCCGCATCACCGACTCCGGCGCCGAGGCCGATCCGCGCAAGGCGCTGTTCACCCTCGCGGATTCCTACCGGGCCGGCGACACCGACCTGGCCTGGACCCGGCTGACCCTGTGGCGCGCCCAGCTGGCCGCCGTGTTCGACCAGCTCGATCCCTCCGAGGTCACGGGCGTGACCGTCAAGGGCGCCGTGGACTCCCCCTCCACGGTGCTGCTCGCGGCTTGGCTGACGCTGTGCCTGGACGTGCCCGTCACGATCGCATCCGCCCCGGAGGGCACCGGCGTGCGCTCCGTGCGTTTCACCCGCGACCGCGGCGACATCGAGCTCTCCCGGCCCGTCGGCGACGTGGCCGAGCTCTACCAGCCGGGCCAGAAGCCCCAGCTGATTTCGCTGCCGCAGCGCCCCGTCGCAGACTGCCTGGCCGAGGAAATGCGCCGGCTCGACCCGGACGAGGTCTTCGGCGAGGTCGTGCGCGTGGGCCTGAAGCGCACCAACCTGAGGAGCATCCGCCCAAGTGAACGCTAAACGCCACATCGTCGTCCACCCGGACCTGCCCGCCACCGCCGCGGCGGTCGCCGCGCGGCTCATCACCGCGATCCTGGACGCCCAGGCAACCCGCGGGGAGGCCACCGTGGTGCTCACCGGCGGCACGCTGGGCATCGCCTCGCTCAAGGCCGTCGCCGATTCCCCCGCGCTGGCAGCGGTGGATTGGTCGCGCGTGAACTTCTACTGGGGCGACGAGCGCTTCGTCGAGGCCGGCTCCCCCGACCGCAACGCGGTCCAGGCCGAGGTCCTGCTCTCGGTGCTCGATGGCCACGGCCTTGACCGCGGGCGCGTGCACGTCATGGGTTCCAGCGACGAGTTCGCCACCCCGGAGGACGCCGCCACGGCCTACGCCGAGGTGCTTGCCGCCGAGGCCGCCGACGCGGGCGGTTCAACCCTTCCGGTGTTCGACGTGCTGATGCTGGGCATGGGTCCGGATTCGCACGTGGCTTCGCTCTTCCCGGACCACGCGGGAGCCGCAACCACCGGCGCCGGCGTCATCGGGGTGCACGACTCCCCCAAGCCGCCGCCGCTGCGCGTCTCACTGACCTTCGAGACGATCAACACCGCCCGTGCGGTGTGGCTCGTGGTGGCCGGCGCCGACAAGGCACCCGCCGCTGCGGTTGCGCTGGGCGGCGAGGCGACGCGTGAGCGCGTCCCCGCCTCCGGCGTCCAGGGCACGCAGGGCACCTGGTGGCTCATGGACCGGGCGGCCGCCGCGCTGATCTAGTAGCAGCCCTCGAAGCTCGACGATGGCGGTCGTTGCGGCACCCAGTAATCCAGGGGTGTCGCAATGACCGCTTCGGCTTAAACGAAGGAGACGGTTGTTGGATCAAATTCTGCATGGCACGGTGGGCGGCCTGGCCGCTGCCGTGTACCTCACGATCTTTTTTGCCACATTGCGAAGCAAGAGTCTGCTCGGGTCTTTGCTCTTTATCTGTTTGGTGCTGGTGCAGGCAATGTCGAGTATTTTTGAGATCTCCTGGTGGCCAGGTATTGCGTCACTCACCGAATCGTGGGGGTTGAACTTTGGTGCGGAGGCGACACGGACGGGAATACTGAGCATCATGATTTCCATGCTCGGTGGCCTCGCCATCGCCCACTTCACCGGTTTCATCAGGTACTTGAGTCGCCGGATTGATCGGTTCGGCGCAGCATTCTCGGCGCGATTCACGAGGCCGCCCGATTCGACCGGTCCAACAAACAACTAAGCCACCAATAACCTGAGCCTACAGAAAAGTGAAGGACGGCTTCCCCGAGGGGAGGCCGTCCTTCACTTTTATGCGGTGAAAACTAGGATTCGATGTTGAAGCGCATGACCAGGGCCAGACCGATGATCACGGTGACCCAGGTCAGACCCAGGATGATCGTGATGCGGTTCAGGTTGCGCTCGGCAACGCCGGAGGAACCCAGCGAGCTGGTCATGCCGCCGCCGAACATGTCGGACATGCCGCCGCCGCGTCCCTTGTGCAAAAGGATCAGCAGCGTAAGCAGCAGGCTGGTGATTCCCAGAAGTACCTGCAAAACAATCTTGATGGCGTCCATCATTGCCCTTCAATCAGCTGGTGGCGATTACTCGGTCACCAGGTGGTGCTCGAACCTAACAATGTTAGCAAATTCTGCGGCGTCCAAGCTGGCTCCGCCGACCAACACGCCGTCAACGTCCTTTTCAGCAAGGATCTGCGCCGCATTGTTGGCCTTCACGGAACCGCCGTAGAGCACACGGACCTTGCCGGCGACCTCGTCGCCGAACAACGTTGCCAGCTCGACGCGGATCGCTGCGCACAGTTCCTGCGCGTCCTTCGGACCCGCGACCTCGCCGGTGCCGATGGCCCACACGGGCTCATAGGCGACCACCAGGGTCTCGGCCTGTTCGGCGGTCACGCCGGCCAGCGAGCCGCGAAGCTGCTCGAGCGTGTACTCGACGTGGGTTCCGGCCTGGCGGATGTCCAGACCCTCACCAACGCACAGCACCGGGGTCACGCCGTGGCGGTAGGCCGCGGCGATCTTCGCTGCCAGCAACTCGTTGCTCTCGCCGTGCAGGGCACGGCGTTCGCTGTGGCCCACGAGCACGTAGCTGCAGCCCAGGCGGGAGAGGAACTGGCCGGAGATTTCCCCGGTGTAGGCACCGGAGTCGTGCGCCGACAGGTCCTGTGCACCGTAGCGCACCGGCAGGTTGTCGCCCATGGTCAGCGTCTGCACGCCGCGCAGGTCGGTGAACGGCGGGAAGACGGCCACCTCCGCGCGGTCGAAGTCGTGCTCCGCGTCGGCCAGCGTCCAGGCCAGCTTCTGCAACAGGGTGATGCCCTGGACGTGGTCCATGTTCATCTTCCAGTTGCCGGCAATCAGCGGCTTCCGGTCAAACACGCCGTTGGTCGATGTTGTCACTTGGCACCCTCCAGGGCTGTCAGGCCCGGCAGTTCCTTGCCCTCGAGGTATTCCAGGGAGGCACCGCCGCCCGTTGAAATATGACCGAAGTCGTCATCGTTGAAGCCCAGGGTGCGCACGGCCGCGGCGGAGTCGCCACCACCGACGACGCTGAACGCCTCGGAATCGGCCAGCGCACCGGCCACGGCACGGGTGCCGTTCGCGAACGCCGGGATCTCGAAGACCCCCATCGGGCCGTTCCAGAACACCGTGTTGGCGCTCTTGATGTAGCTGGCGAAGGTTTCCCCGGAGACCGGGCCGATATCCAGGCCCAGGCCGGTGGCACCGAAGGCGCCGCCCTCGATGTTGTCGGCGGCCAGCACCTCGTGCTCGGCGTCCGCACCGAACTTGGAGGCGACAACCACGTCGGTCGGCAGGACGATGTCGCAGCCGAGTTCCTTGGCGCGCGAGAGGTAGCCGCGGCAGGTTTCCAACTGGTCCTGCTCAAGCAGCGAGCCGCCGACCTCGTGGCCCTGGGCCTTGAGGAAGGTGAAGGCCATGCCGCCGCCGATCAGCAGGTGGTCGGCGCGTCCCAGCAGGTTGTCGATGACGGCCAGCTTGTCGGAAACCTTCGAGCCGCCCAAAACCACCACGTAGGGGCGCTTCGGAGCCTCGGTAAGGGTCTTCAGGACCCGGACCTCGGTGGCAACCAGGTCGCCCTGGTAGGCCGGAAGCAGCGCCGCGATGTCGAAGACCGAGGCATGCTTGCGGTGCACGGCACCGAAGGCGTCGTTCACGTAGGCGCCGTTCTCGCCGGTCAACGCGGCAAGCTCGGCGGCGAACTCGGCGCGCTGCGCCGCATCCTTGGAGGTCTCGCGCGCATCGAAACGCACGTTTTCCAGCACCAGCACGGCGCCGTCGGTCAATTCAGCGGCAAGCTGCTTGGCCGATTCGCCCACGACATCGGCGGCAACCCGCACGTCGAGCCCGGAGAGCTCGGCAAGCCTGGTGGCGGCAGGGGCGATTGAGTACTTGGCATCCGGTTCGCCCTTGGGGCGGCCCAGGTGAGCCATCACGATGACGCGGGCGCCGGCCTCGGCCAGCTTCTGCACCACGGGGATGGAGGCGCGTACACGCCCATCGTCGGTGACGGTAACGCCATCGAGCGGCACGTTCAGGTCGCTACGGACCAAAACGCGCCGCCCGAGGACACCGTCGGCGAGTAGTTCGTCGAGAGTGTGGGAAGTCATGAGACTAGGTTATCCGAATCGCTCGGACTAACCGAGCTGGCTGCCGACGTATTCCGCGAGGTCAACCAGGCGAGAGGAGTAGCCCCACTCGTTGTCGTACCAGGCAACCACCTTGACGGTGGTACCGATCACGGTGGTGAGGCCGGCATCGAAGATCGCCGAGTGGGCGTCGTGGACGATGTCGGTGGAGACCAGCGGGTCCTCCGAGTACTTTAGGAAGCCCTTGAGCGGCCCCTCTTCGGCTGCCTTCTTGAAGGCTGCATTGATCTCCTCGACGCTGGCCTCGCGGGCCAGGGTCACGGTGAGGTCGGTGGCCGAACCGGTCGGGACCGGAACGCGCATTGCATAGCCGTTGAGCTTGCCCTTGAGCTCCGGAAGCACCAGGCCGATGGCCTTGGCGGCACCGGTGGAGGTCGGGATCATGTTCAGCGCTGCGGCACGGGCACGGCGGGGATCCTTCTTGTGCGGGGCGTCCTGCAGGTGCTGGTCCGCGGTGTACGCGTGGATGGTGGTCATCAGGCCCTCGACGATGCCGAACTGGTCGTTGAGCACCTTGGCCACGGGGCCCAGGCAGTTGGTGGTGCAGGAGGCGTTGGAGATGATGTGGTGCTTGTCTGCCTCGTACTTCTCGTGGTTGACACCCATGACGATGGTGATGTCTTCCTTGGAAGCCGGGGCGGAAATGATGACCTTCTTGGCGCCTGCCTGCAGGTGCTTTTCGGCGTCCGATGCCTTGGTGAAGAAGCCGGTCGACTCGATGACGACGTCCACGCCGAGGTCTCCCCAGCCCAGGTGTGCCGGGTCCTTCTGGGAAAGCACCTTGATGCGCTTGTCGCCGATGACGATGAAGGCACCGTCAACGGAGACCTCTTCGTTCAGGCGGCCGAGGATGGAGTCGTACTTGACGAGCATGGCCAGATCGTTGATCGAACCGAGATCGTTGACTGCGACAATTTCGATGTCTGCGCCATTGGCGAGGCTGGCTCGCAGGAAGTTGCGTCCGATGCGTCCGAAACCATTAATGCCAACACGGGTAGTCACGTGAATGTCTCCTAGACAGAGTGGTGTTGCCACAGCCGCCGGATACACCCCTGGAGGGGGCATGCATAACGGAGTGGCTTGGAATAATGACACTCCGTTGTGTCGCCGGCTGATGCCGGCCGGGTTGTTTCGGGTCTCACGACACAGGCCGTGAGACCCGAAAAACACGTTGTTCTTATCTTACGCTATTTCGGCGCTCGATGTGACGGACGTAACGACCGTCATGTTTTATTACAGGCTTGTTTCTACTTGCCCGGGACGATCAACGTCGCCGCACCCGCACGTGCCGCCTCGAAACGCGCCGACACATCCGCCCAGTTCACGATGTCCCAGAACGCCTTCACGTAATCGGCCTTCACGTTCACGTAATCCAGGTAGAACGCGTGCTCCCACATGTCCAGCATCAACAACGGGGTCGTCGCCACCGGCACGTTGCCCTGCTGGTCATACAGCTGCTCGATGACCAACTGGCCACCCAGGCCCTCGAAGCCCAGCAACGCCCAACCCGACCCCTGCAGGCTCATCGCCGCCGCCGTGAAGTGCGCACGGAACGCATCGAAGGAACCGAACGCGTCATCGATCGCCGCGGCCAACTCGCCCTCCGGCTTGTCCCCGCCCTCCGGGGACAGGTTGTTCCAGAAGATCGAGTGGTTCGTGTGGCCACCCAGGTGGAACGCCAGGTCCTTGGACAGCTTCGGGATGTTCCCGAACTCGCCCTTCTCGCGGGCCTCCGCCAACTGCTCCAGCGCGGTGTTCGCGCCCGCGACATAGGCGGCATGGTGCTTGCTGTGGTGCAGCTCCATGATCCGCGCCGAAATGCTCGGCTCCAGCGCCGCGTAGTCGTACTGCAGCTCAGGCAAGGTGTAAATAGCCAAAATGACTCCTCATTCTCTGTGCACCCGGAACATTGGATGCAATTCAACGTGGTTACTGCATCTCCGCACTGAAGCGGAAAATCTCGCTGCCGGTCAGTTTTCCAGCATGTCTAGTGGAACGCTCGCCTCCGTGCCAGGTATTCCCAGCTCAGAGGCGCGTTTGTCGGCCATGGCCAAGAGCCGGCGGATGCGCCCGGCGATTGCGTCCTTGGTCATCACGGGATCGGCCATGCGGCCGAGCTCGTCGAGGCTCGCCTGCTTGTGCGCCACGCGCAGCGCGCCGGCGTACTTGAGGTGCTCGGGGACCTCGTCGCCGAGGATCTCCAGGGCACGCTCCACGCGGGCCCCGGCGGCAACGGCGGCCTGGGCCGAGCGGCGCAGGTTGGCGTCGTCGAAGTTGGCCAGGCGGTTGGCGGTGGCGCGCACCTCCTTGCGCATGCGGCGTTCCTCCCAGACCATCAGCGCGTCGTGCGCACCCATCCGGGTGAGCAGCTGGGCGATGGCCTCGCCGTCGCGGATGACGACGCGGTCCACGCCGCGAACCTCGCGGGCCTTGGCCACCAGGCCCAGGCGGCGCGCGGCGCCGACCAGGGCAAGCGCGGACTCCGGGCCCGGGCAGGTGATTTCCAGGGCCGAGGAACGGCCGGGTTCGGTGAGCGAACCGTGGGAGAGGAAGGCTCCGCGCCAGACGGCCTCGGCATCGGCCGTCGAGCCGTTGACGATGACCGAGGGCAGCCCGCGCACGGGTCGGCCGCGGCCGTCGAGCAGGCCGGTCTGGCGTGCCAGGGCCTCCCCGTCACGAACCACGCGCACCACGTAACGGTTGCCGCGGCGCAGGCCGCCACCGGAAACCACGAGGATCTCGGAGGTGTGGCCGTAGACCTCGGCGATGGCCGCGCGCAGGCGGCGGGCCGTTGAGGCAAGGTCGACCTCGGCCTCGATGACAATGCGTCCGGAGATGATGTGAAGTCCACCGCAGAAACGCAACATGGTGGAAACTTCGGCCTTGCGCTCGGATGATTTCCGAACATCAAGGCGGGACAGCTCGTCCTTGACGGAAGCCGTCAGTGCCATGGATTGTTTCCTAACTGCTGGGCTCGTCTGTATTGAACGTCGTGAAAACGTCGTGGTACGCGGCGGCAAGTCTCAAGGGGTCGTGGACGGCTCGTCCGGCACCAACCCCTACTTTACCGAAAAAGGTGCGTGCACCTAGCCGGGCCGCCGCGCGGGTGAAACTCTCATGATCCGCCACCGTGGACGGATCCGCCAAAACGGCGTCGAGCCGAAGGTCGGGCGCGTAGCGCGAGATGACCTCCAAATGCGCCGCTGCGTCCATGCCCGCGGTCTCCGCCGTGTCGGTGGCCAGGTTCATGGTCAGCAGGCGCCGGGCCGGGGTCGACTCGAGCGCCTGGCGCATTTCCGGCAACAGCAAATGCGGAAGCACCGAGGTGTACCAGGAGCCCGGGCCGAGCACGACCCAGTCGGCAAGCTCGATGGCCTCGAGCGCCTCGCTGCAGGCCGGCGCGTCGGCCGGCTCCAGCCGGACGTTCGAGACGAGTCCCTCCCCGCCCGCGGTCGCCAGCTTCGCCTGGCCCACGACGTGGCGGCGCACCAGGCCCCGGGGGCCGGCGTCCTCGAGCACGTCCCCGGCGATGGTCAGCGGGACGGTGCTCATGGGCAGCACCTGGCCGCGGGCACCGAGCAGGGCCCCGGCCCAGCGCAGGCCGGCCACGGGGTCCTTGAGCAGCTCCCAGAGCGCGACGATCAGCAGGTTGCCGACCGCGTGCTGGTCGAGCGATGCCGCCGAATCCGGGGCGGAGGTGAAGCGGTGCTGCATGACGTCCCGCCAGGTCCGGCCCCAGTCGGTGTCGTCGCACAGCGCGGCCAGGGCCATGCGCAGGTCCCCCGGCGGCAGCACGCCGAGTTCCTCGCGCAGCCGCCCGGAGGATCCGCCGTCGTCGGCGACCGTGACGATGGCCGTCAGGTCAGTGGTGAGCCGGCGCAGCGCGGAGAGCGATGCGGAAAGCCCGTGCCCGCCGCCGAGCGCGACGACGCGGACCAGCTGGTTGTCCTCGGCCGAACGCGCGGGCGGCTGGATCGGGATGGGGCCGGTGAAGAACGCCATGGCTGTCTACTCGCGGCCCAAGTCGCGGTGCGTGACGTTGACGCGGACGCCGGGAAGCTGGGCCAGCCGGCGCCCGACCTCCTCGGCCGTGGCCACCGAGCGGTGCTTGCCGCCGGTGCAGCCGATCGCGATGGTCGCGTAGTGCTTGTTTTCGCGGCGGTATCCCTCGAAGACCGGCTCCAGCGCGGCGATGTAGTGCCCGATGAATTCGCCGGCGCCCTTGGCGTTGAGCACGTAGTCGGAGACCTGCTTGTCCTTGCCCGTGTGCGGGCGCAGCTCCGGCACCCAGTGCGGGTTGGGGATGAAGCGGACGTCGGCCACGTAGTTGGCGTCGGTGGGGACCCCGTACTTGAAGCCGAAGCTCATGACGTTCAGGCGCAGCACGATCGGGCCGGAATCGGTGAAGAGCTCGGTGACGGAGCGGGCCAGGTCGTGCACCGAGAGCTCGGTGGTGTCCAGCACGATCTCGGCCGTTTCCTTCAGTTCGCGCAGCACCTCGCGTTCCTTGGCGATGCCGTCGACGATGCGCCCGTCGCCCTGCAGCGGGTGCGGGCGGCGGCCCTGCTCGAAGCGGCGGACCAGCAGGTCGTCGCCGGCCTCGAGGAACAGCACGCGGTAGGTGATGCCGGCGGCGCTGAGCGAATGCAGCGCCTCGCGCAGCTGCGGGAAGAGCGACTTGGAGCGCACGTCCATGACGACGGCCAGCTTGGGTATGGAACCGCCCGAGTGGGCGACGAGCTCCGTCAGGGTGCCCAGCAGCGCCGGCGGCAGGTTCTCCACCACGTACCATCCGTGGTCCTCCAGCGCATGGGCGGCAGTGGTCCGCCCGGCACCTGACATGCCGGTGATGACTAGTAGTTCGGTCTCTGCTGGTTTCACGGGGGAAAGCTCGGTGGTCATGTTCCTAGCCTAGTCGCGATTGCGGCGTGAACGGTTAGTCCAGCACCTCTCCGGTGGTCATGTTGACCGCAGGGGCCGCGTCGCCGGACCCTGCCAGCGCCTCGTGGATCGTCGCCGCAAGCACCGGGCCGACGCCGGGGACCTCCGTCAGCTCCTCCACGGACGCGGCGCGCATCTTCTTGACCGAGCCGAAGTGCTTGCGCAGCGCGTCGCGCTTGGCCGGGCCCAGGCCCGGGATCTCATCGAGCACGGAGGCCATCATGGAGACCGAGCGCTTCTTGCGGTGGAAGGTGATGGCAAAGCGGTGCGCCTCGTCGCGGATGCGCTGGACCAGGTACAGCGCATGCGAGGCGCGCGGCAGGATGACCGGGAACTCGTCGTCCGGAAGCCAGAGCTCCTCCAGCCGCTTGGCCAGGCCCACCACGTAGATGTCGTCGATGCCCAGGTCCGCCAGCGCGCGGGTGGCCGCGGCGACCTGCGGCGGGCCGCCGTCGACGATGACCAGCGAGGGCGGGTAGGCGAAGCGGCGGGCCGGGGCCTTGGCCGCGGCGTCGGAGATGTCCAATTCGCCGGAGACCACCGGCACCATGTTGGCCGATTCCTCCAGGTAGTTCTTGAAGCGGCGGGAGATCACGTCGTACATCGACGCGGTGTCGTCGCGCGCGGCGTCCCCGGTGATGGAGAACTTCCGGTAGTCGCTCTTCTTGGGCAGCCCGTCCTCGACGACCACCATGGAGGCCACCACGTTGGTGCCCTGCACGTGGGAGACGTCGTAGCATTCGATGCGCAGCAGCGGGCTGGGCAGGCCCAGGGCGTCCTGGAGCTCCTGCAGCGAGGCGGAGCGGGTGCTCAGGTCCCCCGCGCGGCGGGACTTGTGCAGGCGCAGCGCCTGTTCGGCGTTCTCCCGCACGGTTTCGGCCAGCGTGGCTTTGTCCCCGCGCTGGGCCACGCGCAGCGAGACGGCGGAGCCGCGGCGCTCGTGCAGCCAGGCAGAGACCTCGTCGGCATTTTCCGGCAGCACCGGGACCAGCACCTCGCGCGGGATCCTGTCGTCGCCGTCGGCCTCGCCGTAGACCTGGGTGAGCAGGTGTTCGATGAACTCGGCCGGCGTGGAGTCCTCCACCTTTTCGACGACCCAGCCGCGCTGGCCGCGGATGCGCCCGTTGCGCACGTGGAAGACCTGGACGGCGGCCTCGAGCTCGTCCTCGTGCACGGCGAAGATGTCGGCCTCGGTGTTTTCGGCGAGCACCACCGCGTTGCGCTCGAAGACGCGGCGCAGCGCGGCGATGTCGTCGCGGTAGCGGGCCGCCTGCTCGTACTCGAGCCGCGAGACGGCGTCGACCATCTTGCCCTCGAGCTCCTTGATGAAGCGCGTGCCCTCCCCGCCCATGAACTGGCAGAGCTCGGCCGCGAGCTTCTTGTGGTCCTCGGCGCTGATCCGGCCGACACAGGGGGCCGCGCACTTGTCGATGTAGCCGAGCAGGCAGGGCCGGCCGGAGGATTCGGCGCGCTTGAAGACGCCCATCGAGCAGCTGCGCACCGGGAAGACGCGAAGCAGCGTGTCCAGGGTCTCGCGGATTGCCTTGGCCGGGTAGAACGGGCCGAAGTACTTGGTGTCCTTGCGCTTGTCCCCGCGCATGACCTGCGCGCGCGGGTAGGTCTCCCCCATGGTGACCGCGAGGTACGGGTAGGACTTGTCGTCGCGGAAGACGATGTTGAAGCGCGGGTTGTACTCCTTGATCCAGGTGTACTCCAGCTGCAGCGCCTCCAGCTCGGAGCCCACCACGGTCCACTCGACCGAGCATGCGGTGTGCACCATGGCGTGGGTCTTGGGCGTCAGCCCGGCGGGGTTGGCGAAGTACGAGTTCAGCCGGGAGCGCAGCACCTTGGCCTTGCCGACGTAGATGACCCGCCCGACCTCGTCGCGAAAGCGGTAGACGCCGGGATTCAGCGGGATGTCCCCGGTCTGGGGTCTGTAGCTTTTCGGGTCTGCCACGTCTGCGCTCCGGAATTATTCGGCGGTGTTTACTCCGCGGTGGGTGTCTGGTTGTAGGCGTCGACCCGTTCCTGGCCCGTCAGCTCGGCGATGGCGTCGACGATCTCGTCGGTGGCCTTGCGGCGCTGCGGCAGCGGGTGCTTGCGGCCCAGGTGCTCGAACTGCAGCGGCTTGCCGAACGCCAGGGTGAAGTGGTGCGGCTTGATGGTGTTCTTGCCCGCGGGCTGCAGGTTCTCGGTGCCGATCAGGCCGACCGGGACCACCGGGGCGCCGGTGGTCAGCGCCAGCCAGCCCACGCCGGTCCGGCCGCGGTAGAGCTTGCCGTCGCGCGAGCGGGTGCCCTCCGGGTAGATGCCGATGCCGCCGCCCGCCTCCAGGATGTCGACGAGCGATTCCAGCGCGGCCACGGAGGCCGCCTGCTCCCCGCGCTGCACGGGGATGGACCCGACCGACTCGAAGAAGGTCTTCATGGCCTTGCCCTTGAGCCCGGGGGTGGTGAAGTACTCCGCCTTGGCGAAGAACGCCACGTCGCGCGGGGTCAGCGCCTGGATGATGATCGAGTCCAGGAAGGAGAGGTGGTTGGAGGCGATGATGACCGGCCCGGTGCGCGGGACGTTTTCCAGCCCGGTGACGGTGGGGCGGCACAGGCCGTTCAGCAGGCCGCGGATCGAAGAGCGGGTCATGGTGTACAGGCTCATTTATGCACGCGCTCCTTCGTTGTTCTTGTTGGTCAGTTGTGTGCGGATCGTTTCCTCGGCGGCGTTGCCCAGCAGCAGTCCGGCAAGCTCGGCAGGGTCCTTGGCGTGGGCCCCGGCACCGGAGGCCTCCAGCTCGCCCGGCGGGGCGAATCCCCACCCGGCGCCGATCGACGCCATGTTGTGGTCGTTTGCCGCCTCGATGTCGTAGCGGCGGTCCCCCACCATGATGCAGTGCTCGGCCGCCAGCCCGTGGGCCTCCAGCACCGCAGCGACGATGTGCCGCTTGGATGCCGAATTCCCGTTTGCCTCGTCGTCGTTGCCGAAAATGCCGTCCACCGCGCCGGTCAGGCCCTGGATGTCCAGCAGCTGCCGGGCGATCTTCGTCGGCTTGGCGGTTGCGACATAGAGGTCGATCCCCGCCTCGCGCAGCGCGGCAAGCACCTCGCGGATCCCGGGGTACGGACGCGAGTCCGCCATGCCGGTGGCAGCATATTCCGCGCGGTACACGGCAATCAGGTCGTCGATCATGTGCGGTTCGACGCCGTCGATCTCCGCGAGGCCCAGAACCAGCGGCGGCCCGATGAGCGTGCGGAGTTTTTCTTCACCCGGATCCGGAACGTCCGCCTGCTTCAATGCGTGGCGGATGCCCGAGGTGATGGCCCCGGCCGGATCCACAAGGGTTCCATCGAGGTCAAGCAGAACGGCGGAGGGAGCAATAATCACTGTCGTATTCTCGCATGAACTGGGTCGATCCGCCGTACACGCATGCCGCAATCGGCATACATGCACGGCGGGCCGGCCTAGCCAAGCAGCGGCGCCAGGAACCTTCCGGTGTAGCTCTCGGCCACCTCGGCGACCTGCTCCGGGGTGCCGGTGGCGATGATCTCGCCGCCGCCGGAACCGCCCTCGGGGCCCAGGTCGATGACCCAGTCCGCGCTCTTGATCACGTCGAGGTTGTGCTCGATGGTGATCACCGTGTTGCCCTTGTCCACCAGCCCCTGCAGCACCAGCAGCAGCTTGCGGATGTCCTCGAAGTGCAGGCCCGTCGTGGGCTCGTCGAGCACGTAGATCGAGCGGCCGTTGGAGCGCTTCTGCAGTTCCGCGGCGAGCTTGACGCGCTGCGCCTCGCCGCCGGAGAGCGTCGTGGACGCCTGCCCCAGCCGGACGTAGCCGAGCCCGACGTCCACCAGCGTGCGCAGGTGGCGGGCGATTGGGGTGAAGGCTGCGAAGAACTCCGCGCCCTCCTCGATCGGCATGTTCAGCACGTCGGCGATGGTCTTGCCCTTGTAGTGCACCTCGAGCGTTTCCCGGTTGTAGCGTGCCCCGTGGCAAACCTCACAGGGAACGTACACGTCGGGAAGGAAGTTCATCTCGATCTTCAGGGTGCCGTCGCCCGAGCAGGATTCGCAGCGCCCGCCCTTGACGTTGAAGGAGAAGCGGCCCGGCAGGTAGCCGCGCACCTTCGCCTCGGTGGTCTCGGCGAACAGCTTGCGGATGTGGTCGAACACGCCGGTGTAGGTCGCCGGGTTGGACCGCGGGGTGCGGCCGATCGGCGACTGGTCCACGTGGATGACCTTGTCCAGGTGCTCGAGCCCCTCGACGCGGGTGTGCCGACCCGGCACCTGCTTGGCGCCGTTGAGCTTGTTGGCCAGCACCTTGTACAGCACGTCGTTGACCAGCGTCGACTTGCCGGAGCCGGACACGCCGGTGACGGCGGTCAGCACGCCGAGCGGGAAGCGCGCGGTGAGGTCCTCGAGGTTGTTCTCGCGGGCGCCCACGACGGTGACCTGGCGCTTCTTGTCGATCTTGCGGCGCTTGGCCGGAACCTCGATCTTCCTGCGCCCGGACAGGTAGTCGCCGGTGATCGACTTGGTGTTCGCCTTCAGGTCCTCCAGGGACCCCGAGTGCACCACCTCGCCGCCGTGCTCGCCGGCGCCGGGCCCGATGTCCACGATCCAGTCGGCCTCGGCGATGGTGTCCTCGTCGTGTTCGACGACGATCAGGGTGTTGCCCAGCGACCGCAGGCGGGTCAGCGTCTCGATGAGCCGGCGGTTGTCGCGCTGGTGCAGGCCGATCGACGGCTCGTCGAGCACGTAGAGCACGCCGACCAGGCCGGAGCCGATCTGCGTGGCCAGGCGGATGCGCTGGGCCTCGCCGCCGGACAGCGTTCCCGCCGCGCGTTCGAGGTTCAGGTATTCCAGCCCGACGTCGAGCAGGAAGCGCAGGCGCGCCTGGATTTCCTTCAGCACCTGGGAAGCGATCTGCGCCTCGCGGCCGGTGAGCACCAGGTTCTCGAGGAACTCGGAGCATTCGCGCATCGGCATCGCCGACACCGCGGCGATCGACTTGTCGTTGATCAGGACGGACAGCGAGGCCGAATTCAGGCGTGCGCCGTTGCATTCGGGGCACGGGATCTGCCGCATGTACTCCTCGTACCGGTCACGCGCGTGCTCCGATTCGGTTTCCATGTGCTTGCGGTGGATGTACTGCACCACGCCCTCGAAGCCCGTGGAGTACTTGCGTTCGCGCCCGAATCGGTTCTTGTACTGAACCACGACCTTGTGGTCCTTGCCGTGCATGATTGCGGCGCGGGCCACGGCCGGCAGCTTGTTCCACGGGGTCTCGAGCGTGAAGTCCATTTCGGCCCCGAGGCCCTCGAGCAGCCGGTTCCAGTACTCGGTGGTTGCCGCACCCAGCGACCAGGGTGCAATGGCGCCCTGCCCCAGAGGCATGTCCACGTCGGGAATGATCAGGTCCTCGTCGACCTCCAACCGGGTGCCGATGCCGCTGCAGGCAGGGCAGGCGCCGAACGGGTTGTTGAAGGAGAAGGACCGGGGCTCGATCTCGTCGATGGCCAGCGGGTGCTCGTTCGGGCACGCGAGGTTTTCGGAGAAGGCGCGGATGCGGCCCTCGGCCTCCGGGTCGAGGTCCACGAAGTCGATGAGCACGCGACCCTCGGAGAGGCCGAGCGCGGTTTCGATGGAGTCGGTCAGGCGCTGGCGGACCGAGTCGTTGATCGCAAGGCGGTCGACGACGACCTCGATCGTGTGCTTGAACTGCTTGCCAAGCTTCGGCGGTTCGCTGAGCTGGATCGTCTCGCCGTCGACGCGGGCGCGGGAGTAACCCTTCGCGCTCAGTTCCTTGAAGAGGTCGACGAATTCGCCCTTGCGTCCGCGGACCACCGGCGCAAGCACCTGGAATCGGGTCTTCGGCTCGAGTTCCAGCAGCTGGTCGACGATCTGCTGCGGCGTCTGCTTGGTGACGGCCTCGCCACACTCAGGGCAGTACGGCCGACCCACACGTGCCCAAAGCAGGCGCATGTAGTCGTAGATTTCGGTGATGGTTCCCACCGTCGAGCGCGGGTTCTTGGAGGTCGATTTCTGGTCGATCGACACCGCCGGGGAAAGCCCCTCGATGAAGTCAACGTCCGGCTTGTCCACCTGCCCGAGGAATTGTCGGGCGTATGCGGAGAGCGATTCGACATAGCGTCGCTGCCCCTCGGCAAAGATCGTGTCGAAGGCCAGGGAAGACTTTCCGGATCCGGAAAGGCCGGTGAAGACGATCATTGCGTCTCTCGGCAAATCAAGGTCGACGTTGCGCAGATTATGCTCGCGCGCGCCCTTGACCACCAGCCGGGTCAGATCGTGCGGACGAGGGGTTTCAAGGGAGCGGGAAGTAGCCACTCAAACATGCTAATCGAAAACTACTTCGAATTGCTCGTGGATGTGAGCAACAAGACCAGCCTTTGTTAAACCTGCGAGCTAAAGGCCGCCCTGACGTACCCTATTGCCGCTTTTTCACTGATTCCCCAGCGCGTGGCAACCGCCGCAAATTCAGAGGCGGCGTCGGCCACGGCAATGGATCCCTGGTCGTCCGTGGCTTGGACGATGGTGCCGTGTCGCCCGCGGGTTACCACCGCGCCGCTGGCTTCGAGTTCCTTGTAGACCTTGGCAGCGGTGTTCACCGCGAGTCCCAATTGTTCGGCGAGCGCCCGCACCGAAGGCAGCTTCGTTCCAGCCTTGAGCTTGCCCTTGGCGATTGCAACAAGGATCTGCTGGCGCACCTGCAGATACGGGGCCATCTTGTCAGCGCTGTCCACGTTGATGAATGCCAACGGATTACTATCCATGGATTTGGTCCTTTGATGGGGATGGACGATCTTCTTCTCAGACTATCCCGCTCGATTGCCGTTGAGTCGTAAGGTAGTGGCCATGAGCGAAATTTTCCACGACCTGAATGACGTGACGGTACGAGGCATTAGCGTTTCGGAGATGGCCAACAACGTCTACCTCGTGACGTCCAAGGCCGACGGCGCACAATTGCTGATTGATGCGGCTGACGATGCACATGCCATCAACGGGCTGATCCAATCCGCTTCATCCGATGCCGAGGTTCCGACGTCACTGGTTGGCATTGCCACGACACACCAGCACTGGGACCACATCCGCGCGCTGCAGGAGATGGTTGACTCCACGGGGGTCAAAACTTTCGCCGGCGCTGAAGACGCCGCCGGGATCCTGAAGGGGTCGTCGGTAAAGATTGATGCTCCCCTTGGCCACGGCGATACGGTCTCCGTTGGCACGACGGTTCTTGAATGCGTTCACCTGCGTGGCCACACGCCCGGATCCATCGCATTCGTCCTTCGGGATAGCAGCGGAACGATCCTGATCTTCAGCGGGGATTCCCTGTTCCCTGGGGGCGTCGGCAATACCGGGAACGATCCACAGCGGTTTACCTCGTTGTTGGACGATGTCACCGAGCGACTCTTTGGACAATACCCGGATGAGTCGATCGTACTGACCGGCCATGGAGACTCCACGACCTTGGGCAAGGAACGCCCTCATCTCGACGAATGGCGAAGCCGGGGCTGGTAGAAGTCAGGAACTAGCAACTGTCCAGGGGCGGGTGCGCCTCCGGGCTTTCGGGGGTCCCTGGCAAGGGCGGTGCCATCGATCGGAAAACTTGGCCGCTGGGCGTGGTGATCTCAATGGTGTGGCGTGGACCGTTAACCACGCGTTCATGCCACCCCTCCGTCTCCTTGGTGTAGTTACACCATGCACAACGCCCGTCGCCGTTCACGGCCATGGTTCTCCCTCCCATCGCGACCTGTTGAACGTGGTCGTAATGTCGGATGGGGGCGTCGCAGTATGGCGTCCTGCAGAACTGGTCCCTGATTGCGATCATTCGCTTGAGTTGCTTGGGCAGTATCCGCTTGGACGACTCCATGGCGACAAGTTCGCCGCTGCTTGGCGCGGTAAAAAGACGTCGAATCCAGACTTGTGCCTTGGATTCCTTCGGTGAATGGTTCGGGTCGCCCGCGACGAGGTATCGGGCATAGCCAGCCGGAATGGTTCCATAGCCGTTGAGGTAGGCTGGCTCGCTATCCCCCTGCATGAGGGTGCGGTCCGTCATGACTAGATTGACCATCAGCGGCGTTCCATTAGCACGAGTTTGGCCTGTTACACGCTCGACGAGAGTATCGGCTTTGACCTGCATGTCGGTTCGACGGTCTTCCGGCGAGCGCTTCTTGGCTGCCGCGGCCACCAAAGCCTCGTTCAGTGCCACCCCCTGCTCCATGGGAAGTGAACCACTGATCCTCATGAATCCCCCGGGAGCCATCCTCACCGAAATGAAGCGCTTTCGGAGCGCTTCTGCGCTTTTGTTCATTTCGATCGTATTGTCGAACGCCAAGGCGAGTCTCTTGACGCGTGCCATGAGTTCCTTGGAACCAACCCCATCAAGCTTGCCGGGCTGACCCGCCATTTCGCGGTCGATGATCTCTTGGACCATGGGATCAAATTCGCTGGTTTCCCGAACAATGATCATTGCGCGCTCTTCATTGATTTCGCCGCGCTTCAATGCTGCAAACGTATGCGGCATGTGCTCAAGCATGGATCGGGAGTATGCCACGAACTGCGGTCCAAGGTATTGCGATTCGCGCCGCGCCAATGCGACCTCCGCTCCCGTGCCGCGGTTGAGGTTGGTTTGGTACTTACCCTCGGCTTCGTGTCGGGAGATCACGGCTTGCTCTGCTGCTCTAGCTTCGACCGACTGGGCTGCAGAAGCCGCTGCCTTGAGTCTTTCTAGGGCAGCAATGCGGTCAAACCGAGAGGATTCGTCGACGTCCGGGGGCAGACAACCCAATGCGTCACTGACGGCTTCAAGGAAATCCGTGGCTTCGTCGCACCGTGGCCTGGTTGCGTTTCGAATGGCAACTGGATTGTCGGGAGCGTGACCCAAAAGCCTGTGCCCAAGGATCATTTCCCCGGCCTGCTCAATTGGCAGCGATTCCGGGTTCGACGGTTCACCCTCGAACTCTTCGAACATATTTACTACTATACGCCTCATGCGCAGCATTGTGAAGAGTTCGTTTTACTTTTCGCCATGGAAACTACCTAGTCACCATACGAAAAGTAATCCACAGTCCGCTTATGGAGCCTTGACTCTTGAGATCAGAGGAGGCATAGAAGCTACTTGAACGACATGCCTTGTGCTTCACAGGCCCGTTTGAACGCTTCCAAGTCGGAAATCACGGGCTTGCCTGCCGCGCCGGTGGCAACCGCATTCCGGATGGCTTCGGTTGAGGATGCAGCACCATGCTCCGCAGCCTTGCCCATGTTCGTAAGACCCACACTGCCGTTATCGGTGTAACCGCTTCCGAAATGGATACATGCAGTATTGCCCTGAACGTCGCGCTGGCGGAACTCATCGGCGCTGGGTCCCGCGCAGGCTGTAACCGCGATTCCAAGGATGGCCAGGACCGGGAAGAGTTTTCTCATGTCCCAACCCTATGAGCTCTACTCGGGTTGGATCGAATTCAGCGTTTGCGGCCGACCATGAAGATCCGGCGGAACGGGAACATTGTCAGCAAGCCGCCGTCGGCCCCTTCGAATGACGGGTAAGCTCGCGCGACAAGCCTCGCATAGTCTGCTTCAAACTCGGCAGCCTCCGCGGCATTCAGCTTGGCCAGGACGGGGCGCAGTGCCGTACCGCGCACCCACTCGAGCACCGGGTCCTTACCCGAAAGGATCTGCCCGTACGTGGTTTCCCAGACGTCCGCCTCAAACCCTGCCGCAAGCAGTATCTTGAGGTAGTCCGCCGGCTCCCCGACCGCGTCTTTGTGCCGCAATACGCCGGCCAGCTGCGGTGCCCAGCGGTCAGAGGCTGCCAACTCGCGCATGAGCACGTGGGAGGGCGAGCTGAAGTTACCGGGCACCTGCACCGCGAACCACGCACCGGGCCGCAGCGCGTCCAGCCACTTCGCCATGAGTTCCTGATGCCCGGGGATCCACTGAAGCATGGCGTTGCTGACCAGGACATCCGTACCGGGATCCGGCATCCACGTGGTTGCGTCGGCATGCTCGAACTCCAAGCCTGGTGAATGCTGCGTGGCGCGTGCCTTCTGGACCATTTCGTCCGAGGAATCCAGACCGACGACACGGGCCTCGGGCCAACGCTCGGCCAGCGACCGCGTCAGCGGGCCCGGACCACAGCCTAAATCGACAACGAGCTTCGGTGCATTGGCGGCAATACGTCCAGTCAGATCGAAGAACGGCCGATCCCGATGATCCGCGAACTGTACATATTTTTCCGGGTCCCATTTCATGCCCACAGCCTAGGCCCAACGATGTGTCGCTCTCCAGCTCCACCGAAAGAATCGGCAACATAGGCGATAGGCTTGAAACATCATGAATCTTACCGAGTTGCTGCCGAACACTCCCCCGCGTGGAGCCACCGCCGAATCCGTCTACGAAGCGTTTATCAAATGGGTGGAGGACCGCGGCATCGGGCTGTACCCGGCGCAGGATGAAGCCGTCATGGAAATCGTGGCCGGCAACAACGTCATCCTGGCAACGCCGACCGGCTCGGGCAAGTCGTTGGTGGCCGTCGCGGCGCACTTCTATGCACTCGCCCGCGGGGAACGCAGCTACTACACCGCACCCATCAAGGCATTGGTTTCCGAGAAGTTCTTCGACCTGTGCAAGATTTTCGGCGCCGAAAACGTCGGCATGGTCACTGGCGATTCCTCGGTCAACCAGGATGCCCCGATCATCTGCTGCACCGCGGAGATCCTCGCCAACATCGCCCTGCGCGAAGGCAAGATCGCCGACCTCGGCCCCGTGGTCATGGACGAATTCCACTTCTACGCCGACCCGCAGCGCGGCTGGGCGTGGCAGGTGCCGCTGCTGGAACTGCCACAGGCGCAATTCCTGCTGATGTCGGCGACCCTCGGCGACGTCACCCGTTTCGAGGACGAGCTGACGCTGCGCACCGGTCGCGAAACGACCACCGTGGCGCACGCCGAACGCCCCATCCCGCTGCACTACTACTATTCCGAGGATCCGATCCAGGAAGCCATCGAGGAACTGCTGAAGACCAAGCAGGTACCGATCTACGTGGTCCACTTCAGCCAGCTCGAGGCCATTGACCGCGCCAGCAGCCTGATGAGCATCAACGTCTGCACCCGCGAGGAGAAGGACCGGATCTCCGAGCTGATCGCCGGGTTCCGTTTTGCCCCGGGATTCGGCAAGACGCTGAACCGCCTGGTGCGCCACGGCATCGGCGTGCACCACGCGGGCATGCTGCCAAAGTACCGCCGCCTGGTTGAGCAGCTGGCACAGGCCGGGTTGCTCAAGGTCATCTGCGGCACCGACACCCTGGGCGTCGGCATCAACGTGCCCATCCGCACCGTGCTGATCACCGCACTGTCGAAGTACGACGGCATCCGCACCCGCCTGCTGAACTCCCGCGAATTCCACCAGATCGCGGGCCGCGCCGGACGCGCGGGCTTCGACACCGCCGGAACCGTGATGGTCCAGGCGCCGGAACACGCCATCGAAAACAAGAAGTCCATGGAGAAGGCGCTGGCAAAGTTCGGCGACGACTCCAAGAAGATCCGCCAGGTGGTCAAGAAGAAGCCGCCGCAGGGGTTCGTGACCTGGGGCGAGAAGACCTACGAGCGCATCATCGCCTCCACCCCGGAACCGCTGAGCTCCTCGTTCGTGGTCACCCACTCGATGCTGCTGAACCTGCTGGACCGCAAGGGCGACTCGTTCGCCGCGGCACGCCGCCTGCTCACCGAGAACCACGAGACCCCGGCCAAGCAGCGCGCCCTGCAGCGCAAGGCGCTGGGCATCCTGCGCGAACTGCTGGCCACCGGCGTCGTAGAGCGCCTTGACGTGCCCGACGAGTACGGCAACAAGCTCGCGCTGACCGTGCACCTGCAGCAGAACTTCGCGCTGAACCAGCCGCTGTCCCCGTTCGCACTGGCCGCACTGGAGCTCTTCGACGAGGAAGGTGCCGGGTACGCGCTGGATGTCGTCTCGGTCATCGAGGCCACGCTGGAAAAGCCGCGCCAGGTGCTTTCCGCCCAGGAGAAAAAGGCCCGCGGCGAGGCGATCGCCGCGATGAAGGCCGAGGGCATGGAGTACGACGCCCGCATGGCGGCCCTGGAAGAGGTCACCTACCCGCAGCCGCTGGCTCAGGTGCTCGGCGACGCGTTCGAGCAGTACCGCGCCGGTGCCCCGTGGCTCGGTGACTTCGAGGTGGCCCCGAAGTCCGTGGTCCGCGACATGTACGAACGCGCCATGAGCTTCAGCGAGTACGTGCAGTTCTACTCGCTGGCCCGCTCCGAGGGCGTGCTGCTGCGCTACCTGACCGACGCCTACAAGGCGCTGCGCCAGACCGTGCCGCAGGATGCGCTGCGCGAGGACCTCGAGGACCTCATCGAATGGCTCGGCGAAATGATCCGCCAGATCGACTCCTCGCTGCTCGACGAATGGGAGGAGCTGGCCAACGGCGTCCTGCACGAGCCCGACGCGGAGATCATCCCGCCGGCCCCGGAGCGCCTGACCTCCAACGAGCGCGCCTTCCGCGTCATGGTCCGCAACGACATGTTCAAGCGTGTGAAGCTGTTCGCCGACGAACAGGACGAGGCGCTCGGCGACCTGGACGGGCACAACGGGTTCGACTCCGACGCCTGGGCCGACGCCATGGACGCGTACTTCGAGGAGCACGAGGACATCGATGACGGCCCCGGCGGCCGCGGCCCGAACCTGCTGATCATCACCCCGGGAGCCGATGCCTGGAAGGTGCGCCAGATCTTCGCCGACCCGGCCAACAACCACGACTGGGGCATCGACGCCACGGTGAACCTCGCCGATTCGGACGAGGCCGGCATGCCGGTCATCACCGTCACCAACGTGGGACGTTTGGACTAACCCCCGGATACGCAACAGCCCCGGCACTTCGACTCCGCAGGGAGTGAAGTGCCGGGGCTGTTGCGTTGGGGCGCTACAGTCCCAGGAACTTGCTCAGCGACTGGGTCTGGTTCTTGAGCACCAGCACCAGCGGAACCACCATGCCCACCAGCGCGTAGGCGGAGACGGGCACGCAGAGCAACCATTCGCGGCCCGATCCCGCTTTGCCAAGCACGGGGATCGCGATGCGGCCGCTGGGCTTCCAGATGTCCTTGAGCAGCGGGACCCGGCGCAGTGCCTTCGGGGACTTGATCTTGACGGGCCAGATCAGGTTGCACCCGCCGACCGTGAGCATGTCGCCCAGGATGTGCACGGCGCAGCCCACGGCAACCGCAATCACCAGCCAGTTCTGCTCGTCCGGGGAGAACACCGCCACGAAGATTCCGGCGGGGATGGAAAGCAGCCAGGGCAGCCTGGCCATGGTGTCCGGGATGAACTTCAGCGCCTTGAGCGCGAAGGACACCAGCAGCACCGCGAGCAACCCGGCGCCCGGGTAGATGATCCCGAACTTCTCGCTGTCCATGGTCCACAGGCCCAGCACCCAGGCCAACGCCGTAAAGACTCCGATGCCCAGCAGCGAGTGCGTGCCGTTGCGGTGCCCGCCGGACACCTCGCCGATGCCCGCACAGATCGCGTTGGAAACCGGCGGAAGCGAATGCGCGATGGTCGCCTTGCGGTGGTCGGCATCCGGCAGCAAGGCCGCTCCGGCGCACACCATGGCACCGGCAACGCCCGCAATCGGGGATTGTTCCAGCAGGCCGAAGCCCAGCGGGATGGCATCGGGCATCCACGAGATCATCTCGGGGAGGTTGCCGGTGGGGAGCTTGAAGCTCGTGGTCAACGCGATCCAGGCTGCTGCGCCGGTGGCCGCGTGGTGGCCGCCCATCATATGGGGGTCCCCCCTCTAACTTGTTCTAGCATTCGATCGCCCCCACCTTATGACGCGGCACCCACGCGTTGGCTTCACCGCGCGCAATCCGCCCCGGTAGGCTTGGTCACATGCCTAACCTGCGACCCGCACAACCCGCCGACGTCCCCGCAATACTCCAACTCATCCACGAATTGGCGGTGTTCGAGCGGGAACCCGACGCCGTGAAAAACACCGAAGATGAACTCGCCGCGCACCTTTTTGACGCCAACCCGCAGGTCTACGCCCACGTGGTCGAGGTGGACGGCGAGGTGCTCGCCTTCGCCCTGTGGTACCTGACGTACTCCACCTGGGAGGGCACGCACGGCATCCACCTGGAGGACCTGTACGTGCGAGAGTCCGCACGCGGCGGCGGACACGGCACGGCGCTGCTGCGCGAGCTTGCGGCCATCGCGGTGCAACGCGGCTACAAGCGCGTGGAGTGGAGCGTGCTTGACTGGAACGCCCCGGCCATCGGCTTCTACGACTCTCTCGGCGCCGGCTCCATGGAAGGCTGGACCGTGCGCCGCCTCGAGGGCGCCGCGCTGCAGGAACTGGGGGCAGGCGCATGAGCACTTTCCGCGGCATGGACACCACCGAGCACTACTTCAAGGTCCCGCTGGACCACGCGAAGCCGGCCGGCGAAGCGATCACCGTGTTCGCCCGCGAGATCGTCTCCACCGAGCACGAGGACCCCTCGACGCTGCCGTGGCTGCTCTTCCTGCAGGGCGGCCCGGGCGGCAAGTCCCCGCGCCCCGGCTCGCTGTCCGGCTGGATGGCCGAGGCCGCCAAGACCTTCCGCATCCTGCTGCTTGACCAGCGCGGCACCGGGTTGAGCCAGCCGGCCAACCGGCAGACCCTGCCGCTGCGCGGGGACGCCGCAGCGCAGGCGGCCTACCTGACCCACTTCCGCGCCGACTCGATCGTGCGCGACGCCGAGGCCATCCGCCGGGCACTGGGGATCGAGAAGTGGAGCACGTTCGGGCAAAGCTACGGCGGATTCTGCACGCTGACCTACCTGTCGATCGCACCGCAGGCGCTGGAGCGCTGCCTGGTCACCGGCGGGCTCGCCTCGCTCACCGCGGACGCCGCGACCGTCTACCGGGCCACCTACGCCCGGATGGCCGAGCGCAACGAGGAGTACTTCTCCTGGTACCCGCAGGACCGCGACGTGCTCGCCCGCATCGCGAAGCACCTCCGGGGCACCGCGGAACACCTGCCCAACGGGCGCCCGCTCACCATGGCCATGGTGCAGATGCTCGGCCAGTTCCTCGGCGGCAACGCGCGCGTACACCTGCTGCACCACGTCTTCGAGGGCGCCCTGGTGCACACCCCCGGCGGGGACCGGCTCTCGGACGCCTTCCTGGCCGAGGTCCAGAACCAGGCCGACCGGACCACGAACCCGCTCTACGCGCTGATGCACGAATCCATCTATGCGCAGGGCGCCGCCACGGCCTGGGCGGCGGAGTCGGTGCTGGAGGAATTCCCGGCCTTCTCCCCCGCGGCAGAGGTCCCGCTGCTCACCGGCGAGATGGTGTACCGCTGGTACTTCGAGTCGGACCCGGTGCTGCGCCCGCTGGAGGAAACCGCCCGCATCCTCTCCGAGCACGAGGACTGGGCGCCGCTCTACGACCCGGAGGTGCTGGCCCGCAACACGGTTCCCGTGGCCGCTGCCGTGTACACCGACGACGTCTACGTCGATCGGGACCTGTCGATGGAAACCGCCCGCGCGGTGGCCGGGCTCAAGGTCTGGGAGACCGCGGACTTCCACCACGACGGCATTAGCGACGACGGAGCGATGATTTTCGCGAAGCTGCTGGAAATGACGGGTGCTTCGGCGTAGATTTCGCTTCCATGGGCGATGAATTGGTTTTGGTCACCGGCGGATCCGGGTTCCTGGGTGCGCACTGCATCGTGGCGCTGCTGGACAAGGGCTACCGGGTGCGCACCACGGTGCGCTCGATGGACCGGCAGGTGGAGGTCTGGGCGGCGCTGGACATGGCCGGGCTCACCGACGCCGAGGTGGACATCGTCGCCGCGGACCTGACTTCCGATGCCGGCTGGGCGGAGGCGGTCGCCGGCTGCACCTACGTCTTGCACACCGCGTCCCCGTTCCCGGTCAACGCCCCGAAGGACGAGAACGAACTCATCGTCCCCGCCCGCGACGGCGCCCTGCGGGTGTTGGCCGCATCACGTCATGCGGGCGTGAAGCGGGTGGTGCTGACCTCGTCGTTTGCCGCGATCGGCTACGGCCACCAGCCCCGGGACACGGCCTTCACGGAGGCTGACTGGTCCGACCCGGACGCCGACATCGGCGCGTACACCAAGTCCAAGACGCTGGCCGAGCGCGCGGCCTGGGACTTCACCGCGGCCGACGGCGGGACGCCGGAACTGGCGGTGGTCAACCCCGTGGCGATCATCGGCCCCGTGCTGGGCCCCAAGCTCTCCACGTCGATCGAGCTGGTGCGGCGGCTGCTCTCCGGCGGCATGCCGGGGCTGCCACGGATTTCACTCGCCGTGGTGGACGTGCGCGACGTCGCGGACCTGCACCTGCTAGCCATGGTCGATCCCGCGGCCGCCGGCCAGCGGTTCCTGGCCGTTGCGGGCCCGGCGTGGAGCCTCGAGCAGATGGCACACGTCCTGCGGGCCCGGCTGGGCGACGACGCCTCGAAGATGCCGACCCGCGTGCTGCCCAACTGGCTGGTGCGCGCGGCGGCGGTCTTTGTCCCGGCGCTGCGCCAGCTGGTCCCCCGGCTGGGCGTGGTGAGGAACGCGTCCAACGCCAAGGCCGTCGGCACCTTCGGCTGGGCGCCGCGGCCCGTCGAGGACTCGCTGGTCGACACCGCCGAGTCCCTGCGGACGCTGGGGATGCTCTAGGACTTGCGCTGCCGCGCAAGCTCGCGCAGGCAGAAGGGCGTGACGGCCAGGATGAAGACCAGGCAGAGGTAACCGAGGCCGGCGAAGCCCAGCCAGGCCAGCAGCAGGCCGGACCCTGCGGCGCCCAGCGCCCCGGCGGCACCCATGAGCGTGTCGGAGACGCCCTGCACCAGCACCCGGCGTTCGCGCGCCACCCGTTCGGCCAGGAAGGCCGAGCCGGAGACCGTGGCCATCGACCAGCCCAGGCCCAGCAGCACCAGCCCGGTGGTGACGGCGGCCTGCGAATCAGCTCCCAGGCCGCAGACCAGCACCGCGGCAACCAGCATGCCCTGGGAGGCAAGCATCATCCGGATCCGCCCCATCCTGTCGGCCAGCGCGCCGACCAGCGGGGAGAGCGCATACATGCCTGCGATGTGCAGGGAGATGGTGAAGCCGATGACCACCAGGATGTCGCCGGCGCCGTGGTGCATGGCATGCCCCGGCGTCGCGGCCATGTCCTTGAGGTGCACGGGCGTCATCGACATGATCCCGACCATCACCAGGTGCGCCACCACGATCGTGGAGATGCCCAGCATCGCTCCCGGCGACTGGCGTGCGGCGGACAGGCCCGTGGCGAGGGAACCGCGTCCGCGTCCCACGGCGGGCTTGGCGCCCGGGTGTCCGGCGGCCTCGTCGAAGCCGCGGGCCAGCATAATCGGGTCGGGGCGCAGCCCGATGTTCAGGATGACGATCGCCAGCACCATGCCGGCCAGCGAGAAGAGGAATGGCCCGCTCATCGGCGGCAGCCCGAGGCTTGCGCCGAGCGCCGATCCGGGGCCGATCAGGTTCGGGCCGGCGACGGCGCCGACGGTGATCGACCAGACCACCAGACCCAGGTCGCGGCCCCGGGTGGCATCGTCGGCCAGGTCCGTTGCGGCGAAGCGCGCCTGCAGGTTTGCTGCGGACCCCACGCCCAGCAGCGCCGCGCCGATCAACAGCACGGCAAAACTCCTGGTGACGGGTGCCAGCATCATCAACACCGCGCCGATCCCCGCCAGGAAGTAGCCCAGCGACAGCGCCACCCGGCGGCCGCGCTTGACCGCCAGCGCGGCCAGCGGCAGTGCACTCACGGCACCCGCCACGGAGATCGCCGTGGTGGAGGCCCCGGCAAAGGCGTTCGACCCGGTCAGCTCCACGGCCATGAGCGATCCGATGGCCAGGCCCGCGCCGTTTCCCACGCCGGAGAGCAGCTGCGAGGCCGAGAGCGTGAGCACCACGCGGCGCTGCGCCCGGGCGCGCGTGGAAACGGGTTTGAGTACCGATTTCGAGGAAGTAGTCACCCGTGCAAGCTTAGCAACGCACGGGGCCTAACGACCGTCGGGCCCCGCCTCCGAAAGGAAGCGGACCCCGACGGGGACAGACAGGAGCCGGGCGACTACTCGGAGTCTGCCTTGGCCGCTTCGTCTGCGGCCTTGAGTTCCTGCGTTGCCTTGTGCTCGGCGGCGGCGCGGCGGCCGGCCGGGGAGAGCAGCGAGGCAACCGTGGCGATGACGATGGTGCCGAGAATGACCACCAGCGAGACGGTGATGGAGATGTCCGGAACCCACTCGATGTGGTGTCCGCCGTTGATGAACGGAAGCTCGTTGACGTGCATCGCGTGGAAGACCAGCTTGATGCCGATGAAGGCAAGGATGATCGACAGTGCGTGCTTGAGGTAGACCAGGCGGTCCATCAGGCCACCGAGCAGGAAGTACAGCTGGCGCAGGCCCATCAACGCGAACAGGTTCGCGGTGAAGACGATGAACGGGGACTGGGTCAGGCCGAAGATCGCGGGGATCGAGTCGACGGCGAAGAGCAGGTCGGTCATGCCGATGGTCACGAAGACCAGGACCATCGGGGTGAACATGCGCTTGCCGTCGATGGTGGTGCGCAGCTTGTTGCCGTCGAACTCCTTGGAGATCGGCAGGTTCTTGGTCAGCTTGTAGACCAGACCGCTGTTGGCGCCCTCGGACTCGTCCTCGCCGTGGTCCGTGGCCTGCTTCCAGGCGGTCCAGAGCAGGAATGCACCGAAGATGTAGAAGACCCACGAGTAGTTTTCGATGACAGCGGCACCGAGGATGATGAAGATGCCGCGCAGGATCAGCGCGATGATGATGCCGAACATCAACACTTCTTGCTGGTACTTACGTGGCACCGAGAAGCGGGCCATGATGATGATGAACACGAAGAGGTTGTCGATGCTCAGCGAGTATTCGGTCACCCAGCCGGCGATGAACTGCTGGCCGAGGTCCGGGCCCGCCTGCCACCAGACAACGGCGCCGAAGATCAGGGCCAGGGTGACGTAGAAACCGACCCAGAGGCCGGACTCCTTCATCGAGGGTTCGTGTGGTTTCTTGACTACGTAAAGCAGGTCAAGCAGAAGAATGATGCATAGTGCCGACAGCGAGATGATCTCAAACTGCAGCGACAAGCCGTGGTTTCCCAATGGTGGGGCCTTTCAAACGGGGTACGTGAAATTACCGCAAGTCTCTCCGCCGCCCGCTCAGATTGGGACGACCGCTGCGCCCGGCGAGGCATCGATGCCTCGCGTGTTGACGATCACAGCACAAGTGGGATACTCCCCTACGCTTGGAACAGTCTAGCGCACTCATGTTTCGGGCGCGTGAATGACCTGCGGCTTTACCCGGGATCCTCGAACGCGGGCAGGTCCCGGGGCTGGCAAGGTTCCGCAAACAGCGCCTACGCGTGACCTGCGTTTTTCATCTGGCGAAGTTCCTTCTTCAGCTCCGACACTTCGTCGCGCAGGCGGGCGGCGACCTCGAAGTGCAGCTCTGCGGCTGCCGCGTGCATCTGCTCGGTCATCTGGCTGATCATGTCGACAAGGTTTTCCGCCGGGGCCGCGGCCAGGCCGTCGGCACGGACCACGTCGTGCGCCTTCTTGGTGCCGGCGGCCGAACGCTTGGCGGTCTTGGCCAGGCGCTGGTTGTTCAGCAGCTCCTGGGTGTCGGCGTCCTCGCGGGCCAGCGAATCGGTGATGTCGGCGATCTTCTTGCGCAGCGGCTGCGGGTCGACCCCGTGGTCCCTGTTGTACTTTTGCTGGACCTCGCGGCGGCGGTTGGTTTCCTCGATCGCCTGCGCCATGGCGTCGGTGATCTTGTCAGCGTACATGTGGACCTGGCCGTCCACGTTTCGGGCGGCACGGCCGATGGTCTGGATCAGCGATGTCGCCGAGCGCAGGAAGCCCTGCTTGTCGGCGTCCAGGATCGCCACGAGCGAGACCTCCGGCAGGTCGAGGCCCTCCCGGAGCAGGTTGATGCCGACCAGCACGTCGAACAGGCCCATGCGCAGCTCGCGCAGCAGCTCGACGCGGCGCAGCGTGTCCACGTCCGAGTGCAGGTACTGGACCCTGACCCCGTGTTCGGTGAAGTAGTCGGTGAGGTCCTCGGCCATGCGCTTGGTCAGCGTGGTGACCAAGATGCGCTCGTTGCGTTCGACGCGGGCGCGGATCTCGTCGAGCAGGTCGTCGATCTGACCCTTGGTGGGCTTGACGATGATCTCGGGGTCGATCAGGCCCGTGGGGCGGATGATCTGCTGGACCACGCCATCGGCCTTGCCGAGCTCGTACTTGCCGGGGGTCGCGGAAAGGTAGACGGTCTGGCCGATGCGCTCGAGGAATTCGTCCCACTTCAGCGGGCGGTTGTCCATGGCCGAGGGCAGGCGGAAGCCGTGCTCCACCAGGGTGCGCTTGCGCGACATGTCACCCTCGTACATGGCGCCGATCTGCGGGACCGTGACGTGGGATTCGTCGATGACCAGCAGGAAGTCGTCGGGGAAGTAGTCGATGAGGCAGTGCGGGGCGGTGCCCGCGGCGCGGTCGTCGATGTGCCGGGAGTAGTTCTCGATGCCGTTGCAGAACCCCATCTGCTCCATCATTTCCAGGTCGTAGGTGGTGCGCATGCGCAGGCGCTGGGCCTCCACCAACTTGTTCTGGTTCTCCAGGGTCTCCAGCCGCTGGCGCAGTTCGTCCTCGATGTCGGTGATCGCGCGGTTCATGCGCTCTGGACCCGCCACGTAGTGGCTGGCCGGGAACACGTACATCTCGTTTTCCTCGCGGATCACGTCCCCGGTGACCGGGTGCAGCGTGTGGATCGATTCGATCTCGTCGCCGAAGAACTCGATGCGCAGCGCCTGCTCCTCGTACATCGGGATGATCTCCACGGTGTCCCCGCGCACGCGGAAGGTGCCACGGTGGAAGTCCATGTCGTTGCGGGCGTACTGCATGGAGACGAACTTGCGCAGCAGGTCGTCGCGGTTCAGCTCCATGCCCTTCTTCAGGGTGACCATGCCCGCGACGTATTCCTCGGGGGTGCCCAGGCCGTAGATGCAGGACACCGTGGCGACGACGACGACGTCGCGGCGGGTGAGCAGCGCGTTGGTCGCAGAGTGGCGGAGGCGTTCGACCTCCTCGTTGATCGAGGAGTCCTTCTCGATGAAGGTGTCCGTCTGCGGCACGTAGGCCTCTGGCTGGTAGTAGTCGTAGTAGGAGACGAAGTACTCGACGGCGTTGTTGGGCAGCAGCTCGCGGAATTCGTTGGCCAGCTGCGCGGCCAGCGTCTTGTTCTGCACCAGGACCAGCGTGGGGCGCTGCACCTGTTCGATGAGCCAGGCCGTGGTGGCGGACTTGCCGGTACCCGTGGCGCCGAGCAGCACCACGTCCTTCTCGCCAGCGTTGATGCGTGTCGTCAGTTCCTTGATCGCCGTTGGCTGGTCGCCGGCGGGCTTGAACTCGCTGATGACCTCGAAAGGGGCAACGACGCGGTTGATTTGCTGGGCAAGACTCATGTTTCTAGGCTACGCCCCCGCGCCCACAGGATGGTGGCCTGCTCGCGTTGGGCTGAAAGATTCGACCGGCCGCAGCTGCCCCGGGACCAACCGGTGAATTTCAAGGAACGGCCCGCACCGCATACGATGGCTGAGGCGTGGGCTGCGCCACAACCGCTTTGCCCACTCCCTCGCGCCCCCGAAACCGTCGACTTGAGGACACCCCCCAATGAAACTGCTGAAATCGATCCCACTGCTCGGCTGGATTGTCGTAGCCATCGTGCTGGGCATCCTGACCGGCCCGGTGATGCCCGCTTGGCTCGGCGGGGTGTTCCTGACCTACAACTCGATCTTCTCCGGTTTCCTCGGCTTTATTGTGCCGCTGATCATCCTGGGCCTCGTCACTCCCGCCATCGCCGAACTCGGCAAGGGCGCCGGCAAGTGGCTCGGAATCACCGCCGCGATCGCGTACGGCTCTACGATCCTCGCGGGGCTGCTCGCCTACTTCGTGAGCCGCTGGCTGTTCACCCCGACGCTCTCGGGCGGCGGACTTGAGGCGCTCGGCGAAGAAGGCGGATCGGGCTTCACCCCGTTCCTGACGGTGGTGGCCAAGGCGGGCGACTCGGCAACCGAGATCGTGCTTCCGCCGGTGATCGACGTGATGAGCGCGCTGGTGCTCGCATTCGTGCTCGGCGTGGGACTCACCGCCTTCCACAGCAAGGTGATCTTCCGCGGGGCCGTCGAGTTCCGCACGATCATCGAGTCCGTGATCCGCCGCATCCTGGTGCCGGCGCTGCCGCTGTTCATCTTCGGCATCTTCATGGACCTCTCGGCCAGCGGTGCGGCCGTCACCGTCGTCACGAAGTTCGCGCTCGTCGCCCTCGTATCGTTCGCCCTGACGCTCGTCGTGCTGCTGCTGCAGTACACCGTGGCGGGCTCGATGGCGGGCCAGAACCCGCTCAAGGCACTGTGGAACATGCGCGACGCCTACTTCACCGCCCTGGGCACCTCCTCGTCGGCCGCGACGATCCCGGTCACGCTGGCTTCGACCAAGAAAAACGGGGTCTCCGACTCCGTTGCCGGCTTCGTGGTCCCGCTGTGCGCCACCATCCACCTTTCCGGTTCGATGGTCAAGATCACCTGCTTCTCGATCGCGGTGCTGCTGCTCACCGGCGGCGACGTCTCCTTCGGCGCGTACATGCCCTTCATCCTGATGCTCGGCGTCATGATGATCGCCGCCCCGGGCGTACCCGGCGGCGCTATCGCCGCGGCCGCGGGCCTGCTGGCCCAGATGCTCGGCTTCGGCGAGGTCGAGGTGGGACTCATGTTCGCCGCGTACATCGCACTGGACAGCTTCGGCACGGCAACGAACGTGACCGGCGACGGCGCGATCGCCATCATCATGAACAAGCTCACCCGCGGCCACCTCGGCACGCAGATTCAGGATCCGGCCGACGAGACGCTGGAGGTTGCCGCGGGCAGCACGGCCGCATCGCACACCCTGGCCGAGTAGCCAACAGGCACAAACAGCAGGGCCCGCAATCGCGATTGCGGGCCCTGCTGTTGTTAAGACGAATGTTGTTAAGACGAACCTATCGGCGGCGCGGGGCCTTGTGGTTCTTGCGCACGTCGCGCTCGACGATGTTGCCCAGCGAGGCGCGCATGGCCCGCATCAGGAACAGCACGGCGGCGAGGGTGGCCGAACCGATGCCCAGCAGCGCCAGCCAGGCCGGCACCAGCACGGCGGCGTCGTAGCCGGAGTCCCGGGAAACGAATTGCGCGCGGCCGCCGAGGAACAGCCAGGGCACCAGCGCGGCGGCAAGGCACAGGCCGCAGAGGAGCCAGGCCAGCTTGATGCGGCGCAGCTCCCGGTCGGCGCGGGCCTCTTCGGCCTCGAGCATGACCAGGAGTTCCTCCTTGGCAGCTTCGCGGTCAGCGGGCATGCTTGGTTTCAACATGTTTGGATTCAACAGCGAGGGACTCCCAGACTTCGTTGACGCGGTCGCGCAGTTCCTCAACCGTGCCGGAATTTTCGATGACGACGTCGGCGACGGCCGCGCGTTCCTCGTCCGTGGCCTGCGCGGAGATGCGCGCCAAGGCGTCGGATTCGTCCATGCCGCGGTCCCGGGCCATGCGGTGCAGGCGCTCGGCCAGCGGGGCCGCGACGACCAGGACCACGTCGAAGTCCTTGGCTTGGTTGGTCTCCACCAGCAGCGGGATGTCCTGGACGATCACCGCGTCCGCGGGCGCGGCCTCGCGCAGCCGGGCAGCCTCGGCGCGCACCAGCGGGTGCACGATCGAGTTCAGCTTCTCGCGGGCGGCGTCGTCCTTGAACACCAGCGCACCCAGGGCCGGGCGGTCCAGCGCCCCGTCGGCGGTGAGGATGCCGGTCCCGAACGCGGCAACGACCGCCGCGAGCCCGGGGGTCCCGGGCTCCACGACGGCCCTTGCGATGGCGTCGGCGTCGATGAGCACCGCGCCGAGTTCGGCCAATTGCCGCGCGACGGCGGACTTTCCTGCGGCGATCCCGCCTGTCAAACCAACATTGAGCATGTGCCCTAGCCTACAGGCGTCTTAGGAAACAGCCGTCCTAGGAAACAGTCGCGGGCTCGATGTTCTGGTTGTGGTGGAACAGGTTGGCCGGGTCGTACTGCGCCTTGATGCGGGCCAGCCGGTCGTAGTTGTGCAGGTAGGAGGCGCGGATCCGGTCGGTCCCCTCCTCCATCATGAAGTTCACGTAGGCCCCGCCGGCGGTGGTCGGGTGCAGCTCGTCGTAGTACGACTTGGTCCAGCCGGTGATCAGCTCCGCGTTGGCGGGGTCCGGGTCGACCCCCACGATCACGCCCGCCCAGCCGCCCTGCCGGTAGGCGAAGGCCGTCGCGTCCGCCGGGACGCGCGCCGCGGCCCCGTCGATCGGGTACAGGTGCATGGTGGAGTACCCGGTGGGCAGCGTCTCTCCGTACTTGGCGTGGATGTCGATCGCGGCATCGGAGATCTCCTTCACGAAGTCCGCGCGCCAGTACCACTGCAGGCCGGCCGGGAAGAGCGGGTCGAACGCCTGCTGCAGCGCGCTGAACGGCATGGGCGCCAGTCCGACCACCAGCGGGGAGCCGAACTCGCGCACCGGGGCCAGCACGGCGTCCGCCGCGGCGTGGTCGCCGGTGTAGCACCAGATAATGCCGCAGGACTTGCGGCCCCAGAGCTCCTCGGGGAACGGCGGCGCCGGCGGGATGGTCAGCAGGCCGATCCACCCGCTGAGTTCCTCCGGCAGCGCGGGCAGCAGCTCGCGGTACCAGCGCATCACCGCGGGCGCGTCGGCCAGGTCGTAGAGCACGGGACCCCCAATGACGACCCCGTGCTCGCCGATGTCGTGGGTGCGGAAGGTGAAGGACGTGACGACGCCGAAGTTGCCGCCGCCCCCGCGCAGGGCCCAGTACAGGTCGGGGTGGCGGTTTTCGTCGGCGGTGACCAGGGTGCCGTCGGCCAGCACCACGTCCGCGGAGAGCAGGTTGTCCACCGTCAGGCCGAAGCGCCGGGTCAGGTAGCCGATGCCGCCACCCAGGGCCAGCCCGCCGACGCCCGTGGAGGCGATGAAGCCGCTCGGGGTGGCCTGGCCGAAGGCGACCGTGGCGTGGTCGACGTCGGCCCAGACGGCGCCGCCGTCCACCCGCACGGTGTGCGCCGCCGGGTCGATCGTGGTGGAGCGCATGGCGCCGAGGTCGATCACCAGCGCGCCGTCGGCGACCGACAGCCCGGAGGCCTGGTGCCCGCCGCCGCGCACGGCCGGTTCGACGCCGTGCTCGCGGGCGAAGTTCACGCAGGCGACGATGTCCGCGGTGTCCGCGACCCGCGCGATCGCCGCCGGGCGGCGGTCGACCATGCCGTTGTAGACGGCACGCGCCGCGTCGTATCCCTCGTCCTGCGGAAGCGTCAGCGTTCCGCGCAACGACGCCGCGAGTTCGGCAAAGGGTGCTTCCGTGGTTTCCGGATCCCCGCTCATGGTGTTTCTCCTGCTGGGTTGTTGGGGTTGGCGCTTGGTGTTTGATGCACCCCACGCTAGGCGCCCGTCCGTTCGCCGGGCGTTCGCCCGGCATCCCTCAGGCGTTCGCGTCCCCTTCCAGCCGGCGCAGCAGCGCAACGCTGCCTTGTTCCCCGGCCAGGGCGCGGGCGCGGTCCAGCATCGCGCGGCGCGCGGGCCCGCGGGCGTGGCCGGCGCGCAGGCGCAGCACCTCCGGGAGCCACCAGCTGTCGCTGTGCTGTTCGGCGGTGGCCAGGGCCGCGTCCAGCACCGCGCAGGCGCCCTTGGCGTCCCCCTCCGCGGAGAGGTTCCCGGCGAGCAGGGACAGCCAGTAAGGCATCCGGGCGAGCGCGTCGTGGGCGCGCAGCGTGGCGATGCCGGCGCGGATCTGCGCCGTTCCCTCCGGGCCGCCCGCCATCCAGCCCTGCAGGATCTCGCCCCACTGCCCGTAGTAGGCGAGGTCGTAGCGGCGGCACAGGCCCAGCAATTCGGCGGCGAGCAGTTCCAGCGCGGCGGTGTCCCCGCGCAGCTGCTGCAGCAGCGCCGCGTAGGCCAGCGCCACGGCCCGCGTGTACGGGAGCTCGCCCGGCCCGGACATGGACAGCGCCTCGTCGGCCAGCTCCGTGGCCCGGGCGTCGTCCCCGACCAGCCAGTGCGCGTGCGACGCCCAGCCGCGGGCGTGGATCTCCAGCCTGGTGCCCAGGATGTAGGAGTAGCCCGGCCGCCCGATCTCGCTGCACAGGGCGAAGTGGCCGATCGCCTCGGCCGCCCGGCCCAGCCCCTGCGCGGCCCCGGCCACCGCGAAGTGCGCCTGGCCCAGCAGGTCCGGGTCGTCCCCGGCAAGCTCCAGCGCCTGCCGGGCGATCTTGTACGACGGCCCGATCCGCCCCTGGACGTAGCGGCCGGCGAAGAGCCCGATGAGACTGTCAGCCAGCACCTCCCGGTGCCCCAACGACAGGGCGAGTTCCCGGATGCGGTCGAGGTTTCCCAGCAGCTCGGCCGACGAATAGCCCAGCAGCGCCGTCTGCGGCGGGGACATGGACCGCCGCACGGACAGCTCGGCCGCGTCCCGCGCGCGGCCCGCCGGCCGGGCGGCGATCAGCCCGAGCGCCCGGCCGTAGCTCTTCAGCGCCGCGGAGTTGGCGAACACGCGCGCGGCGTCGGCCCCGGCGCGCAGGTGGAACGGCAGGGCGCGTTCCGGGCTGGAGCCGAGCGTGTACTGTTCGGCGAGCGTGGAGGCCACGGCGTCGAGGTTTCCCGCGTGCAGCAGCTCCAGCCCCTGGGCCAGCCGGCGGTGCAGCAGCCAGCGCTTGGCCGGGGTGGCGCCCTCGTAGGCGGCCGCGCGCAGCAGGTTGTGCGCGAACCCGTACCCGGGGCCCACCGGGAGCAGGATGCCCAGGCCCCACAGCTCGTCGATGGCGTCCACCAGCTCGGCGCTCTCCAGGTCCCCCGCCTCGCTGAGCAGGTCCAGGCTGATGTCGTGCCCGAACGCCGCCGCGAGTTCCGCGACGTGCCTGGCCCGCGGGCCCAGCCGCTGGATGCGCCGGCCCAGCAGCGGGCCGAACCCCGCCTCCGGAAGCGGCTCGGCCTCCGGAAAGGCGCGCGCGGCCTCCAGCACGTAGAGCGGGTAGCCGCCCGTGGCCGCCTGCAGCAGCCGCGTCTCGTCCTCGTCCAGCGCGTGCCCGCGGATGTGCCCGGCCAGCTCGCCGCTGGCCGCGGCGTCGAGCGGCTTGACCGTCATCTCCCGCAGCTGCCCGGCGCTGCGTGCCCCCTGAAGCAGGCCCGCCACGGCCGCGGACCCGCCCTCGCCGCCGGCGCGCAGCGTCGCGGCCAGCAGCAGATTCGCGGTCCGGCCGGAGCCCATCAGGTAGGCCATCCACGCGGCGGTGTCGGCGTCGCACCATTGCAGGTCGTCGAGCACAAACAGGGTCGGCCGCCCGGTGGCCTCCACCGTCGCGGCAAGCGCCTCGAAGAACCTGTAGCGCTGCCAGGCATCGACCATGGCCCGCCCGGGACCTTCCTTGGGCACGGGGTCCTGCCGTTCCGCGGGTTCCGGCAGCACCTCCGGCAGCAACCTGGCGGCCTCGCGCCGAAGCGGCGCGGGCAGGGTGGCCAGCACGGGGGCGAAGTCCCTGCCGCGCAGCCACCCGGCCACCGGCGCCAGCGGGATCCGGCCCGACGCGTCCACGCAGCGCGCCTGGGCCACCACCGCGCCCGTGGCCCGGGCCAGGTCGCCCAGCGCCGCGGCGAGATGCGTCTTGCCGACGCCCGGCGCGCCGGATAGCACCAGCAGTCCCCCGCGGCCCGCGCGGGTTTCCTCCCAGCATTGCCGCAGCACCGCCATCTCCCGGGCCCGCCCGATCGACCCAGGTCCCGCAAGGGGATTCGCCGGACCCGCGAGGGGAGGTCGGCCCGGTCCCAGCAGGTTGCGGGTCTCCGCCGACGGTGCCACGCCCAGTTCCCGTTCGAGCACCGCGGTGCAGCGGTGGAAGGCGTGCAACGCCGCCGCCCGGTCCCCGAGGGCCAGGTGGGCGCGGATCAGTCCCCGGTAGCCGGCCTCCTCCAGCGGCTGGATGGCGATGCGCTGGCCCGCGACCGCCAGGGCGCGCCGCCCCTCCCCCAGCGCCGTCCAGGCGGCAACGGCGTCGTCGCACAGCGCGGTGCATTCATCGCGGATCCGCTCCCGCGCCGCGGGCACCCAGTCCGAGTAGTTGCCGGGCATCAGATCCCCGCGGTACTCGTCCAGGGCCAGCTGCGCGTGGTCCAGGAATTCCCGGGCATCGGGGTTCCCCGTCGCCGCCAGTGCGGCATCGCGTTCCGCGGCGAACACCTGCACGTCGACGCGCAGGCCGGGGTCCGGCAGCCAGCCGATGGCCCCGTCGGAGGCCGCGAGGCAGTCGGTGCCCTCCAGCAATTGCCGCAGGTTGTGCAGTTCCCGGCGGAGGTTGGTCATGGCCTGGGCCTCGGGCGTATCGGGCCAGAACGTCCCGGCCAGGACCGGGCGCGGCACGCGGATCCCGGGGTGCAGGACAAGGTAGGCCAGCAGCTCCACCGCCCTGGACCCGCCGGCAACAAGGTCGACGCCCAGCGTCGTGAGACGTTGTTCACCGAGCAGATTCAGTTGCAGCACGGCATTTTGCCCCTTTTGGCGACCATCCCCCGCATGGAATTCTCCCACCGGCACCCGAGGCAGGCAATGAGCTGCCGGTCCCGACTGACTAGAATGGATCGGTGATGCACAGCGATTCCGTGGCGACGGCCTATACGACGGTGGACGGCGACTTCGTCCACGAGCTGGAGATCAAGCGTTCGCGTTTCATCACCTACCTGCGCCGGGTCGAGTCCGAGGAGCAGGCGCGCGGCCTGATTGCGGAGCTGCGCAAGAGCCATTTCGACGCGCGTCACCACTGCAGCGCGTTCATCCTGGGCCCCGACCGCATGGCCATGCGCAGCAACGACGACGGCGAGCCCTCCGGAACCGCCGGCATCCCGATGCTCGACGCACTGGCCAAGCGCGAGACCGCACCGGGCGTCACCGACCTCTCGGACATCGTCGCGGTGGTGGTGCGCTACTTCGGCGGCATCTTGCTGGGCGCCGGCGGCCTGGTGCGCGCGTACTCCGATTCGGTCTCCAGCGCCCTGGACGCGGCCCCCTTGGTCCGCCGCCAGCGCATGCGCATCCTCGGGATCGACACGGACTACGTCGCCGCGGGGAAGCTTGAGAACGACCTGCGCGCCGGCGGGATCCAGGTCCTGGGGACCGACTACGGCCCGCGCCTGGCCACGCTGCGGGTGGCGCTGAACGACGAAAACGACGCGATCGAGCAGTTCAAGGACCGGCTCGCCACGCTCAGTGCCGGGGCCGGCACTGCCGAAAACCTGGGAACCGAATGGGTGGATCTACGATGAATCTTGATTTTGCGCTGTTGCGCCGCTGGCCCGATGTCGAGGCCGAAAACCTGCAGGCCTTCGACGCCGCGGACCGGCTACTGCTTGACCTTGCAGCGGAGGCCGGCTGGCCGGCCGAACCGGGCAGGGTCGCCATCCTGAACGACCACTACGGTGCGCTCACCCTGGGCGCCCTGGCCGCCGGGGTGCGCTCCGTGCGCGTGCACCAGGACGCGCTCTCCGGCGCCCGGGCCATCGAGGCCAACGCCAAGCGCCTCCTCCCGGAGCTGGCCGGCGACTACACGCACCTGCCGCTGGGTGCCGGACTGTTGGAGGGCACCTCGATGGTCCTTCTCCAGCTCCCCCGTTCCCTGGACGCGCTGGAGGAAATGCTGGCCTTCGTGGCCGACCACGCCTCGGACGACGTCACGGTCATGGCCACCGGCCGCATCAAGCACATGGGCCTGGGCATGAACGAGGTCATGGGCCGCTACTTCGAGAGGGTCACGGCATCGCTGGCGCGGCAGAAGTCCCGCGTGCTCACGGCCGCGGGGGTTCGCCCGGCCGACCAGCGACCGGCGCCACGCTTCCCGTTGCACAGCTCGTTCCCCGTCGGGCTGGAGAATCCGCTCGAGCTGCGCGCCTACGCCGAGACCTTCGGCGGCGCGAAGCTCGATCCGGGGACACGGTTCCTGCTCGAGCACCTGGATTTGCCGGACACCGCCAAGCGCGCAGTCGACCTCGGTTGCGGCAACGGAACCATTGCCGGCTTCATGGCACTGAAGTACCCCAGGCTCACGGTGCACGCCTCCGACCAGTCTGCATCCGCCGTGGCCTCAACCGCTGCAACGGCGGCGGCCAACGGCGTGGCCCACCGAGTGGCGCCGGTGCAGGACGACGCGCTGGCGTCGCTGCCCGATTCCTCCGAGGAACTCGTGGTGCTCAACCCGCCGTTCCACATGGGCAACACCGTGCACGCGGGGATCGCGCTGAAGTTGATTACCGACGCCGGCCGGGTGCTGGCGCCCGGGGGCGAGTTGTGGTGCGTGTGGAATTCGCACCTGGGCTACAGGTCGCAGCTGGAAAAACTGGTGGGTCCCACGCGCCAGGTGGCCAGGAACCCGAAGTTCACCGTCACGGTGTCGACGCGGGCGTAGCGGAGAGTTGGCGACTGCATGGGCGAGTTTCAATCGTTCGGGAGCCAAGTGGTGCAATACTTCTGGAATGGATGAGCGCACCGAGGTACCGAAGAAGGCCCTGATCGTCGTTGACATGCAAAACGGCGTGGTTGAACATTGCGTTCACCCGAAGAAGGTCACCGCCCGGATCCAGGAAATGGTCACCAGGGCACGCGATACCGGCACCCCGATCTTCTGGGTACAGGACGAGCAGGACTTCGCCCGGCATTCCACCCCGTGGCGTATCGCCGCCCCGCTGGAACCCCGCGACGGCGAGCACCACATCTTCAAGACCTACCGCGATGCATTCGCCGGAACCGGCCTGCACGCAGCGCTGAACGCCCAGGACGTCCAGCACGTGGTGATCTGCGGCGCCCAGTCCGACTATTGCGTTCGCACTGCGGCCCAGCGCGCCGCGGCCATGGGCTTTGACGTGACGCTCGTGCGCGATGCCCACACCACGGGGGCCGCCACCTTTGAGGGCCAGACCATGACCGGAGACCAGGTCATCGCCCACACCAACGCATACTTTGCCGGCTTGGAGTATCCCAAGCAGAGCATTTCGCTGCTGCGTGCCGAAGAAGTCGTCTTCCACCCGGTGCCGGTTAACGACTAAGTCTGGTCGGAGTTGGGAGCTGTTCTGTTGCCATGCTGATCCGCTGAGACAAAGAACGGATGCCCGTGTTTGTAGCGCTGGGCACGGCCGTCGATCCCGAACGGCCGTAGGTCCACTTCCTCAACGCGTCCTGCCATGGGTACGGGGTTTGGCTTCGGCGCGGTTTCGCTGTCGGAATTCCGCGATGCCTCGAGCTTGCGTGCGCCGAGGAAGTTTTCCGTGGGTTCGCTGCGCCATCCTTCGATGGCCAGGAATTCTTTGTCCTCAACCAGCCCCACGCGGCCGGGCAAACCCGGACCTGCATAGCCAAGCACACCGATTGGCCTGCCCATGGCGGTGATGGGAAGCCTGGACAACTGATTCCAAACCCATGGCTCGGTGCGGGCCATCGCGGCAAACTCCGATGTGCCCATGGAATTGACCGCGTCCACTCCGTGCACCGCGCAATGCAGGTCGACATGAACCTCGTCCATGTACTCTTCGCCTGATTCGATTTCCTCGAATTCCGTTTGTTCCTTGCAGCTGCAGCCATCACGCTTTTGCTCATCTTCGGAGAGGTGCCCGGTATCCAGCCAGTCCTTTCCCGCCACGGATAGCGGCCCGCCATCGGGCGTCGGCAGGATCCAGAGCACGGAACCGATCGACCTGGCACGGAACATGCGCCAGGCGATCTTGAACGGCAGGACCACCGCCCAGAGCGCCGCCCCCAGGGCTACCGCCAGCAAGAAGGGACTAAACGGCTCAGGTTCCGGCCCTGACCCTGGCCCATTAGCAAGGGAACTGTTCAGCAACCACGAGAATGCCAGGTAAGCGGCAAGTGCCACGCCTGCAAGGAACAGGAAACCCCCGCGTCCGCTACGCGCATGCTCTCGCGCCCATTTTGCCTGTTCATCGGTGATTGGACGCGTTTTCGGCGTTTCCTGTTCCAGTGCCTTCCGTAATGTGCGGAGCGCAATGAATTGCCGCAGGCCCATCGACAGTTCGATCAACGCAGCAGCGCCAAGCAGCACTGTGCTGGGCCAGTACCACCAATGGGGTTCAAGCCCCATGCTGGTTGCAATGTAGTTCTCAAATTGGACGGCAAGAAACGCCACCCAGATTCCCGTCCTCGGCGAAAACATCACCGGTAGCAGGATGAGGAACAGCATAGTGAATGCTGCATCCGGCATGAAACCCGAAGGCTCCACGGATGCGACCCACGTGGTTGGTGCCATCTCGGCATCATCGCCGAGCCACTTGATGAATTCCGCGGCAAGCAACCCTCCGAACCCCAGAAGCAATGCCCAGTACAACACACGGGGCGCGAGCATTTTGGGCAGTGCAACCCATTGGGCTTCGCTGGGGCGGAGCAGCAGGGCAGTTTGTTGATTGGTGACCCCATGATATTGCCATCGGTCGCGCCTCTGGAACGAATTCGTGAGTGTGGCTAAAATACCTGTGACCAGCAAGGAGGCACCGGCGACCATGAACCCGAAACACCAAAGATTTGTTGCCGACCTTAAGAAGGCAGGCATTGATCGAGAGATACAGATTCTTGACGAGCACACGCACACCGCAGCGGCGGCTGCCAGTTACCTGGGCTGCGAGGTGGCGGCAATTGCCAACTCGTTGGTCTTCGATTGCGCGGGCGAGGCGCTGCTGATCATGTCCAGCGGTGCGGGTCGCGTCGACACCAAGGTTGTCGGTACGGCACTGGGCGGTGTTTCGATCAAACGGGCAACGCCCGACTTCGTCAAGCAGGCAACGGGGCAGGTCATCGGTGGAGTTGCACCTGCGGGGCATCCCGCTCCCCTGCGCACCGTGGTTGACGCCGCGTTGCGTGACTTCGACGAGCTCTGGGTTGCCGCAGGCACAGCGGATTCGCTGGTGCCCCTCAGCTACGAGGAGCTCATCAGGCTGACTGGCGGTACCGAACTGGTCGTCCGTTAAGGACCCGAAACCGCAGGTTCGAGGCAGTGCTCGACATCGGGCCAACTCACGGTGACCTTTTCGCTCGGAGCCAGCGCCTTGAGCAGCAGCGCGTCGGCGACCACGATTCCATGCGGCGAAACCTCGAGGATGGCCAATGGGCCAGACAATGCACCGGGCGCGTCCTTGAGCTGCCATTGCTGCATCAACTCGGAAATTCCTCGTTCACACAGGAGGTCTTCACCGGCAAGGTAGTTGCACGGTTCACCGGCGACATGCCCCAGGACCGAGCGGGGCTGCACGACGTCGTAGTCGGGAGTCACCGGCTCGAGGTATCCAACGGTTTCCCCGTCTTCCCGGGTCACGGCTATCCATGCGGAAGTATCCATGATTTGAGGGTAGTCCGCGGGTACCGGATTTTCCGAACCGCCTGGTTAACGACGAAGGGCCCCTCCACCATTGGTGGAGGGGCCCTTGGAACAAGCTACCTCGAGTGAATCAATGATTCACAAGCGGAGGAAGGCTTAGGCTCCGGTGAGCTTCTCGCGCAGTGCGGCGAGGGCTTCGTCGGATGCCAGGGTGCCTGCCTCGGGAGCCGGAGCTTCCGAGGAGTAGGAGGTTGCAGCGGACTCGGCCGGTGCAGCTTCAGCAGCTGCATCGTCGGCGAGGTGCTGAGCAACCTGCTTCTTGTGGGCTTCCCAGCGAGTCTGGGCGTCAGCGTACTGCTGCTCCCAAGCTGCACGCTGGGTCTCGAAGCCTTCGAGCCATTCGTTGGACTCTGGGTCGAAGCCCTCTGGGTACTTGTAGTTGCCCTCTTCGTCGTACTCTGCAGCCATGCCGTAGAGAGCCGGATCGAATTCGGCACCTTCCGGATCGACGCCCTCGTTGGCCTGCTTGAGGGACAGCGAGATGCGGCGACGCTCGAGATCGATGTCGATGACCTTGACGAACAGTTCGTCTCCAACTGAGACAACCTGCTCTGCCAGCTCCACGTGGCGCACGGCCAGCTCGGAGATGTGTACGAGGCCTTCGATTCCGTCTTCGACGCGAACGAATGCACCGAACGGAACAAGCTTGGTGACCTTACCCGGTACAACCTGCCCAAGGGCGTGGGTGCGGGCGAAGGTCTGCCACGGATCTTCCTGGGTGGCCTTGAGCGAGAGCGAAACACGCTCGCGGTCCAGGTCGACCTCGAGAACCTCGACGGTGACTTCCTGGCCAACTTCGACAACCTCGGACGGGTGGTCGATGTGCTTCCAGGACAGCTCGGAAACGTGGACGAGGCCGTCTACGCCGCCAAGGTCCACGAATGCACCGAAGTTGACGATGGAGGAAACGACGCCCGGACGAACCTGGCCCTTTTCCAGCTTGTTGAGGAAGGTGGAGCGAACCTCGGACTGGGTCTGCTCGAGCCATGCACGACGGGAAAGAACAACGTTGTTGCGGTTCTTGTCCAGTTCGATGATCTTGGCTTCGATTTCCTGGCCGATGTACGGAGCCAGATCGCGCACACGGCGCATTTCGACGAGCGATGCCGGCAGGAAGCCGCGCAGGCCGATGTCGAGGATAAGGCCGCCCTTGACCACCTCGATGACGGTGCCGGTAACGACGCCGTCTTCTTCCTTGATCTTCTCGATGTCGCCCCAGGCACGCTCGTACTGAGCACGCTTCTTGGACAGGATCAAACGACCTTCCTTGTCCTCCTTGGTGAGGACGAGGGCCTCGACGTTGTCACCAACGGCGACTACGTCGCCCGGGTCAACATCGTGCTTGATGGAAAGTTCGCGGGAAGGAATGACACCTTCGGTCTTGTAACCGATGTCGAGCAGAACTTCGTCGCGGTCAACCTTGACGACGATGCCTTCGACGAGGTCGCCATCGTTGAAGTACTTGATGGTGGCGTCGACGGCAGCGAGGAAGTCTTCAGCAGAGCCAATGTCGTTGATTGCAACAACTGGAGCACTGGTCTTCTCGTTGGAGGTGATGGTCATGTAGTAGGGACTCCGATGTGGATAGTCTGTATGAATCGGTCGGCCGGAAGTCCCGGCATGTTCCGAATTTAAGCTTTGTGCGGGCACGGCAAGGCCGAAACGCGCCCTCCTAGTCTATTCCCCCGCACCCTGCCGGGTCAAAACGTCAATTCCCGTTCTTGTCAAGCCGGAGTGTCGGATTCCGCCGACGCCGAAAGGCGCACGACGAGGGAGGATACGGACGGATTACTGGAACGCGTCGGACAGCTTGAGCAGGCGCAGATCCCGGGATTCAAGGGATTTCAGCAGGCCGGGAAGCGCCCGTGCCACGCCGGCCCCGGTGCCCGAATTCGGGCGGTTGAAGTGCGCGATCCCGACATCGCGCTTGCCCAGCAGGGCCGTTTGCGCGGCGACGGTGGCCGCCGGGAAGGTGGCTCCGGCATCGAGGTTCACGGTGAAATTCATCGGAATGAGTCCAAGCTCACGTGTCATGCGGGTGCTGAGCTCGTCCATGTGGGCGGTTCCCGAGCGGAAGAACCTCGCCTCCACGCCGAAGGTCTCCGCCAGGTAGTGCTGGTTGCCCATGACCTCGTCGTAGGCCTGGGCGATGGATGCGGTGCCGGGAATCCCGTAGGCGGACTGTCCCCTGCTGGTCAGCGGCGCATGCGAGGTGCCGTGATTGGCGATCTCGAAGAGCGGATCGGCCACCAGCTCCAGCATCAGGGAATGGTTGGCCTTGGCCCAGCGGCGGTTGATGAAGAGGGTGGCCGGTGCCTGGTGTTTCCGCAGCGCCTTGATCAAGGTGGCGTCATAGCCCTCGCCGTGCGGGCCCCCGCACGCGTCGAAGGTCAGCGCCGCCCCGCGGGCCCGGGCCGGCAGGTCCATCTGGATGCCCTTGACCTCGAGCCCGAAGGCGCCGGCGGGCTCGCCCGAAAATTCGGCGACGGCCTGCTTCCGGGTCATCACGGTGAACTTGTCCGGGGTCTCGTCCGGCGTGGCGGTCGGGCTCGGTGTGGAACTCGGCGTGGCGGCGGCAGACGTCGAAGCAGCGGGTGCCGCCGTGGGCGCGGTGGGCGAATTCGGGTCGGCGACGCAGGCGCTGAGCACGCCGGCACCGAGACCGAGGACGGCGCCGAGGACGACGCGGCGCCCCACCGGGTTTGAAACGGGGATCTGCATGATGTCTAGAAGTCCGCCTGGCAATAGGGAACGGTGGCAGTGGCGAAGAGCGCATCCATGGTGGACAGCGCGCCGGCCGAGTGGGCCGTGAGCACCCCGGCCTCGTGAAGCCGCGTGGCGCTCGTGGCCCCGAGGTAGAGCGAGGCAAGGTCGCGCACGTCGAGGCTCGCGTCCACGGCGAGGTCCGCGGGGGCTTGGCGCACCACGGGCGCACCGGCGGTGACGGTCAGTTCCCAGGCGCCGTCGACGAGCTTCAGGTCGTCGCGCACCTGCAGCCGGATGCTGCCGTCGGAGGAGTAGCCGCGGGCGCCGAGGGCCGCGGGGATGTCCAGGATGCGCAGCCACAGGTGGTCGCCCAGCGCCGTGACCTTGTAGGAACGCGAATCGGCCAGCGCGGTGGGCAGCACGTCGTCGACGGGTCCGCGCCCGGTGACCTTGTCGATCAGGTCGTGGGCGCCCAGGTGCGCGACCAGCTCCCGGCGGGCCGCGCCGGTGACGGCGCACAGCTGCTGGATCTCCAGGGTGTGCGTATCGTTCTTCCACCCGTTGAACAGGTAGGTCACGAATCCGTCGGGGTTGCCCTGCGCGTCCAGGTGCAGGGCTGCACGCAGGTTCTTGACCGGCTTGAGCGACTCGTAGTCGTCCCACCGGCCCTCGGCGAAGCCGAGGTCGAAGTGGTTGTGTCCGACCGAGCCGAGCGTCCGGGCATGGGCGGCCTCGAAGATGGCCGCGTCGTGGCCCTTGAGGTCGGCCGGTGCGACCTCCACGACGCTGCCGGTGGTCGCGGCGCGCAGCTGCGCGCCGCGGTCGACCTTGAGTGAGAAGCGCACGCGTTCGGTGGCCCGGCCGAAGCCGAAGCGGCCGTAGATCGTCGCCTCGGAGGCGGTCAGCGCGGCAAGCGGCATGCCCGCCTCCCTGGCACGCGCGAGGTCCTCGGTCATCACGGTGCGCAGGATGCCGCGCCGGCGGTGCGTCGGGCTGACGGTCACCGAGGTGATCTGGTGCACCGGCACCGGCCGGGTCCCGCCCACGTTGATGGTCCCGGGGAACGCGGCGTAGGTGGCGACCGGCTGGTCGGCGTGGATCGACGGTGCGACAGCGGCATCGTCGTGCACCGCGGTGAACGTGACGCCGTCGGCGACGGCGATCTCCGCCAGGGTCTTCAGCGCTTCGGCCTCAGGCGGGCCGTCGTGGAACCCGCGGCTGGTGGCCAGGTTGAACGCGTCGGTGCGCCGGGTGGGCACGCCGTCGATGGTTTCGGGGGCGAAGCGCTCGATGCGGATGGCGCTGTTCCTGGTCACGGTTTCACTCATGGTCGACGGTTGCTCTCTTCTTCAGAATCCGTTGATGGCGTGGGGCAGGCCGGGCAGGTCCAGCAGCCGGCCGAGCCGGGCGGCCTCCCCCGGGTCGTCGATGCGCAGCTGGCCGGCGGCATGGAGCTCGGCAACGCCGGCGGCCGAAAGCAGGAGCGGACCGAGCGCCACGGCGTCGCAGGACAGGGTGGCCGGCGCGTCGTCGGCCAGGCGGGTGACCACGGCCCGGCCGTCGCCGACCTCGAACCCGTAGGTTCCGGAGGCCAGGCCCAGCGGGTCCTCGACGCGCAGGGAGAAGCTCCCGGTGCCCCGGTACTCGCGGGCGGCGAACGCCCGGGGCACGTCGAGCACGCGCACCCAGAGTCCGTGCTCGCGTTCGCTGTAGCCGATCCGGGAGGCATCCTCCAGCGCCCAGCCCAGCGGGTCGTTGGCGGCGGCGAACGGGTAGCTCACCCGCTCCACGAGGTCGTGCGCGGCCAGGAACCTGAACAGCTCGCGGCGGGCGACCTCGGTGGTGGCCACCAGGTCCCTGACATCCAGCGTGATCGGCTTGGGGTCCCAGCCGGCAAAGGCGTAGGTGACAAATCCCTGGACCTCCCCGGCGGCATCCAGGTACACGGCAGCCCGCAGCTTCGGATCCGGCTCGGGCCCGTCGTCGCCCCAGCGCGCGGTGGCGTGGCGCAGGTAGGACTCCTGGCGCCCCACCGAACCGCGCCGGGCCGCGTGGAAGCGCTCGAAGAGCGGCACCGCGATGTCGCCGAGCTTTTCGGGGGCCACCTGGGCCACGGACCCGACGGGCTCCGCGTGGAAGCGCACGTCGCCGCGCACGTCCAGCTGCAGCTCCTGGTGCTCGGTGACCCGGCCGAAGCCGAAGCGCCCGTAGATGGTCGCCTCGGTGGCGGTGAGCGCGGCCACCGGGAAGCCGGCGGCCTTGGCCCGGGCCAGGTCACCGGTCATGAGCTGACGCAGGATGCCGCGGCGGCGGTGCGTGGGCCGCACCGTGACCAGGGTGACCAGGTGCGCCGGAAGCAGCCCGGCGCCGGCGTTCAGCGTCTTGGCGAACGACGCGAACGTGGCCACCGGGACCAGCGGGTCCACGAGCCCGGCGGGCCGGGTGTCGTCGTACACGCCGGTGAGCACCCGCTCGTCGATCTCGTGGGCCTGCAGCATTTGCTCCAGCTGCTCCGCCGTGGCCGGCTTCTTGTAGAAGCCCTCCCAGGCGGTGTTGATCCAGGCGGCGAACTGCCCGCTGGCCGCGCCGTCCTCGCGGCGCGCCAGGGACACGTTCTCGATGCGCAGGTGCCCGGCGCTCATCAGTGGCCGGCGTCCTGCCAGGACTTGCCGATGCCCACGTGGACATCCAGCGGAACCTTCAGCTCCGCTGCGGCGCCCATCTTCTCGCGAACCATGGCCTCGACGGCCTCCAGCTCGCCGGGGGCGACCTCCAGCACCAATTCATCGTGGACCTGGAGCAGCATGCGGCTCTTGAGCCCCGCCTCCTCCAGCCCTTCCTGCACACCGAGCATGGCGCGCTTGATGATGTCGGCGGCGGAGCCCTGGATCGGGGCGTTCAGCGCGGCGCGCTCGGCGATGTCGCGCAGCTGGCGGTTGTCGCTGGCAAGCTCCGGCAGGTAGCGGCGGCGGCCGAAGATGGTCTCCGTGTAGCCGTCCTTGCGGGCCTGGTCCACGACGGCGCGCAGGTAGTCGCGCACCGCGCCGAAGCGGGAGAAGTAGTCCTTCATGAGGTTGCGGGCCTCGTCGACGGAGATCTTCAGCTGCTTGGACAGGCCGAACGAGCTCAGCCCGTACGCCAGGCCGTAGCTCATGGCCTTGACCTTGGAGCGCATCTCGGAGGTGACCTCCGCCGGTTCCACGTCGAAGACGTGCGAGCCGACGAAGCGGTGCAGGTCCTCGCCCTCCTGGTAGGCCTGGATCAGGCCCTCGTCGCCGGAGAGGTGCGCCATGATGCGCATTTCGATCTGCGAATAGTCCGCGGTCAGCAGGGTCTCGTAGCCCTCGCCGACGACGAAGACCTCGCGGATGCGGCGGCCCTCCTCGGAGCGGACCGGGATGTTCTGCAGGTTCGGGTTCAGCGAGGACAGGCGTCCGGTGGCGGCAACCGTCTGCGCGTAGGTGGTGTGGATGCGGCCGTCGGTGGCCACGGCCTTGCGCAGGCCCTCGACGGTCTGGCGCAGCTTGGTGGCGTCGCGGTAGGCCATCAGCGCGACCAGGAACGGGTGCCCGGTCTTGACCAGCAGGTCCTGCAGCGACTCGGCGTCGGTGGTGAAACCGGTCTTGATCTTCTTGGTCTTGGGCAGGTCCAATTCCTCGAACAGCACCACCTGCAGCTGCTTGGGGCTTGAGAGGTTGACCTCGTGGCCGATCGCCGCGAAGGCCTCCGCGGTGGCCAGGTCGATCGTCATGGTGAAGTCGGAGTACAGCTCGTCGAGCTTGGCGGTGTCGATGGCGATGCCGGCCATTTCCATCTGCGCCAGCACGTGAGAGAGCGGCATTTCCAGTTCCTTGAGCAGGGCGTCCCCGCCGCGCTCGACCAGCATGCCCGCAAGGTGCAGGGACAGCTCGCGCACCACGTGGGCCGCGCGCACCGCGGGGGTGGCCATGTCCGGGCCCTCGAGGTCCAGCGCAAGCTGGCCGTTCGCGGGTGCCTCGGTGGTGTCCAGCGACATCTTCAGGTGCACCTGCGCGATGTCCGGCAGGTCGTGGCTGCGGCGGTCCGGCTGGATCAGGTAGGCGGTGATCATGGTGTCGTCGGCGACGCCGTCGAGGTCCAGTCCGCGGTTCTTCAGCAGCTTGTAGGTGCCTTTGTAGTCGTGGACCGCCTTGGCGTAGCCCTTGGAAGACAGCACCTTGGCCAGGGCCTGCTCGGTGTCTGCGTCGGCCTCCTCGAGCGAGACGTAGGCGTTGGCGTCGACCGAGGCGAAGGCGAGCCCGACCACGTCGAGGCTTCCGGCCGCGGGAACGGTGGCCGCGTGCATGCCCAGCAGCTGGGCGCCGTGCTTGGCGAACCAGTCGCGGATTTCCCCGGCGGAGCCGAGCATCGAGTGGTCGGCGATCTCCACTTCCTCGCGGGCATCCTCCGGTTCGTCGCCGAAGAGGTCGAACAGGCGCTTGCGCAGCGTGTTGAACTGCAGCGCGTCGAAGAGTTCCTCGACGGCCTCACGGTTGGGGCGTTCCAGTTCCATGGCCTCGAGCTCCACCGGCAGCTCGAGGTCGCGCAGCAGGTGGTTCAGCTTGCGGTTGCGGGTGACGTTGTCGACGTGTTCGCGCAGCGAGTCGCCGACCTTGCCCTTGATGGAGTCGATGTTTTCGAGGATGCCCTCGAGGCCGCCGTAGAGGTTGATCCACTTGGCGGCGGTCTTCGGTCCCACGCCCGGCACGCCGGGCAGGTTGTCGGCGGTTTCGCCCACGAGGGCGGCCAGGTCCGAGTACTGCTCCGGGCGCACGAAGTACTTGGCCTCGACGGCGTCGCCGTCCATCGGCGGAATGTCGGAGATCCCCTTCTTGGGGTAGAGCACCAGAGTCTTTTCGGTGATCAGCTGGAAGGCGTCGCGGTCGCCGGAGACCACGAGCACGTCGAGCCCCGCCGCTTCGCCCTTGGCCGCGAGTGTCGCGATGATGTCGTCGGCCTCGTAGCCATCCATGGTGATGGTCGGGATGTTCATGGCTTCCATGACCTTTTGGATCAGGTCGATCTGCCCGTAGAACTCCTCGGGCGTCTTGTTGCGCCCGCCCTTGTACTCGGTGTATTCCAGCGAGCGGAACGTGGGGGTGTCAAGGTCGAAGGCCACTGCGACGTGGGTGGGCTTCTGCTGCCGGATCATGGTCAACAGCATCGACACGAAACCATGCACTGCGTTGGTGTGCTGTCCGGTGTCGATGGCGAAGTTCTCCGCCGGCAGGGCGTAGAAGGCACGGAAGGCCATCGAGTGCCCGTCAATCACAAGAAGTCGCTGGGGATCGGTTGCCACAAGTTTGGTTGATTCGCTCACACCTGCCAGCCTAGTTGGCATGAGCGATAATTTCACACACCACAACGCCTCCCCGACCGAGATATCTGGCACCTTTGCCGAGGCCACGGCGGAACACGCCAACCCCTTCGCCGGGCAGTTGGCCGCGCACGGGGTTCCCGAAGCGATGTGGCCGATGCTTGCCGCCCACGGAGTGGGCACCCTGGTGGAGAAGCTCGGCATCGTTTTCACCGACCTGTCCCTGGACCGCGTCAGCGGGACGATGCCGGTCGAGGGCAACCAGCAGGTGGCCGGGATCCTGCACGGCGGGGCGTCCGTGGCACTCGCCGAGACGCTCGGTTCATTCGCGGCAGCCATTCACGGCGGCGGCAGGAAGCGCCCGGTGGGCGTGGACATTTCCGCAACCCACCACCGCGCCGGGGTCACCGGGCTGGTCACCGGCGTCTGCACGCCGATCCACCTGGGCCGCACGCTGACCACCCATGAGATCGTGATCAGCGACGAGCAGGGGCGCCGCATTTGCACGTCGCGCATCACCAACATGCTGCTCGAAGACTAGCCGGACGTTGAACGGCAATCCGCAACGAATCCTCTGCATGGGCGTCACCGGCAGCGGGAAATCAACGCTTGCCGGCGAGCTCGGCCGCATCACGGGCCTTCCGGTCCACTATGTCGACGAGGAATTCGGCTGGCTTCCCGGCTGGGTGAACCGCAGCGTCGCCGAGCAAAAACGCCTCGCACTGGCGACAGCCGCCACCGAAAGGTGGATCTTCGATTCGGCCTACGGCACCTACCGGGCCGAATTGTCTTCGTGCGCCGAGCTCATCGTCTGCCTCGACTACCCTCGGATGGTTTCGCTGCGCCGGTTGCTTACTCGTTCCATCCGCCGCGTGCTGAGCCGGGAGCCGGTCTGTAACGGGAACTTCGAAACGTGGGGGCGCTTTCTGGGCCGGGAGTCGATCGTGCGTTGGCATTTCAAGAACTTTCCCGCCAAGCGCCGGCAAATGCGCGAGTTGGAGGAACGATTGGGTAAGGAACGAGTCATGCGCTTTTCCAGTCCCCGCCAAACAAAAAGGTGGCTTGCTTCGTTGGAAGCAAGCCACCTTTAGGGGCAGTTCTTAGTACTCGCGGTCCTGTCCCGGCGCCTTGACGAACGCGTATTGGGTCTCGCGGATCCCGCCGGCAAATTCCCGGCTGGACGCCAGACTCAGCTTGGCGGTGCCGCGCATCGCGAAGAGCGGTCGGCCGCCGCCGAGGATGACGGGCATCGTGTAGAGCAGCAGTTCATCGAGCAGGCCCGCGTCAGCGAATTGCCCTGCGACGGATCCGCCCCCGACAACCCAGACGTCCTTGCCGTTGGCGCTGCGGGCGATGTCGCCGGCCCATTCGTTCACGTCGCCGCGCACAAAGGTCAGGTCCGCACCCGGGAATGCGGCGAGTTCTCGATGCGTGAACACCCACACCGGCAGCCCGGCGTAGGGCCATTCGTCGCCGATTTCCCTCAGCATCCACGAATAGGTGTCGGCTCCCAGGACGATGGCGCCAATGTTCTCGAGGAACGCCTCATAGCCTTCGAGCTGGCCTTCAAAGCCGTCGAACTCCATGAGCCAATCGAGGCGCTCGTTCTCATCGGCAATGTAACCGTCGACAGAGGCTGCTACGTAGTACCTGAAGTGCGTCATGCAACCCATACTATCCACGAACAACCGCGTCTTGGCTAGTGAATGCCGAGGATGCTCGCGCTCAGCTGGGGAACGATGAGGATGATGCCGAAGAGCACCACTACGCCGCACAGGCCGAAGCAGACGTAGGCAGTGCCCTTGGCCAGACCGGTCGAGCGGTTTTCGTCTTCGGCCACGGCCAGCATGCGCACACCCAGCGAGTAGGCGCCAACGATGAACAGTGACGAAACCCAGGTGACAATGGCAACGATCAGGAATGCATCCCATTTGATGTTCATGGCTTGGTCTCCTGGTTTGCTTCGGCCTGGTCTGCCTTGGCTTTCTCTGCCTTGGCGCGCGCCATCTTGCGGCGTTCCTTCTTCGTGGGGATGTTGACTGCTGCACCCGAGACGTCGACGTCGCTGATCGCGTTGCCGTGGCCGACGATTTCGCGGCGTGAAAGGAACCAGATCAGCAGCAGCGAACCGAGGCCGAGAACGGTCACGGCGATCAGGCCGCCGGTTCCGAAGTGGGCAAGCGCAGCGGCTGCGGCACCCATGAGAGCCGCGGCCGGAAGGGTGAAGAGCCAGCCGATCGCGATCTTGCCCGCGGTTCCCCAGCGGACTTCGGCGCCCTTGCGTCCAAGTCCGGAACCGATGACGGAGCCGGAGGCGACCTGCGTGGTGGACAGGGCGAAGCCCAGGTGCGAGGAGGCAAGGATTGCTGCGGCCGTGGAGGTCTCGGCGGCGAAGCCCTGTGCGGGCTTGACGTCGGTGAGGCCCGAACCCATGGTGCGGATGATGCGCCAGCCGCCCATGTAGGTGCCCAACGCGATGGCCAGTGCACAGGATGCGATGACCCAGAAGTGCGGGCCGGTGCCGGCGGTCTGCAGACCCGAGGCGACGAGCGTCAGGGTGATGACGCCCATGGTCTTCTGCGCATCGTTGGTGCCGTGGGCAAGTGCCACGAGCGAGGAGGAGAAGATCTGGCCGTAGCGGAATCCGCCGCGCTTCGGGGAAGCGACGCCGGACTGGCGCTTGGTCACCGAATAGGCAAGCTTTGTCGCAAGGTAGGCCGAGGTTCCGGCGATCACCGGTGCCACGAGTGCGGGCAGCAGGACCTTGGACATCAGCACGCTGTAGTCGATGGCACCGAAACCTGCGCCAACGATTGCCGCGCCGATCAGGCCACCGAAGAGGGCGTGGGAAGAGCTGGAGGGAAGCCCGAGCAACCAAGTGAGCATGTTCCAGATGACGGCGCCCATCAGGCCCGCGAAGATCATCGCCGGCATGATTTGCACGCCGGTCTCTCCGCCTTCCTTGATGATGCCACCCGAAATGGTCTTGGCGACCTCGGTCGAAAGGAATGCGCCGACGAGGTTCAATACGGCGGCGAGTGCCACTGCGGTTTTGGGCTTGATGGCTCCGGTGGCGATGGGAGTTGCCATCGCGTTCGCGGTGTCGTGGAAGCCATTGGTGAAGTCAAAGAACAAGGCAAGTGCTATGACTAGGACGACGATAAGCGTCAGATCCATGTAGAAACCAATCTTGGGTTACGGGCGAGGGCCGAGGCGCAAACGGTCACCTTGAATCTCCGCATTGTTAACCCAATGTTTCGGTTCCGGTCACCTAAGTCGCCAATTCATCATATGGCCTGTAGAAAACTAGTCAATTCGCGGAAAATCCCGCCCAACCCCACTTTGGCGCGTGATTAGGCGGCGCAAGGGCGGGCCGCATATTTTGCGTGAGCTACTTCACGGCTCACGCGGCTCAACCAGCCTGGCCATCAACTCGATGAGCAAACGTTCCGACGCTCCCTGAGGAAGGGCCTCGACGAGTGCCATCGTCGGCGCCATTCGTTCGGGCAACCCGGCCGTGCCATCGGAGAATCCGATCCGGGTCAGCAGGAACAGGGCAACCTCCGAATCCAACTCAGGCAGGCGGCCGTCGGCACCCAGTGCAGCGAGCGCTTCCTGCGCGTCGTCACCGCCCACTCCCCTCACTTCGTCGGGCCCCGAGCGTTGTGGAACCCAGCCCCGCAAGACCTGCCTCGGCGGCAGGGGTGATGGTCAGGTGCGCGGCATGCAACTGCCGTCGGCCTGCCGGAAGCCGGGCTGGAGTTGTGCATGCCATCCACGTGCCCGAAGGCTGTCGTCCCAACGGTGTGGATCAACGCGACGGTCCGCCGGGACTTTGCCGTCCTGCGCCCCGGCAAAACGAGGGCCGGCGGGTTTCCGACCACTCGCGCCCCTCGATCTCACCAACCTGCCCGAGCAACGCATCGGTGGAGCGAGCGCAGAACTCGGCGAGCGCCGCAAACACCGTCCGGCCCAGGGCGCGGACGATTCCCCAGGCGGCCACCAGCGGCCCACCGAATTCGAACCGAGCAGTGTCCATGGAAATTCTCGAACGTTGCCAACAAGCGCCGCGGAGTTTTTCCCGCCGGCCCGATGCGCGATTCGCACCATGGGCCGTAAGCTCGTTCAATGGCACGATTTTTTGATGTTCACCCCGAAAACCCGCAGGCACGCTCGATTGCGCAGGCCGTTGACCTGCTCCGCAACGGAGGATTGCTGGCCTACCCCACCGATTCCTGCTACGCACTCGGTGCACAGATAGGCAACAAGGAAGCGATGGACCGCATCCGTGCGATCCGGAAGCTGGACGACAAGCACCATTTCACGCTGGTCTGCAAGGACTTTGCGCAGCTGGGACAGTACGTTGAAGTCAACAACATGGTCTTCCGCAACATCAAGGCAGTCACCCCCGGCAGCTACACCTTCATCCTGCCCGCGACGAAGGAAGTCCCGCGCCGCCTGATGAATGCGAAGAAGAAGACGATCGGCGTGCGCATTCCGGACAACCCGGTGGTGCAGGCGCTGCTCGAGGAATTGGGCGAGCCCATCCTCTCGAGCACGCTGCTCCTGCCGGGCGAAGAAGAACCGATGACCCAGGGCTGGGAAATCAAGGAAGCACTGGACCACGTGGTGGACGGCGTCATCGATTCGGGCGAATGCGGCATCGAACCGACCACCGTCATCGACTACTCGAGCGGCGAGGCCGTCATCGCCCGCGTCGGACTGGGCGACCCCTCCCGCTTCGAATAGAACAAATGTTCTAGTTGGCCGCGTCCTGCGCATCGGTGAGGTTGCAGACCAATTGCCACAGGTGCCCGTCGGGGTCCGTGAACGTTCCCACGTATTGCAGGCGCCCGCTGGCATGGGGGATCTCGTGGGGCTCAAAGGTCCTGCCGCCGGCGGCCTTGACCACGGAGAGGATCTCGTCAACCTCCCCGGTGCTGGCGATGGCGCAGCTAAGCAAGGCATCACTTGCCGGCACGGGCAGGAGCGGTGACCGCTTGGCCTCGCGGGAGTACTTGGTGAAATCCGCGACTTCCGCGAGGAACAGCATGATCCCGGGCAGTTCAATGCCGACAATACCCATGTCCAACCGGACGCTGTCCGCACCCAGGACCTCGCGGTAGAAGTCGTGGGAGCGGGTTGCGTCGCTCACCGCCAGGCTGAGCACCACGCCCTGTGTTTTCATCCGGGTTTCCCTCCCTACGTCATTCGCCTTCTTGCGGGGCCCGGCGGTGCCGGATCCCCCAACCAATATCCCAGCTATCCCCCGGCTCAAGCCAGTGCAGGCCCATCCCGTTGTTGAATGCATCCGCCGGCGCCGTCATGGGTTCCATGGCAACGGCGTTCACGTTGCCGCCGTCCGACGGGAAATCGCCGGTGGTGTAGACCTGGATATAGCCGAACTCCGCATCCATGTCCATCTCGACCCGGCTGCCGTCCGGCGCCTCCAGGTAGTGGACCGATCCGCCATCGGTGCTGCGACGGAAATCCGTCCACACGTCGTCCAGCGCCGTCGAGCCCAGGATTTGCCCCGCCCGGAAGTCCCGCGGCGTGCCGCTTACGGCGGTGATCTCGCCCGTGGGAATCAGCTTCCCATCGACTTCCAGGTGCGAATCCGCGTTGATGACAAGCTTGAGGTCCTCCGTGGGCACCTCCCCCAAACGGAGATACGGATGGGTGCCGACCGCCACGGGAGCCTTGCTCCGGCCCGTGTTCGTCAGCCGATGCGTCACACGAAGGCCGTCCTGGTGCATCTCATAACGAACCGAGGTGGACAGCTCGAAGGGGTAACCCTCCTGCGCCCGGAGATCGGCGGCCAGCGTCAGGCTCGTAGCGGTCCGTTCGACCAGTCGGTAGTCTGCGTCTGCCAACAAGCCATGGAGGGCGTGGCCGCGTTCGGGTTCGGTGATCGGAAGCTGTTGCGTGGTCCCCTCATGCGTCCAACGGCCGCCAGCCACGCGGTTCGGCCAAGGCACCAGGTTCCAGCCGGCACTGAACGGCGCAGCGGAGTCCGCCGGATAGTCCTGCACCAGTGAAATGCCGTCAACGCTGAGCACCCGAAGCGTACCTCCGGTTTCCGTGACCACCACACGCTGGCTTCGGCCGCCGATTTCGGCCTCGAGTTCAAAGCATTCGCCCATCGGGGCAACATGGTTCGGCAAAGCGAGCCTTTCTGGAGTTCCGGGGGAATCTGGCGGCAGCCTCAATGAGGCCCAAGGTGCGACTCTGGGGCCGCGCAAACCAAGATTTCGGTTCCCGCGACCCCAGGGTCGTTGACTACGTGTGTTGTTACTTGACCTGGTCGATCACGGTCTCGGCAACCTCGCGCATGGACAGGCGACGGTCCATGGAGGTCTTCTGGATCCAGCGGAAGGCCTCTGGCTCGGTCAAGCCCATCTTCTCGGTCAGCAGGCTCTTGGCGCGCTCGACGAGCTTGCGGGTGGCAAACTGCTCGGTGAGGTCGCCCACCTCTTTTTCAAGGGCCTTGATCTCCTCGTGGCGGGAAATCGCGATCTCGATAGCCGGGACCAGGTCGGCCGGGGTGAACGGCTTGACCACGTAGGCCATGGCGCCGGCTTCGCGGGCACGCTCAACAAGCTCCTTCTGGCTGAAGGCCGTGAGCAGGACCACGGGGGCAATGCGTTCCTTGACGATGGTTTCGGCGGCCGTGATGCCGTCCATGACCGGCATCTTCACGTCCATGAGAACCAGGTCTGGCTTGAACTCGCGGGCGAGTTCAATGGCCTTTTCGCCGTTGTCCGCCTCGCCAACCACGTCGTAGCCTTCGCCGCGCAGGATTTCGACAATGTCGAGGCGGATCAGGGTTTCATCTTCGGCGACAACGACGCGGCGTGGTGCGCCATTGTTGGGCTCAGCCTCGATACGGGTGACTTCGGGCAGATCGCTCATGGTGCTCCTTCATTCCCGGGGTGACCGGGTGAATCTTCAGTACTCGGTTTCGTGGTTAAGCCTATCTGCATGTACAGTGGTTAACCGCAAGGACGCGAGGATTTCTCAAGATAGAGATTATCCCTTATGCTAATTCTTGATTCCAATGATGTGCCCGCCCGAGTGGCGGAATGGTAGACGCGCTGCACTCAAAATGCAGTATCGAAAGGTGTGTGGGTTCGAGTCCCACCTCGGGCACAGATAGGCTCCGATCCCTTATTACGTAAGGGATCGGAGCCTTTTTCATTTTAACTATTGTCATTCTTTATCCGCATCTCAGGCACAAATTGAGCTGATAGGGCCAAGGCTTGTCCGGCCCGTGGAGCCGTTACATGTCGGGTGAGTGACTCAACGACCCGTCCAGCCGCGCGTCAGCTTCCAGGGCGGGCCGGCAGAAGGCTCCGACAGGTGTTGCCGACCACTGGTCGCTCACTGAATTTGCCACCGTCCGGGCGTGCATGGGGAGCCTCGGAGACGCAGTTCTTCCTCCCCGGGGGTGTTCTCCGATGGCGTACCCGTGGCGGGACTATGGCGGGCGCCGCTTCCGTTGTATTGGCATATGGCACGGCCGGCACGTGGGCAGGCCGCGCCGCCAATGTCAGGCCACGATCGCCCAACGAGGTGTGCGGTGAAAGAGTCCTTCGATTTTTCCGAGGCTGGGCTTGGGTCCGAAGACGCGATGGACGCGTACTCCCGGACCGTTGTCAGCGTCGCCGAAGCGGTTGGGCCGCACGTGGCCGCCGTCGATATGGTGGGTCCCGACCGCAACGGGCGGGTGCGCCTTGGCGCGGGTTCCGCCGTCGTCTTCACCGAAGACGGCTACATGCTGACCAATGCCCACGTGGTTGCCGGCGCCAGCGCCGGACGGGCAACGTTTGCCGATGGCACGGGAACGGAAATCGAGATCAGGGGCGCGGATGCCCTGTCCGACCTCGCCGTTGTCCGCGGAGTCTCCCACATGCAGGCCCCGGCGCGACTCGGCGACGCCGAGGGGCTGCGGGTGGGCCAGCTGGTCATCGCCGTGGGAAACCCTCTGGGGCTGGCCGGATCGGTGACTGCCGGGGTGGTCAGCGGGCTGGGTAGATCCATCCCGACCGTCCTTGGCCGGACCCGGCGGGTCATCGAGGACGTCATCCAAACCGATGCCGCGCTGAACCCCGGCAATTCGGGCGGGGCGCTGGCCGATGCCCACGGGCGCGTGGTTGGCATCAACACGGCAGTGGCGGGAGCGGGCCTGGGCCTGGCGGTTCCGATCAACGCCACCACCCGCCGGATCATCTCCGCGCTGATAGCTGACGGGCGTGTCCGGCGCGCCTATCTGGGCCTGATCAGCTCGCCGATTGCGCTGAACGCGACGCTGGCATCGCGCATAGGCCAGCGGGAGGGACTGCGCGTTGCGGATGTCATCGCCGGGTCGCCGGCGGAGAAGTCCGGGTTGAAGCCCGGCGACCTGGTGCTCACCGTCGGGCAGCGCCCGGTCTCCAGCGCCGAGAGCGTGCAAAAGCAGTTGTTCGCCGAGGCCATCGGCGTGCCGTTGCCCGTGACGGTATTCCGAAACGGTGCGATGGTGGATGTCATTGCCGTGCCGGTTGAGATGACGGACTAACGCACCTCATGCACGGACAACCCGTGGCACAATGCAAGAGCCGGATCCGCAAGCCCACTCCCCCGAGGGGGGATGTCTTGCCGATCCGGCTCTTGGTTTAGACAGGGCTACCTAGATTTCGCGGGTACCTTCACCCGACACGGTTTCGGTGTCCCAGGGGCCGACCTCTTCGCGGGCCGGCATCGGCTTGCCGTCAACCAGCTGGCCTGCGTCCGCGAGGTCGCCGACCTTGTGGATGCGCAGCGAGTTGGTCGAACCGGCCTGGCCTGGAGGGGAACCGGCGGCGATGCAGACGATGTCGTTGATCTCGGCCAGTCCTTCCTGCAGCAGTGCGCGGTCGACCTGTGCGGTCATCTTGTCGGTGTGGTCCGCGTACTCGACCACGCGCGGCTGGATGCCCCACATCAGGGTCATGATGTTGTAGGTCTGCGGCAGCGGCGTGAACGCCAACACCGGCTTCTTCGGGCGCAGGCGCGACAGGCGTCGGGCCGAGTCGCCGGACTGGGTGAACGCCACGATGTACTTGGCATCCAACTGGTCGGCGATTTCCACCGCGGCACGCGTGATGGCGCCGCCACGGGTCTTGGGCTTGGAGCCCAGACGCGGGATGCGGTCAAGGCCGTGCTCCTCCGTGGAGGAGATGATCCGGGCCATGGTTTCGACGGTCTCGATCGGGTATTCGCCCACCGAGGTTTCGCCGGAAAGCATGACAGCGTCGGCGCCGTCGAGCACGGCGTTGGCGCAGTCCGAGGCCTCGGCGCGGGTCGGGGTCGGCGATTCGATCATCGACTCCAGCACCTGGGTTGCCACGATGACCGGCTTGGCCCAGCGGCGTGCCAATTCGATGGCGCGCTTCTGGACCAGCGGAACTTCTTCGAGCGGAAGCTCGACGCCGAGGTCGCCACGGGCGACCATGATGGCGTCGAACGCGTGGATGATTTCCTCCAGCGCGTCCACCGCCTGCGGCTTCTCGATCTTGGCGATGACCGGAAGGCGACGGCCTTCCTCGTCCATGATCTCGTGCACACGCTCGATGTCGGTGGCGTTACGCACGAAGGAGAGCGCGACCATGTCCACGCCGGCACGGATGGCCCAGCGCAGGTCTTCCTCGTCCTTTTCGCTCAACGCGGGGACGTTGACCGCAACACCGGGAAGGTTGATGCCCTTGTTGTTGGACACCTCGCCGCCCACGACCACCTCGGTGACGACCTTTTCATCGTCGACCTCGGTGGCGCGGAGGGAAACCTTGCCGTCGTTGATGAGCAGGATGTCGCCCACGTTGACGTCCTGCGGCAGGCCCTTGAACGTGGTGGAGCAGAAGGTTTCATCCCCCAGCACATCGGCGATGACGATGGTGAAGGTGGCTCCCACCTTCAGGAGGTGCTTGGCGTCGTCGATGAAACGACCCAGCCGGATCTTGGGACCCTGCAGGTCGGCAAAGATGCCGACCGGTCGGCCCAGTTCCAGTGCCGCTGCACGGACGTTTCCGAGGTTCTCGGCGTGCATCGAGTGGTCGCCGTGGCTCATGTTCAAGCGGGCGACGTCGACACCCGCCTTGAGCACTGCCAACGTCTTTTCGTAGGTACCGATCGCTGGGCCCCAGGTGGCCACAATTTTTGCGCGTCTCATACGGTCAGCCTAACTGCCTTTCCATTTCTCAGGTCGGAAAATCACCGCATTAGTGGTGCATCCGTCTCACATCATGCTGATGGCCTGGTCCGTCGGTGCAACGGGGGCCGGAAGGCGGGTTTCGCCCATCAGGAATTTGTCCACCGCCGCGGCACAGGATCGTCCCTCGGCGATGGCCCACACAATCAGGGATTGTCCGCGTCCGGCATCGCCAGCCACAAACACCCCCGGGGTGTTGGTCATGTAGTAACCATCGCGGGCGACGTTGCCCCGGTCATCAAACTCGGTGTTGGCCTGTTCCTTGAGACCGGCTTCTTCGGGTCCGGTGAACCCGAGAGCCAGGAAGACCAGATCCGCGGGAATAACCCGCTCGGTGCCTGGTTTCGGAAGGCGCTGACCGTCAATAAATTCGGTCTCTGCTACCGTAACACCCATCACGCTTCCGCGCTCGCCCGTGAAGTTGACGGTGGCGGCCAGGTACGTCCGCTCGCCGCCCTCTTCGTGGGCGGATTGGACCTCGAACAGCCTCGGGACCATCGGCCACGGCTGGTTTGCCGGACGCTCCAGCGGGGGCTGGGCGCCGATGGCCAGGGTCGTGACGCTTGCCGCTCCCTGGCGCAAGGCGGTGCCCAGGCAGTCGGCGCCGGTGTCTCCGCCGCCGAGGATCACCACGTGCTTTCCGGCGGCATCGATGCGCAATTCATCGCGCTCCCGGGCCACAACCTGATTGGAATCCACCAGGTAGTCCATCGCGAAATGAACCCCGTCGAGCTCGCGCCCGGGGATCGGCATGTCACGCGGAACGGTGGCCCCTGTGGCGAGGATCACCGCGTCATACCGGCGATGCAGGGCATCCCAGGTGATGTCGGTGCCCACCGAAACGCCGGTGCGGAAGCGGGTTCCCTCGGCCTCCATCTGGGCCAGCCGGCGCTCGAGGACGTCCTTTTCCATCTTGAAGTCCGGGATGCCGTAGCGCAGCAGGCCGCCGATCTTTTCGTCCCGCTCGTACACGGCCACGGTGTGTCCGGCGCGGGTCAGCTGCTGGGCAGCCGCGAGCCCCGCGGGGCCGGAACCGACGACGGCGATGCGCTTGTCGGTGTGCCGCATGGCAAGCACCGGCTCGAGGTTGCCGGAGGCCAGCAAGGTCTCCGCGATCTCCGCCTCAATTTGTTTGATTGTTACGGCCGGCTGGTTGATTCCCAGCACACAGGAGGTCTCGCACGGGGCCGGGCAGAGCTTCCCGGTGAACTCCGGGAAGTTGTTGGTCGCGTGCAGGCGCTCCGAGGCCTCGGCCATCCGGCCTTGGTGGACCAGTGCATTCCACTCGGGAATCAGGTTGCCCAGCGGGCAGCCGCTGTGGCAGAACGCGATGCCGCAGTCCATGCAGCGGCCGGCCTGGGCCTTGAGCGTGCCTTCGTCCTGCCGTTGGGTGACCTCGCGGTAGTCCATCAGGCGGATGGGCACCGGGCGCTTGGGCTGGGTTACTCGTTCACGGACTTCCAAGAATCCACGTGGATTAGCCACGGGTCACCTCCAGAATCCGGTTCCAGGTGGTTGCTGAATCCGGGTCGAAACCTTCATGGGCGGCAGCATTGCGTGCCTGGGATACCGCGGCGAAGTCCCGCGGGAGGACCTTGGTGAAGCGTGCGGCGGCGACGGGCCAATCGGCCAGCAGGCTTGCCGCAAGCGCCGAGCCGGTGTGCAGCTGGTGCTGTGCGAGCAGGTCCTTGATCAGCTCGCAGTCCGCCTCGCCCGGCCCCTCAAGGATCAGGTCGTCGTTGGCGACGGCCAGCGGGTTCAGCTTGCGGGTGTCAAGGTCCAGCACGTAGGCCACGCCGCCGGACATGCCGGCCGCGAAGTTGCGCCCGGTCGATCCGAGGATCAGGGCCGTGCCGCCGGTCATGTACTCGCAGCCGTGGTCGCCGATTCCCTCGACCACCGCGGTGGCGCCGGAGTTGCGCACGGCGAAGCGTTCGCCGACCATGCCGCTGATGAAGAGCTCGCCGCTGGTTGCGCCGTAGCCGATGACGTTTCCGGCGATGACCTGGGTTGCCGGGTCGAACCCGCTGCCCGCGTCGGGCCGCAGGATGACGCGCCCGCCGGAGAGGCCCTTGCCGACGTAGTCGTTGGAGTCGCCGATGAGCCGCAGCACGATGCCCGCCGGGAGGAAGGCGCCGAGCGACTGGCCCGCGTGTCCGCGCAGCGTGACGTCGATGGTTCCGGGTGCCAGTTCCTCCACACCGAAGGTGCGGGTGACGTGGTGCCCGAGCATGGTGCCCACGGCTCGGTCGGTGTTGCGCACCTCAAGGTCGATGGACACGTTTTCGCGGTGCGCAAGCGCCGGAGCGGCGGCCGTGATCAGCAGGTTGTCGAAGTGCTCGTTCAGGTGGTGGTCCTGGAGCGTGGTCCGCCGGCGCGGGGCGCCGGGCTTGGAGCCAACGGTCTCGAAGATCCTCTCCAGCTGCAGGCCCTCGGTCTTCCAGTGGCCCACCGCGGCGCGGGTGTCGAGCCGCTCGGCCTGGCCGATGGCCTCCTCGAGGCTCCGGTAGCCGAGCTGCGCGAGCAGTTCGCGCACCTCCTGCGCCAGGAACTCGAAGAAGTTCACCACGTGGTCGGCCTGTCCGGTGAAGCGCTTGCGCAACTCCGGGTTCTGGGTCGCGACACCGACCGGGCAGGTGTCCAGGTGGCAGACGCGCATCATGATGCAGCCGGTGACCACCAGCGGTGCGGTGGCGAAGCCGAATTCCTCGGCGCCCAGCAGCGCTGCGATCACGACGTCGCGGCCGGTCTTCAGCTGGCCGTCGACCTGCACCGTGACGCGTTCGCGCAGCCCGTTGAGCATCAGCGTCTGCTGGGTCTCGGCCAGGCCGAGTTCCCAGGGCACGCCGGCGTGCTTGAGCGAGTTCAGCGGCGAGGCGCCGGTGCCGCCGTCGTGGCCGGAGACCAGGACCACGTCGGCCTTGGCCTTGGTGACGCCCGCGGCAACGGTGCCGATGCCGACCTCGGAGACCAGCTTCACGTGGATGCGTGCGGCGGGGTTCGAGCACTTTGCATCGTAGATCAGCTGGGCCAAGTCCTCGATCGAGTAGATATCGTGGTGCGGCGGAGGGGAAATGAGCCCGACGCCCGGGGTGGAGTGGCGGGTGCGTGCGATCCACGGGTAGACCTTCTGCGCGGCCAGCTGGCCGCCCTCGCCGGGCTTGGCTCCCTGCGCCATCTTGATCTGCAGGTCGTCCGCGTTGGTGAGGTACAGGCTGGTGACGCCGAAGCGGCCGGAAGCGATCTGCTTGACCGCGGAACGGCGCGCCGGGTCCAGCAGGCGCTCGACGTCCTCGCCGCCTTCGCCGGTGTTGGACTTGCCGCCCAGCCGGTTCATCGCGATCGCCAGGGTTTCGTGCGCTTCGGCGGAGATCGAGCCGTAGCTCATGGCGCCGGTGGCGAACCGCTTGACGATCTCGCTGACCGGCTCCACCTCGTCGATGTCGATGGCCGCGGACGGATCGATCTTGAAGTCCAGCAGCCCGCGCAGCGTCATCAGGCCCTTGGACTGGTCGTCCACGCCCTTGGTGTACGCCTTGAAGATGTCGTAGCGGCGTTCCCGGGTGGCGTGCTGCAGGCGGAACACCGTTTCCGGGTTGAACAGGTGCGGCGGGCCCTCGCGGCGCCACTGGTACTCGCCGCCCGTTTCCAGGGTGCGGTGCGGCTCCGGTGCCAGGTCGGCCGGGTAGGCGTAGGCATGGCGCATCGCGGTTTCGGTGGCGAGCACGTCCAGGCCGACGCCGTCGAGCTGCGACTGGGTGCCGGTGAAGAACTGGTCGACGACGCGCTGGGACAGACCCAGGGCCTCGAAGGTCTGCGCACCGCAGTAGGAGGCGACGGTGGAGATGCCCATCTTGGACATGATCTTCAGGACGCCCTTACCCAGGGCCTTGATCAGGTTGGCCTGTGCCTTGGCGGGCGTGACGGTGCCGAGCTCGCCGTTGCGGGCCATTTCCTCGACGCTTTCCAGCGCAAGGTACGGGTTGATGGCGGAGGCGCCGTAGCCGATGAGCACCGCCACGTGGTGGACCTCGCGCACGTCGCCGGCCTCGATGATCAAGGAGGTCTTGGTGCGGTTGGCGCTCTTGAGCAGGTGGTGGTGCACCGCGGAGGTGAGCAGCAGCGACGGGATCGGCGCCCACTGGGCGTTGGAGTCGCGGTCCGAGAGCACGATGAACTTGATGCCCCGGTTGATCGCGGCGGAGACCTTTTCACAGATTTCCTGGATGCGGGCGCGCAGCTCGGATTCCCCGCCCTCGGGGCGGTAGAGCCCGCGGACCTTCAGCGAGACCTTGAGGCCCTCGTCGTCGCGGATGTTGGCGATCTTGGCGAGGTCATCGTTGGTGATGACCGGGTAGGCCAGGGACACCTGCTGGGCGCTGACCTTGCCCAGCGACAGCAGGTTGCCGGCGGGGCCGATGCTGGTGCCCATGGAGGTGACGAGTTCCTCGCGGATGGAGTCCAGCGGCGGGTTGGTCACCTGGGCGAAGGACTGCGTGAAGTAGTCGAAGAGCAGGCGCGAGCGCGCGGAGAGCACCGCGACCGGGGTGTCGGAGCCCATGGCTCCGAGCGGTTCGGTGCCGGTGGAAGCCATCGGGGCCAGCAGGATGCGCAGTTCCTCGGTGGTGTAGCCGAAGGTCCGCTGGCGCAACTGCACCGAGGCCGAGTTGTGGCTGACGTGCTCGAGGTCCGGCAGGTCGGAGAGGCGGATCTTGTTTTCCGCAACCCATTCCCCCCAGGGCTTGGATGCGGCGATCTGCGCCTTGATCTCATCGTCCTCGATGATGCGTCCTTCGACGGTGTCGACGAGGAACATCTTGCCCGGGGCAACGCGTCCCTTGGCGACGATCCGTTCCGGGGCCAGGTCGATGACGCCGACCTCGCTGGCCAACACCACCAGCCCGTCGTCGGTCACCCAGAAGCGTGCGGGGCGCAGGCCGTTGCGGTCAAGAACCGCGCCCACCTGCTTGCCGTCGGTGAAGGACACCGCGGCGGGGCCGTCCCACGGCTCCATGAGCATGGAGTGGTACTCGTAGAAGGCGCGGCGGTCCTCATCCATGGTGGCGTGGTTTTCCCAGGCCTCGGGGATCATCATCATGATTGCCTGGGCGATGGGGCGCCCGGACAGCGTGAGCAGCTCTGCCACTTCGTCGAAGGAGGCAGAGTCGGAGGCACCCGGGCTGCAGATCGGGAAGAGCTCTTCGGGGACCTCGCCCAGCAGCGCGGAGGCGAGCTGGGACTGGCGGGCGCGCATCCAGTTGCGGTTGCCCTTGACCGTGTTGATTTCGCCGTTGTGGGCGATGGTGCGGAAGGGCTGTGCCAGCGGCCAGGACGGGAAGGTGTTGGTGGAGAAGCGCGAGTGCACGATGCCGAAGGTGCTCGCGAAGCGCTCGTCGGTCAGGTCCGGGTAGAAGGCCGAAAGCTGCGCAGTGGAGAGCATGCCCTTGTAGACGATGCTGGCGCTGGAGAGCGAGGGGAAGTAGACGCCGAACTTGGTCTGGGCGCGCTTGCGCACACGGAAGACCCGCGCATCGAGTTCCGTGACGTTTTCGCCGGGAATGCCGAGGAAGATCTGGGCGAAGTGCGGCATGCAGCCGCGGGCCGTGGGGCCGATGTGCTCGGCGTTGACGGGCAGTTCACGCCAGCCAAGCACGGTGAGGCCCTCGTCGATTGCCAGTTCCTCAAGTGCGCTGATTGCCTGTGTCCGCTGCGTTGGATCCTGGGGCAAGAAGGCGGTACCGGCGGCGTAGTGTCCGGGGGCCGGGAGGGTGAATCCGGCGACGGCGCGGAAGAAGGCGTCGGGGATCTGGGTGAGGATGCCGGCGCCGTCACCGGTGCCGTCGTCGGCGCCTACGGCGCCGCGGTGTTCGAGCCTGCGCAGGGCCTCGAGTGCCTGGTTCACGATGGCGTGACTAGGTACTTTTTTGAGGGTGGCGATGACTGCCAGCCCGCACGCGTCTTTTTCGTTTTCGGGGTTGTAGAGGCCTTGCGCTTCGGGGGCGTCTGCGAACCGTGTGAAGGGCGAAGATACTTCCCCGCCACAATCCGGTGAAGCGTTCAGCTGGACTCCGGTCATGCTCATGAGCATACCTTTCTCGGTGTTTTTCTGGGATACAAGGACGCCGTTGTCCGAGAGGTTTCTGGGTCGCCAATGATCGGTGGCTGAGATGGTGTTTCCCACCGACAAGAGTGCGGGGTTTTTCCCGGCTTGAGGACCGGGCCACGTCGTTGTGGTTTGTGCAATGCGGCGGGATGTCCGCCGGGCCTTGCTGCGTCGCGGGGTCCATGTTCGATTTCGTGCATCGAAGCCTACGCCCGCTGGGTGAAAAAATCGTAGCACCGCCATGTTTCGGTTTTAGGCGCGGTTATGTTTCCAACAGTTTTCCGAATACCCCGGCATCACCGTCTGACTAGGCATTTTATAGAATCCTCAATTGTTACCCAGAAATAACAAGACCCCTCGTCATGTACCGCGGGCGGCGGTTGACGAGGGGTCTTGAAATGGTTCTTTTTAGTTTTCGTTCTTTTCCGATTTTCCTTCGGAATCAGTTCCCTTTTCGGGATCCGTGAACTGTTTCACCTGCAATGAACCGTCTTTTGATTCGGTATCAGTGGTCGCTTCCGGGTTGGAATCGACCGACGATTCTTCCTCGGTGTCGACTTCCGGCTTTGGCTCGCGCCCTTCGAGGTAGACGCCCGGGTCCCGCTGCGGGCGCAACTTGGCGAGCACGTAGATGAGCCCGACCGTGCCCAGGATGACCATGCCGATGGCAAGCCACATGTGCACGCGCAGTCCGATGCCGAGGATGACGATCGTGTCGGCGGCGTCGATGCGCATGGTTTCCATGATGATGCGGCCCGTGCCGTACCAGATCAGGTAGGACCAGAACATGGCGCCGCGGCGCAACTGGAACTTGCGGTCCAGCGCCAGCAGCAGCACCACGCCCGCGACGTTCCACAGCGATTCGTAGAGGAACGTCGGCTGGAACAGCGTCCCGGGCGGAAGGCCCGGGGGGAAGTTATAGCTGGTCGGGTCGATTTCCAGGCCCCACGGCAGGGTGGTCGGCTTGCCGAAGAGCTCCTGGTTGAACCAGTTGCCCCAGCGGCCGAAGGCCTGGGCCAGCAGCACGCCGGGTGCCACCGCATCCAGGAAGGCCGGGAGCCTGACGCCCGCGCGGCGGCAGGCGATCCAGGCGCCGAGCGAGCCGAGGCTGATGGCGCCCATGATGCCCAGGCCGCCTGCCCAGATCTGCGGGATTTCACCCAGGTGCGCGCTTTGGCCGTTGAGCCCGAAGTAGTAATCGGGGTCGGTGATCAGCACGTGGTAGAGCCGGCCGCCGACGATGCCGAACGGGATCGCCCAGATGCAGATGTCCCAGACCACGTCCTCCGGCCCGCCCTTGGCGATCCAGCGCTTGTTGGTCATCCACATGGCAACGACGATGCCCAGCAGGATGCACAGGGCGTAGGCGTGGATGGTCAACGGGCCGATGGAGAACTTGGAGAACTCCGGCGGCGGGCTTGGGATCGAGGCGAGCACGGCGGTGCCGACGCCAACCAGGGAGGTCATACGGCGACTGGCCTGCCGCTAAGTTCCGCGGTGAGCCTGGCAACGGCTTCCACTCCCCCGTCACGCAGCGCCGCGACCAACGCGGTGCCGACGATGACGCCGTCGGAGTAGGCGCCGATTTCCTCGACGTGCTTGCGCTGCGAGACGCCCAGGCCGACGCAGGCGTTCTCGGCGCCGGCGGCGTGGGCCGCGGCAACCACCGAGGCGGCGGCGTCGGAAACCTCGGCGCGGGCGCCGGTGACGCCCATGACCGAAACGCAGTAGACGAAGCCGCGGCTCGCGGCGACGGTTGCCTTCATGCGGGCCTCGGTGGAGGACGGCGCCACCAGGAAGACGCGGTCAAGTCCGTACTTGTCGGAGGCCGCCATCCATTCTGCCGCCTCGTCCGGGATCAGGTCCGGGGTGATCAGGCCGGCACCGCCGGCCTCGGCCAGGCGGCGGGAGAACTCGTCCACGCCCATGCGCAGCACCGGGTTCCAGTAGGTCATGACCATGACGGTGGCGGAGCAGCGCTCAGTGATGCCCTTGACGATGTCGAAGACCTGGGCGACCCTGAATCCCTGGGCCAGCGACTGGACGGTGGCGGCCTGGATGACCGATCCGTCCATCACGGGGTCCGAGTACGGGATGCCGACCTCGATGATGTCGGCACCGTTCTCGGCCATCGCGACGGCGGCGTCGATGGTTGCCTGCGCGTCCGGGAAGCCTGCCGGCAGGTAACAGATCAGGGCCGGGCGGCCCTCGGCACGGGCTGCGGCGATGGCCGCTGCGCTCTTGGAAACGGGGCTCACTTGGCATCCTTTTCGGTGTCGATGAGTTTGAACCATTCGGCGGCGGTGCCGACGTCCTTGTCGCCGCGGCCCGAGAGGTTGGCGATGATGATGGTTTCCTCCGGCTTGGCGCCGGCGGCGATCTTGCGGGCGGCGATCTTCAGCACGCCGGCCAGGGCGTGCGAGGACTCGATGGCCGGGATGATGCCCTCGGTGCGGCAGAGCAGCGAGAAGGCGTCCATGGCCTCGGTGTCGGTGATCGGCTCGTAGTGCACGCGCCCGATGTCCGCCAGGTAGGCGTGCTCCGGGCCGACGCCCGGGTAGTCCAGGCCCGCGGAGATCGAGTGCGACTCGATGGTCTGGCCGTCGTCGTCCTGCATCAGGTAGCTCTTGGCGCCGTGCAGCACGCCGGGCTTGCCCAGCGTGATGGTGGCGGCGTGGCGCGGGGTGTCCACCCCGTCGCCGCCGGCCTCGAAGCCGTAGAGCTCGACGTCGGCGTCGTCAAGGAAGCCGTGGAAGATGCCGATGGCGTTGGAACCGCCGCCGATGCACGCGGCGACCGCGTCCGGAAGGCGGCCGACCTGGGCCAGGATCTGCTCGCGGGCCTCCTCGCCGATGACCTCGTGGAAGTAGCGCACCATGGCCGGGAACGGGTGTCCGCCGGCTGCGGTGCCCAGCAGGTAGTGGGTGGTTTCCACGTTGGCGACCCAGTCGCGCAGCGCCTCGTTGATGGCGTCCTTCAGCGTCTGCGACCCGGCGGTCACCGGGATGACCGTGGCGCCAAGCAGCTGCATGCGCGCGACGTTCAGTGCCTGCCGGCGCGTGTCCTCGGCGCCCATGTAGACGACGCATTCCAGGCCCATGAGGGCCGCGGCCGTCGCGGAGGCGACGCCGTGCTGGCCCGCCCCGGTTTCGGCGATGATGCGGGTCTTGCCCATGCGCTTGGCCAGCAGCGCCTGGCCGAGCACGTTGTTGATCTTGTGGCTGCCGGTGTGGTTCAGGTCCTCGCGCTTGAGGAAGACGCGCACGCCGCCGGCGGCCTCTGAGAAGCGCTTGGCCTCGGTGAGCAGGGAGGGGCGCCCGGAGTAGTTCTTGTTCAGGTCCTTGACCTGCGCCACGAACTCCGGGTCCGCCTTGGCGGCCTCAAACGTCTCGCTGAGCTCGTCCATGGCGGCGATCAGGGATTCGGGCATCCAGCGTCCGCCGTAGTCGCCGAAGTACGGACCGGGGGCATGCCGCAGGGAGTCCCCCGGCGCTGCAACGTGGCTCTGCGAACCGTCTGCCGGTTCACCTGTCGTCGGGTTCATCTGGGGGCATCCTTATCTAGCTGAGGAATCGTGAAGAAATTAGGCGCCGGGGCGTGCCGGCTTCGCGGCCGTTCCCGCGCTCATGAACTGCTTGATGGCGGCGCTCGGGTCGTTGTCCTTGACCAGCGCCTCTCCGACCAGGATGGCGTCCGCGCCGTGCGAGGCGTATTCGCGCACCTCGGCGACCGAGCTGACGCCGGATTCGGCGATGATGACGGCCTCGGCCGGAATCAGCCCCGCGAGCTTCGCGAAGTTTGCGGGATCCACCTCCAGGGTCTTGAGGTTGCGCACGTTCACGCCGATGATCTTCGCCCCGAGCGCGACGGCGCGGGCGATTTCCTCCTCGGTGTGGGTCTCCACCAGGGCGTTCATGCCCAGCGCGTGGGTCAGGTCGAGGAACTCGCGCATCTGCGCATCGTCCAGGGCCGCGACGATCAGGAGGATGAGGTCTGCGCCGTGGGCGCGGGCCTCGTAGATCTGGTAGGCGTCGACCGTGAAGTCCTTGCGCAGCAGCGGGATGTCGACGGCGGCGCGCACGGCGTCGAAGTCGGCCAACGATCCGCCGAAGCGGCGCTCCTCGGTGAGCACCGAGATGACCGAGGCGCCTCCCGCGACGTAGGCCGCTGCGAGTTCGGCGGGTTCCGGGATGTCGGCAAGTGCGCCCTTGGACGGGGACTTGCGCTTGACCTCGGAGATCACGCGTAACACGGCGTCACGGTCGGACTGGTTGGAAGCGCCGCCGAGGGCGGCGAAGGCGTCGAGCGCCGGGGCGGCGTTTGCCGCGTCGGCCTCGATCTGGGCCTGGCCGCATATGGAACGGCGGGCGTCCAGATCGATCCGAACGCCCGCAATGATATCCGTAAGTACGCTCACGACTAGTGCGAGGAACCCGACCGGGCGCCGCCCACGCCGAAACCGGCCTTCTTCATGACCCAGCCGGCGATCAGGCCGACGACGACAACGCCGAGACCCGCGTAGACCATGGTGGGGTTGTGGCCGGCGAAGGCGATGCCGCCGATGATGACACCGATCATTGAGATGCCGACCAGGGTCCAAGCCGCAATTGAGTTGCCGTGGCCGATTTCTTCGGCGTGCATCGGGTCGATCTGGGTGTTGCTGTTAGCCATGGTGGGATACTCCTCGTCACCTCGTGCCAATCGGGAATTTTCCCGACGATTAACTTCTGTCTATTCTGCCATTCTTTAACGCGGTGGCGTGCCATGTTGCCCGCCCGCGCGCGTTCCTCAGGTGGGATCGTCCCCGCGGGAGAGCGAGTCCCAGCCGTCGATCTCATCGATCGGGCCCGTGGAGTTCTCCTGATCCGCACGCCGGGCGGCCGCGGCGTTGTCGCGGGCGTACTTCTTGCTGCCCGCCCAGGTGTGTCCGGCGATCGCCAGGACCAGCGCGTTGAGCACCAGCACCACGCCGGCCAGCGCCGCCGCGTAGGGCCAGAAGGAGACCTGGTAGTCCCCGCCGGCGGTGTTCAGCCCGGTGGCCTCGCCGACCTTGGTGGCGGCGGCCGCGACCGGGTTGGCGAGCACCGCGATGGCGGAGGCGACGATGCCGCCACCGGCCAGGAGCATGATGGCGGCGATGATGTAGCGGGCGACCTTGCCGGCGATCAGCGCCGCCAGCGAACCCGCCAGGGCCACCACCGCGAGCGCGGCGACGGCCGCCGAGGCGTCGGAGCCCGCGACCTCGATCAGCGGGATCTTCACGGAGCCGACCTCGGGCTGGACGGTGATCCAGATGCGCGTGCTGGTGGCCAGCGCCAGCACGGCCCCGACCAGGCCCAGCAGCATGACGACGCGCTTGGTGCCCCAGCGCGGGGTTTTGGCGGCGCCCTTGGTGTTGTTTTCGGTGTTGGTCATGACCCCAAAATTTCCTGGCCGGCGGGCGCCATGGTGCCCGCGGCCCAGACGGCGCGCAGCGGAGCGGCCGACTTGTTGACGGTCTCGAGGGCCTCGGCGTCGAGGTCCGAGTCGTTCACGATGCCGCCGCCGGCCTGCACGTAGGCGCGGTTGCCCTTGAGCAGTGCGGAACGGATGGCGATGGCCATGTCCATGTCCCCGGCGAAGTCCAGGTAGCCCACGACGCCGCCGTAGATGCCGCGGCGGTACGGCTCCAGCTCGTCCAGCAGGCGCAGGGCGCGCGGCTTGGGCGCGCCGGAGAGCGTGCCTGCCGGGAACGTCGCGGCCAGCACGTCGTAGCCGTCGGTGCCCGGGGAAAGCTTCCCGACCACGTTGGAGACCAGGTGCATGATGTGGCTGAAGCGCTCGACCTCCATGAACTGGGTGACCTCCACCGAGCCCGGAATGCAGACCTTCGAGAGGTCGTTGCGCGAGAGGTCGACGAGCATCAGGTGCTCGGCGCGTTCCTTCTCGTCGGCCAGCAGGTTCTTCTCGTGCTGCTGGTCGTCCTCGTAGGTGGCGCCGCGCGGGCGTGAGCCGGCGATCGGGTGCGTGACCACGTGATCGTCGTTGACGGTGACCAGCGCCTCCGGGGAGGAACCAACGATCGAGTAGGCCTTGCCGTGGGAGTCCTCGAGGCTGAAGAGGTACATGTACGGGCTGGGGTTCGTGGCGCGCAGGATGCGGTAGACGTCCAGCGGGTCCGCGTGGGACTCGAGCTCGAAGCGGCGCGAGACCACCACCTGGAACACCTCGCCGTCGACGATGGCTTCCTTGCCGCGCAGGACGGCCTGGCGGTAGGAGTCCTCGTCCCAGGAGTGGGTGACGGCGTTCATCAGCTCTTCTGCCGGGACGTCGGTGCCGGAGAGCATCGAGACCGGGGTTTCGGTCGCCTCGCCGAGGGCCGCAAGCATGGTGCGCACGCGGTCCACCGCGTGGTCGTAGGCCCCGTCGACGCCGTCGTCGGTGCCGTTGAAGTTGATGGCGTTGGCGATCAGCGTCAGCGTGCCGTCGGTGTTGTCGTGCACGGCCATGTCGCCGACCAGGTTCATGGCCAGCTCGGGCAGGTGCAGGTCGTCGGCCGGCGGGTTGGGCAGCTTCTCCCAGTGGCGCACGGCCTCCCAGCCGATGAAGCCGACCATGCCGCTGGTCAGCGGCGGCAGACCGTGCAGCGGCTCGGTGCGCAGCGCGCGCACGGTGTCGCGCAGCACCTCTACCGGGTTGCCTTCGGTGGGCATGCCAGCAGGCGGCGTGCCCAGCCAGTGGGCCTTGCCGTCGCGGGTGGTCAGCGTTGCCGGCGAGTTGGTGCCGATGAACGAGTAGCGGCTCCAGACTCCCCCGGCCGCGGCGGATTCCATCAGGAAGGTGCCGGGGCGTCCTCCTGCGAGCCGGCGGTAGATGGAGATGGGTGTCAGCGAGTCGGCCAGCACCCGCATGGTCACGGGAATGACGCGGCGGTCCGCGGCGAGGGCGCGGAACTGCTCGCGGGTGGGTGAGAGCGCACCGAGAGCTTGCATGAGTGGCTAGTTATCCTTGCGTGGACGGATGGTGGTGACGGGTCAGGAAACGCGGCGGCCGACGACGGCCGGGATCTCGCGCCCGTCGAAGCAGGTGTGGGTTCCGGTATGGCAGGCCGCACCGATCTGGTCGACCACCACCAACAGGGCGTCGCCGTCGCAATCCAGGGCGACGGAACGCACCAGCTGGGAATGCCCGGAGGTGTCGCCCTTGCGCCAGTATTCCTTGCGGGAACGCGACCAGAAGGTCACCCTCCCGGTGGTGAGGGTGCGGCGGAGGGCTTCCTCGTCCATCCACCCGAGCATGAGCACCTCGTGGGTGCCATGCTGCTGGATGATGGCCGCGACCAATCCGGAGTCGTCCTTTTTCAGGGCCGCGGAGATTTCGGCGGACAATTTGCCGTCAACGGAGACGGGGGTTGCGAAGGCTGGGTTCTGCGACATCACTTCCAGTCTAGTGCCACCGAAGCGCAATTGGCCGAACGGGATTCACCCGCGCGGCACGCGCGCAATGTTTCGCCGAAACCCGTAAGTCGCGTGGTGCTTCATACGGCCACAAGCGGCGCCGGACGTGTTAGTTTCGTAGTGATGCAATTTGTCCCAGCCTCCCGCGAAGTACTGGCCGAAGTCCTGCTGGCAGCAGGGCCGACGGCCCCGACATTGTGTGCCGGTTGGCAGACCCGCCACCTTGCCGCACATCTGGTGCTGCGCGAACACTCGTTGCTCTCCGCCGGGATTGTCCTCAAGCCGCTGGCCTCCGTCATGGAGCGCGAGCTCAGGGCCAAGGCCGACCAGGCCCGTGACAACACCGCCTACACGGAGCTGGTCCACGAGTTCGTGGCCGGCGTGCCCAAGTATTCGCCATTCGCCCTGACGGCGTTCGACCGCTCGGCAAACCTGAGCGAGTTCTTCATCCACACAGAGGACGTCCGCCGCGCCACCGACCGCTGGGCGCCGCGCGTGCTCGACGAGCAGTACGCCGAACTCCTGTGGAAGGACCTGGTCCGCCGCGCCTCCCTGTATTACCGGGGCAGCGAGGTGGGCATCATCCTGGTGCGTCCCGACGGACGGCGCCATGTGGCCCGCAAGGCCAAGACCTCGGTGGCCATCATGGGCCGCCCCGAGGAATTGCTGCTCCATGCCTCGGGACGGCGCGAAGAGGCGCTCGTGACGTTCGAGGGCGCCGACGAGGCCCTCGAACTATTCAACGCCCAACGCTAGATTTCCGCGAAGGCCCCGGCGGCCAGACCCGTCGGCGACACCACGTGGACGACCACCAGCGCGTCGCTTGCCACGGGATTCCAGCCAACCGCCCCCGGCTCGACGGCGGCACCCAGCACGTGCTCGGCACGCCAGGTGTTTCCGTCCCGGACGGCGACGGCCGCTTCGCCGTTGACGGTGAGGCGGATCGATGATCCTTCCGGAGCAGCGACGGTTCCCGCGATGCGCAGCAGCCTCGAGTCCTCGTGCCGGATCGCCGGGTCGAACTCCGCCCCGACGGTGATTTCCAGCGGTTCCGGGTCCCCCTGGGTGGATGCGCGCCCCGCGCCGCAGACACCGTCGCTCGGCATCGGCGGCGTCAGGACCGGGGCCTGGCGCAGCGAACCCGCGGCTTCGAAGGCATGGCCGCAGGACAGCAACTCGTTGTCCCTATAGGCGGCGCCGGCAAGCGTCAGCCCCACGGGCATGCCGATGTCTTGCATGACGCCCATTGCCACGGTGATGCTCGGAATGCCGAAGTGGCGCAGCGCGTAGTTTCCGTTGGAGAAGAACACCCCGTTTTCCCAGGCGTGGTCAGCGGATTCCGTGTTGATGTCCGAGTCCTGGGCCGCAACGTCGGCATTGGCCGGGAAGACGATCGCGTCAAGGCCGTGTTCCTCCAGCCAGTCCTCGAAGAGCTCCTTGCGCAGCGTCTCGAGCGACCGAAGCCCCTCGGCGAAGCCCGGCAGTGAATGAACCGGCGGCAATCCGGCGGCAGCCATCTTCACCACGTCGCGGTAGCGGTTCTCGTAGTCTTCGACTTCCTCGTAGCGGTCGGGCAGCGATCCGGCGGGGGCCGGGAAGATTTGGGTGTGGTCGACGTCGGCCAGGCGGTTCAGCGCGGGGTCGTTGTTGGCCCGCAGGAAGGTGTCCCAGCCGTGGGTGAGGATCTCGTTGAACTCGATGTCCATCCAGCCCTCGGGCAGGATCCCGAGCGCAGCAAGCTGTTCGCCGCCCGGGGTGTTGCCCTCGTATTTTTCGATCATCGGCAGGTCGACCTCGACAACGGTGGCGCCAAGCCCCTCGAGCCGGGCGCGCGCTGCGTCCCAGAGTTCCAGGATCGAGTCGCGCACCGCGAGCGGGAAATCGGCGTCCTTGCCGAGGTACATGCGCGGAACCCCCAGTCGCTTGCCCCTCAGGGCGTCCGGGTCGGCCAGTTCCGAATAGCTCCCGGGGCGGACATCCGAGGCCAACGGCAGCGCGACGGCAGTCTGGTCGCGCCAGAAATCACCGGTGGTGTTTTCGTCGTCGGCCACGATCACGTCCAGCAGGCGGAACATGTCGTTCATTGACCGGGTGTGGGGCACCACCACGTCCCTGGTGGGGAACAACGGCCAGTTGCCGCGGATCGAAATGACGCCGCGCGAGGGGGTGTAGGCGCACAGACCGTTGTTGGAGGCCGGGCTGCGACCCGAAGACACGGTCTCCTCCCCCATGCCGAACACTCCCATGCTGGCCGCGGTTGCCACCGCCGAGCCGTTGGACGAGCCCGAGGCATAGGCCGCCGCCAGGTAGTTGGTGTTGTAGGGGCTTTCGGCCCGGCCGTAGACGCCGCGCTGCATACCGCCGTCGGCCATGGGCGGCATGTTGGTCTTGCCGACCAGCACTCCCCCGGCCTCGCGGATCCGCGCCACGGTGAAGGCGTCGTCCTGGGCGACCAGGTCCTTGAAGGCAGGAGATCCCGCGGCCACGGTGAGCCCGGCGACCATGTAGCTGTCCTTGACGGTGAAGGGCACCCCTTCAAGGGCGCCCGCCTGTCCCGAGCGGCGACGGCGGTCGGATTCGGCGGCCTCGGCAAAGGCGCGGGGATTCAGCACGCACATGGCGTTGAGGCGCACCGAGGATCGGTCGAAGCGCCCCACCCGGGCCAGGTGGGCGGCAACCAGCTCGACGGCGGTGACGGTGCCCGCGTCGAGCGCATGCAGGACGTCGTCGATGGAAGCTTCATGGATGCTGAATGGCTGGCCCATTGGTGGATTCCCCTCACGGATCTCGTTCCTTCACCACCGGGCTTCGACCGCTTGGGGTGCGAAAGCCTCGATCGTGAGGAGCAAACAGAAATTGACTGGATGTTCAGTTAAAGATAGCGTGTGGCCCACGGTACATGGAAGTACGCAAGGCCGCCAAGCGGAAAATTCCTTGCGGTTCCAGCAATTGAAAGGCACGGTTCCGGGCATGGCCAACGACACCCGAAAGCGAATCCTTGAGGCATGCAGCATCTGCATTGCCCGCGACGGAGTCCGCGGCATGCGCGTGCAAGACGTCTGCAAGCAGGCAGGAATCTCCACGGGACTTGTCTACTACCACTTCACCGACAGGGACGGCCTGCTGGCCGCGACGCTTGAATACGTCAATATGGACTCGGTCGCTCAGCGCGAGGAACCGGCGGCGGGCGGCAGCGAGCCCTACGAATTGCTGCGTGAGTTGCTCTTGGCCGAGATCCAGGACGACGAGTCGGTCCGCGCGAAATCGATTGTCTGGAACGAAATCAAGGCGATCGCGGTCTTCGAGCCGCCGCTTGCCGAGCACTTGGCAGCATCCACGTCCGCATGGCAGTCGCACGTCGCAAAGCTGGTCAGCGGGCACACCGGGGCAGGGATCGAGCAATGCCAGGAAGCGGCCCTTTTGCTGACGTCCCTGGTTGAAGGTCTTTCCAGCCGCTGGCTGTCCAACCAATTGGACACCGCCGCGGCACGAGCGGCGCTGGAACGCGGGCTGGAGTCGGTTCTGCCGGCCAAAGGCTAGCGGGAAAGAAGCCGGACCTTCATGTGTTCGCGTCCGGTTGCGCCTTGTCAGCTCCGGGGCGTGACGCGGTAGTGGTAGCGCGAGACGGTTTCGAAGCCCAGCGACTCGTAGAGCCTGCGGGCAATCTGGTTGGCCTCGACGACCTGCAGCCAGAGACCCTCGAGATCCCGGTTCGATGCTTCGGCGAGCAACGCCTGGACGACGGCACGGCCGTGGCCGCGGGAGCGCGATTCGGCCTTCGTGGCCACGGCGTAGACCCCGCCCAGGTTCCCGACCAAGGCAAGCCGGGCGGTTGCTTCGACCCGGCCGTCGAGGACCAGGGATGCATAAACGGATGGTGTTTCGGCCAGAATTCGACGGCTCAGTTCCTGGGCCTCCGGCGCATGCGGCCCTTCGACGCCCCACAGGGTTTCGAGCCAGGCGTCGCTCGGTTCATCGGACAATTCGATGCGCGGATCAGCGACGCTGTCGCCATCGTTGCCGTCCCCCGTAAGGGCAACGTACTGAACGAGCGTCGGCGAATCGAGCTGGTAGCCGCGTTCGGCCAACCGCCGATCCACATCGGCGGGCATCGAATCGGGGCTGATCTGGAAGACGGCAGGCAACCCGCGAACCGCATAGCGCTGTTCGATCACGGAGAGGGTTGCGGCAAAGTCCGCGGGCTCCCCCAGTGGCAGCACCGAGTTCGCGCGCTTGGTGACCCCGCCGGAAAACCGGCAGACCCAGCCGTCAACGGCTTCCTCCTCGAGCGCCCGCCAACCCCTGGACATGACCTCGTCCAGGAACGCAGGTTTAGCGGACCGGGAATCCTGCTTCACGAATGGCATCCTTGACCTGCTTGATCATGTCATCCGGGCCAAAGTGGAAGATGGATGCGGCCAGCACCGCGTCGGCGCCGGCGGCGATTGCCGGCGGGAAGTGCTCCGGTCCACCGGCACCGCCGGAGGCGATCAGCGGCACGGTGACCGCCGCACGCACGGCGCGGATCATTTCAAGGTCGAAGCCGTCCTTGGTGCCGTCGGCATCGATGGAGTTCAGCAGGATCTCGCCCACGCCGCGCTCGGCGGCTTCCTTGGCCCAGGCCACGGCGCAGCGGCCGGTGCCGGTGCGTCCGCCGTGGGTGGTGACCTCGAAGCCCGAGGCAACGTTTGGATCGCTGGTGCGGCGGGCGTCGAGCGACAGCACCAGCACCTGGGATCCAAAGCGCTGGGTGATTTCGTTGATGACTTCGGGGCGGTCAACCGCGGCGGTGTTGATCGAGGCCTTGTCGGCACCCGCACGCAGCAGGCGGTCGACGTCCTCGACGGCACGCACGCCGCCGCCGACGGTGAGGGGAATGAAGATCTCCTCTGCCGTCTTGGCGACAACGTCGTAGGTGGTTTCGCGGTTGCCCGAGGACGCCGTCACGTCAAGGAACGTGATTTCGTCGGCACCGGCGGCGTTGTAGCGCTTGGCCAGTTCCACGGGGTCGCCGGCATCGCGCAGCCCCTCAAAGTTCACTCCCTTGACGACTCTGCCGTTATCCACGTCGAGGCACGGGATCACACGGATCGCAACGCTCATAAAGGATCAACTCCTAGAAAAGTTATGAAGGTGGTGTTCTTTGAGGGGACTACGCAAAAGCCGGAGCTAGATGCGGCAGGCGTGGATCTGGCTGACCAGGATCGCGCGGGCGCCCAGGTCGTAGAGCTCATCCATGATGTTGTTCGTCTGGTTCTTCTTGACCATGGCACGCACTGCGACCCAGTCAGAATCCTGCAACGGGGAAACCGTCGGGGATTCGAGTCCGGGAGTCAGGCGGCAGGCTTCGTCGGCCTGGTCGCGGCGCACGTCGTAGTCGAGCATGACGTAACGTCGGGCAACCAGCACGCCGGTCAGGCGGCGCTTGAGCACGTCGAGGCCGGCGGGGTTGCGGCCGGTGCGACCGATCAGCACGGCCTCGGACTTCAGGATCGGGTCCCCGAAGATCTCCATGCCTGCGGCCTTGAGCGTGTTTCCGGTTTCCACGACGTCGGCGATGGCGTCGGCGACGCCGAGGCGCACCGAGGATTCCACGGCACCGTCAAGGCGGACCACCGAGGCGTCGATGCCGCTGTCGGCCAGGTAGCTGCGCAGCAGGGTGTCGTAGCTCGTGGCAATGCGCTTGCCCGATAGTTCGTCCTGCGAGGTGAAGGTTCCCACGGGTCCGGCGAAGCGGAAGGTGGAGGCACCGATGCCCAGCGGCAGGACCTCGTCCACGTGGTCGTTGACATCGGCGTCCAGGTACAGGTCGCGGCCGGTGATTCCGACGTCAAGGATTCCGCCGCCGACGTACACGGCGATGTCGCGGGGACGGAGGTAGAAGAACTCGACCTCGTTTTCCGGGTCAACCATGACCAGTTCGCGGTTGTCGCGGCGCTGGACGTAGCCAGCCTCCAGCAACATGGTTGAAGCGATTTCTGAAAGGGCTCCCTTATTGGGAAGTGCTACACGCAACATGAGGTGTTTCTCGTTTCTGGCTTTGGGTTTTTACGGCATCAGGACAACAAATTTTTGCTTGTTGGCCACCGCGGCTCGAGGGTCTTACGCAAATCTGCCCCGAAAGCGGCGGCTAGAGATGCTTGTAAACGTCCTGCAAAGTCAGGCCCTTGGCCAGCATCATCACCTGGAGGTGGTAGAGCAGCTGGGAGATTTCTTCGGCGGCCGCTTCATTGCTTTCGTATTCGGCAGCCATCCACACTTCGGCGGCTTCCTCAACGACCTTCTTTCCGATGCCATGGACGCCCGAGTCCAGTTCGGCGATGGTACGCGAACCTTCGGGGCGGGCCTTGGCTTTCTCGGAAAGCTCGGCGAAGAGGGTGTCAAAAGTTTTCACGTAACCAGCGTAGCCCGGCCTGTCCAGCCCACTCACAACCACTGGCGCAATGTGACGAAGGACTCGCGCTCAAGTGCGAACATGACGCGAGGATGACATTCCGGGCTCAAATATTCAACCGGTCAATCCGTTTTCCGCGCGCGCCTGCATGTGATTTCGCACGTTCCAAATAATGAAGCCTAGATTCGATGAGGCCCGGAATGCCACCAGCCACCGGCGGCCGGTTCCAGACCGATGGGGCACTGCGTGTGGGCCGCGGTTTGCCTTCCGATACCGATGTCCGGAGAGTAAGACCGCGACCCACGCAACATGGGTATTAGCGGCGGAGCAGCGCCACTGCGGTCTGCAGTCCGGCGCTCATGGCCTCATAGCCCTTGTCCTCGACGGAGCCTTCCAGCCCCGCGCGGGCAATCGCCTGTTCTTCGTTGTCACAGGTCAATACGCCGAAGCCAACCGGAACACCGGTTCGCACCGAAACATCGGTGAGGCCCAGCGTTGCACCCTGGCACACGTAGTCGAAGTGCGGGGTTCCGCCACGGATGACAACGCCCAAGGCAATCACCGTGTCGTAGTCCGGCGCCAGGCGGGCGGCCGCCACGGGAAGCTCGAAGGTCCCCGGAACCCGCACGATGTCCGGCGTCTGGATCCCGGCATCGGCGGCGGCGCGCTTGGCGCCATCGATGAGCCCGTCCATGATCTGGGTGTGCCAGCTGGCGGCCACGATGACCGCGCGCATGCCCGCTTTGCCTGCCGCGACTAGCTCGTCGGCTCCGATGACTGGTGCTCCGTGTCCGCTCATGATTCAGCTCCTGTTTTGGTGGTTACTGTGCTTGGCAGCTGCAACGAGTGGTGCAGCAATTCCTGTTTGGTGCGTAGGTATTCGAGGTTTTCCGGCCGTGCAGCCACACGTGTGGGAACCCGCTCGGTCACGTCGATTCCGGCCTCCTTCAACCACTGCTCCTTGAGCGGGTTGTTGGTGATGAGCCGGACGCTATGGATGCCCAGCGCGTCAAGGATGGCCGCGGCGGCATCGTAGTTGCGGGCGTCGACCGGCAGCCCCAATTGCTCGTTGGCCGCGACGGTGTTCGCTCCCCCGTCCTGCAGGGCGTAGGCGCGGATCTTGTTGGCCAGTCCGATGCCGCGCCCCTCGTGTCCGCGAAGGTAGATCAGCACCCCGCCGAATTCGTTGATGGCCTGCAGACCGGCTGCCAGTTGCTCGCCGCAGTCGCAGCGGTAGGAGCCGAAAACGTCGCCCGTCAGGCACTCGGAATGCACCCGCACCAGCGGCTCGGACGGCATCGTGCCGTCCGGCCCCGGGGCGCTCAGGGTCAGGTGTTCCACGCCCGTGGCGCGCTCGAGCCAGGCCCGCACCATGAATTCGCCCTGCGGGGTGGGAACCTTGACCTCGGGACCCGACTGCACGGCCGCGGCTTTGGTGCCGATGACAGGTTCGGCATCGCAGCTGGCGCGCCACGCGGCCAGGTCTTCGATGCTCACCAGCGGGATGTTCCACAGGTCCGCAAATTCACGCAACGCGGGAAGGCGCATCATGGATCCGTCGTCGTGGACCAGCTCGGCGATGACGCCCACCGGTTCCAGGCCCGCGGCCACGCACAGGTCGACGCTGGCCTCGGTGTGGCCGCGGCGAACCAGGACGCCGCCGTCCACCGCGCGCAGCGGGAAGATATGCCCCGGACGGGTGATGAGATCGGGCCCGGAGGCCGGGTCGGCCAGGATGCGCGAGGTCAGGGCCCTGTCCGCGGCGCTGATGCCGGTGCTGACACCGTGGGCCGCATCGCAGGAAACCGTGTAGGCGGTGCCCTTGGCGTCCTGGTTGTTCTCCACCATGGGCGGCAGGCCAAGCGCGTCGGCCCGGTCGCCGTTCATCGGGGTGCAGACCACGCCCGAGGAATGCCGGATGGTCCAGCCCATGAGTTCAGGCGTGGCGAATTCCGCGGCGAAAATGATGTCGCCTTCGTTTTCGCGGTCGGCGTCGTCCACGACAACCACTGCCTTGCCGGCGGCCATGGCACTGATCGCCGAGGCTATGGAATCCAGGCGGATTGTTTCGGTGCTCATGCTGTTGCTCCTTCGGCTGGGTTGAAGGAGGCGAGACGTTCGGCGTACTTGGCCATCACGTCCACCTCGAGGTTCACGCTGTCGCCGGGTTCCCGCTGGCCGAGCGTGGTTTCACGCAGCGTGGTGGGAATGATTCCCACTTCGAACCACTGGTCCTTTTCGCTGGCGTCCGCGACCTCGGTGACGGTCAGGGAAATCCCGTCGATGGCGATCGAACCCTTCTTGGCCACGTACCTGGCAAGCGGGTACGGGATGGCGAACCGGAACCGGTCCCAGGCGCCGAGGGATTCGTGTTCCAGGAGCGTGCCCACGCCGTCCACGTGTCCCTGCACGACGTGCCCGTCTAGGCGACCGCCGGCCTGCACGCAACGCTCGAGGTTGATTGCCTCGCCCGCCTTGAGTCCGCCGATGGTGGTGTGCCTGAGGGTTTCGCCCATGACGTCGAGCGAGAGCGAGTCGCCCTCGATGCTGGTTGCGGTGAGGCACACGCCGTTGATGGCAATCGATCCGCCCAGGCCGAGGTTTTCGGTCTGGTTCGGTGCGCTGATGCGCAACACCACGGAGTCGGATTCGGGTTCGGCATTCACCGCTTCGACGCGGCCCATGCCGCTGATGATTCCTGTAAACATTTGTTGTCCTTACGATGCGGTGCTGCGCGCGGGCAGCCGGATCGGCATTGGTTCCAGATGGGTGAGGGTGTCGGTGCCGAGGATTTGCACCGATTCGCCGTCGATGGGATCCAGACGGAAGGCACGGGCTTCGCCCAGCGTGCCGACCCCGAGGTCCCCGATGCTTTGTCGTCCGGCGCCCAGGAAGATGGGCGCCTGGTAGAGGTAGATCTCGTCGATCAGGTCTTCGGCGAGGAACGCCGTGATGATCGAGGACCCACCCTCGATGAGGACGTGGGAGATCCCCGATTCGTGCAGCCGCCCGAGCACCGTCCGCGGGTCGTGTGAACGGATCTGTTCCCAGTTCGCGTCGGCGGCGAGGGCCGCGCCTTCCGGTATCTCGCGCTTCCCCATCACAATGCGACGCGGTTGGCGGTCGAACGGCTGGCCGTCTTCGTCACGGGCATTGAGTCTCGGGTCGTCCGCCAGCACCGTCCCGGTGCCCACCACGATGGCGTCCACCCGCGAGCGGATCTGGTGCGCATGCAGGAGGGAAGCCGGCGAGGTGATCCATTGGCTGGTTCCGTCGGCGGCGGCAATCCGTCCGTCGAGCGTCTGGGCCAGATGCAGGGTCGTGAAGGGACGTTGTCCGGCACGGGCGAGGAACCAGCGGTGGTTCAGGTCAAGTGCCTCGGATTCGAGCAGGCCCTGTTCGACGTTTACCCCGGCGGCGCGCAGCCGCTCGGCTCCGCCGGCAGCCTCCGAACCCTCGTCCTTGGCCGCGTAGACGACGTTGCCGATGCCGGCATCGATGATCGCCTGCGCGCAGGGGCCGGTGCGTCCCACGTGGTTGCAGGGCTCGAGGGTCACCAGCATGGTTGCCTTGCGGGCAGCTTCGGCCGGGATGGGGCCAAGCCTGGTGAGGGCGTCGGCTTCCGCATGGGGCGTGCCCGCACCTCGGTGGTAACCGGTGGCGAGAATGTTTCCCGACGAATCAATGACGACCGCACCCACCAACGGGTTGGCCCCGCGGACTCCGCGTTTGGCCAGCTCCAGGGCAACCCGCATTCCGGCGATCCGGCGATCCGCCGGCATCAGATGCCCGCCTTGACCGTGGGGTCCGGCATCTTCGTTTCAATGGTCGGCTTCGAGCCGCTTTGGGCCCTCCACCAGATAAAGAAGCCGACGAGGGTGAAGCAACCGTAGAACAGGTACATGAAAGCACTTGCGTAGTATCCGGCGCTGAAAAGCAGCGGCACGCCGACCACGTCGACAAGCACCCAGATGAGCCAGAACTCGACAAGCCCCTTGGCCATGCCATAGGTGGCGAGCAGTGAACCGACGAAGGTCCAGGCGTCCGCCCAAACCGGGGCGTAGGAGCCCAGGGCCCCGAAGACCGGTGTCAGCGCAACGGTGCCGGCCACCAGGATTGCGGCCAAGCCGATGCGCTCGTTCTTGCTGGCCCAGCGCGGCGTGACGGCGCTTTGGCCCGAATCACGGCTGGACTTCCAGCGGTACCAGCCGTAGATCGACACGGCGATGAACATGATTTGGCGTCCGGCCTGGCCCAAGAGGTTTGCCGTCGAATCGTGGCCGAAGATGCTGCCGAGGAATACGGTCAGCAACAAGGCGTTGCCGATGATGCCTACCGGCCAGGCCCAGACCTTGCGGCGGATGCCGCCCAGGGCGGAGGCCAGGCCAAAGATGTTGCCCACGACTTCGCGTACCAGCAGTGCGCTGCTACCAATCGTGATGTAAGAGTTGAAAGCTTCAATGAGCCACCGCAGAAAATCCATCGTCCTCCTGTCAAGCCGCGGCGGCTCCGGGGGTTTCGATACGACGGTTCACTGCCATCCTGCACGTGATTGCCTGAACTTGAGGGCCGGTGGTCCGTAGACATCCGCCGTCTTTTCTTGGCACAACCCGTGAGGGTTTAGGTGTTGCGTGTACGTGCTTCTCCCATCCAGACTTTAACTGTCGGTACTGGAATTTCACCAGTTCAACCATGCCTCCGAAATTCCGTGAGGAACTTCCTTGGCGCGGGTCGCGGACTATAACCGCCGGTTCGGACTTACACCGACCCCGGAGCACGTTGTGTAGTTGTAGCTCTTAGTATTACACGGACACAGGCGTTTGGGCGGCGAGGTTTCGTAATGTGTCGACGGCAACGGCCGGGTCCTCGGTGCCGTAGACCGACGACCCCGCGACAAACACGTCGGCTCCGGCCTCAGCCGCACGCAGAATGGTTTCGCGGGTCACCCCTCCGTCGACCTGCAGGGCGATGGGCAGGCCGGTTCCGTCGATGGCCCTGCGGGTGCGCCGGATCTTCGGCAGGACCAGGTCAAGGAAGGCCTGTCCCCCGAATCCGGGTTCCACGGTCATCAGCAGCACCATGTCCAGTTCCGGAAGCATGTCCAGGTACGGCTCGATGGGCGTCGCGGGGCGCAGGGCCATCGAGGCCCGCGCACCGGCTGCCCGCAGATCCCGAGCCAGCTTCACCGGGGCCGCGGAGGCCTCCGCGTGGAAGGTCACCGAGGCCGCGCCGGCCTCCGCGTAGCCCGGGCCCCACCGGTCAACGTCGGTGATCATCAGGTGCACGTCCAACGGCAGATCGCTGACCTCATTGAGCCGCTGGACCACGGGAAGCCCGATGGTCAGGTTCGGCACAAAATGGTTATCCATGACATCCACGTGCACCGCATCCGCGGTGTGGATCCGGTGCAACTCACGCTCGAGGTTCGTGAAGTCGGCCGAGAGGATGGACGGGTTGATCTGGCAAGTGCGCATTGAAGCTCCTGATGAAGGGGGCCCGGGACACGGGCGTGCGTCTGGCTAGGCAGTACGGGTCAACAATGCCATGAACATGGCATCGGTGCGGTGGATGTGCGGCCACAGCTGGATGGTGCTGCCATCGCCGACCTTGCGGGAAGCCGAGGCCATGCCCGGAAGCGCGGCGGCCTCGAGTGCGGCACCGGTGTCCAGCAACTTCACGTTCGCATGGCGCGAAAGCACGTCGTCGATCACCGCGACGGTTTCGGCCGGGTGCGGAGAGCACGTCACGTAGGCGACAACGCCGCCGACGCGGACCGCGCTGAGCGCAGCGTCGAGCAGCTCGCCCTGCAGGATCGTCAGTTCCGCGACGTCCTTCGGGCTCTTGCGCCAGCGGGATTCCGGGCGGCGGCGCAGCGCGCCAAGGCCCGAGCACGGGGCGTCGACCATGACCCGGTCGTAACCGCCGGCGTATTCGGCCTCGCCGTATTCGCGGCCGTCGCGCACCGAGATCATCCAGGTGTCCGGGTCCACTGCCACCAGGGCCTTGCTGACGAGCTCCGCGCGGTGTTCGGCGGGTTCGTTGGCGGTCAGGCGGGCACCGTGTTCGGCCGCAAGGGCCGCCAGGAGCGCCGCCTTGCCGCCGGGTCCGGCGCACAGGTCCAGCCAGTAGGCATCCTCTCCGGCATCCGGCAGCGGCACCTGGGCCAGGGCGCGGGCCACCAGCTGGGAGCCGGCATCCTGCACGCGGGTGCTGCCTTCGCGGACCGAGGAAAGCCGGGCGATGTCCCCGCCCTGGTAGTAGGCGGAATCGGCGACAAGCGTGCCGACCTCGGCGCCGTTGTCGAGCGCTTCCTCCAGCGAGCCGATGCCCGGAAGGGCCACCAGGTTCACGACGGGGGCAAGGTTGTCCGCGGCGAGCAGGTCGTTGATCTCGCTGGCCTCGCGGCCGTGGGCGACCAGTGCCTGGCGCAGGGCGCGGACGATCCATTCGGGGTGCGAGTGGACCAGTGCGGCGGCCGCGCTTTCGTCGGTGATGCCCTCGACCAGCTCGGCGCTCCAGGTGTCCAGGTCCTTCAGCGACACCTTGCGCAACACTGCGTTGATCAGGCCCGAGGCACCGGCGCCGATGACCATGCGGGCCAGCGAGACGGTTTCGTCGAGGGCGGCGTGGTTTGGAACGCGCATGGCCAGCAGCTGGTGGGCGCCCAGGCGCAGCGCGTCAAGCACCGCGGGGTCCAGCTGGTCCAGCGGGCGGTCGACGCAGCGGGACAGGATCGCGTCGTAGAGTCCCTGCCCGCGCAGGGCGCCGTAGGTCAGTTCGGTGGCGAACCCCGCGTCGCGGCGGTCAAGGCGGTGGTCGCGGATGCGGGTCGGCAACACCAGGTTTGCGTAGGCGTCGTGCTCGGCTACGGCGCGCAGCACCTCGAAGGCCGTCAGGCGTGCCGGATCGGCGCGGCGCCCGCGGGCCGAGGGTGCGGACGCGCTGAACTGGCGCTGCCCGCTGCCTCCGCGGTTGCGGGTGCGGCCGGCCTCGTCTCGACGAACCTGGCCTCCGCCGCGGTTGCCTTCGTTGCGTCGCGGACGGTCGGAACGTCCCTGTCCGAATTCGCTCATGCGAATTTCACCTCATCCACGGTTCCGGAAGCGAGAATCCCTCGCGCCCAATCTGCTGCGTTCATCATTTTCTTGCCCGGTGGTTGCACCAGGCCAAGTTCTACTGCGTGCGACCCGGTGCCCACCAGGACCCGCGGCTGCTTGCCCGGCTCGATGCGGACCTCGCCCGGGGCCAGGTCGGTGACTTCCGTCTGGGGCGTGAGCGTTCCGAGCTTGAAGCGCTGGCCGTCCAGCTCGGTCCAAGCGCCCGGGTCCGGGGTGGTTCCGTTGATGCGCCGGCGAATGACCAGCGCCGGAAGCGACCAGTCGACCTTGCCGTCGACAAGCGTGAGCTTGTGCGCATAGGAGGTTTCGCTCTGCTGTTCGACGCCCACGAGCCTGCCGGCGTCAAGGCCGGAAAGGGTCTGCGACAGCAGTACCGCTCCGGAGACAGCCAACCGGCCCAGCAGCTCCCCCGAGGTGTCCGCGGGGTCGATGGTTTCGGTGAGCGTGCCGAAGATGGGACCGGTGTCCAGGCCCTTTTCGAGCTGGAACGTGACCGCGCCGGTGATGTCGTCGCCTGCCATGATCGAGTGCTGGACCGGGGCCGCGCCGCGCCATGCGGGCAGCAGCGAGAAGTGCAGGTTGATCCAGCCAAGGCGCGGAATCGTCAGCGCCTTCTCGGGGACCAGTCCCCCGAAGGCGACGATCGCCGCGATGTCCAGGTCCAGCGCGGCCAGGCGCTCCTGGGTCTGCTCGTCGATGCGGTTGGCGTGGATGATGTCGATGCCGAGCTCGGCCGCGCGCGCAGCGACGGGCGACGGGGTCAGCACGCGCTTGCGTCCCACCGGGGCGTCTTCGCGGGTGAGCACTGCCACGACGTCGAACCCGTCGGCAACCAGCCGGTTCAGGGATTCGACGGCCACCTGCGGGGTTCCGGCAAAGAGGACCCTCATGCCTGGCCGCCAAAGCTGGCGCCGGCGCCGAAGCTCGAACCCAGCGCCGCCGAGCGCTGGTTGACGGTGGTTGCGGCAACGCTGTTGTAGTTGGTGTTGCGCAGCTTGCGGAAGGCTTCCTTCTTCAGATCGCCCGTGAGCCTGTCGATGTAAAGGATGCCGTCGAGGTGGTCGGTCTCGTGCTGCAGGCACCGGGCCAGGAATCCCTCGCCCTCGACGACAACCGGGTTGTTGTCCACGTCGACGCCGGTGGCACGGGTCCAGCGGCGTCGGGTCACCGGGTAGCCGAGGCCCGGGATCGACAGGCAGCCTTCGGACACGTCTTCCTGGTCGTCATCGCTGAGCTCGAGGACCGGGTTGATGATGTGTCCGCGCTGGCCGGCGATTTGGTAGGTGAATACCCTCAGCGATACGCCGACCTGGGGCGCGGCAAGGCCTGCGCCTTCGACGTTTTCCATGGTTTCGTCCATGTCCGCGACCAGCTTGCGCAATACGGGGCCGAATTCGGTGACCTCGTCCGCCCGCGTGCGCAGGATCGGGTCGCCAACGATGCGAATACCTAAGACGGTCATGGGGATCCGTCTCCCTTCCGCCGGCTGAGTCCCGGCAATGTGCTGTGGATGTAAGGGGCGCGCCACACTCAGTTTGTGGCTGCGCCTTCGATCAAGTCTACCGAGCGGACTCGTTCTCCGGTGCTGCGGGAGGGCCCACCACATGCAGGGCCGAACCGGCATCGCGCACCCGCTGGCTCGCACCCCAGACCTGTCGAAGCGACCAAAACTTCGACCAATAGGCGGGAAGCACCTCGGGATTGGCCATGACGGTTTGCACCTCGGTCTCTCCGATCGCCACCCCCAGAAGCATGGGGTCCTGTGAGTATTTCCACGCTTCCCAGATGCCGGCGGCGGCGTCGACCACCATTTCCTCCGCCTTGGCGCCGGCCGCCAGTTGCATGATCACCTTGGGATCCAAGGGTTTCACGCGGCCCTCCCGGTCTGTTCCGCGGGTCTTGTAGTCGATCAGGCACAGGCGACCCCCGATGGTTGCCACCAGGTCAAGGGTGCCCGCGTAGCCTATGGTGCTGTTCCAGACGGTGACCTCTGCGGCAAGGGGCTGCACCTGGTACTGGTCCCACCATTCATCGAACCGTCCGGCGAATGCTTCCTCGCCGTTTTCGGCCAGGGCCTCGCGCGATTGGGCGGCCTGGTGCGATCGGCCGAGTGCGCGCAGCGCGATTTGTTCGCAGTATTGGTGGACGCGGTCCCCGCGGGCGGCGGCAGCGTCGCGGTATTGCGCGGCGGCGGTGGATGCTTGCCGGGCCAGTGCCTTGAGCTTGGCGCTGTTTCCCACGGCACCGCCGAGGCGTTCGTCCTGGATCACCGCGGTCGCGGCCATATGGCCGATCCATCCGTCCATGTCCATCTTTTCCTGGCCAATGACCGTGGTGATGGATGGAACCTCGGGAAGTTCGCCGATTTTCCGGGCATACATGCGTCCGAAATCGGTCTGTTGCGCCAGCGCTGGAGATGTCATAAAAAGATTTTTTCATGCTTTTACGACGATTTGCCGTTTTGGGGCCCGTTGCCGAGAGTTGCAAACCCCGAGATCACGCGGATTATTTGCCTCTGCGGTCGTATGAAACCCTCGATTTGGAACTTTGGGTAAACGTCGTATAGAGTTTTTACTCGTTGGAACGCAGCCAAACGGAACGGAAACGAACCGGGCGGAAAGCGATTCACACGTGGACATAGCTCAGCTGGTAGAGCGCGACCTTGCCAAGGTCGAGGTCGCGAGTTCGAACCTCGTTGTCCACTCGCATAAGAATCACCGGATCGGTTTACCGATCCAGCCGACAAGTAGTTCACTACTCGTTGGTCATGGTGGGGTGGCCGAGAGGCGAGGCACCGGCCTGCAAAGCCGTTTACGCGGGTTCGAATCCCGTCCCCACCTCGTAGGAATATTGCAAGAAGTATGGGCGATTGGCGCAGCGGTAGCGCGCTTCCCTGACACGGAAGAGGTCACTGGTTCGAACCCAGTATCGCCCACGAACAGTCAACACATCATGTGT